>JBJMGV010000083.1:0-48295 GCA_045807725.1 Blastocatellia bacterium | reverse complement strand
CGATTTGAGGAGCTATGATCATCGACTTTCCTTTGCTTTTCGACAGGCGCGGGCGGTCAGCGGCGGCGTGTAATGACGATCACATACGAGAGATGATCGAACAGTTGCTCTTCACCAGTCCCGGCGAGCGCGTCAATGGTCCAGACTTCGGCAGCGGATTGTTGCAGATGGTCTTTGCGCCGAACAGTCCCGAACTCGCCGCCGCGTTGCAATTCACCGTGCAGGCCGCCTTGCAGCAATGGCTCGGCGACCTCATACAGGTGCAGGAGCTTGAGGTGGAGAGCGACGACGCGGCGTTGCGCGTGATCTTGAATTACGCCGTCTTGCGCACGGGCGAGCAACGCACAGAGACCTTTGTGCAAAGGAGCGCGTGATGGATGACGCCAACTTGATATGCCGCGATGAGCGCCGTCGCCAGACCGCGCTCGACCGAAACTTCAACGGCATTGATTACGTCGAGGTAGACGAGTCACAGACCGTGCTTTGCGTTCATCTGTTCGGCGAAGTCCCCGACAACCTGAGCGCCGATAACGTCCGCATCGAAGGCGGGCGTCGCATCCGCGACATTCAAGCCGAGAACGTCTACGCCGACAAAGAAGATGATGAAGAGTTGGGCGAATGCCTGCGGGTAAAGGTTGACCGGGCGGGCGACTTTTCTACCTACACGCTGCGGCTGATCGCAACGGATGAGCGCGGCAGGCCGACCGGCGAGCCGTTGGCCGGCTTTGACCCGCGTTATGCGAGCGCCGAGTTCAGCTTCAAGGTGAATTGTGCGAGCGATCTGGATTGCAAGCCGGCGGAGGTTTGTCCGCCCGACGAGCCGCCCGCGCCAGAGATTGATTATTTGGCGAAGGACTATGCCTCATTCCGCCAGTTGATCTTTGATCGGTTGGCGCTGGTGATGCCCGATTGGCGCGAGCGCCATATTCCTGATATCGGCGTCGCGCTGGTTGAAGTGCTCGCTTACGTCGGCGATTACCTGAGCTATTACCAGGACGCCGTAGCGACCGAAGCGTATCTCGACACGGCGCGATTGCGTATCAGCGTGCGCCGCCACACGAGGCTGATCGATTACGCGATGCACGAAGGCTGCAACGCGCGCACGTGGGTTTCGATTGACACCGACAGCAATGTGCCGCTCGATGCCGGCTCATTCTACTTTGTCACCAACACCGAAGAATTGGAGCGCCTCGCGGGCAAAGCCATCAGCGAAGATCGATTCAATGAATTGAATATCTCGCCCGCCGCATACGAAGTCTTCGAGCCGCTCATCCGTAACGGCGATCAAGCCGTGATGCTTTATGCCGCCAACAGTCGTATGCGCTTTTATACGTGGGGCGATACTGAATGTTGTCTGCCGAAAGGCGCGAGGCGGGCGACGCTGAAAGGCAGGTTGCTCACCGATGCGCCGCCATCGCGCGGGCCGGGCAAAGAGGCGGCTTACCCGCAAGCCTCAGAGCAGCGGAATAAGCAGGCCGAGCAGAGCACAGATTCTCATCCCGTGCTCTATCTGCGAGCCGGCGATGTGCTCATCTTTGAAGAGGTGAAGGGCGCAAAGACCGGCAACCCGGCTGACGCTGATCCGTCGCATCGCCACGCCGTTCGGTTGACGAAAGTGGAAGCCGGCGTTGACCCGCTGTTCGAGGTGCCAGTCGTCGAGGTCGAGTGGAGCGAAACGGACGCGCTGCCGTTCGCGCTCTGCATCTCGGCGATGGCCGATGCGCCTCAGTGTCATCCCATCAAGAATGTCAGCATCGCGCTCGGCAATTGCATTCTCGTAGACCACGGGCGGACGCTCGCGCCTGAAGACATCGGCGAAGTTCCGGCAACAAGCATCACAGGCCAGTGTGAATGCGGCGCGGCAGAGATGACGCGAACGCCGGGGCGATTCAGGCCGCTGCTCAAGCAAGCGCCGCTCACTTATAGCGAACCGCTCGATGCCGCACGCGCCGCTTCGTTGATGTTGGCTCAAGAGCCGCGCAAGGCGCTGCCGCAAATTCAATGGCTGATCGGCTGGCCGCTCGCAGACATCTTGCGGGCGAGGGATGAGGCGCACGCCGACGATGGACAGGTGATAGACGACCAGGCATCGAGCGCTTTGAATAATGACTTGCCATTGAAGATTGAGGTTGATGACAAGGGCGAGATTCATCTCAGCATCGGCGATGCGCAGGCAGATGCGAAGGCCGAATGGTTCTGGACTGCTCAACGCGATTTGTTGAGCAGTCGAAGCGATGACCGCCACATCGTAGTCGAGATGGACAATGACGGCCACGCGCAGCTTCGATTCGGAGACGGCACGCTGGGGCGAACACCCGATGCCTTGACGCGACTCGCGGCGCGTTATCGCGTCGGCAATGGTCGAGCCGGGAACGTCGGCGCTGAAACGATTACTCATCTCATCATTCGAGGCGGCGCGCTCGGCGGCGCGCGTATCAATCCGCGCAACCCGCTGTCCGCTGTGGGTGGGACCGAGCCGGAATCGATTGCCGAAGTGAAGCGATTCGCGCCGGGCACGATTCGCCGCGACCTGCAACGCGCCATCACCGCCGATGATTACGCGCGACTGGCCGAGCGTTCCCGCAAGGTGCAACGCGCCGCTGCCGAATTGCGGTGGACGGGGAGCTGGTCTGAAGCGCGAGTCGCCGTTGATCCGCTCGGCAGCGAGACGTTCGACCCGCGACTGCGCGAAGAGATACGCGCATCGCTGCACGCCTATCGTCGCATAGGCCAGGACGTGAAGGTTGTGCAGGCTCATTACGTGCCGCTTGAGATCAGGCTGATCGTCTGTGTTCTGCCGCATTATCAGCGCGCCCACGTCGAAGCGGCGCTGCTCGATGCGTTCAGTAATCGCCGCTTGCCGAATGGTCGGCTCGGCTTTTTCCATCCCGACAATCTGACTTTTGGCGGAGGCGTTTACCTGAGCCGAATCATCGCCACGGCGCAGGCGGTCGAAGGAGTCGAGAATGTCACGGTCGAAAAGTTTCAGCGCCGCTTTGAAGAGGCCGGCGATGAGAAAGAGAACGGCGTCTTGCCGCTGGGCCGAATGGAAGTGGCGCAGTTGGACAGCGACTCCGACTTTCCTGAAAACGGCCTGCTGACTTTGAAGGTGAACGGCGGCAGGTGAGATGCCTCTTGAAAGGTGTATGGCCGCATTGTAATGGAGATCGCTTATGAAATCACGCTGCGGGTGTTGCAAAGGAGTCGAGGCGCTGACGCCGACCGAGACGTGGAATCGTCCGGGCCTGAGCCAGATTGCTTATCGCGTCGGCACATACGCGACGTTCTTTGAGACGATGCAGGCGCGGCTGTCGAGTCACTTTCTCGACATCCCCACAGGCCAATTCGATGAGCGGAAGCGAGCCGTCATCAATCGCATCTACCCGCTCAAGGATTTGAAGACGCGTGAGCGCAACGACCCGGCCATTGCGCTGCTCGATGCGTGGGCAATCGTCGGCGATGTGTTGAGCTTTTATCAAGAGCGCATCGCCAATGAAGGCTATCTCCGTACAGCGACCGAGCGGCGTTCAGTGCTTGAGCTGGCCCGGCTGATCGGCTACAAGCTGAAGCCCGGCGTCGCCGCGAGCGTTTACCTCGCTTACACGCTCGAAGACAAGAGCGAGCCGGTCGAGATACCTGCGGGCACGCGATCACAGAGCGTGCCGGGGCCGGACGAAGCGCCGCAGTTCTTTGAGACCGCCGAGCCGCTTGAAGGGCGCGTCGAGTGGAACAGCTTGCAGCCACGAATGACTCGGCCTATGCGCATCACGTTTCAAAAGAGGATCAATAAAGCCACCGCGCCGCTAAGAGACGATGACGTGCTGGTCATCAACAAGGTCTTCTTTGAAGGCACGGCGACAAACCTCAGTCGCGGCGATGCGCTGCTTTTCGTTTTCGGCAAGGAGCCGGGCGAACAGGTCATCCGCCGCGTCGATAAGGCAGTCGCCGATTTCGCGGCGAACCGCACCGAAGTCATCTTGCAACCAATTGATGTGCGGCGTCGGCCCTTGCCTTATCTTGCCGCCGACGCGCTGGCCCTGATGTTGGCTCTCAAGCAGGACGAGCAGCCCCGAAGATTAATCCCCACGCTCGCCACTGTGGCTCAAACAACATTGCTCAGTGGCCGCATCGTTTTGGATGAACTGGTGAATCAGGCGCGCAACGAATTCGATGGAGCCGGTAACAAGCTTAGATTGCTACTCGATCAATTCATCGGTGAGCTGGAGCGCCTCGAAAAATTGCCTGAGCCGCAGCGTGGCACGAAGCAGCCGACCAGCTTCGCGGCGCTGGTCAACTCACTGCTCATCCCGCCATCCTTGCAACTGCCCAACCGCTTTTTGCAAAGCAAGCAGGCCAGCCAGGTCTTCAGCTTAACGTCGGACGCCAACCCGCACTTGCTGGCCACCTTTCACCCGGCGCTGGCTGATGCCTTGTACGCGGCGTGGGCGAATGCCGGAGTCAATCCCGCTGTTTCTGACTTGCAAGCCGTCTATGCGTTGCGCGTCACCGCGCCGCTGCTCGGGTACAACGCGCCTGTTTTTGAATTGCTGCGACCGCCGCCGCCCGTGATTGAGGCCGTCATAGAAGCTGACACCGCGACCCCTGACCTCACCGCGCCTGTGGCGATGGCCTCGGCGCAGCAGACTGACTGGTTGACTACGAACGAATCCGAAACGCGAGTCGATCTCGATCAAGTCTACAAAGAGATACTGCCCGGCAGCTTCATCGTCATTCAAACTCCGTCTGATGATGATCGCTTGATGCCATTAAAGCGACTCGCTATTCCGGTTGAATCGATAACGACAACGGCGCGCTCGGATTACGCCGTCAGCGCGAAGGTGACGCGGCTCGACCTGCAACGCCGGTGGCGCAACAAAGACGGATTCACGATGTCCGGTCTGCGCCGCACGATTGTTTACGGGCAAAGCGAACGACTGGCGCTGGCCGAGGAGCCGTTGCTTGATGACATAGGCGACCAGAAGATCGAGATGGCCCGGCTTTATGACGGCTTGCAGGCTGGACGCTGGCTGATCGTCAGCGGTGAACGCACGGACATTGCCGAAACCAGCGGCGTGCGCACCGCTGAGCTAGTGATGCTGGCCGGCGTTGAACAGGACTTTGACGCGACGCTGACCGGCGACCGCACACACAGCACCCTGCTGCTCGAACGTAATCTGGCCTACACTTACCGGCGCGCGACGGTGAAGATCTATGGCAATGTCGTGACGGCGACGAACGGCGAGACGCGCAGCGAAGTATTAGGCAGCGGCGACGCGGCACAAGCCTTTCAGCGGTTCGCGCTCAAACAGCCGCCGCTGACTCAGGTGTCCGCGCCGACCGTCGAAGGCATCGAAAGCACTTTGCACGTTCGCGTCAACGATGTTGAATGGCACGAAGCCGACAGCCTCACCCGGCTCGGCCCGAATGACCGCGCCTTTGTAACCGAGACCGATGATGAGGCCAGGACAAGTGTGGTCTTCGGCGATGGCAAGTATGGCGCTCGCCCGGCCACCGGCATCGAAAATATCAAGGCGGTCTACCGCTCAGGCATCGGCAAAGGCGGCAACGTGAAGGCGGGACAGATCACGCTGCCCATCACCAGGCCGCTCGGCGTCAAAGAAGTCGTCAACCCCTTGCGCGCGTCGGGCGGCGCGAATAAAGAGAGCCGCGATATGGCTCGGCGCAACGCGCCTCTCGCGGTGATGGCGCTTGACCGGCTGGTTTCGATTTCGGATTACGCCGACTTCGCGCGCACCTTCGCGGGCATTGCCAAGGCCAGCGCGCGCAGGCTCACAGACGGCCTGCATCAATTCGTCCACCTGACGATTGCCGGCGTCGATGACATCCCCATCGATACGACCTCAGACCTCTATCAGAACTTGCGCCGCGCCTTGCAAATCTATGGCGATCCCAATCTCGCCGTTCAGGTGGAGACGCGTGAGCGCCTGTCGCTGGTCATCTCCGCGCAGGTCCACATTCTGCCTGATTACCTCGAAGAGAAAGTGGGACCGAAGATTCGTTCTGCGCTTCTCGACAGCTTCGGCTTCGACAACCGTGAGCTTGGCCAGCCGGCTTTCTTGAGCGAAGCCATCAGCGCGATTCAACGAGTCGAAGGCGTCGCCTACGTTGATGTTGATCTCTTTGACTCAGTGAGCGAAGCCGACTTGAAGGCTGTGTTGACGGCGAAAGATCGTTTAGTGACGAGCGGCGGCACGATGATTCGATACGCGACGGGCGGGTTGGCGCTGACGCTTAGACAAGTCGTTCAAGCAAGGCTGGCCACGGCTGAAAAGGGCGAGGTCAAGCCGGCGCAGCTTGCCGTGTTGTTGCCCGATGCGCCCGAAACGTTGATCCTCAATCTCGTCAAGGAGGCGAATCGATGAGCCAGTCGCTTGACCGTCTATACGATCTGCTGCCTGCGGTCTATCGGATGCGCGACGCCGTGCAGGGCTATCCTCTGCGCGCGCTGTTGCAGGTGATTGCCGAGCAAGTCAACGTTGTCGAAGAGGACATCGCGCAGCTTTATGAGAACTGGTTCATCGAGACCTGTGAAGACTGGGTGGTTCCTTATATTGGCGACCTGATCGGCTACGTGCCGGTGATCTCTGCGGGCGAACAGAGCAGCAATCGCGCGCTCACTCGAATGTTGGTTCCGCGCCGCGACGTAGCCGACACGATTGGCAATCGCCGGCGCAAAGGAACGCTATCACTCATCGAAGACCTGGCGGCGGACGTGTCGGGTTGGCCGGCGCGCGTCGTTGAGTTCTATAAGCTGCTCGGATGGACGCAGCACATCAATCATCTTCATCTGCGTCGCGGGCAAACTGCCGACCTGCATCGCGGCAATGCGCTCGACCTGATCGGCGCTGGCTCTGACCCGCTCGCCCACACGGTTGACGTGCGCCGCATCGCGTCGTCGCATTCGCAGGGACGTTATAACATTCCCAGCGTGGCTGCCTTCGTGTGGCGCTTGAAAGCCTACTCGGTGACATACACGACAGCTCACTGTGTGGATGAAGTCGGCTCGCACGCTTACACCTTCAATCCGCTCGGCCACAATATGCCGCTCTACAACCGTCCGCAGCCCGAAGCCGTGCGGACGCACATTGCCGAAGAAGTGAACCTGCCCGTGCCGATTCGCCGCCGCGCCTTTGAAGAGCGTGTCACGGTCAATGGCCGCGAGCGCCGTATAGCTTCGGCCACATACTATGGAGCCGGCGAAGACCTTATCGGCAGAAGCCTCGCCTTGTGGGTTCCCGACTGGCCGCAAAAGCAGCCGGCGCAGAGCGCGCCACAACCGCTGCCGCGCGAGCGCATCATCCCTGCCGATCTCAGCAAGTGGCGTTACCGTCCGCCGCGCGATTACGTCGCGGTCGATCCCGTGCTCGGTCGCATCGTCTTTCCGCCGAGCCAACTGCCGAAGCGCGGCGTCAAGGTCTCTTATCATTACGGCTTCAGCGCCGACCTCGGCGGCGGCGAATACGCAAGGCCGCTTGCACAGCCTGAACGCTACGCGCTCTATCAGGTCAGCAGGCGCGGCAAGGGAAAAGTATTTAAAACCATAGGCGCGGCGCTCAATCAATGGATTGATGACAAGACGCGCGAGCGCGAGAAATCGGAAGAGGACGCGACGCAGGACTTGAAGAAGTATCGGGCGGCGGTGATTGAGATACTCGACAGCGATGTTTACACCGAGCACGAGCCGTTGCGGATCGAGTTGCAGCGCGGCGAGAGCTTGCAGATTCGCGCCGCCAGCGGTGTGCGACCGATCATCAAGATTCTCGATTATTCCGAAGGCATGGACGCGCTGTTCATCAAGGGCCGGCGCGGTAGCCGCTTCGTGCTCGATGGCTTGCTGGTCAGCGGTCGCGGCATTCGCGTCGAAGGCGGCGATGAGCAGCTTGAAGACGAAGGCGATTCCGCGCAGTCGTACGACCAGCCGCCGCCGAAGCCGAATCCCGAAGACGATTTGTGCAGCATCACGATACGGCATTCGACGCTTGTGCCCGGCTGGGAGCTGGATTGCAACTGCGAGCCGCAGCACGGCGAGCCGAGTGTGGTGATGAATTACACGCGCGCTTCGTTGAAGATCGAACACAGCATCGTCGGCCCGATTCAAGTCGAAACGAACGAAGTCAAATCCGAGCCGCTTCGTGTGTACATCAGCGATTCAATTGTGGATGCGACGGACAGCGAACGGCTGGCCATCAGCTCGCCGACCCTGCCGATTGCTTACGTGACGTTGACCGTCGCGCGCAGCACGATCATCGGTCAGGTCGCCGCGCACGCGATCACGCTTGCCGAAAACAGCATCTTCGAGGGCCTCGTCCGCGTTGCGCGCAGGCAGTTGGGATGCGTGCGTTATTGCTGGGTTCCGAGACGTTCACGCACGCCGCGCCGCTACGAATGCCAGCCCGACGCGGCGCTGGCAAATCGGCGGGCCGAAAAGAAAACCGAGTTGAGCGAAGAGGAGAAAGAGATCGAAACGCAACGCGTGCGCCCGCAATTCAACAGCAAACGATATGGCTCGCCCGCTTATTGCCAGCTTGCCGATACGTGCGCGGTTGAGATTACCGAGGGCGCGGAAGATGAAGCCGAGATGGGCGTCTTCCACGATCTTTTCCAGCCGCAACGCGCCAACAATTTGCGCGCCCGTCTCGACCAGTACATGCCCGCAGGGATGGAAGCGGCCATTATCTTTAGCAGCTAGGAGGACAGCGATGAAGAACGATATTTCGCGCGACACGTTTAATCCGGCGAAGCGCTTTGCGCGCGTGTTGATGCAGCAGGGGCGCGTCCAGCTCGACGCCGATTTCAACGAACAGACGGCGATCTTCTGGCACTACATACGAATGTTGGCGACGGACATCATCGGCCCGTTCGGCGGCCCTGCCGCAAACCTCGGCTTTGGCATCTTGCCAAGATCAGGAGAGACAAGTCATCTGACCAAGCGAGAGCAACTGCGTGTCGGCAGTGATGAAGACCTCAAGCGTCTGGTTAGTATCGCGCCGTCGAACACCCTTAGCTTTATCGTGATGAGAGGCCGTTATTATGTCGAGGGCCTGCTTGCCGAGAACGACGCGGACTTCATTTACCAAACCGATGGGCTGAAGCTGTCGGCGGGCTTCATCATCTACCTCGATGTCTGGGAGCGTCACGTCAGCGCCCTCGAAGACGACAGCATCAGAGAGGTCGCGTTGGGTGGCCCAGACACGGCGACCCGCGCGCAATTGACCTGGCAGATACGAATCTATACGCAAGAGAATGATAATGACCGAGTGCCTCCGAATAGAGACGGCGAAATAAAGAAGCCGCTCGGCGCGCTGACCGCTGAAGAGGTCTGGAACGGATGGCAGAAGTATGTAGATGCCTTTCAGCCGCACAATCGCGGGCGGTTGCTCGCGCGTGTCGAGAGCGGAGACGGCGCGACGGCCAATGAGCCGTGCATCATCCACCCCGACGCGCGGTATCGTGGCGCGGAAAATCAGCTCTACCGCGTCGAGATTCATACTGGCGACAATGCCAATACGGCCACCTTCAAGTGGTCGCGTGAAAACGGCTCGGTGACGTTCCCGATACTTGAGATGAACGGCGGCCAAGCGCGAGTCGCCCACCTGGGCCGCGACGCTCACCTCGGTTTACAGGTCAACGATTGGGTCGAGGTTGTGGATGACGAGCGGGCGCTGGCGCAACCGGCGTGGCCGTTGTTGCAAGTCGCCGAAGTCAGACCGATGGATTCACAGGTCGTGCTGAAAGCGCCCTCGAAAGGCGGCCTGCCGGTTTACAAGCGAGAGGATCAGGGCAAGCATCCTTATCTTCGACGTTGGGATCAGCGGCGGGATGTGAATGCAGAGGGCGTGATCGTCATTACAAAAGGTAGCGACAAAAAGAATGCTGGATGGATCGACCTTGAAGACAACGTGCAGATAAGATTCGCTGACCCGGCCAACGGGAGTTACCGCGCCGGCGATTACTGGTTGATTGCTGCGCGCACGACGACGCGCGATGTCGAGTGGCCCAGAGATGATAAAGAGGAACCACTGGCGCTCCCACCTCACGGCGTCCGGCATTATTACGCGCCGCTCGCGCTCTGGTTGCCCGGCGGCGTGCGCTCTGCCGAGAGCGACAGCAGCAGTGGAAAGCGGGCCAGGAAAGAGGGCGCGGGAAGTGGTACGGCTCAGCCCGCTGCAAATAGTCCCGTGCTTGATCTGCGCCGGGTCTTCAATTCGTTGACCGACACGGAGTGAGCGCGGAGTTGTTCCGAGTCTTGGTATTTGATCTACTCTCCAATATGCAACTGAATCTTTGTGGCAAGACCCCGCACGCCAGCCAGGCCCGTTGCGCGATGGTTTCGTGTGCGCGCAATCCGTTATGCTATCCTAGAGTTATATCCCAAGCATTCATCAATCGTGAGGATGAGTTATGAGCGACCAAACAAACAGTCCACAAAACAGCGAGGCGAAAGTGATGCGGCTGCGCTATACCGGCGAAGATGCCTTTGTCGCCGAATCGCAGAGCGGCCACGCGATAGTCACCAGCTTTTCACAAGATCAGAGGAGCGCGCCGTCGCCGATAGAGTTGGTGTTGATCGCGCTCGGCGGCTGCACGGGCGCGGATGTGATTTCGATCCTCGAAAAGAAACGCCAGCGCATCTCGGCTTATGAGATTGAGGTGCGCGGTTGGCGGCGCGACGAGCACCCGCGCGTCTACACGCGCATAGAAGTCATCCACCGCGTTCGCGGCGATCAGGTTGACGAACGCGCCGTCGCGCACGCCATCGAGCTTTCGGAGACGAAGTATTGCAGCGTTTCAGCGATGCTGACGGCGACGGCGACGATCACGTCGAGTTACGAAGTCAGCGGCGACGAGTCTGAGCACGCCGAGTAGGCGGGACGATTTTTCAGGCTGGCTTCATTGACCCTTCTGTTTCACCACGAAGGATTTTCCGGCAATAAGGACAGTCCCTACGCGGCTGACTGAAGTCGAGTTGGCAGCGACCTGAAGGCTTACCGTGCCGGAATCAAACCCGCTCGGCGAAGACGCAACTGTAATCCAATTCACTGTGCTCGTCGCCGTCCACATACACTCCTGCGAAGTGGCGATGTTGACGGTGGCCGCGCCGCCGCTTACGCCGATTGAAAGGGAAGTCGGCATAATCTGAAAGCGGCAACTGCTCTGGCCTGCGCCGGCTTGATTGACCGTGAAGGGAAGCCCGCCGACCGTGATGCTGCCAATGCGCGAGCGGTCGGTCGGGTTATTGCGCACGATGTAGCTGACCGTCGTGCTTCCTGAGCCGAAGGGCGCCGACACAATCTTTATCCAATCGTTACTGCTCGTCGCCGACCATGGACAGCCCGCCTGTGTCGTCAGGTTAATCACACCAGCCCCGCCTTCTATGTCAAAGCCGGATGAACTCGGAGAGACGGTCATCGGGCAATCCACGCCATTGACGAAGACGCCGCGCACAGGCCCCCAGTTGCCGAGCGAGTCCCGCCCGCGCACGTATATCAAATGCCTGCCATAAAGCGGCCCAATGCTGGCGGCGGCAGTCTCGACCGTGCTGTTGAAGCTGCCGTCGAGCGCCGTCATTGCCAAAGGCGAGCCGCCGCGCCACGGCGGTGTGTCTACATAAAGCTCTGCCGCCGCGACCGCCTGCCCGCCGTTGTATCGCTCGTCAAGCTGCGCGCGCAGGTCAAAGGTATTCGGCCCCGTGGCTGTCGCCGTCAATGATTCGGGCGACGGGCCGAGCGCAAGCTGGTAAGGCGCACGCGCAATGCGCGCCGCGTAGAGGAAGGCCGGCAGATTCCGCGACCAGAAGCTGCCGCCGGTGTTGCCATCAAGGCAAGAGAAGGGCGGGAAGAAGCCGCCGCACGTGCCGCTCGACGGGCCGACCTCGAAGGTGAATGCGGCAACGCCAAGCTCGCCATAAGCCCAATCGTCGGTCGTCCCCGATGTCGGGTAAAGGCCAACCGATTGCTCAGGCGTGAAGCCATTGTAGGAAGCGAACTTCGTTCCCATATAAACGAAGCTGGTGTCGTTAGGTGAAGTCTGCGAAGTCCAGCCCCATGGCCACAACACGAGGTTGCTGTAAGAGTGCAGAGTCAGAAAAAAGCCGGTTGCGGTGAGCGGCGCGGGGTCCGTGTCGAGCGGCCCGCGCTGATCGGGAAAAAGGCCGCGCACCAGTGTTTCGAGCGCAGCGGTTTCGGGTTCCGAAGCGACCGAAGGGCCGGGATAGGTCTGCCCACAACGCGGCTCGCTCGGCGTGTTGATCGTACCCCATTTGAAATCCGAGTTGCGGTTCAAGTCTACGCCATACTGATTGGTCGTGGTCGGCGGATTGGCGCAGCCGCCGCCATAACTCGTGTTGGTATTCTTGCGCTGATAGAAAGACTGCTCGGCGATCACATGGCCGTCGGGGTTAGCGACCGGCACGATGACAATCTTGTGCTCATCCAGCAACCACGTCACGTCGCCGTCCGTGCCGTAATTGGTCAGCAGGTAATCGACGAATCGCAGCGCCAGCTCGCAGGTCGCAATCTCGCGGGCGTGGACGGCTGCCATCAGAAAGAAGGTCGGCTTCGGGCCGGCGACCTGCCGGTTGGTCAGCGTAATGCCGAACAGGTCCCACCCGGCGGAGCCGCCGCTGTGTACCTTCTCCCAGCTCTGGCCGTAGGTGAAGACTTCGGCGAGATTCGGATACTGCGCCGCCTTGCTATCGACATAGGCGCGCATTTCCTGGACGGTGCGATAGCCGCTGCGAAAGGTGTCGAGATTACGCTGGCGAGTAATGAGGTCGGTCTGCGTTTTATCGACACTCACAGTCCAGCCCTTGGCGCGCAACTCTTCGATCTGGTCGGTCGAGGTGAGAATGAAGAGGTCGTTGCCCTCGCGCATCTCAAGGATATCGAGGCCGAGATGGACAATGCGTTGAGCATCTGCCGAACTTTGGAGCGACACACGCGCTACGATCAAACCGTCGCCCGCGATTTGCCGGGCGGGCAGCGGCGCGGCGGCTTGCGTAGCTGAAAGGATAAAGAAGGCAAGCAGGAGAATGGTCGGCAGGCGATGGCGCATATGGACCTTCATCAATCAGGCTCCAGCAGGACGGGGCTGTTTCCGGTGATTGCTCTCTACGATTATCGGTAGCCGGTGCGGATAACTACTGGCCGGAGCCATCTTATGAAGCGGGGAATGGCAAGTCAAGCGGAAGACAAATCTGAGGATGAGTATTGAACACGGAGACACGGAGACACAGAAACACAGAGATTGCTCCGTGCTTCCTCTGTGTCTCCGTGTCTCCGTGTTTGCTTTAGCAGGCTTTTCTATTTGACGATGACAACACCGGCCATATCCTTGCCGCCTTTGTCGCCGTGGAACGAGCAGTGATAAGGGTACTTGCCGGCTTTGCTGAACGTGTGCGAGAACTTTGCGCCGTCGGCCAGCGTCTCGGACTTGAACGAACCGTCATCGGCTTCGACCGTGTGACGCCCGCCGGAGTTTACCCACTCGACGGTCGTGCCCACCGCGACCGTAACGGTCTTGGGAGTGAACTGAAAGCTGCTGACTTTTACCGTCACCGTAGCGGCACGCGCGGCGCTCGGTTTACCCGTTCGCGCCGTGACTGCCGCGCCGATCATCAACGCCGCGAGCGCCGCGACCAGAATCAAGTGCATCATCTTCTTCATAGCTGATCTCTCCTTTGTTTGAATAGTGCCGTCACTTTGACGCCTCTGTGACCTTAATCACGCCGGCCATGTCCACCCCGTGCTTGTCGCCGTGGAAGGTGCAGAAATAAGAGTAAGTGCCCGGCTCGTTGAAGGTGTGTTCGTACTTGCCGTTGGCGCTCAAGGTGTCGGATTTGAATGAACCGTCGTCGGCTTCGACCGTGTGGCGGCCCACTTCATCAACCCATTCGACCGTCGTGCCCGCCGGCACAGAGACTTCTTTGGGCGTGAACTGGAAGTTGGAAATCTTCACCGTGACTCGCGGCGACGCGGACGTTGCTGGCTGCGTCGTTGTCGCCTGTGTGGACGCGGCAGTCTTGCTCTCGCCTTTGACGTACCACACGTAATAAGTGCCGATGCCGAACAGAATCACCACCCACCAGAGCGCCAGGCAAGTGCGCATCCAGGGGCGGTAGCGGTCGAACTTCAACCGGCGCGGCAACAGGTTGGTAGCAGCCACAAGGACGATGTAGAGGCCGAGCAATTCGGCAATCGTGCCGAGCGCCGCGTGGATGAACGGCAGATAGTAATACGATTCTCGCAGCCCTCCCGGAACCATCGGCGCAACCTGCTTATGGTAGGACGGAGCCATAATCAAAAAGATCATCAGCAAGTTGAGCAGCATAACCGACGCCTGACAGTACTTGTGTTTGTCGTATAGCTTTTTGCGCGCCAGCATCATTCCCACCAGCAGCGCCACTCCCATGAGTATCTGCACGATCAGGTTCAGGTCGGCGCGAAAGCGCACCGGATCACTCAGGAATCCGCTCATTGCGTCTCTCCTGGAATTGGGTTGAACATCTTAAACGGGCGCTGTAATGAGGAGCGCGCCTGCACCGCTAACTACGCGCCATCTGGGAAAGCGGATTGCTGAGAAGGCGAATTGGCGGCGACGGCATCAGGTTGCAATTCGCCGCGCGAGCGTCTAATCTGGCGGCATCTTCAGGCGGATTCAAGATCACTGCTGTTCAAGCGGGGGAGCGCGAATGGCCTTCATCGAAGAGACCATCACAGTCGGCGATGGCTTGCGTTTATACATGCGCCGCCACGAAGCGAGCCGCGCGCGAGCCGACGCCATCATCTTGCATGGCTTCGCGGAACACAGCGGCAGGTATGGGCCGCTCACCGAGCATCTGCTTGCCAATGGCTACACGGTCACGGCGTACGATCAGCGCGGGCACGGGCTGTCGGATGGATTGCCGGGCCACGTCGAAGACTTCAAAGAGTATGAAGGAGACCTCGACAAGGTAGTGACGCTCACACGTGATCGTGGCGATGGGCGACCGCTGGTGATCGTCGGCCACAGTATGGGCGGGCTGGTGACATTGCGTTACCTGTCGCGCAAGAGCGGCGCGGTCGCAGGCGCAGTCATCTCCGCGCCGTTGATCGAAGTGGCTGTTCCTGTGCCAGCGCACTTACGCTTGATTGCCGGGCTGGGCGCGCGCTTCGCGCCACGCTTGCGGCTGGATAACAAGATCGACCCGAAAGTCTTGAGCCGTGACCCGGCGGTAGGCCGTGCATACAGCGCCGACCCGCACGTCAGCGGCAAGGTGAGTATGAAATGGTTCGCTGAAGCCGAGCGCGCAATGGCAGAGATCAAAGAGCGGGCCGGCCAGATACGCGCGCCCTTGCTGGTTATGCACGGCACAGACGATCAACTGGCGAGCGTCGAAGCGACCAAAGCTTTGTTTGCCAGGATCGGGTCAAACGATAAAGAGCTGGTTATCTACGAAGGGTTTTATCACGAATTGTTCAACGAGCCGGAAAAGCAGGAACTCTACGAGCGCGCGACGGCGTGGTTATCTGAGCGCATAAACGAGTCTGCCGAGTCTGCGGAGTCTACTGAGTCTGCCGAGTCTACCGAGTCTTCCAAGTCTATCGAGTCTGCCGAGTCTTGAGTCTGCCGAGTCTTGAGCGTGTTTTGAAACTGGGCCTTTGCGCCGAAGGCGCAGCGAGAAGGTAGCCAGACGTGCAACGTCTGGAACACATCGCACACAGTCGCCGCGCTCTGAAGGAGCGCCAGACGATCTTTCCGCGTCTTCAACGCGGGGAAATGGATGCCGCCGGTTCCAGAGGTTTCACCTCTGGCTACTCTCTTCCAGAGGTTTCACCTCTGGCTACCTTCTCGCTGCCGCTTCGCGGCAGCAGGCAATTTTAAACAGGCTTAAGAGTTGGTTGCTGTTTACTGACTCGGCAGACTCAAGGCCCGGTAGACTCGGCAGGTTTTTCGACTGGCGGGCCGCCGTTGTCGGCGATGTATTTTATGAAGATCAGCTCGTTGTGCTTCCGGTTATAGACCAGTTCGTCAATCGTCTGTGACGCCAGCATAATGCCGAAGCCGCCGGGCCGCAGCCCCTTCTCCACGCGAATCTGCATGTGACGGAATGGTTCGTCGTCGGGATTGGCGACTGCCGCGTGCTTGATCTGTTGAAGGTCAAAGCCCTCGCCGGGGTCTTTGATTGAATACATAATGGCGCGCTTCAAACGAATATATTTGACTTCGACCTTCTTGGTGATGTCGAGCTTGCCGCCGTGCTCGATGGCGTTGTTGAGCAGCTCGCGGAAGACCGAGCCGATGGCCTCGCGCATCTCCTTCGGCAGATTGCCCTGAAGCTCGGCGAGGAATTTTTGAATCGGCTCGACCGCCGACAAGTCGCAAGGGATGCGCAGCTCGATCCAATCGGGCTTATCGGAGATGACTTCGATCTGGCAGTTCGGGTCGCGGCTCATCGCTGACTGCACGGCCTCGACCAGCTCATCGACGTGAAAGGGTTTGTTCAGAAAATCGCAGGCTTTGTTGCGGAAGGCGCGAATAATGGCCTCGTCGGTTTTGTAGCCGGTCATTATAATGGCGCGAAGGTCGGGGTAGAGACCGCGCGCTCGCTCAAGCAACTCCAGGCCATCCATTCCCGGCATAATCACGTCGGTCAATAAAAGGTCTATGGGCTGCTTTTCGAGAATCTCCAGCGCCTGCTCGCCGCTGCTGACGTCGAGGACGTTGCATCCTTCATATTCGAGCACGCGGCGATACATGCCGCGCCCTGTCGGATCGTCGTCAGCAATCAACACCGTTGTCATCGCGTCCTTCATCTCACTTTCGCGTGTCTACCCTATCTTACCATCTTTTTGGATGATGACCGGATATGTCGCGTGCGCCGAACATAGCACAGTGTCATAGCCTCTATCAACAAGCCGCCTTGAATTCGCTAACGCGAGCGAATAACATCCGTTGAGCATGGACGAGATTGTGTTGAACGATACCGCGCCGATACGCGCCGGCGAAGAACTCGATACGACGGCGCTCGAAGCCTGCCTGCGCGAGCACCTGGCCGACGTACTGCCCGATGCGCCGTTGAGCGACGCGCACGTCGTCATCGAACAGTTTCCCGGCGGCCACTCGAATCTGACTTATCTCGTTCGTCTCGGCGACCGCGAATTCGTTCTGCGCCGCCCGCCGTTCGGCCCCGTCGCGCCGACCGCGCACGATATGCCGCGCGAGTACCGTTTGCTTGCCGCCATTCATCCGGTCTTCCACCTTGCGCCGCAACCCTACCTGCTTTGCGAAGACACCTCGGTCATCGGCGTGCCGTTTTACCTGATGGAAAGACGGCGCGGCCTGGTAATCCGCCGACAGATGCCGCGCGAGATTGAGGATTCGTTGACGCTGCGCCGGCAGATCAGCGAGTCGATGGTGGACGCGCTGGCGGCGCTGCACGCCGTGGACATCTATTCGTCGGGTCTGGTCAAGCTCGGTAAGCCTGTCGGCTTCGTCACACGACAGGTGCGCGGCTGGTCTGAGCGTTGGCAACGTTCAAAGACCAGCGACGTGCCTGAGCTTGAATCAGTCGTTCAGTGGCTCGCCGACCGCATCCCGCCGGAGCCTGATCCTGAGCGCGGCCTTGCGGCGACGCTGGTGCACAACGACTTCAAGCTCGACAATGTAATGCTCGATACACACGAGCCGTCGCGCATCATCGCCATTCTCGATTGGGAGATGTGTACGGTGGGCGACCCGCTGATTGATCTTGGCATCGCGCTCTGTTACTGGGCGCAGAAGGATGACCCTGAGGCGCGGCGCGAATCGATCAGCCCGGTGACGACCGAGCCGGGTTGGCTGACGCGCGACGAGCTGGCCGCGCGTTACAGTGAGAAGACCGGGCGCGACGTGTCGGGCATCGCCTTTTACGAAGTTTTCGCGCTCTTCAAAGTCGCTGTCGTGCTGCAACAGATTTACTATCGTTTCGTGAAAGGGCAGACGCACGACGAACGCTTCAAGGATTTTGATCGCCGCGTCGCCGGCCTCGCGCGCGCCGCGTGGGAGTTGGCTGAACAATCGGGCCTCTAGGGAGAGAACATCGCTTGAGCTTCATCTACCTGATTCGTCACGGCCAGGCCGGCACACGCGACAACTACGATACGCTCTCAGAGATCGGCCATCAGCAGGCACGCTTGCTCGGCGAGCATCTGGCCGCGCAACAGGTAGAGTTCGCCGCCGTCATTTCCGGCAGTCTGAACCGGCAGCGGCGCACGGCTGAGATTGCTTGCGAAGCGATGGCGCGCGCCGGCGCAAACGTACCCGACATCACAACCGATGAACGCTGGAACGAATTCAGCCTGCTCTCAGTTTACAAGTCCATCGCGCGCCGCTTGATGAAAGCGGACGAGCAGTTCGCTCGTGATGTGGTTGAGATGCAAGAGGCCATACGCCGCGACCCGCACACGACCGCCGGCGCGACCGGGCGCTGCGATCAGGCCGTCATCCGCGCCTGGATGGAGAACCGCTTTCCAGACCTTGAGGTCGAAGAAAGCTATGAACGATTCCGCACCCGCATCCATTCGTGCGCCGATACCTTTAAGGGCCACGAACCGGCTATCGCGGTCTTCACCTCGGCCACGCCCATTGCGATTCACGCCGGCGCGGCTCTCGCTTTAACCAACGACAAGCTGATCAGCATACTCGGCGTCATCTATAACACCAGCGTCACCGTGCTCCGAATGAAGAACGATGACCTGCGTCTGTTCACCTTCAACTCGGTCGCGCACCTCGACGCCGCAACCCGCACCTTGCGATAGAAGACTACTGCTTCAAACGGCGCTGGATGCCAAAATGGTACGGCCTGTCTTGAATCGCGTACAGCGATGTGAGCGCGTGGCTTCGCGCTCGCTCGCTTGAATCGCGCGGCCAGATGCGCGCCGAAAAAACAACGCCACCAGAAGCCCTGACGGCAAAGAAGAAAACGCGACGGCGATCTGATTTAACAGGGAATTCACTTAGCGTGGCATAAGGGTTGATGGTCTCTTCATCATCATCCTGACCTGCGCATAATAATGGAATAATGATGAAGGAGGATCGTATGGCAAAAACGATAACTGATTACTACTGCGCCGATGACGGGGCGACAGGCGCGATAGCGCAAGCGCGCAAGGCAGTGGCCGAGTTGCCGATTGAAGAGATTGTCCGCGACCGCGAGGGCCGCGCGCGCGACACCCTCCGCCGTTATGAACTGCCCCTGATTATCTTTGATGGAGAGGCCGAGCCGTCCGTCGCTGATGGGGATAGCGTGGCTTCGATTATCGTGCAACAGCCGGTGAAGCCTGATGCTCGCATTGCTGACGTGTTGCAGCGCGTTGATGAGCAGTGGGTCTCAACGCCATTTCATCTCACTTATAACGACAGCCACATTTCTTACAAGCTACGGGCGGGCGAGCCGGCCTTTGTCAAAGAAGTGGTGCGCCACTCGCTAGAGATGGTGCGGCAACAAGAGATTGAGCCGCGAAATAGCGCGGTCATCAGAGAGAATGAAAAGCTGAGGCGAGCGATTGATGAGGCGATTGCTGAAAGGCTGAATGAGGTCAAAGTCGCAAGCGAGCACAGGCGGCAGGTTGAAGAGGCGCTGAGTCACTGAGGGATGAACTACAATCCACGAAGGACACGAAGTCTCACAAAGGAAGCTTCGTGCCTTCTTTGTGAGATTTCGTGTCCTTCGTGGATTAAGCCCGTGAACGAATCTACCTACGCCGCTTTCTTCATCGCCTTGTCGCCGGGATGATAGACGCTTTCGCTGTTCGCCTTGATCTCTTGTAAGGTAAACCACGCCGGCTTGAATTCGCGCTTGGAGTAGAGCCGTCCTTGATCCAGGTAATGCGGCGAGGCCGGATTGGCGCTCTCGCCGAATTGCAGCAGCGAGCGCGCCCGTACTTGCGGGCCGAACTCGACGACGCTGACGAACGACGTGCCGGCGACGCCGTAGCGGCGTTTCTGGCCCTTTTCGGGCCGCGCATAGAAGTTGTTGACGATGCCGACGGGGCCGGGCGCTCCGGCTATCGGCAGGCTCGGCTTGCTGTCGTCGAACGCCTCAAGCTCGCCGCCCGATTGGATGCGCTGCAAGCGGTTGATCTCGCCCCACGCGACGCGCCACGTGCCCCAGTCTTTTGACAGATCATTCATCACGTCTGCAAGCGCACGCACGCGAAGCCACTCGCCTTTCGGGTTCTGCGCCCGCGACCTCAGATAACGGTCGAACCACATCGTGAACAGCGTCATCTGTGTCGAGTCAAACGTCGAGACGTGATTCCACGCCTTCAAGTCGTTGATCGCTTCGGCGAGCTTTTCGGCGCGCGCGGCGTCGGCCTGCTTCAGCTTTTCCCACTCGGCGACGATCTCAGGGATTTGCGTCTCGGATTCGAGGATGCGAGTGTCGAAAGCCAGCCGCGCCCACTCATCAAAAGAGAACTTCTCTTGCGAGCTGAGCAGGCGGCGCGAAATCCTGGCGCGCGCGTTGTCGATCTCGCGCGTCATATAGGTCGGGAAGTTCTCTTTGACGGGGCTGCCTTCGCTGGTCGTCGTGAACGGCGTTTGGTTGCAGTTCTGCATAAAGCCCGACTTCGGGTTCAACAACTGCGGCAGCTCATCGAATGCGTGATAGCCGTTCCATTCAGTCGCCGGGTCGCTGCCGTCCACAGGCTTGAGCCAGTCGAACTTCTGCGAGCGGCGCGGCACTGCGCCGTTATAGACGTAAAAGATGTTGCCTTCGCGGTCGGCGTACATCGCGTTGAACATCGGCACGGCGGTGCGCGCCATCGCCGCCTTCCACTCTTTCAGCGAGCGCGATTTGCTCATCAGATACCACTCTTCGATCTGGCCGCCTTCTTCGAGCCGCGCCAGTTTCAGCGCCAGCGGCTTGCCTTCGCGCACAGCGACGATGGGGCCGTGATGCGTCTTGCGGAACTTGAGAGTCCTCGCCTCGACGCCCTTGTCGCCTTTGACCTTGATGACGTCCGTCCATTCGGTCGCCGTCTTGTAGCCGTCGCCGTAGCGATAGGCCAATGGGTTCGTGGCATCGTCAAACTTCTCGATGTAGATATCGGTGATGTCTGGGTCGTTGACCGTGTGGCTCCAGCCCAGCACGTCGTTGTGGCCGATAGTCGGAAAGCCTGAGCCGAAGAACGACGCGCCGCTCATATTCCAGCCTTCGTCGCTGTGGACGTGGCCTTCGTACCACTGGCCCGGCCCGAAGAACGGCTGGTGCGGATTGATTAAGAGCAAGGCGTGACCGCTGGCGCTGCGCTGCGGCGTCACCGTCCACATATTCGAGCCGACGGCGGCTTCCATTCCATCGGCGCTTTCGTAGAGATCGGACAGCTTAAAACTCACCTGCCCGCGCGACGCCGGGGCGCTATCGCCATTGGCTTCGCGCACGGCGCTCTTGATCTCTTCGGTCTTCAAGCCCGACTTGCCGAAGATGAAGAGTTGATAAAGGGCGAAGCGATTGAAAGCGAACATATGCCACGGCTCGAAGCGCGTGATGAGTCGCGGCTGCGTTTGCGGATTCTTCGCTAAATAATAATTGAAGCCGTCGGCGACGGCCTGGCAGAGCGCCTTGACGCGCGGAGTCGAATGCTCGTATTCGGCCTGCGCGAGTCGCGGAATTTCGAGCGCGCGGTTGAGCATATCGTCGCTCAGCGTGCGCGGGCCATACACTTCCGAAGCGCGACCGAGCGCGCGGATGTAGCTGTCTTCGACCTGCCAGAAATTATCTTCGGCCTGCGCGTAGGCGTAGCCGAAGACGCAACTCGCGTCGGTCGGGCCATAGATGTGCGGCACGCCGTAACTGTCGCGGTAGATCGTCACCGAGCGGGCCAGTTTATCGAGCCTGCCGGCATCGTCGCCTTTCTTGACGGCGGGCGTGGCGACGGTTGAGAGAGCCATCATAATGAGCGTGAGAGCGAGCGACCTCAAAGCGAAGCGGATGCGCATAGTCTTTTCCTTTCTACGGTCAAGGGTCCAGTCTGTCTGAAAGAGGATGGCCGCATTCTACTCGCGTGACTGCCGCCGCGCAAGCAACAGGCGGCGCGCGTACTGCCCACCGCGCCGCTGCAAAATGCGTTGCGCTGGCGCACCGTTTACGACTATGCTTAGCGCGCATGGACTGGCAGGAGTCCGTCGAAGCGGCCACGAATTCTGAGTGCATCGCTTCTCATTGAGTCGAAATTGGTCGCGCCCCGCGAGGATAGATTATGTCACGCGAGACGTTGCAGAATCTTTTGCACAACCCTCTTTTCCTCATCATTGCCATCGTCATTATTGCCGTGTTGTTTGGGCTGGTGCTGTGGCTGCTGTTCCGCTCGCGTCGCGGCGCAAGCGAGCGCGAAGATCACCTGCGCGGCGAGCTGGTCGAGATGGAGCGCGAGCACCAGTTCGCCGCCGCCGCCGAGCATATGCCGTATCTGCGCGAGTCTGCCGCCGCTGCGAACGAAGCCGCTCAACTGTTCCGCGAATACATCGGCCTGCCGGTGCTCGCCATCTACGCCGGGCGCGAACAAGACGCGCGCCTCAACAACATCCTTAAAGAAGTAAGCTCGGATGAAAGCGCAACCGGCGCGCTTAGTGCGCCGCTGCCTGAATCGCTCGACGCCAGCGTGCTCGGCAATTTCTGGAAGCCGCAGCAGACCAGGCTCGGATACTTCACAGGCGAGCTTGCCGCCGGCTCGTTCGTCACCGGCCCGCTCGGCAACCCGCAACCAACGGGCGAAGAGGCCGGCGAAAGCGAAGCGACAGAAGGGCAGGACGCGCCAGCCGCCGCATCGCCCGCATCGAGAGTCGATGCCATCGTCTTTCCCTGGCGCGCAGCATACGATTGGATGGGATTCGTTCTCGCACACGCCGCTCAACCCATCACGCCCGAATCCCTGCAACGTCTGCGCGAACCCGCGTCGCGCGTTGCCGACCGGCTGGCGGTCGCTCTGGAATTTGAACGCGAACGCGGCGAGTTATTCGCTCTCGACGAACGCGCCTCGCGCAGCGCCGCCTTCTCTCGCTCGTTGATCGCGGCTCTCGATGAGCCATCGTCGCTTGCGGCCATCGCCCGCGAAGTGGCGCACTTGATGGGCGCAGAGAGCGCGGCGCTGTGGCGCATCGAGCCGGGGGCCGCGATTGTCCGAATGGTTGCCGCCTATGGCTTGAAGTCTGCGGAATTCCTGCCGCTGCCTCTTGGTCAAGGATTGGCCGGCAGCATCGCGCAGAGCGGCGAGCCGCTGGTGCTCGAAGACGCGCCGGCTGATCCGCATTGCATCTTCCCGCGCGAGGCGCGCGAGAGCGGCATCGTCGGTTATCTCGGCGTGCCGGTCGGACGCGACGATCACGCTGTCGGCGTCGTCGAAGTTCACGCGCCGCAGCCGCGCAAGTGGTCCGAGACCGAACTGCGAATGTTAAGGACGGCGGCTTCATCCATCGGCGAAGTCTTTAAGAGCACAGACCAGCGCGGCAACCGGCTGCGCGTCGAGAGCGCCTACCTCGGATTGTCTGAAGCATTACAAAGACTGCGCACGCCCGACGAAGTGATGGAGGCCGTAGTCGAAGTGCTCGGTCACGCCCTCGGCGTGTCGCGCGCCTTGATCGTGCCGCTCAGCGACAAGGGCGAAGCCTTGCCGGCCCGTAACGAGTTCGTCGCGCAAGGAATCAAACCGGCTGCCGGAGCCAGTTTCGCGTCGCCTGAGCTGACCCGGCTGGCGGCGCTGGCGGACGCCGAGCCGATAGCGATTGACGATTCGCGCCAGTCTTCGCCGATGGGCAACGAGCGCGCCGCCGCGCTCCAGGTCTTGTCCGAGATGATCGTGCCCGTACGCATCGAAGGCACGACGCGGGCGCTACTCTACTTGCATCAATGCGACCGCGCCCGTCAATGGCAGCGCGATGAAGTTGAATTCGCCGACCGTGTGGCGCGGCAATTATCGCTGTCGCTTTCCAATGTGCGTTCGCTCGACCGCGCCCTGCGTGAAGCGAAAACGGCGCGCGAAGAGGCGCAGCAGGCCGGCGGGCAGACGGCGGGGCGCATACGCGAGCTTGAGCAACGGCTCGGCGAGATGGAACGCGCGCTGAACGAAGTGCGCGCCGCCGACCAGCAGGCCCGCGCGATGCTGGCAAAAGCTTCAGCCGCTGAAGCCAAAGCGCGCGCCGAAGCCGAAGTCGTTCGCCACGCTGAGCAGGAGTCGCGGCAAGAGCGTGACCGATTGAAGAGTGAGCTGGCGCGCGTTGAAGCCTCGGCACAACAACTGCTCGACATCAACCGGCTGAAGAGCGAGTTCCTTGTCAACGCCGGGCGCGAGATCGAAGGCTCGCTGCAAAGCGTCCTCGGTCTCGCCGAGTTGTTGGAGCACGGCAGCTATGGCCCCTTGACCGAACAGCAGCACGAAGCGTTGCGCGGCATCTATGCGTCGGGCCGGCGCATCAAGAACGACGTGGATTGGCTGATCGAGTACGGCGGCGCGCGGACGCGGCGGCTGGAAGATAGCACGGAAAAACCAGCCTGAGGGGATTGGTCGGTAAGGCATGGGCGGCAGAGACTGAAATCTGGCAGGGCGACACGGTTGTGTGCTACTGTCTGTTATCGAGTTCATTAACCCATGTTGATGTTATGTCCAATCTGCGCCGACGAATTCGCGGGCAGCCAATCGCACTGCCCGGCGTGTGGCTTTGACCTGTTCCCGGTGACGATGGACGAACGGACGGCGACGGAATTAGAAGTCTTGACGCGCCGCCCGGTAGAGTATGTCGAACTGTGCCGCCCGCGATTATTTCCCGTCGCTATGCTCATCAAACAGGTGCTCGAACAACACGACGTTGGAGTCATTGTGCAAGGCGGCCATTCGCTTTCGGTGATGCCGCACCTGGCGATGTTCGGTGAGTTGCGCGTGCTGGTTGATAGCGATAGGCTCGACCTGGCGCGGCGTGTCTATACGGCTTACTTCGAGACCGTCGATGACGCCGAGTTTGCCGCCGAAGAGTAAGGCGAGTTACAGAAGAGCCCCGCAAGATTGACTGTCTCGCGGGGCTTTGTTTCTTCTACCGGCTAAAGCCTCTTTATCTTTTCCGACCGACACGTTCAAGAGTTTCGACGCCGCAGCTTATCGACGCTGACGCGCCGCGAGATCGGTTTCGCTATCACGGCCCTGCGCGATGTCGAGACGGTCTGTGCTCGCCCCGCCTGTCGTTGCGCGCTGGCCAGCTTGACCGTGCAGGTCGTCTGATTTTTGTGAATCGCCTGCTTGACGCTATGATAGCCCTTGCGCGTCGGGTCGGCTTCAAAGTGCGCCGGGTCTTTCAATCCATAACGCCACTTGAATCCATTCTTTCGCATCACGCTGATGATGCGGCGACCATGCGGCGTCACTTGCTTGCGACCGCGCGGACCGGCGGCAACGCCCGAAATATCGACTGCGAATCCCGCTTCGTGCAATGACTGCCCCGGCGGCAGCGCGTAGTAGAGGCCGGGGTGATTGGCCCGGCAACGGCGGTTGTTTGAACAGCGATGCAGGCGCGCCTGTTCCTGCGACGAGCGCCAGACGCTGGTCACTTGCGGACGGATGCCGTTGCGGCGCAGCTCGCGCATTGCCGTTTGATAGTTCTTCGCAACCTTCGGATCAATGTAGCCCTTCGGATGACAGGGAATCGTTTTCGCCAGTCTCGCGTCGTTTCTGCCACGTCGCTTGCTCCCTTCGCAAGAGGCGCACGCCTCGCCGCTTGCGCTGTTCGTCCGTCTCGCGGCGGCCTGTGGCGAGCGCGCTGGATGCTTTTTAGATGAAGCGACGGCGCTCTGGGTGATGAGTCCGATGCTAAAGAAAATGGCGATGATGAAAACTCCGAACCCTTGCGCGCCGATCAGCCGACAAAGAAACCACTGCCGTTGTTCGATAGTTTGCATGAGTTTTGAATTCCTGCGAGGGCGTTTGAAAAATCCAGAGGGGCTAGTTCCGGGTCAAGCCTCTGGGGCTGGCGTACTTGGCAATCCGCTTAAGAGTATAAACGATGCGTCAATAGAATGAACAAGCAAAATGCGGTAAGAGCCGCCGCAACGGGCGGGCTATTCCCCGTTATGGGAAGCCGCCGCCGGTTTTGCGAAGAGAAGCAAACGAAGATTTTTTCACGAGAGCGCAAAAGTTTTATGGCGCGCGCATAGAGGTCGAAGGATAGCAGCGGCTGCACGGGTGATAGCCCTGCGAGCGCGCCTGCGACAGCGCCAACGTCTGCTTCTTGCCGTCGAGTAGCTCACACCCGGCCTTGTGATAAAGCCGGTCGGCGGGCGAGACAAAAACGGTCGGCTCGTTTGTCGTCGCTGACGGCGACGCGCCGGAGATGGCCGGGATGTTCGGGCCGATGGCCGATGGCGCGAGCGGCGCAACTCTGCCCGATTTATCGCTACCTGCTGCGGACGACGCCGCGCTTGACGCCGTAGACCCTGAGCCTGATCCCCAGACGCCGCGAAGGCTCTGCATCGCTTCGCGCTCCATCGCCCGAAAGTCGCTGCTCATCTTGAACTCCTCGAGCGAGCGCACAAAGGCGAGACCTTCACGCAACAACTCGCTGTTGAGCAACGTGCCATCGCGCGTGTAGACGTAGGCCAGCGTCTGGCCGCTCTCGTCCTTGTTGTTGCGCGCTACGTTCGCCGCGTCAAATTCCAGGCGCACGTCCTGATTGAGCGCGGCCTTCTCGACGAAGCTCACGGCGCTCTGGCCAAAGCGGCTATAAATCTCTTTGGGGGTTTTGCCGTCTGGAGTTTCAATGCCGATCATACGAACAGGCCCGATGCCTTGAACGTCGAGCGTGTCGGCGCGTAGCAAGCGAGTCACTTTGCGAAAATCGGTAGGCGCGGTTTCGGGGACAACTGGACGCACGGTCGGTTGAGGTGGTGCGGTCGCGGCTGTCGCCGTTGGCACGACCGGCGGCGTCTCTTTGCGTCCGCTGTTACGCGCGACCATAAAGCCGATGGCGAAACCGGCGACGAGCGCGACAGCGACATAAATAGCGACGTGCCGGCGGTCCACACCGATGTCCCAGCGTGGCCTGTCCTTATGCTCAAGAGGTGATGGCTTGAATGGCAACATGTTTACAACTCACTTGTGGCACGCGGCCCTTAATCTCAGCGATGGTCAGGAAGCGGGCGAAGGGGCTGACGGCGCGCTGCCGTCGAAACTCACAGGCGAAATTCTCTCACCGCGCTGATGGCGAAGTCAACTGCATCGTGAGTTGCCGGTGTGACTTGCGAGCCGTTCATCTAGTGCGCGCGGTGAAACGGTGGCGAGGCGTTTATCAATCTAAGCAAAATCCTCAATAAAACTGAGGTTTTTTCGCCATTTATAGTTGCATCTTTCGGTTGGCTGTAGTAATCTTCGCGTCGCAGTCAACCCCCTGTTTTAGCTGGCTCGATTGGGGCGGCCAAAGCAGGGGTATCTTTTTGGGCGGCGCGGCGTCGCGGTTTGCAAGAGGCAGACGGGCGAGTGACCGCACCTGCTGCGAGGCGTCGGCCACCGCGCCGACACAACTATTCAATTAAGGAGAAAGAGGCAAAACTTAATTATGGCAACTGGAACTGCAAAGAAGAAAATGTCGAAGACGCAACTGGCCACCGAGCTGGGGGAAGTGACCGCTACCAATAAAAAGACGGCGGCATCGTTCCTCGAATCGCTGAACGAGATCGCTTACCGCGAAGTGAAGAAGAACGGCGAGTTCACTATTCCCGGCATCGGCAAGCTGGTGATGAAGAAGACCAAAGCTCGTATGGGCCGCAACCCGAAGACCGGCGAAGCGATGAAGATCGCGGCGAAGACCGTCGTGCGTTTCCGCGTCGCCAAAGCGGCGAAAGATTCGGTCCTGCCGAAAAAGTAAGCCGAAGCTGTAGCGCCGTAGCTCTACTGTCGAAAGCCGTCTCGCGGTGGCTGGCGATGAACCGTTCAGCCATCCTCATCTCTAAAAATTCTCGCGGCCACCGCGAGCGGCTTTCGCCCCTTTGATCCTGGCCATGCCATTCAAGCAACCGCGCTCGGTTCAAGTCGTCATCTTTACAGAGATCGAGCAAGGCCGCGAGTATCTCCTGCTGCGCCGTGTTCAGAGTCACGGCGGCTTCTGGCAATCCGTAACCGGCTCACTCGAAGCGGACGAAACCCACCTCGATGCCGCCGTGCGCGAAATCTATGAAGAGACGGGATACCGACCGCTCGCTCAAGAAGTGATCGAGCTCGGCCTCGTCAACGTCTTCGAGATTGCGCCGCAGTGGCGAGCCAAATACGCGCCCGGCGTCACACATAACGAAGAGGTCTGCTTCGCTCTTGAAGTCGCCAAACAGGACGTGTTGATTGACCGGATCGAGCACGACGCGTTCGTGTGGGTGGATTACGATACGGCGGTAGCGATGATTTATTGGGAGAGCACTCGCCGCGCTTTTGCGGCTGTCGCCGACCTGCCGCGTTGAGCGCGGCGCGGCGTTCAAGTTCGCGCTGTGAGGAAGAGGTAAAGCCCGCCCGCGCCGAATAACAGATTCGGCCCCCACGCTGCCAGCACCGGCGGCAGCATCTCGTAACGGCCCATCTGCTCGAATAACGAGAGCGCGCCCCAGTAGACCAGGCCGATGGCGATGCCGAGGGCAACGCCATAAAGCGCGCCGCGCTTGCCGACGGAAAACGAGAAGGGCAGGGCGACGATCACCATCACCAGGCAGGCGAGCGGGAAGGCGATCTTCGATTGCAGGGCGATGCGCAGGTCGAGCACGTCAAAGCCCATCTGCTGCAAGTCGGTGATCTTGCGTTGCAGCTCGGCCAGCGTCAGTGAGTTCGCGCCGCGCAAATCCTTCTTGAAGTAATCGGGGCCTTCAGCGAGGCGGACGCGTTGTTCATCAAAGGCGGCGTAATAGATCGGGCGCTCACCGTCAAAGCGGCGCTCCCAGCCATTGGCAAGCACCCACTCGCCAGTCGCCGCGTCCCACGTCGCCGACTTCGCGTAGATGCGCCGCGATATGCCGAACGGGTCGCGCCGCAGATCAATGATGTTCAGCCGCTTCAAACGATTGTTGGCCACGTCCGGGTCAGCGTAGTAGCTGAAGATGCGCGATTCGAGGCCGAACAGCCACTTGGCGTTGCGCTGGTAATAGGTCTGCGGCGGAACCACGCCGTTGATAATCAGGTGACGGTAGTTGTTCTGTACAGGATTAGTGAACGGCAGCACGTAATCTTGATTGAAGAAGACGAAGCCCGATAACAGAATCGATGCCACCAGCGCCGGCAGCGCAAGGCGATAGACGGACTGACCCGAAGCCGTCAGCGCCACCACCTGACTGGTTTTTTGCAGCAGCCCGAACGTGACCATCACCGCCACTAGCGCCGCCATCGGCGTAATGTAATTTACAATCATCGGCAGCAGGAAGATCAGGTAGTTGATGACGACCATCCAGTCCGTGTGATTGCGCGTGATGGCATTGAGCAGTTGAAAGAGCGTGATGATCAGAAAGAGCGCCGCTACGCCTGAGAGAATGTAAATGAAAAAGCGCGCCAAGTCCGAGAGCACCAGCTTATCGAGCAACTGAATGAGCCGGAAACGCGGCACGCGTCGCAAGCCTTTCACTGTCGCAGCCTGCTTGCTCGCCGCCGGTTTATCGTTCGGTTGCGAGAGGCCAGCATCCTGTTCGTCGCGGTTCTTGAAGAGGCGCGGCAATAGATACGGCAGACTCCGCAGCAGAGCCAGCGGGTCGGCGCTGGGCCGTCTTTGCAGCGCAATCACTATAACGCCAAGCGCGCCCAGAAGAATGTTCGCCTGCCAGATGCCAAGCCAGACCGGCAGCTTGCCCGATAGCGCCGCGTGTTGGCCGCTCAACGCCAGCAGGTAATAACCGATGGTGAAGGCGAGGCCGAGGAAGAGGCCAAAAGATCGGCCCGTGCGAACATTGCTGATGCCGAAAGCGACACCGAGCATTGCGAACACGAGGCAGGCCGCCGGCAACGCCAATCGTTTATGAATCTCTGCGCGCCACTCGCGCTCGTCAGCCGGGGCCGGCGTAAAGTTGATGAGCCTGCCCCAGGTCATCTCTTCAACTTCGGTGGCGTCGCGGTCGAGCGCTTCATCGTCTTTATTATTGTTCGACGTTTCAATGCCCAGCGTCATCTGCGCGAAGGCGTTGGTAGTGTACTTCTCGCTCGCGTTCTTCTTGTCGCGGCTGTCATTGTTGCTTTGCGCCGTGTTGGCAGCCGTGCGCGTATCTTTCGGCGGGCTGCCCGGCTTCTCATCGCCGGTGTTGTCGTTGGCCGGCGCTTTCGAGGTCAGGTGTTGCATGCCGCGCTCAAGAAATAACTCCGGCATCTCGGAGCGTTCGCCCTGTCGCAGTGCCCCGGAGTTGGCCGTGACGATCATCATCTCAGACGGGTCATTGCCGAGTGAGACCAGAAAGACGTTGCGCCACTGGTTGCGCGCGCGGTCGATGTCTTCGATGTAGAGCACCTTTTGCGGAATGCCCTCTTCAAAGATGCGCGGCTTGATCTCGGTGGTCAGCCCTTGAAAGACAAGGCTCTGATTCGCCTTCAGGTCGGTGAGTTGGTGGACAGAGTGCGGCAGCCAGGTGAACGTCAGGTAGAGCATCAACCCTGTGATGGTAAGCGCGACGAGGATGACAGGACGTAGCAGGCGTGTGCGCGGCAGGCCGCTGGCGATCAAGGCGACGACTTCGCTGTCGCCGGACATACGGCCCATACCGACCAGCACGCCCATCAGCAGCGAGATAGGCAATGTGAAAACAAGGATGCCGGGGATGAGCGCCGCCAGCACTCGACCCAGCGCCTGCATCGGCAGCCCGTTGCGCGAGGCGACGACGAGCAGTTCCGAAAACCGGCTCGCTTCACGAAAAAAGATGATGGCCGTGAGCAATAATAGACTGAGCAGCAGGTAGGGAACGATTTCGCGTATAAGATAACGATCAAGCAGGCGCAACATCACCAGCGAGTCTAGCACGCGCATCATGGCCGCAGCAAGAAGCCGGGCTGAGCGGTGCGTAAGAAGATAAAAAGCGCGGCGTCCCTCCCCAGAAAACGCCGCGCTCTTGAGTAGTCGTCCTATCGGACGGCCACAAGTGTGAAGCTATCTCCCTCTCAAAAGTACAATGTGATTATGACAATAGATGGTTGAAAAATCCTTGAACTCATCGACCTCACCGGGTCGCCTGCAACAACGCGACGGAAGCCTTCGCCAGATCGAGGCGCGTGATGGCATCACCTGGGCGGAAGTAACCGGCTACGGTTGGCACGATCAAGCCGCGCGTCACGGCGACGCTGACGTAACCGCGCGCCGCCACCGGAATGCCCATCCAATCGAGCAGGCCGGGATTCGCGGCGCTGGCCGATTGCGCTTCTGAATCAAGGCCCATCGCTTTGATCAACGCGATGGCTACGGTCAAGCGGTCGGCCTGCGCGTTCGGGTTGAAGCGCGGACCGCCCGCGTTCAACATGTCGCCGGCTGGCGAATGCGCGATGCTCTCGACGAACAGAGCGTTCGTCCCGCTCACGTCGGAGTAGGTCGGCGTGTAGGGAAGGAACTGCGGGATGCGTGTGTTTGCGCCGAGCATCAAGGCGCGCGCGACTTGCAGGCGTGTGGCCGAGTTGTAGGGCGCGAAGTCGTTGCCGAGCGGCGTCATCATCCCGCCGCGCAACGCGCGCAAGGCCGCTTGCTTATCCGGCAGCGATAGCTGATCCAGGCTGCCGACATTCGAGGTCATTCGCATAATCTCGATTGCGCCGTTGAAGCGTTGCGACGTGCCGGTGACATTATCGCTCGTGTTCGCCACGCTGATAATCCAGCGCCCCGCCGCCGGGTCCTTGAGCGTGACGCCGATCTTTTGCGAAGACGGGCCGAGCAACGAAGCCGCTGGAGCCGCCTGCACATTCGTGCTCGCGCGGCTCAAGGTGAGACTGAGCTTATTGCCGGGCAGGCTGGCGTTTTGCCAGTTCAACAGCGTCGTTGCGAAGACCGCATCGGCGGGGATGTCCAATATGCCCGACCATGTTGCGCCCGGCGCGACCGTGCCGCTGAAGCCGGAAAGCATGCTGCGCGACATCGTAAGTCCCGGCGTGCTCAGTTGTCTGCGGAAGCTGCCGTAGGGCATTTGGAAAGCCGCGCTCTGCACAGCGGCATAAGCGTTCAGCCAGCCCGCGCCGACTTCATAACGTGAATAACCGAGCATTGGAGTCGCCGAGTCTTGGAGAATGCCTTTGATCTGATCAACGTTGAGCGCGGGATTGGCTTCGAGCATCAGGGCGATTGTGCCGGCGACGTGCGGCGCGGCGAAGCTCGTGCCTGAACTCGAAGTGTAACGCAGCAGGTAAGCCGGCGGGATGGTTTGCAGGTCGTTATCGGGTGATGCCAGGCCGGCGCTCAGCCCTGACGTGCCAACGACATTAACGCCTGTGGCGCGCGCGCCGACGATAGCTTGTCCTGGGGCGACCAGCGTCGGATAGAACGAGCCATAACCGGCAGCGCCGCGTGAAGAAAAACTGCACAGCGAGCCGCCCTTGGTCGTCGCGCCGACGCCGATTACCCAAGGGGCGACCGAGTAAGGGTTCAGCGAATTCGGCTGATCGCCGCGATTGCCCGCCGAAAAGACGACGCTGATGCCGCTGTCGTGCAGGACTTTGGTGGCGATGTTGACCGGGTCATTCGCATCGAAGACGCCGCTGATGCCGAAGCTGCAATTGACCACGCGGATGTTTTGATCGACGCGATGCGACAACACATAATCCATCGCCGAGAGCACGAAGAAGAGGCTGGCGTCGCCGCCTGAAATTCCGAGCAGCTTTGCGCCCGGAGCCATACCGCCATAATAATTCCCTGACGCTGCACCGCTGCCGGCGATAACGCTCGCCACCAGCGTCCCGTGCCCCATCGTCAGGTCGCTGTCATTCAAGCCTTCGGCGGCGTTTGGATAGATGAATGCCGGCGCGCTGCCTTGCAGGTCGGCGACGCGCACATTCTGAATCACCTGCTGACCGTAAGCGAGGTCGGTGTGGGTCGCGTCAATGCCCGTGTCGATCACGGCGACAGTCACGCCGCGTCCAGAAACCGGCAACCCGCCGTTGCGCGAAGTCAGCCGTTGATCGCTCATCACGCTACGCTGGCCAGTGATGATGCGCGTGTCATCAGCGAAGAACTCGAAGGTCTTGTTTGAATAGATCGAGCGAACTGAAGACAGAGTCGAGATGGCGGCAATCTGGCTGCGCGTCGCGTTGACGATGACCATCGGCAGATTGCGAAAGCGTGTGCCGCCGATGATGCCTGTGGCGCGCAGCGCGTTCAAGTCATCTTCGGTCGGCATTTGGTAGAAGTTGACGAAGACATTGATGGCGCTCGAATCGGGCAGCAGGTTCAAGCCGAGGGCGAGTTCAGGGTCGATGCTCTTGATCCCGTTTGAATCGGCCCCGGTCAGCACGACGCCGTCTTCGCCCGTGTAGGTGAACGCATCTGCGCCGGTCAGCACAACGCCGTCAGCCCCGGTCAGCACAACGCCATCGGCTCCGGTCAGCACGACGCCATCGGCTCCAGTCAGCACGACACCATCAGCGCCGGTTAAGACAACGCCATCGGCCCCGGTCAAGACTACACCCTGACCGGCGATGAACTGTATGCCCGCCAACGCAGTGATCGAATTTTGAACAATGAAGAGGAGCGCAAAAAGCGCTACAGCGCGTGGGGAGGTGAGTTTGTTCATTTTCGATAGCCTTTTCTTGATACTGACTAACTGTTTTTATGTCGATCTGGATTCCGCGATAACCGCTTTGCTTCGCGACGGCAACATTATTCATGGCAAACTTGAAAAAAACTTGAACTGGACCCTTCTTTGGCCCGGCTTACTGAAAAAACCAGCGCGTTGTTGCCGACGCCAGAAGCCTGAGCAAGCCGGATGCCGTTGACTCAACTGGACAACAGAATTCTTCGGTGGGGGTCGATATTTACTTAACCTCATCCTGTAAGCGTTGAAAATAAGTGGCCAACTTTGTGACGCGAGGCTTATCCAATCGCACCGGCAGAGAAAGCCACCTCGGCAATTCAGGCAAAGCCGCGACATCGCTGTCTCTCATTGTCTGACTTCGATGCAGAAAAAAATACAGTGCACGAAGAATTGCCGGCACGCCAGCTACCGGAGATTCAGGATGATTGAAAGGGGAGGGAATGGAGCTGAGGGGATTCGAACCCCTGGCCTCGTGAATGCGAGCCACGCGCTCTGCCAACTGAGCTACAGCCCCAAACTGAAAACTTATCCTAAGCGATGCCAGCAAGGCTGTCAAGAAGCGTGCCGGCGGATTTGATCGACGCTCACTCCGTCGCATTACTCCTTTGTGCTGACCTTGCGTATAATGGAAACCGTTCTGCTTAGAGTGTGAGGTTAAGCCGCCGCCTGCATATTCATTCGAGGGCAATGCAATGACCGCAACCATAGCTGAACAGGTCGCGCCGCAACACGAAGCGACCGCGACAACCGGGAGGCTGGTTTCGCTCGACGTGTTTCGCGGCATCACGGTCGCCGCGATGATACTGGTCAACAACCCCGGTAGCTGGGAGTCTGTCTACCCGCCGCTTGAGCATGCCGAGTGGAATGGCTGGACGCCGACGGATTTGATCTTCCCCTTTTTTCTCTTCATCGTTGGCGTTGCCGTTACGTTCTCAATCGGCCTCAAACGCGAACGCGGCGAAGCCCGCTCGCACCTGATCGGCGGCGCGCTGAAGCGCTCGCTGAAGATCTACGCCATCGGCTTCTTCCTTGCGAGCTTTCCGTTCTTTCATCTATCGCGGGTCCGCATACCGGGAGTGCTGGCGCGCATCGCCGTCTGCTTCTTCTGCGCGACGCTGGTTTACCTGTTCACGTCCGTCAGAGGACAAGCCATACTAGCTGCCGCGCTGCTCGCGCTGTACTGGATATTGATGAAAGCCGTGCCTGTGCCTGCCGGCTTCGTCCAATCCGTCATTGAGCGCGGCGGCGATCTGGAGAAAGAAGCCAATCTCGCGGCTTACGTCGATTATTCGCTGCTCAAGGGACACCTGTGGAGCCAGACAAAATACTGGGACCCGGAAGGCATCTTGAGCACGATTCCAGCCATCGCTACTGTCTTGCTCGGCATACTGGCGGGCCACTGGATCAAGTCAGCGCGTTCAGCCAGGCAAAAGCTTTATGGCCTGATTGGCGGCGGCATTGCCGGCATCGTTGCGGGCGAAGTTATGAATCTCTGGTTTCCGATCAACAAGAATCTTTGGACCAGTTCGTATGTTGTCTTCACCGCCGGCTGTGCGTTGCTGTTTCTGGCGCTCTGTTACTGGCTGGTTGATATGCGTGGCAGCCATCGCGCCGTCTTTCCTTTTGTCGCCTTCGGTATGAATGCGCTTGCGGTCTTCGCTTTATCAGGATTGGTGGCGCGCCTGTTCGGATTGATCAAGGAAACAGTCACGCAGCCGGACGGAACCATCTCCAACGTCGCGCTAGAGACATATTACTACGAACGCTTCTTCGCCTCGTGGGCCGGGCCGCTGAACGGGTCGCTGGCCTATGCGATTGCTTTCGTGCTGCTGATGTACTGGCCCATGCACGTCCTTTATCGCAAACGAATCTTTATCAAAGTCTGAGAGGCGTCACTTGTCACTTTCTGTTGTGGCTGATTCGGCGGGCTTGGTTTATACTCCGTGAGACCGATTGTTCCACTTAAGAGTAAGGATATGGAAATGCTGGCTCCGAACACATTGTTGCAGAATCGTTATCTCATCGTGCGTCTGCTCGGGCAGGGAGGCATGGGCGCGGTCTATCAGGCGACTGACCAGCGGCTCGGCCATACCGTCGCGCTCAAGCAGACGTTCTTCACCGATGAAATGATGCTCAAGGCATTCGAGCGCGAGGCGCGCTTGCTGGCCAGCCTTCGCCACCCGGCGCTCCCCAAGGTCAGCGACCATTTCACCGAAACCAATGGCCAGTTTCTGGTGATGGAGTACATCGCCGGCAACGACCTGATGGCGATGCTCGAAAAGCGCGGCGCTCCTTTCGACGCCGCCCAGGTCATTGAGTGGGGCGACCAGTTGCTCAGCGCGCTTGCGTACTTGCACGGCCAGCAGCCGCCCATCGTTCACCGCGACATCAAGCCACAGAACTTGAAGATGACTGACCAGGGCCAGATCATTCTGCTCGACTTCGGTCTCGCCAAGGGCCTGCCCGAACAGACGCTTCAGTTCTCTGCCGGGCAAAGTATTTACGGTTACACGCCCGATTATGCGCCGCTCGAACAGATTAAGGCGGAAGGCACGGATGGACGCAGCGACCTTTATGCGCTGGCCGCGACGCTGCATCATCTGCTCACGAACTTGACGCCGCCGAGCGCGTTGACTCGCGCCATTGCCATTGCCAATCAACAACCCGACCCGCTGCGCCCGGCTAACGAAATGAACCCGCAGGTGAAGCCTGCGGTCGCGCAGGTGTTGATGCAAGCGTTGGCGCTGATGCGCGAACAGCGCCCGGTGACGGCAGACGCGATGCGTAGGGCTTTAAGCGATGCCAGTCGTTCGACGATGCCCGCAAACCGCGCGGCGAATCTGCCGCCGACGATTGTGACCCAATCGCCTTCGTCGCAAGGACCGACCGCGCCCATCAACCCGCAGCCCAGTCAGCCCGTCGCGCCGAGGCCGACGCAGCCTTCTAATTCTTATCCGCCGCCGTCGCCGAGTTGGCCCAACGCGCAGCCGCCCGCACAGCCGAACTGGCCGCCGCAACAACCGCAGGCGAACTGGTCTCAGCCACAACAACCGAGCTGGCCGCAACAGCCGCCGCAACCCAGTTGGCCGAATGCTCAACCCGCGCCGCAGCCGAGCTGGCCGAACGCGCAACCGCCGTCGCAACCCGGCTGGCAGGGCGGTTCGCCGCAATGGAGCGGCCCCGCGCCTTCTTTTGCGCAGCCGGCGCGCAAGTCGAGAGCGGGACTTTGGATCATACTCAGCCTCGTTGGCGTGATGGTGCTCGGCGGCATCGCTCTCATCGTCTACGGTATGCTGTCCAATGAGACGCCGAGCACCCCATCGCTTTCCAAGGACAAACAGATCAGCAGTCCTCCAGAGACGAAGACCTATCCGAACGACACCACCACGGCCAACGCCAACGCGGCCTCAACGACGGATGCGAACAGCAACGCATCTGCCGCAGACACCTCGCAGACCACAAACGTTGTTGACACCATTCTCGCGCGCTACGTTCAGGCGCTTGGCGGCGAGGAAGCCTTGCGAGCCGTGTCGAGCCGCGTCGCTACCGGAACCTTTGAAGTCGCGTCGGCAGGAGTCAGCGGCACAGCGGAGATTTATCAGAAAGCGCCCAACAAGAATCTCTTCATCGTCAGTGTCCCCGGTTTGCTCACCACTCGCCGCGGCTTCAACGGCAGCACCGGCTGGGAAGAGGATAACGACGGCACCGTCAAACGAATTACCGGCCAGGAGCTGACCATGATGAAGCGCGATTCGGATTTCTACCACGAGCTGAATATGCGTGACAGTTACGCCAGTATGACGCTGGCCGGGCAAGAGAAGGTGGAGGGTAAAGATGCTTTCGTTATCATCGGAACTCTCGCAGATGGCAGCGAAAACAAATTCTGCTTTGACAGACAGTCGGGCCTCCTCCTGCGTAGTGACGAAACGAACGAGAAGGGAACGACACAGACGTTCTTCAGCGATTACCGCACAGTCGATGGCATCAAAATCCCTTTTAACTATCGCCAGGTCAATGCCCAGGTTGTCGCCAGTATTCGCATCAAAGAGGTTCGTCACAACACCACGATCAATGACACGGTTTTTAACCCGCCGTCCAAATAAGCGACGGCGCTTTTAGTCAACCAACCTCACGACGCCACTCCGTCAAGCCCCGAAGCGAGTGGCAATGGCTCTTAGGCGCGTGCCGCCGGCTCGCTGCGGTATTCGATTTGCTGAGTAGATTATTGGTCGGGCGATTTGTATAATCAGTCCGAACCTGCGGACGCGACAAGCCACCAACCTTGATTCAGAGGGGATGCCGGAGCATTGAAGCGATTCGTTTTCTTACCGTTCATCATACTGTTGTTGGCGTCGCCCATTCGAGACGCCAGCGTCTTCGGCAGCATCGACAGCGTGCCGACGCCGGTGGTCGCCGCTGAAGCCACGCCTCTGCGTGCCGTCGAAGCTTACAAGGATTTGCTCAAGACGCGCGGCCAGAATCTCGACGATCAAGGCATACTGGTGCAGTCGCTCGACAATCATACAACGCTTGCCGAGCACAACGCCGACATCGCCTTCAACCCGGCCTCGGTAATGAAGCTGGCGACGACGCTGACGGCGCTGGCCAAGTTAGGGCCGGATTATCGCTACCGCACGAATTTTCTGGCAGACGGCGCGGTTGATTCGAGCGCGCACAAACTGAACGGCGACCTTGTTGTAGAAGGCGCGGCTGACCCGATGTTCTCGGCGCAAGACGCGCAGGAAGTCGCCGTCGAACTCGGCAAGCTCGGCATTGGACACGTCACCGGCTCATTGCGCATCGCCGGGCCGTTTTATTATTTTGCGACGGGCTATCATTCAAACCTGTCGCGCGAAACCTCTGCGTCCAAGCTGCGCGCGGCATTGCAAGCAGCGGGCATTCGCATGGAAGGGCAGACGATCTTCGGCGACAAGGCGGGCACGATGCTGGTTTCGCATTACTCCGAGCCGCTGCTCAACATCCTCTTCTACCAGAACGCGCACAGCAGCAATGCCATCGCCGAAGTGGTCGGCGAATCGGTCGGCGGGCCGCAAGCCGTACAGTCTTTCTTAACTAAGCAGGTGGGCCTGCGCGACAGCGAAATTTACGTGGGCCGCACGTCAGGGCTTGAGTTCAATCGCATCACGCCGCGCGCCGCGCTACAGGTGTTGCGCCGCTTGATCGGATTGCTGACCAATTATTCGCTCAAGCCTGAAGACGTGATGCCGGTTGCCGGCGTCGATTCGGGGACGTTGCGCGCGCGCTTCGTGAGCGATGCGGCGCGCGGCGCGGTCGTCGCTAAGACCGGCACGCTGGTATCACTCGATAATGGCGTCAGCACGCTGGTCGGCATTGCTTATACAAAGACAGGCGGGCCGCTGCTGTTTGCGATTCTGAACTCGGACGGCGGCGTGCATTCATACCGCCGCTTGCAGGATGAATTGATCGAACATGTGATCGCCGAAGAAGGCGGCCCTACGCCGGTTGCGCGCACTGAAGACGCGCTCGCCGACGCCACCCGCCACACCATCGTCCAGGTGCTCTACGATCCGCGCGCGCAAGCCAGCGCCGCGACGACGGCGGATTAATCCCAGCGGCCCGGAATCTTAGCGTGGCAATCCGGGCACGCCCCATTGATAATGCGGTTCTTGCGCACGCGAAAGCCATAGCGTTCAATCAGCGTCGCCTTACATCTCGGACAGAAAGTATTTTCATACTTGCCGACGTGACCCGGCAGGTTGCCCGCGTAAACGAAGTTCAAGCCCGCCGCGTAACCAATCTCCGCCGCGCGAATCAACGTCTCAACCGATGTGTTATCCGGCCCGGTCATCTTGTAATCCTGATGGAATGCGGTGACGTGCCACGGGATGTCCGGTGAAACGCCGGCGATAAAGTCGGCGGCGGCCTTCAACTCATCCATCGAATCATTAAAGCCGGGAATGATGAGTGTGACGATCTCCATCCAGAAGCCGCGCTCGTGAACGAGCTTGATCGTGTTCAGCACGTTGTCGAGCAGGCCGCCGAGCTTGCGATAGTTGCGGTCGTTGAAGCCCTTGAGGTCGATCTTATAAAGCTCGGTCCACGGGCGTATGTAGTCGAGCACTTCCGGCGTCGCGTTGCCGTTCGAGACGTAGCCGCAGACGAAGCCGGCGGGCCTGGCTTGCTTGAAGACTTCGACGGCCCACTCGCTGGTGATGAGCGGCTCGTTATAACTGGAGACGACCAGCCGCGCATCGTAACGCCGCGCCATCTCGACCATCTGCTCTGCCGTCACCTGGCGCGGCGGCGCGAGGGCTTGCGGGTCGCGCAACGCCTGCGACGTGACCCAGTTCTGGCAATAGCCGCAATGATAGTCGCAGCCGAGCATGCCGAACGTCAGCGCCAGTGAACCAGGGTAGGCGTGAAAGAACGGTTTCTTTTCCGTAGGGTCGCAGGCCAGGGCCGCGACGTAACCTGTAGGGACCATCAAGCGTCCGCCTTCGTTGTAACGCACGCGGCAGATGCCATCGAGTCCCGGCAGAATCAAACAACGATGCCCGCAGGCATAACAGCGCAGGCGGTCGCCTTCGAGCTTCTCGTAAATCTCTCCCTCGACTGTGCGCGTTTTAAGAATCTCTTTCAGGGATACTGCTGCCATAATAAACCTTCTGTAATAGGACAAGTGATTTCGATCTTCGTGCTGCTGGTCTTATTTTATCATCCTCGCCTTGCCGGGCGATAGAGGTGCGATCCATCGCACCTCACGTTTTACGCTTCACGATTTCGCACGCGCGATGGTAAATTGAATAGCTAATAACAACCAGGAGCCACCTCGACAGCTAATGAGATTAAGAATCCTTCATCACGACCATTGCTTTGACGGTTTTGCGTCCGCCGCCGTGTTCGCGCGCTTTTTCAGTGAGGCGATCAATCCGCAGGCCGCTATCGGCTTCACGGGCCTGGCGCATAAGCCGAACCAGAAGTTCATCGAAGAGGAACTGTTCGATGGCGACGAGAACGCCATCGTCGATTTTAAGTACAGCCCGACGCCGCGCCTGACTTGGTGGTTCGATCATCATCAGAGCGCCTTCCTGTCGCCCGAAGATGAGCGCCACTTCGTCACAGGCATCTGGCCGACGAAGTTCTATGACCCGCAGTATAAGTCCTGCACGAAGTTCATCGCCGATACGATTGCAGCCAGATATAGCTTTAAGGCGGCTGATCTTGCAGAGTTGATCGAGTGGGCGGACATCATTGACGGCGCGCAGTACGAAGACGCGAAGACGGCGGTTGAGCTTGCCACGCCGGCCCTGCGTTTGATGCTGGTCATCGAAGCGAGCCGCGACCGCGCCGTGATGGATCGCATCATTCAAGGCATGCAGAGCCGTCCGCTCGCCGAGATCATCGCCGACCCGTTGGTGGCCGCCGCTTTCGACCCGCTCTTTCAACGCCACCAGCGTATGATCGAGCTGATCGGCGCGCGCGCAGAGTTTGATCGCGGCGTCATCTATTTCGACCTCAGCGACGAAGACGCCGAAGGCTATAGCAAGTTCATCCCGTATTATCTCTACCCGCAGAGCGTCTATTCGGTCGGCGTCAGCCTGTCGCCGTCGCGCTCGAAAGTCTCGGTCGGCTTTAACCCCTGGAGTCCATCGCCGCGCCGCCACAATCTCGCTTCGATCTGCGAGCGTTACAATGGCGGCGGTCACGCCGTCGTCGGCGCAATCTCTTACCGGCCCGACGAGATCGAACTGGCGCGCGAAACGGCAAAGACCATCGCCGCCGAGCTGCGCGCTTGATCTCTTCTCAAAACGCGAATCGCCTGCCGCTGGCATCAATCACAACGCCGGTGGCAGGCGATTTTTAATGGCGAAGCAAGCAATGTCTTACAACAAATTCATCGGCGTCGGGTTCTGCGCGTCGCTGTAATCATAAAAGCCGCGCCCGCTCTTTCTTCCATAAAGCCCGGCGAGCACCATACGCTTTAACAGCGGCGGCGGCGCGAATCGCTTCTCTTTGAACTCGTCGAACATAATGTTGGCGATGTAGTAGGTCGTATCCAGCCCGACGAAATCGAGCAGCGTGAACGGCCCCATCGGATAACCGCAGCCCAGCTTCATCCCATTATCGATGTCAACGATGGAGCCGACGCCTTCTTCGAGCGCGCGGACAGCGTCGAGCAGGTAAGGCACTAGCAGACGGTTGACGATGAAGCCCGAACGATCTGAGGTCTGCACCGGCACTTTGCCGATCTCGCGCGCAAACGCCGTCGCTTCTTCAAAAACATTGCGATCCGTGAGTATCGTGCGCACGACTTCGACCAGCTTCATCACCGGCACAGGGTTGAAGAAGTGCATACCGATGAAGCGGCGCTGGCGTTCAGCAGTGGTCGCCGTCATCATCTGCGTCACCGACAAACTCGACGTGTTCGACGCGAAGATAGTCTCGGCTTGGCACACGCGGTCGAGCGTCGAATAGGTGCGGTTCTTCTCTTCGATATTCTCGATGATGGCTTCGATGACAAGGTCGGCATCGCTGGCGTCTTCGAGCCGCGTCGAGCCGCGCAAGCGGCCCAGTGTCGCATCGCGGTCTGTGGCCGCGAGCCTGCCTTTCTCGACCAGCTTGCCGAGTTGTTTTTCAATGCCGACGAGTCCTTTCTGCAAGTACTCGTCGGCGACTTCGATGACCGTCACGTCGCGTCCGGCCTGCGCGCAAACTTGCGCGATGCCCGAACCCATCAGGCCGCAGCCGAGCACGGCGACTTTATTTATTGCCATAAGCAGGTTGCCTCCGGTGTGAAATAGTAGCGAACAACGTAGGTTATTACTTCGACCGCGAATCTTCAACCGCGCCGTAAGAAGCGAACAGCGCCGCCGGTTGCGACGGTTTATTCGCGCTCTATTTTAATCAGCTTGTACGCCTGAGCCTTTTCAACGAGAGCATTCTGTTGCCGTTCAATCTCCGGCCAATCCTTCTGCTTCATCGCCGCAAAGCGGTTGACGATATCGCGCTGTTCAGTCAGCACTTCAAGCATCTGCCCTCGCAACTGCTCCACCTCTTTAGAAAAAGTTGGAATGTCCTTCAGGTCATTGATGCCGCGCTCGGTGGCGCTCAGCGCCGGTTGCACGTCGGCCCCGGCATCGCGCCGGGCGATGATCTTCATAAATGAATTGACTGCGTCGAGCAGCGCGTGTGATGCATCATTGACACGATTAACAACATCCTCAGAAGGCTGCGAACGCTGCGGACTCTTCGTCAGGTTTTGCGCGCTCAGCTTTGGCCCATCATAACTGCGAAAGGCGGCGACGAACGAGATGAGCATTACAGCCAGGCAGATGACTTGCAGCGTCCGCCAAATCAAGCTGGTGCCGCGCTCAGTCGGTCGCTTGTAAGGTACGATGAGCGCGAGCACGACGCCCGCAAGCAGGCCGCCGATGTGCGCGGCATTATCAACGATGCTAACGCTGAAGCCGAAGATCAGGTTGATAGCGATCACCGGCAAGATGCGCCGCCGTATGTCGCGCGCCAGTCGCTGCGGCAGCTCTTTGCGATAGCGAAAAGCGAATGCCGCCATCACGCCGAACAAGCCGAAGATGGCCCCCGACGCGCCCGCCGATTGCGCATTCGGATTGAAGGTATAACTGGCCAGCGAACCGGCCAACCCGGTGAGCAGGTACAAGGCCACGAAACGCGCCGAGCCATACAACAGTTCGATCTCCTGGCCGATGATCCACAGCGCGTAGTTATTGAGCAGGAAGTGTAGGAAGCCGATGTGAATGAAGATCGAAGTGACCAGCCGCCAGTACTGGTGTTGCTGCTGGATGAGTTCGTTGTTCTTCGCGCCGAACGCGCGAATCACCTCAGGATCAGCGCCGAGGCTGCCCATACCGCCGGCCAGCCATTCGAGCAGAAAGACGCCGGCGTTGATGCCAATGATGATTAACGCGAACGGGTGCGAGCGCGTGAAGAGCGCGCTGATGAAGTGGCGCTCGCGCTCGGCCTCCTGACGCGCCGCCACCTCTTCGGCAGAGACCGCGCCGCAATAGAGACAATCGGGCCGCTCGGCGGGCGTCAGCTTGCCGCAGTTCGGGCAGACGCGAGAGGCAGCCTGGTGAGTGGAATGTTCATTACTCATCGGTGAACGAGTGGCGCGCGGCGAAGTATCATCGAAGCCAGCTCTACTCGGCCTCTGTGCTCAAGCATAAGATCAACAGCGGCTCACTGGCGTCTGCGCTCAAGGCGGTATTTATTCAGCACGCTCTCTTCCCATTCGAGATAAGCGTTTAAGGCGTCTTCGGTCGCGTTCGTCTCTGCGGGCGAAGCGGCGGGCGGCGCGGTCTTATTCTTCACCGCTGCTTCTAACACATCAGCGCGCCTGCTTAGCTGATCGGCGTATTGCTGCTTGATCTCGTCGCTGCGGTCGTCAATGTGGGGCACGCTCAGTATGTCGCGCGCCGCGCTGCGCAACGCATCGGCGCTCTGCTGCGAGTCTTTTTTCGCCGCCGGCTGCTGCGCATCCACCATCAAGCGGTCGGCGTAGCGCATACGCTGTGACAGCTCGACGGTGTTGTGAGCGTCGGCGGCAATCGCTTCCTCCGCGTTGAAGTTGCTTCCCGCCATCGCAAAGCTGCCGGCGACGGCGAGCACACAGATGATCATCACGACGTTCCAGATGCGCGCGGCGGCGTGCGTCGTCGATGATTCGGCAGGGATGATAAAGCCGAGCGCGCCGCCCGCCACAAAGCCGCCACCGTGCGCGATGTTATTGATGCCGGGACTGAGGCCGATCACGAAACCGAAGGCGGCCCAGATCAACATCGACCGCATCAACGCGCGGCCATAGACGCCGCCCTGCCGATAGCCATAAACCGCCATCAATCCGATCAAGCCGAAGACCGCGCCCGACGCGCCGGCGGTGAAAGACGGATTGATGACCAGTGAGGCGATGCCGGCAAAGATGCCTGTGGCGAGATAGATGAAGATGAACTTCGCCGAGCCGAAGACCTCTTCGACCTGCGGGCCGATTTGATAAAGCGCGATGCTGTTGAAGACGAGATGCATCAAGCCGATATGAAGAAAGTTCCACGTTACCAGCCGCCACCATTCGCCTGCGGCGAGCGCGCCCGGATAGAGCGCGCCGATGCCGGCGAGCACCGAGCTGCTGGCGCTTTTCATGAAAGCTTCAGCGCCCGCGCCGTTGCGAATCTCGATCATCGCCATCAACACAAACAATAGAATGTTGATCGTCAGAATGATGATCGAAATGAAGTGACCGCCGGTCGAAGCAGACAGAAAGGTGCGCGCCGGCACGGACTCTTTTCCGCACATCGGGCAGGATTTTTCAGACGCGGGCACGAGCGCCCTGCACGCCTGACACATCACCAGTTTCTTTCGTTCAGCCGCCATAGAATAAAGATCGGAAGCCAGCGTGTTGTCCTGGCAGTAAGTGCCGTAGGCACGCGATGTTTATAGAACGTGATTTCACCATCCGCCCAAGCTCCGTAGGAGCGAGATGTTGACATTGCGCTCCTACGGAGCTTGAACTCACTTACCGAATCCGAACTATAAACATCGCGTGCCTACGGCACTTGACCTGGGCAATGCCTTACGTTCGCTCAAATCAATCTGCGATCACTCCAAGAAGTCTTCACAACGCCTCGACGATCATAGCGATGCCCTGACCGCCGCCGATGCAAGCCGTCGCCAGGCCGTATTTCTTGCCGCGCCGGCGAAGCTCGTTCAGCACGGTCAGCACCAGCCGCGTGCCCGACGCCGCGAGCGGGTGGCCGAGCGCAATCGCGCCGCCGTTGACGTTCGTGCGCTCGCGCTCAAGCCCCAGTTCTTTCTCGACGGCGAGGTACTGGCCGGCGAACGCTTCGTTGACTTCGACCAGATCAATGTCATCGAGTTTCAAGCCGGCGGCGGCGAGCGCTTTTTGCGAAGCCGGCACGGGGCCAATGCCCATAATCTCAGGCGGTACACCGGCGATGCCCCACGAGACGATGCGGCCCAGCGGCTTCGATTCAAACTTGCGAGCCGTGTCGGCGTCGGCAATGACAACGCAGGCCGCGCCGTCAACGATGCCCGACGCATTGCCGGCGGTGACGAAGCCGTCTTTTGAAAAGGCCGGTCGCAGCTTCGCCAATCCTTCAATAGTCGTATCGGGTCGCAAGTGGTCGTCGCGCTCAAAGCGGGTCACGCCTTTGCGCGTCTTGATCTCGACCGCGACGACTTCATCGGCAAAGCGGCCCGCTTCCCACGCCGCCGTCGCGCGCTGCTGGCTTTGCAAGGCGAACTCGTCCTGCGCCTCGCGCGAGATGTCGTGCTTACGCACCAGATTCTCAGCCGTCTGCGCCATATAATAACCGCAGTGCGTGTCGAGCAGCGCCACCATCAGTGAGTCTTCGAGCTTGCCCTCGCCGAGCTTCAATCCCCAGCGCGCGCCGCGTATGACGTGCGGGGCCTGGCTCATCGATTCCATGCCGCCGGCAAGGACAGTGTTCGCTTCGCCGAGCTGAATCATCTGCGCGCCGCTGATGATGGATTGAATGCCTGAGCCGCACAGCCGGTTGACGGTCAGCGCCGGCTTCTCAATCGGCACGCCGGCTTTAAGCGCGACGTGGCGCGCACCGTAAATCGCGTCGCCCGACGTTTGCAGCGCGTTGCCGATAACGGTGTGATCAATCTGTTCGGCAGCAACGTGGCTGCGCTCAAGCGCCGCCCGCGCCGCAATCGCGCCGAGTTCAATCGCGGACAATTCGCGCAACTCGCCGCCGTACTCGCCCATCGGCGTACGCGCGCCGCCTAGTATCAATATCTCTTTCGTCATATCTAATCTCCGGTGCTTAGAATCGTGACAAGGGGGAGGAAGTCAGGAGTCAGAAGTCAGGAGTCAGAAGTCAGAAGTCAGCATGAAAGAGGAGGTCGGCTGCCGCCGCCGCTTCCATTCTATCTTCTAAACGCTCCCTTCCTTTCCATTCTGACTTCTGACTTCTGACTCCTGACTTCCTCCCATTTCTAAAGTAGCAGATGCGTTTCGCGCATTCAAACAGGCCGCCTGCGAGCGGATCGAAGATTGATCGCGTGAGGTGTTGTTTTATCTAACCCGCTTCGAGTAGAATCACCAGAGGCACTTCGGACCGTGAAGTCTCAGGCGGAGAGATGGAGTGATGTCCGGCGGCTCTTGCATCTCAGGAACAAGGACAGGCTTAAATGAAGAAGAAATACCTGCTGCTGGCGTTGGCGCTGATCTTACCGCTGACCTTTGCCGGCGCGCATCCTATGCAACGCTCTGCGCAATCGGTGGACGAAGCCGAAGCGCGCAAGCGAATCGCTAACGATTTCGCGGAAGCCCTCCTGTTGGCGCAAGAGAAATCCGCCAGCGCCGTCGATTACGACCGCGCCGCCAAGGCGTCGATCAATGGAATGCTGCGCACCCTCGACCCGCATTCGATGTACTTCGACGCTAAGCAGTGGGAAGAGTTCCAGAACGATCAGCGCAGCCGTTATTTCGGCATCGGCTCGGCCATCATCCAGCGCAACGGCAAAGTCTACATCTGGGCACCGACCGATGGCACGGCCTCTTACCGTGCCGGCTTGCGTTACGGCGATCAGATCATCACCATCAACGGCGAATCGACCGAGGGCTGGACTCAAGCGCAGGTGCGCGCCAAACTGATCGGCCCGGACGGCACGCCGGTAGTCGTCAAGGTTGATCGGCTCGGCGTTGGCCCGCTCGAATTCAAGCTGACGCGCGGCGCGGTTCCGTTGCCATCGCTGTCGAACGCGTTTATGCTGCCGGGCAACATCGGCTACATCAACCTGGATCGCGGCTTCAACACGACGACCTATGACGAAGTGCGCCGCGCCATTGCCGACCTTCGCCAGCAAGGGATGACCTCGCTGGTCTTCGACCTGCGGCTCAATCACGGCGGCCTCGTCGATCAAGCGTGGCGCGTGTCGAATCTCTTCCTCTACAAAGACCAGAAGATTCTCTCGATGCGCGGGCGTCCGGCGAGCTTCCCGAACCGCGAGTATATGGCGACGAACACCGCGCCGGATGATTATCCGGTCGTCGTGCTCATCAGCCGTGAAACCGCTTCAGCCGCCGAGATTGTTGCCGGCGCGCTGCAAGACCACGACCGCGCGCGGCTGGTTGGTGAGAACAGCTTCGGCAAGGGACTGGTGCAGAACCCGTTCCCGCTGCACGATGGCTCGGCGCTGGTGCTGACCACGGGCCACTACTACACGCCGAGCGGGCGCTTGATTCAGCGCGATTACAGCGGGCGCTCGTTCTACGATTACTACTTGAAGCGCGGCGACAAAGAGGCCGTGCAGCGCACCGAAGAGAAGAAGACCGACAACGGGCGCACCGTCTACGGCGGCGGCGGCATCGATCCCGACGTGGTTGAGAAAATCAGGACTACGCCGAAAGAACTGGAGATGCAGCGCGCCTGGTTCGAGCCGGTCTTCGAGTTCGTCCATCAGCTCGCCGCCGGGCAGATCAATGGCTTTCCTGAATACAAGATCGAGAAGCTTGTTGATCATCACCATCGCCTG
>JBJMGV010000082.1:0-23162 GCA_045807725.1 Blastocatellia bacterium | reverse complement strand
TTCCGTCTCCCGCTGGGTGAGGCTGGAAGTCGGCTCGTCCATGATGAGGGCGCGCGAGCGCAGCGACAGGGCGCGGGCGATTTCGACCAGTTGCTGCTGCGGCATCGACAGTTCGCCGGCTGGAGTTTCAACATCGATCCGCGCGCCGACCTCTGCCAGCAACTCGGCGGCGCGGCGACGGCGCGCACTCCAATTGATGCGCCGCCATAGTCCCACAGGCTCAAGGGCGAGCGCGATATTCTCGGCAACCGAGAGTTCAGCAAAGAGCGCCGGTTGTTGATAGATCGCAAAGATGCCGAGCGAGCGGGCGCGATGCGGCGAATGGTCGGCGAGCGTTTGCCCATCGAACACGATCTCGCCGCCGTCGGCGCTGACCGCGCCGGTGATGACCTTGATGAGCGTTGACTTGCCCGCGCCATTCTCGCCGATCAGCGCGTGCACTTCGCCGGCGCGCAGTTCAAGCGAGACTTGCTTGAGCGCCCGCACGCCGGCATAGGATTTTGTAATGTTCGTCGCACAGAGTAAAACGGTGTCGGTCATAAGCTTGATGTTGACGAATACCGCGCTTCGAGAGCCGTATAGCGCCGCGCGGCTTCTGTCCACTGGGGCGAAGGGCGCGGCGCGAATTGCTTCAATGTGATGTTGCCGGCAACGTGCTGCCGCGCTTCGGCGAGTGACGCAAAGCGCCCGTGAGCGATTGCCTGTACCAGCGCGTTGCCGGTCGCGGTCGCTTCCACGGGGCCGGCCAGCACCATCAAGCCGCTGGCGGTCGCCGTCGCCTGGTTGAGATAGTCATTCCGGCTGCCGCCGCCGACAATCTGCACGCCGACCACTTCGCGCTTTGTAAGCAAGGCTACGGTTCGCAAAACGGATGCGTAACGCAGAGCCAGCGAATCGAGAATGACTTTCGCCAGCAACGGCGGGTCAGTAACAATGGCCTGCCCGGTTTCAGCCAGTTGCGCCGAGATTGCATCAATCATACTCGGCGGGTTGAAGAAGCGCGCGTCATCGGGATAGATCAAGCTGCTTACGTCTTGGAGCGCGCCGACCTGATTGAGCAGCGTATCGTAATCTACGTCACAGTCGCGCGCCTGCCATTCTTTTCGACACGATTCGAGAATCCACAGGCCCATCACATTCTTGAGAAAACGAATCGTCCCGAACGCGCCGCCTTCGTTGGTGAAGTTGTGGCGCGCGACTTCGGCGTTGATGAGCGGGCCGTCGCGTTCGACACCGACCAGCGACCACGTGCCGCTTGAGATGTAAGCCCATCCTTCTTTGAGCGGCGCACCGATGACGGCGCTCGCGGTGTCGTGCGTCGCCGGCGCGACGACGCGCACGTTTTCCAATTGCAACTCATCGGCAAGCGCCGGTCGAAGCGCGCCGAGATCGGTTCCCGCCGGAACGATTTCGGCTAGCAAACGCCCTGGCAGCTCAAGCCGCTCGATGAGATGCGAATCCCACGCGCCGGTCGTCGCGTTGACGAGCTGAGTTGTCGTCGCGTTGGTGTACTCGGTGACGGCGCGGCCCGTAAGAAAGTGATGGATCAAATCCGGCATCATCAGCAGCCGCGCGGCATCCGCAGCGATGCCCGCCTCGGCTTGCGCATAAAGTTGAAACAGCGTGTTGAAGGAGAGGAATTGAATGCCGGTGCGCGCGAATATCTCTTCACGCGGCAGCCGCGCGAAGACGCGCTCCATCACACCCTGCGTGCGATCATCGCGATAGCAGATTGGCGATTCGATGAGATTTCCTGCGGCGTCAATCAACCCGTAATCAACGGCCCAGCTATCTACGCCGATGCTGTGAAGCGTTCGCTTGAATTGGCGCGCACGCTCACCTGCGAGGCGCAGCCCGGCTTGAATCTCTTCAATGATGCCTGGCAAATTCCAGCAGAGATGGCCGCCGTCGCGGAGCGGCGGATAAAGGAAGCGGTGCGCCTCTTCAAGCAGACATTCGCCGGCGGCGAACCCGGCCAGAAAAACTCGCCCGCTGCCCGCGCCGAGATCAACCGCGATGTAGAACGCATCATCCATTGAATCCTAAGCAAGGAGATGAAACCACAGATGAACACAGATAAACACAGATTGGAGAAAGAATCGTTCGGCCTATTCGTATCTTCATCCATGTTCATCTGTGTTCATCTGTGGTTCCTTTTCCTCAAGGTGCGGTGAAGCTGTACTTGCCCGATTGCACGAGGAAGACCGCCGCGCCGTCTTCCATTCGTAAGTACTTTACGCCTTCAGCGGCGCTCGCGGGCTTGCCGCTTTCGGTCACGCTCGCCGCATCTTTCGCGGGCACATAAACGGTCGCCGTGGTGTTGGCCGGTATCGTCACGTCGTATCGCAAGCCGCCTTGCGCCACGCTCCAACTCGACGCGATGCGACCGCGAATCGAATCATAATGGCCGCGCGCCCACGTCAAGCCGCCGCCCGGATAAGGACGCAAAACGAAGTGCTCGTATGCCGGGCGCGCATCGTCGTTGTTGATGCCGAGGATAACGCGCGCCATCCATTCGCCCACCGCGCCAATGGCATAATGGTTGAACGAATTCATCCCCTTATCCTGAAAGCCGCGCCCTTTGACATAGCCATCCCATCGCTCCCATATCGTCGTCGCGCCGTTGTCAATCGAATAGCCCCACGACGGAAAGCCGCGCTGATTGATGAGGCTGTAAGCGGCTTGATTGTGACCGGCGCGCGTCAGTTCTAACATCATCCGATAGGTCGAGTGAAAGCCCGTAGACATATGGCCGCCATAACGGCTGATGCCATCGAGCATATAGTTGAGCGCGGCGGGCCGCTGCTTCTCAGGCAGCAGGTCGAAGTGCAAGGCCAGCGCGTAGCCCGCCTGCGTGTCGCCTTTGATATGGCCGTCTTCGCTGACGTAGGCTTTGTTGAACGCCGCCTTGATGTCGTCAAACAAAGCGCGATACTTATTCGCTTCGTCCGTTTTGCCGAGCACACCAGCCATTCGCGCCAGCAAGTCCGTCGCGTAGGCGAACATCATCGTGGCGAAGATTTCTTTCGGCACTTGACCGCCTTGACGCGGGAAGCCTTCGTAGACCAGCGTGTCCGAGTTGAGCCAATCGCCGTAGTCGTTGCCGCGCTTCTTCTTCCACAGCAAGTCAGGGTTGTTTTCGTGGATGAACTCGACCCAGCGCCGCGCCGAATCGTAGCTTTCAACAAGCAGGCGCTTGTCGCCGTAATGCTGCCAGACGCGCCACGGCACGACGATGCCCGCATCGCCCCAGCCCGCTACGCCGGTGAAGCGAATGTCTTTGCCGAACGGGTGCGGCGAAAAATCGGCGAAGCGGCCATCCGTGGCTTGCGCGTCGCGCACGTCGCGCATCCACTTGGTGAAGAACGCCGCCATATCCATATTGAAGATGCCCGTGCCGACGAAGATCTGTATGTCGCCCATCCAACCCAATCGCTCATCGCGCTGCGGGCAATCGGTCGGGATGCTCTCCATATTGCCGCGCTGCGTCCACAGGATGTTCTGCCAGAGCTTGTTGAGCGCCGCGTCAGACGACTCGAAGCCGGAGGTTTCCGTCATCGCCGAATGAAAGACGCAGCCAGTGATGGTGTTGAGTGATGGCTTGTTCGCAAGGCCGGTGACTTCGACATAACGGAAGCCGTGATAGGTGAAGTGTGGTTCGTAAGATTCATTACCTGTGCCGCGCAACGTGAAGGTGTCGGTCTGCTGCGCGCCGCGCAGGTTATCGGTGTAGATCGTGCCGTCGGGGTTGAGCATCTCGGCGTGGCGCAGCTTCACGGTGGTTCCCGCCGCGCCCTGCGCATTCAATCGACACCAGCCGACCATGTTCTGGCCCATATCAAAAACATAAACGCCCGGCTGCGGCTCGTTGACGGCGAGGGGCCGGGTCGTGCGGGTGATGCGAATCGGCTCATTCGGCTGCGCGACGAGTTGTGTGCTAATTCCTGAAGCAACGTCCGCCGCCTGCCACTTCTTGTCGTCGAAGCCGGGGCTGTCCCATCCGTCCATCCTGCGCCGCGCGTCGTAGGCTTCGCCGTTGAGAAGGTCGGCGCTGCGAATCGGCCCTTCGCGGGTCGTGCGCCACGTCTCGTTGGTTTCGACGCGGGCTTTGCGGCCATCGCTCAAATCAACTTCGAGTTGTGCGATGAAGCGCGGATGATCGCCGTAGATGTTGCGCGGCTTTTTAATCAGCGCCTGCGCCAAACCTATCCCGCCCGCGTACCAGCCGTCGCCGAGCACCGCGCCGATAGCGTTCGCGCCTTCGCGCACGAGCGCCGTCACGTCATACGCTTGATACTGCGTGCGCGTGGAATAGTCTGTGAATTCCGGCGCGAGCAACTGATCGCCGACGCGCTGGCCGTTGATGTACAGCTCATAGACGCCGAGCGCCGAGGCGTAGACGATGGCGCGCTTCGGTTTTATCGAGAGCGTGAACTCGCGCCGCAGCATCGTCGCCGCTACGTTATCAACCGAAGGCGCTTTGTCGCCGATCCACTGCGCCGACCAATCACCGGCATCCATCAATCCCATCATCCAGCGCGACGGCTGGCTCCAGCGCGACGGCTGGCCGCGTTGATCCCAGAGGCGAACTTTCCAGAAGCACTCCTGGCGCGACGCCAGCGGCTTGCCTTGATAGAGGATTTGAATCGTCTCACTGGAGGCGACCTTGCCGGTGTCCCAAAGATCGCCCTTGTCGGCAGCAAGATTGGCGGCGCTGCCGGCAACGATAATCTGATACGCCGTCTGCTTTGCGCCGCGCACGTTACTTTCAACGGCCCATCTCAAGCGCGGCTCGCGCGCCTCAACTGCGAGCGGCGCGACCAGATATTCGCAGCGCAACGACGCGGCGATTATGCCGCCGCCGCTTTGTGCAAACACGGCGAGCGGCGACGCCGCCAATAAGAGAACGCAGAGTAATGAGCAGGTGGTGATTTTCATGTGACACGCAGAGCCGTTAGCGTTCAACTTGCTTTGGAAAGTTTTTCCTTCAGCCATGTATTGATGAGCTTCTCCGAAGACACTTTCCTGGATTTCGCTTCCTCGTTCAGTTGAGGAATGATCTCTTCATCAATGGCGACCAGATGCTTTCGCCTTTTGATATTAATATCAAAGGATGCTTCAGGCATCTGTTCCCAGTAGTCACCCATGTCATGGGCATCGAAGAATTCGACAAGCTCATCAAGCGATTCAAATTTTGGTAAAGCCGGTGGTTTACTTTTTGCCATATTGCTTTCTTTCCCTGGCAGCCATGTCCCTGGCGCTTAGTATCAACGCCTCTTGAGGCTTCTTGTTGATAAACAGCACAGCCAGGTATCTGCCTGCGTCGGTTTGCCCCAACGCGAGATAGACATCTTCGCCCTTTCGCTCGCCCTTCTCAACAAAGCGAATCTTAGGTTGATTATTGAGTACTTCTTCGACTTTCTCAGGCTCAACGTGATGTTTGAAAGCAAGCTTGTCAACTATCTCTCTCAACCAGATGATGCTTTCAATCTTCATCTGTTCTCCCCATGCACCTGTATTCTAACTCATCTTATTGCAAGGAGCTTGACGCGTTAAACGATGCCGGCGGCGATGCCGAGTTGCGCCGGGCGTTCTTCGGCCTTGCGCTGGCGGTAGCCGCTGGCGCGATAAACGGCCACCGGGTCAATCGCGCCGCCTGAGCGGGCGCGGGCCATTGCGAATATTGGCGAAACATCCGTAGTGAACGATTGCTTGAGTGTCGCCAGCGCCATCAACGAGTCGCATCGCTCTTGCGCCTCGGTGAGCGCGGCACGATCAACGAGATGGGCTTGAACGTAAGCGCGCGTGAGTTCGACGGCGCTGGTCATCAATGATTCAATCGGGTCGGTGACGTTGTGCGACTGGTCAAGCATGTAAGCCGGATCGAAGCTCGGCGTGCCGTCCAACTCAGCATCAACCAGTTCGTTGAAGATTAAGAAAAGCTGAAACGGCTTGATCGAGCCGGCATCGAGGTCGTCGTCACCGTACTTGCTGTCATTGAAATGAAAGCCCGCCAGCTTGCCCACTTGAATCAGGCGCGAAACGATCATCTCGATGTTGACGTTGGGCGCGTGGTGGCCGAGATCGACTAAACAATGAGCCTTTGGCCCAAGTTCTGTGGCGCAATAGTAACTTGTGCCCCAATCGTTCATCACCGTCGAGTAGAAGGCCGGCTCGTACATCTTATGCTCAAGAAAGACGCGCCAGTCCTCAGGCAACGCATCATAGATTTCGCGCAGGCTGTCGAGGTAACGATCAAGGGCGCGGCGGAAATGAACCTGACCGGGAAAGTTGCCGCCGTCGGCGATCCACACCGTCAGCGACGATGATCCCAGTGTCCTGCCGATCTCTATGCACTCGATGTTGTGCGCGATGGCTTGCTGGCGAACTTCCCGGTCGGGATGCGTCAGGCTGCCGAATTTGTAAGAGAGGCGCTGCCCTGGCTGATCCTGAAACGTGTTCGAGTTCATCGCGTCGAAATGGAGGCCGCGCGCGGCAGCGAACTGTCTGAGATGATCGGCATCGTCCGGCTTGTCCCACGGAATGTGCAGCGACACGGCGGGCGTCACTCGCGCCAGCTTGAAGATCGTCGCGCAGTCTTCAAGCTTTTCGTAAACGTCGCGCGGCTCGCCGGGGCCGGGAAAGCGAGCAAAGCGCGTCCCGCCTGTGCCGACGCCCCACGACGGCACGGCGACGCGAAAGGCTTGCGCGCGGGCAACCAGAGCTTCGATGTCTACATTCCTGCGCCGCAGCTTGCGCGCGAGGTGCTCGTAATCTTCATCGAGCCATGTCTGCGCCTTGCGGTTCTCGTTAGCAATAAAGCCATCGTCAATTTCAAAATGTTCAGTCATCGTGGCACTCCTCTGGAACCAGAGACAGTTAGTCGCGCATCATCAAGCTCCGTCAAGAGCGCGATGTTTATAGAGCGTGTCTGAGAAGCCCTGAAGGGGCGCGATTCAATAGCCCAGCCCAACGGGCTGGGTACAATCAGCGACCATTCGGCAAGCCCTGAAAGGGCGCACTAGGTGATCGGTTATTGCGCCCTTTCAGGGCTTGGCGGTTAGCCCCGCCGCTCACCCAAGGCGATGCCTTGGGCTGTCGAATCGCGCCCCTTCAGGGCTTTCTTCATGCTGACCGTCACGTCGCCCGGCAGGACGTCGATGTCGAATCGCGCCCCCGCGGGGCTTTCTTTGGCTTTTCAGACACGCTCTATAGTTATCACGCCGATTTATTATCAAGCTCCGTAGGAGCGCGATGTTTATAGATAACGATGCAATAGAAGAAGCAAGCTCCGTCAGGAGCGTGATGTCAACATTGCGCCCCTACGCGGCGCACATCTCTTTCAACTCGTGAAACTATAAACAGGTCGTCCCTACGGGACTGCCCAGTGGCGGCTGCCTACTATCTTAAAAATCCGTCTTGCAGGCCGCCGTCTACCGGAATGACGTGGCCGGTGGTCTTCGCCAGCCGCCCGCTGACGAGCAGGAAGATGGCTTCGGCCTGGTCTTCGGGTTCAATGGCCGACCCGGTGAGCGAGCGGCTGGCGTAGAACGCGGCCAGCTTATCGCGCAACGCTTCGGTAGATTCATCGCCATTGTATGCAATGTTATATTTCGTCAGCGAGGCAATGACGCGGTCGCGCGGGAACATCGCGCTGCCTTTGACGACCGTCGCCGGAGCCACCGCGTTGACGCGCACCAGCGGCGACATCTCGATGGCAAGCTCGCGCACCAAGTGATTGGCGGCGGCTTTGCTCGTATCGTAAGCGAGGCTGCCGCGCTTGGCGACTACGGCGTTGGCGCTTGTCGTCAGCACGATGTTAGACGGCAGATGCTGCCGCTTGAAAATTTTGTAAGCTTCGTCGCAAACGATGTGCGCGCCGGTGACGTTGATGGCGAACGTGCGCGCCCACTGCTCGTCTTCGATATGGCCCGACTTATCCGGCGGGACGAAGATGCCCGCCGTGACCACCACCGCATCAAGCCCACCGTAGGCAATCATCACGTCGCCGAACATACGCTCGACGCTGGCGCGGCTGGTGATGTCGCACGACAGCGCGATGGCCGGGCCGCAGTTGCTCAGGCCCGTGCCGGCAACGCCGATGCCTTCGCCATACTGCGCGATGATCTCGCGCGCCGTCGCCTGCGCCGCCGCTTCGTCAACATCAACGCAGACGATGTGCGCGCCCTCTTTGACCAGCCGGTGCGCCGTCGCTTTGCCGATGCCGCTGCCCGCGCCGACGACAGCGATGATCTGCCGGTCAAGCTCGCGTTCGGGCGGCAAGCGTCGCAGCTTGGCTTCTTCAAGCGACCAGTATTCAATGTCGAAGGCTTCCTGCTCGTCCATCGCTTCGTAGCGGTCAATCGCCTCCGCGCCGCGCATTACCTCAACGGCGCAGTTATAGAACTCGGCGGTGACGCGCGACTCGCTCTTGTTCTTGCCCCAGGCCATCATACCGAGGCCGGGAATCAGGACGACTGTCGGGTTCGCGTCGCGCATCGGCGGTGAACCGGCGCGCTTGCGGCGGTTGTAATAGGCTTCGTAATCCTTGCGGTACTCGATGAGGCCGGCTGCCAGAGCCACTGTCAAGTCTTCGACGGTTTCGCGCTCGGGATTCCAATTCACGAAGAGGGGTTTGATCTTGGTGCGCAGAAAATGATCCGGGCACGAGGTTCCGAGCGCAGCCAGTCGCGGCCCATCGCTGCTGCTCACGAAGCGCAGCATTCGCTCGTCGTCCTGTACGGTCGCTACGAATCGTTTGCCCGCAGACACCTGACCGCGCAGCCAGGGGAGTATCTCAATCCATACGCGTCGCCGTTCGCTCTCGGCGAGCGATGCGACCTTTGGGCCGCCGAAGGTCATCGCGCCGCGATCACGCTGTTCGATGTAACGTGCAGCGCGGTCGATGATCTCAAGCGCCGTCTCATAGCAGGTCTTGTCGTCGTTGCTCCACGAACTCATGCCGTGATGGCCGAGCAAGACGCCTTTCGCTTGCGGGTGGTCTTTAATCAACGACTCGATCAGCAGGCCGATGTCAAAGCCGGGCCGCTGCCACGCCACGTAGATCACGGCGTCGCCATAAATCTCTCTGCACAACTGCTCCTGATTGACTGCGGCGGCAATGGCAATAACCGCGTTCGGGTGCAGATGATCGACGTGCCGATAAGGGACGAACGTGTGCAGCGGTGTGTCAATCGAGCAGGCGCGCGGGTTCAGACCGAAGATGCAGTGCGCGTACATCGGGTACATCGCGTCTTCGATTGGAGTCTTCGGCCCGCGCTCAGAGTCGGCCAAATAACGCGACTTCATCGCGCGCACCTTGTCGAGATAAAGCGACGCGAAGCCGTCGCGCCGCGCCGTGCGCAAATCGCCGCCGGAGCCTTTGATCCATAAGACCTCGACGCGCTCGCCGGTCAGTGGGTCTTGCTCGAATAGTTTTGATGACGTGTTGCCGCCGCCGGTGTTCGTCAGCGTCAAGTCTTCGCCGAGCTTGTTGGAACGATAGACCAGGCGATCAAGATCAGAGAGCGCCGCCGCTTCGCCGTCTCGCCAGAGGTATTTTACATACTTGAATGATTTCGTCTCGCTCACCAGAAATCCCCATTGATCGTGATAGAGGCAGGGATCACCCGACTTCTAACCTGCCCGATCTGTGCTGTGTGCCGGATCGACATCAGCATACTCGCAACATCAGCCAATGGCCAGATGGCTCAAGCGGTTTTGCGAAGCGCCGGTCGCCAACGGAGACGGGCTTGGGCCGCACGCTTGCGCTCCGATTCTGGGAAAGGCGGTTCCCACAAATGGGCAAATCCGGCGGCGGCTTTGCCGACTCCGTTAAGATTAAACAAGGCAATCAAGCTGGTTTCGTCGGCGCTCGCCAGTGGCACAGAGATTGAGAAGAGAAATCCCTCGCGCAACGTGTAGGTGATTGATGATGAGCGTGACTATTTGGCTGATGGCGCGCGAGCGTGTAGACTCTTAGTTTGACTACCTGCTCTCCAGCGTCCGCTTAACGATCAAGGCGCGAGAATTTGATGAAACGGCAGCACGGGTAAGGACGTATCAAGCTGTGACTGACCAGAAACCATCAGGCATTATCACTGGCAGACCGAGCGCCGATTCAATAAAGCAGGCGCGCGAGTGCGGGAATTCATTCGAGAGGAAGTTTATGAGTTCACTGATAAAGAAACTGCAACAGTCCGGGCGCGTCGTCACGAGCGGTGCGCTTGCGGCGCTGCTGACCGCAACGGCGCTGCCGCTCAGCGCCTTCGCGCAAGACGGCATCGTCGCCCGCCAGCAGCAACCGACCCAGCAGCAACAGCAGCCAAGGCCGCCTGAGACGCCGCCGAGTTCGCCCACCGCGCCGCCCCGGCCCAACATACAGGAACAGCGCGAGCGGCTCGAACAAAACGGCACGACCAATCCGAACCTGCCGACCGAGCGCGAGCGTCGCAACATCCCAGCGCCGGGGCAGGCTCCGGTGACGAATCCGGCGGTGACGCCGACGCCGGGAGCGCCTGCCGGGCAGGATGCCAACGGCCAGAACCCGATCACGCAACCGCTGGCGCTGTCGCCCGAAGTCACGCCGCAGCGCGTCGGCGTTGATCTGGGTCAGGTGCAGGCGATGGCGATGCAAGACGCCATCACGCTCGCCCTGCAAAACAACCTCGACATCGAGCAGTTCCGCGAGGGCGTGCAGATCGCCAGCTACAACCTGCTAGCGTTTCGCGGCGTCTACGACATTCTTTCTTCATCGGACGTGAACTTTCGCAGCCAGACCATCCCTGTAGCGTCGTTATTCGCCGGCGGCGGCTCGGCCTTCTCGGTCACGCAACGCTCGCTGATAGCGAACTTCATCACCAATCAGTACGTCGAGCGCACCGGCGGCTTCTGGCAGGTCGAGTTCGATAACAACCGCACGACCACCAGTTCGACGGCGCAACTGTTGCCGACGCAATACAACCCGACGCTGACCTTTTCGTTCACGCAACCGTTGTTGCGTAACTTCAGGACTGACTTAAACCGCCGGCAGATTCAGGTCGCCAGGAAGTCGCTTGACCTCTCCGACAGCCAGTTCCGCCAGCGCGTCATCGAGATCATCAACTCGGTGCAGCGCGCGTACTGGGACTTGGTCTTCGCCATCAAGAACGAAGAGATCGCCCGCAACACCGTCGAACTGACGCGCACGCAGCTTGAAAACAACCGCCGCCAGGTCGAAGCCGGCACGGCGGCCCCGATTGATCTGCGTTCGACCGAGGCGGCGCTCGAACAGCGCAAAGGCGATGTGATCACGGCGCTACAAAACATCACGACGGCAGAGAACGTGCTCAAGGGGCTGGTCCTGAAAGACCAGAACGACAAGCTCTGGACGGCAGTGCTGAACCCGACCGACGAGCCGCCGGTCAACGCGCAGAACTTCAATCTCGACGAAGCAACGCGGCTGGCATTGCGCAATCGCCCGGAGCTTGAGCAGATGCGCTTGCAGGCCGAGCAGAACAATATCGACGTAGACTTTTACAAGAACCAGACCAAGCCGCAGGTTGATCTGGTCGGCTTCTACACCAACACGGGTCTGGCCGGCACGCCTTCGTCGGCGGTCAGTGCGGGCGGCTTCAGCACCTTCAATCAAGGGGTGATTACGAACTTGAATAACGCGTTGACGGCGCTCAACCTGCCGCTGTTCAACCCCGACGTGCCGCAGGCTACCGCCGTCGGTGCGAGCGTCCCATCGCGTTTCAACGGCGGCTATTTCAAGGCGCTCGGCAACCTGTTCGGTCAGGACTTCAAGACCTATCAGTTCGGCGTACGCTTCAGCTTCCCCTGGCGCAATCGCACGGCGGAAGGCAACCTGGGCCGCTCGCTGGCGACGGGCCGCCAGATTGATGCGCGTCAGCGTCAGGTCGTGCAGAACGTGCAGATCGAAGTCCGCAACGCGCTGCAAGCGGTCGAAGCGGCGCGGGCGCGTTATGAAGCCGCGCACGCCAGCGAGATTGCCGCCAACGCGCAGTTGCAAGGTGAGTTGGAGAAGTTCCGCGCCGGCCTTTCAACCAACTTCTTCGTGCTGCAACGGCAGACCGACTACGCCACGGCGCAAGGCAACGCGGTTCGCGCGCGCACCGATTACAACAAGGCGCTCGCCGACCTCCAGCGCGTCACCGGGATGACGCTGGTGAGCAACAACGTGCAGGTGACAGCCAATCCAACCGGCGGCAAGAAGTAAGCCGGCCCTATCAGATCGAGAGCAAACGCAAAGGGCGACTCGCGCGAGTCGCCCTTTTTTATTTGGAGAGAAAGAAGTGAAACGAAGCGGAGAAGTTGACCCGCCGCTTAACCGATCAGACCGGCAATCTGTTCGCGGTCGGCGCTAGAGAGGTCGATGAAGTCAACGTCAAAGCCTTCGGAGAAATTGTAATGGCTGACCACACCGCCCGTGCAGACTTGATGGCCATTGGGCAAGTTGAAGCGCAGCCGAACGCGCGTGCCGGTGACGTGCGGGATAAAGCTTTCGATGAAGGCGCGGTGCGGTGTCAGGTTGAACATTCGACAATCGCGCCCGCCGCTTTGCGTCTCGCAGCGCGCCCGCAACTCGCCTTTGTAGACCGTCTGCTTACCTGAAGAAGCACAAACTCCAATAGCCGCCATAGCCTGTTTCTCCTTTCCGTACTGCCGATGGTAACGAAATATTTCGCTTGCCAAGCCCTCAAGAATACAACACGTCCGGTCGCATTACAACTTCATTTTCTATTGCGATCAATCTCTATTGCGCCGCTCGACCAAAGGCGTAAAATGAGAACCGCAAGCCACCACCTATCGTTAAGAATTGCAGCGAGGCCGACAAGTTAGCTCTTTCGGCGCGGCTCACTCAAGCCACAGATCGGATCAAGCGCGGAGGACATAGTATGGCGAGTTTGACCTATGATGAGGCGGCGCACTTGCTGCGGCGCATGGGCTTCGGCGGGCCGCCCGAAGAGATTGACGCGCTGGCCGGCAAGGGGCGCGAAGGCGCGGTGGATTACCTGATCGCTTACCAGCAGATTGATAATCGGCTGATGGAAGATCAGTTGCAGCGCGGCTTCGATTTTTCTGACCCGACCGATTCTTCCCGATTCAACCGCGCCGATATGCAGCGCTGGTGGTTCACGCGCATGGCCTACACGGCCCGCCCCTTTGAAGAGAAGATGACGATCTTCTGGCACAACCACTTCGCCACTGCCGTCTCAAAAGTGCCGGAGGTTTTCCTGTTCAACCAGAATCGACTCTTGCGCAACAACGCGCTCGCGCGTTTCGACAATCTGCTGCTCGCGGTGGCGCAAGACCCGGCCATGCTGCTCTGGCTCGACGGCGTCACCAACGTCGCGGGCCGCCCGAACGAGAACTTCGGTCGCGAGTTGCAAGAACTCTTCACGATGGGCATACGCGATGTCGTCACGGGCGAAGCGAACTACACCGAGAACGACGTGAAAGAGATTGCCCGCGCCTTCACCGGCTGGAAGTTCTTCCACCCGCGCGAGTCGAGCGATCCGTACGACTATCGCTTCATCGTCAATCCGCCGGAGCACGACAACACGGCGAAGACGGTCTATGCCGGCACGCCTTATCAAACGACCGGCAATTTGAACGGCGAAGACATCCTTCAGTTGATCTGCGCGCGCCGCGCCACCGCGCGCTTTCTGGTGTGGAAGCTGTTCAAGTTTTTCGTCTATCCGCTCACCGACAGCGCCGCAGATCACGCGACCGTCGAGAAGTTTGCCGACGTTTATCTCAACAACAATCATTCGATCAAAGAACTGGTGCGCGCCATCTTCACCTCCGAGGAGTTCTTCAGCGAGCGCGCGCGCTTTGCGCTGGTCAAGATGCCGGTCGAGTTGATCGTCGGCAGCCTGCGAATGCTTGGCGCGGTCTACAACTGCGGCACATCGGCTTTTCAAGACGGGGCGAACCTGCCGCTCGCTCTGTCGCTCTTTCTCGGCCAGGAATTATTCAACCCGCCTGATGTCGCTGGCTGGCGGCTGGGGCTGGATTGGATCAACACGTCAACGCTGCTCAATCGCTTCACCTTCGCCAACATCCTCGCCTCTGGTCGTCCGGCCAGTTCCGACCAGCCGGGGATGTACGCGACGACTTATCAACTGAGTCAGCTCACCGGCAAGAAGTCGAAGAAGATCGTCAACGCTTTCCTGTCGCGGCTCGGCCCGCTCCACGTGGATGGCGCAACAACGCGCGCGTTGATCGATTACATTGAGAAGGATGATGCCGGCAACGCGGCAGGCTTTCGCCGCAGCGACCAGTCGGTCGATAAAAAGATTCGCGGCCTCATCCACCTGATGATGTGCCTGTCGGAGTTCCAGTTGAATTGAGCCAGTTGAACTGAGGAGGTTCGTGATGCCGATCAGCAGACGACAATTCATCAAGCGCAGCGCCGCGACCGTGACCGTGGGAATGGTAGTGCCGCGCCTGTTGATGAGCGAAGCGCGCGGCCAGCAGATCGAGATTGCCGGCGGTCGCCGTTTGGTCATCATTCAACTGGCCGGCGGCAACGACGGGCTGAACACGGTCGTGCCTTACGCAGACCCGCGCTATAGTGCCTTGCGCCCGATGCTGGGATGGAAGGAAGCCGAATTGAAGACCGCGAGCGGCGCTTCGACCATCATCTCTAATCAATTCGGCCTGAACCCGGCGCTGGCAGAGATCAAGCAGTTCTACGACGCGGGCCGAGCCGCCATCGTGCTCGGCGTCGGCTATCCGAACAGCACGCTCTCGCATTTCCTGTCGATGGACATCTGGCATACGGCGGACTTGAGCGGACTGGCCAATCGCGGCTGGCTGGGCCGCTTTGCCGACATCGCGCTGGTCGGCCAGTCGCCGCTGTCGGCCATCTCCATCGGCAGCCTCGATACGCCGAAGAGCTTTTTCGCCGCGCGCTTCGTCGTTCCCAACATACTGAACCTCGGCCTCTATAACTTCATCACCGATCCGGCCTATCCGGGCGATTACAATAATCAGTTGAACGCCTTCAACACGATGGCGACGCGCAGCTTTGCCGGCGACACGCTGATGGGAGCGATCAACAAGACGGCCTTTGAATCCGTGAGCGGCGCGCAACGCGTGCAGCAAGCCACGAGCAGCTATCAATCGTCAGTAATCTATCCTACAGGCAACCCGCTGGCCGTGGGCTTGAAGCTGGCGGCGCAGTTGATGACGACCGTGCCGGAAGCGGCGATCCTCTACGTCAAGCTCGACGGCTTCGATCATCACGCCGATCAAGTAGCCAATCGCAACGGCCAACCGAATCGGCTGGCGGGCAATCACTTCAACCTGCTGCGCTGGTTCTCGCAAGCGGTCAAGCTCTTTCACGATGACCTCAGCGAACACGGCTTGGCCGACAACACGATCATTATGCAGTGGTCAGAGTTTGGACGGCGACCGGGCGAGAATGCATCGTTCGGCACGGATCACGGGTCGTCAGCGCCGGTCTTCGTTATGGGCAATGCGGTACGGGGCGGGCTGTATGGCGAGCAGCCATCGCTTGCGGCAACGGCGCTTGATGGAGCGGGCAATCCGGGATTCGCAGTTGATTTTCGCGCCATCTATTCAACGATATTGGATCGCTGGTTGGGCGCAAATTCGGCGGAAGTGCTCGGTGCGAGTTACGAAAACATCGGCTTTCTGCCGTAACGCAGCCGCCGCTTAAGCCGAGACAGGCGCGACGCCGACGGCCATCTGCAAGCCTTCGATGACGCGGCGCTTCACGTCTTCAAAGTCGCCTTCGATGCGGCAGCCGGCGGCGTTCTTGTGACCGCCGCCGCCGAACATCTCGGCAACTTTCGCAACGTTGGTGCGCCCCTTCGAGCGCAGGCTGATGCGGTAGACGCCATCGGCCAACTCTTTGAAGAAGGCGACCGCATCGACTTCACCGACCGATAGCGCGTGATTGACGATGCCGTCGGCGTCCTCTTCGCAAGCGCCGGCTTCAAACATCATCGCGCGATCCATCGTCACCCAGCCGATGCGACCCGACTCGTCGCGCTTGATGCCCGACAGCACCAATCCGAGCAGCTTAACTTTTGAGAACGAATAGGAGTAAAAGAGCGCTTGCGAAATCTTCGCCGGCTCGACGCCGCAGCGCACCAGTTCTGAAGCGATCTTCAAGGTGCGCTCGGTCGTGTTCGAGAAGTGGAAGCTGCCGGTGTCCGTCAGCAAGGCGGTGTAGATGCAGTCGGCGATCTCTTTGCTGACCTCGACGCCGAGCGCCTTGCAGAGGTTATAGATCATCTCGCCGACGGCGGCGGCGGTCGGGTCTATCCAGTTGATATCACCGAACGGCAGCGTCGTCGAGTGGTGATCTATGTTGACGACGAATTGCTGGTGCAAACTTGGCAACCCTGGCCGACCAACGTCGCTGCATTCAATGATGAACGCGGCGTCGTAACGGGCTTCCACGTCTGCCTGCACCAGCACGCTAGTGGAGCCGGGCAGGATGTGGTAGGCCGGCGGCACACGGTCATGCAAGACCACATCGGCCTCTTTGCCGAGACTGCGCAGCATCCAGTAGAGCGCCAACCCCGATCCAAGTCCGTCGCCATCGGGCCGGATGTGCGACGTGATCATGAATCGCTGCTTCTGTTCGATGAGTTGTACAACCTGACCAAGCATATTGCGTCCAATAGGATTTTAGATTTTAGATTTTAGATTTTGGATTAGGGAATCGCACCCGATTGAACCTGTGGCATTCTGCAAATCCAAAATTGCCGGCGCGAAGCGCTAAGCCATGAAAATCCAAATCTAAGATTACTCCTTGTCGTTGCCGGACTCCGAAGCGTTCGCGGCCTGTTCGCGCCCGCGCGCTTTTTCGCCCTCTTCGCTCAGTATCTTTTCGATCCTCGTAGCCGCCTCGGTGGTGTTGTCGTAAACGAAATGCAGTTCCGGCGTGCGCCTCATACGCAGCGCGGCCCCAAGCTGCGTGCGGATGAACCCGGCGGCGTGCTTCAAGGCCGCCAGCGATTCATCAATCTCTTTGTCGCTGCCCAGCACGATGACGTAGATCTTGGCGTAGCGCAGATCGGGCGTCAGGCGGGCATCAGTTACGGTCACATCGGCGACGCGCGGGTCTTCGACTTCGCCGGCAATGATCATGCTGACTTCTTCCTTGATCTGTTCGGCCAATCGTTCCTGTCTTCTGCCTGTCATACTTCCCTCAGTCACGTTTTGCGGCCACAGCTAAACCTCTAATGCTAATCGCAAACCGCGCGCCTTGCAACCATAAACGCGTAGACACAAGGGTTCTGTGATGAAAAGAACTCGGCGAAACGCCATCGCAATGGGTTTACGCTTTGATTGGCGAGGGGGGATTCTCTGCGATTAACTACGCTTCACAGAAGCGACCCACAGCAAATTGCTTCTGTTATTCATGGGGCCGCCACGAGGGCGACCCCAATAATCTTACAGCGAGGTCGGCGCGACCTCTTCGGTCATATAGGCTTCAATCACGTCGCCGGTCTTCACGTCCTGAAAGCGTTCGAGCGAGATGCCGCACTCGAACCCTTGCTTGACTTCGCTCACGTCGTCTTTGAAGCGGCGCAGCGAATCGATCTTGCCTTCAAAGATGACGACGTTGTCGCGCAGGATGCGCGCCGTCGTGCGGCGGATCGTGCCATCGATGATGTAGCAGCCGGCGATCTGACCGATGCGCGGCACGCGGAAGACCTGGCGCACTTCGGCGTGGCCGGTGATGACTTCGCGCTTGGTCGCATCGAGCAGGCCGAGCATCGCCAGGCGAATCTCTTCTTCGACCTTGTAGATGATCGTGTGCAGGCGTATGTCTACGCCCTCGTTCTCGGCGATCTCGCGGGCGCGCGACTGTGGCCGCACGTTGAAGCCGATGATGACTGCGGCGCGGCCCATATCTTTCGACGAAGCGGCGGCCAGCATCACGTCCGATTCGGTGATTGCGCCGACGCCCGAACGGATGATGCTGATCTTGACGCGCTCGGTCGTGAGCTTGTTGAGCACGTCGCGCACGGCTTCAACCGAACCTTGCACGTCGGCCTTCAGGATGACCTTCAGTTCCTTGACGGCGCTCTTTTCAGAGAACAACTGTTCGAGGCCGCGCGCGGAAGTACGAGCGATAGCGGCCATACGCGCTTGCATCTGCCGTTGACTGGCGATGTGCTGCGCCTGCGTGGCATCAGAGACGACTTGCAACTGGTCGCCCGCCGCCGGTACGCCTTGCAGGCCGAGCACTTCGATAGGCGTTGACGGCCCGGCCTTGTCAATCGCGTGACCGCGATCATCGAACATCGCGCGCACGCGCCCGAAGATCTGGCCGGCGATGAAGGGGTCGCCGACTTTCATCGTGCCTTGCTGCACGAGCACCGTAGCGACCGCGCCGCGTCCGCGATCAAGCTTGGCTTCGAGCACAACGCCCGACGCCAGGCGGTCGGCATTGGCCTTCAACTCCAGTATGTCGCTGGTCAGGATGATCATCTCAAGCAGGCCGCTCAGGTTGACGCGCTTCTTGGCCGAGACTTCGACCATCGTCGTGTCGCCGCCCCAGCCGTCCCAGAGCAGGCCGCGATCAGCCAGTTCTTGCTTGACGCGGTCGGGGTTGGCGTCGGGCTTATCAATCTTGTTAATGGCGACGATGATCGGCACTTCGGCAGCCTTGGCGTGATCAATCGCCTCAAGCGTCTGCGGCATAACGCCGTCGTCAGCCGCGACGACGAGCACGACCACGTCGGTCACTTTCGCGCCGCGTGCGCGCATCATCGTGAAGGCTTCGTGGCCCGGCGTGTCGAGGAAGACGATACGCCGCGACCGTTCGGGACTATCCGGGTCGGCCACGTTCACCGAGTAAGCGCCGATGTGCTGCGTGATACCGCCGGCTTCGCCTTCGGCCACGCGCGTCTCGCGTATGCCGTCGAGCAGCGAGGTCTTACCGTGGTCAACGTGACCCATCACGGTGATGACCGGCGCGCGCGGCGCGAGGTCTCCTTCGCCCGACTCGGTGATCTTCACGGCTTCGGCTTCGCTGATGATCTCTTCAAACGGCGCGAAGCTGATGTCGTAGCCGAAATCTCTGCCGATGGCCTGCGCGATCTCAGGGTTGATGGTCTGGTTGATCGTCGCCATCACGCCGCGCTTGATCATCTCGGTGACGACATCTTTCGGCTTGACCTCGATCTTCTCGGCGAAGTCTTTGACCGTGATGCCTTCGACAACCTTCATCGAGCGCATCTCAGTGAAGACAGGCTTCTGCTTGGGCGCAATCGTGCCACGATGTGTGCGCGGCGAATCGAGATGCCTGCCCTCTTCCGGCCCGAATTCACCCGGCCCGCGTTTGCCGCGCCGCGTGCGTTTGCGGCCCGGGCGGTTGTCTTGCGGAATGTAGACGGTGCTCGGCTTCTTCGCGCCGTCGGGAGCGACGCCCGGCGTGCCGCCATCGGCGCGTACGCCTGCCGACGCGGACCGTCCGCCCTGACCGGGACGCCCGCCCGGCACGCTAACGCGAGCGCTCGGCGGCGGCGGCGGCGGGGCCATCACCGCGCCCGGAATGCGGCGCAACTGGCGCACCTGCTGACCGAAGCGCGGGGCTGGCGGCGCAGCCGGTCTCGTCGGTGGTGCGACCGGCGGCGCTGCCGGTTCAGGAATGGGCGGCGCGGCAGCAATCGGCGGGGCCGGCTCAACAGCGGGCGCTGACGGCTCTGCCGCTTCAACTGTCGGCGGCGTAGCGACAGGCGGCGGTTCAGCAGTCGTAACGGTTTCGGCGACGGGCGGCGCGGCTTGCACGGGCGGCGCGATGGGCGCGGGCGCGGGCGCTTTCTTCAAGACGCGGATTTGTGGCCCGCGCAGTTCGGGTCGGCTCGGCTCAGCAGGCAGACCGGCAGCCGGCGGCGCTTCGACCGCAGGCGCTTCGATAGGCTCATACCCGTCGTCTTCTGCCGGAGCAGGCGCAGAGCTTTCCATGTGCGCGTGCTTGATGAGGCGCGGCGCGACCTTCGGCGTCGCTTTCTTAGGGAAGTACTTAGCGCGAATCCGCTCGGCCACTTCATTCGGCACGGTGTTGGACGGCACACTGACATCGATGCCTTCGCGGCGCGCGTCATCGATAACCTTCTTGTTATCGAGTTTCAACTCCTTCGCCAGATCGTAGATTCTCGTTTTGTTGCCTGCTGTCGCCATAGGTAATCCGAAAACTTCTCCGTTCGCTCAAAGCCGCAGCTCCGAGCCGCTTTTGCAAGCGCGTTGCCGCGCCGCAAGTGATCCAGCCCTACTCTTTCTTTTCATCGCTCTCGTCGCCCGTACGAGTTTCGCCGGTGGCGTTTTCAACGTCTTCCAACGTCAAGTCGCCACGGAACGATTCGACCAGTTCTTCGGCGCTCTGCTCGCGGCTCTCGCGTATGCCGCTCTCTTCGGCCCACTCGCGGTGGGTTTCAGGGATGACACGTTCGCCGGGCGCGAAAGCTTCAAGGCCAGAGGCCGGCATCGGCCCCTGTTCGGCCTCAGAGCCTACGGGAGCATCGGCCAGCGCGTCTTGAATCTGCACTTCGCTCGGACTCATTGCGCCGAAATCGGGCACGGCTGACGCTTCAGGCCGCGCTGGACTCGGCTCGGCGTCGGGCGGCGGCGCGTACTGGCGTTCTTCGTCCAATTCGTCGGCCACTTCGTCGCGCGACGGCTCAGGCTCGGCCAGCCGCGACGGGTCAACCGCCGCTTCCGAGCTTGCTTCAGTTGCTGCTGTGGGCGTCTGTTCGGGCATCGCTTCTCCCTCCAAACCGGCTTCAGGAGCCGTTTCCGCGTCCGCGCCGCTTTCCACCTGCGCCGCGTCGTGCTCGGCCCCTTCAGCGCCTTCTTCGCTCACAGAGACGCCGTGACCGGCTTCGGCCTCAGGCGCGGTTTCCGCTTCTGTCTCGGCTTCGGCTGGCGCGGCAGCGGCATCCTTAGCGGCCTGCGCCTCGCGCGCGTGCTTCTGCGCAAGCAATCGGTGCGCGCGGTCAAGAATCTCATTCGCCTGGTCGAAGCTCACGTCAATGGCGTCCACCAATTCGTCCACGCCCATTCCGCTTAACTGCTCGATGGTCTCAATCCCACGATCCTTCAAGCGCTGTGCCGTAATCTGGTCGAGCGCCAGGCTCTCGCGGATATCGGCCAGGCTCGCTTCACCGCCGGCCATCACGGCCTCAAGCTGCGCGGCAGCGGCGCGCGCGGCTTCTTCGGCGCTGCGGATGTCTATGTGCCAGCCGACCAGCTTGGCCGCAAGTCGTACGTTCTGGCCCTTCTTGCCGATGGCCAGCGACAACTGATCTTCAGGAACGGTTACGGTCAGCTTCTTATCCTCGAAGCTGTTGATCTCGACCTTCGAGACCTTCGCCGGCGACAAGGCATTTGCGGCAAAGACCGCAGGGTCTTCGCTCCACTCAATGATGTCAATGCGTTCGCCGCGCAGCTCGCGGATGATCGCCTGCACGCGCGAGCCTTTCATACCGACGCACGCGCCAACCGGGTCAACGTCGCGCTCGGTCGAAATCACCGCGATCTTGGCGCGGTCGCCCGGCTCGCGCACGGCGGCCTTGATTTGCACAGTGCCGTCATAAATTTCGGGCACTTCCATCTCGAACAGTCGCTTCAACATTTCCGGCGACGTGCGCGAGACTTCGATCTGCGGCCCCTTTGAATCGGTCAACACATTGTTGATGACGACGCGTAAGCGTTCGCCCTGGCTGAACGCTTCGACGCGCGACTGTTCAGTCTTCGGCAGCAAGGCTTCAAGCTTGCCGAGGTCAACGATGATGCGCCCGCCCTCGAACCGCTTCACAAAGCCGTTGACCAGCTCGCCCAGGCGTCCGATGTACTCGTCATAAACATTCTTGCGCTCGGCCTCGCGGACTTTCTGAAAGATGATCTGCTTGGCGGTCTGCGCGGCGATGCGGCCCAGTTCCTCTTTCGGCTTGGGGAACTCCAACTGGTCGCCGACCTCCGCGCCCTCAATGCCCATCTCGGTCACGTCAGCGAGACTGATCTCAGTCGAAGGATTCTGCACCTCCTCCACGACCGTCATCAGCGCGAAGAGGTCGATGTCGCCGGTTTCGGGATCGTAACGAGCGCGCAGCTCCTCGCCGGTCTGCTCGGCGTTGAACTGCTTGCGCGCCGCTTTAATGACGGCCTCTTCAATGGCCGCGATAATGACGTTGGGGTCAATATTCTTCTCGCGGCTCAGAACGTCGATGGTCTGGGCAATCGGACTCATGGTCGTGGACATAGCTCTTTCCTTCGGACGGGGTCAGGGATCAGGGGTCAGTTAAAAGAACGATGACTTTACTCTTCTACCGGCCCCTGGCCCCTGGATCCCGGCCCCTAAAATTCATATTCGATGTTCGCCTTAGCGATCTGCTCGAAAGGAATGTCGATGCGGCCCGCCGCGTCGGCTTCCAGGCTGACGATGTCTTCGCTGATGCCGAGCAGCGTGCCCTTAAAATTGCGCTGGCCGTTGATCGGCTCCACCATCCGCAGACGGACGCGGCTGCCGGCGAAGCGCTCGTAATCGGCGCGCTTGTACAAGCCGCGCTCAATGCCTGGCGACGAAACTTCGAGCGTGTACTGATTCGGAATCAGGTCTTCAACATCGAACAGAGTGCCGACCTGATGGCTGACGCGCTCGCAGTCGCTGATCGTGACGCCGCCCGGCTTGTCAATGAAGATGCGCAAGACGAAATGATTGCGCGGCCCGACCGTCTCCCAGTGAACCAGTTCAAGCCCCTCGCGCGCCGTCACGCGCTCAATGATCTCGTTGATTGCTTCGCGGTTTAAGCCGGCCATTATCCCTAATGAAAAAAGTGGGCCAAGCCCACTTGTTTACCAAGCTTATTATGATACCTGTTTATGCAAAGAAATTGCAAGGCACGCCGCCGCCCCGGGTGCGCGAAGTGAAAGTAGGTAGAAATGAGGACGGAGGGTAGACTTTTCGTGTCAATTAACCTATGCGAAAGGACTACGCCTCCGATGACCCTCACTGAGCAGATTATAGCCACAGTTGAAACCTGGCAGGAACAACTTCGCGCCCAACTCGATGCGGCTAACCAGCCAACTCTATCCATGTCCACTATCGAACAAGCCGCTCTTGCTTTAGCTCAGCGCCTTGCCCAACTGGCCTTGACCGATCAACTCCA
>JBJMGV010000081.1:0-40219 GCA_045807725.1 Blastocatellia bacterium | reverse complement strand
GGTGCTGGTCAGGTGTGCGGCATTGAACACCATGACGCATCTGGGAATGCCCGACAGTTATGCCGTGTGAATCGTTTTTAAGTTCAATGTTGTGGAAGATTGCTTCCATTTTGGTTTATACAACAAAGCCACTTTCAACTATCAACTGACTACTGGCCACTGATTACTGGCCACTGACCACTGCCTTCTGCTTCCTGCCTCCTGCTTCCTGCTTCCTGCTTCCTGCCTACTCACCACTGCCTGCTGCTTCCTGACCGAAGGGCCGGTCGTGTAGAATCCTCTAGACACTATGAAGGATGATCGTTATTCGCGGCAGCGGTTGTTTGCGCCTATCGGCGAAGCCGGGCAGGCACGGCTTGCAGAGGCGCGCGTGGTCATCATCGGCTGTGGCGCGCTCGGCGCGATGCAGGCCGAAACCTTGGCCCGCGCCGGTGTAGGCTATCTTACACTCGTTGACCGCGACTTCGTCGAAGAATCGAATCTGCAACGGCAGATTATGTTTGAAGAGTCCGACGCCCGCGAACGCTTGCCGAAAGCCGTCGCCGCCGCGCGACGCATCCACCGCGTCAACTCGAACGTTCGAGCCGAAGCCATCGTCGCCGACCTGAACTTCGAGAACATCGAAGAGATCATCGCCGAGGCTGACCTCGTGATGGATGGCACGGATAATTTCGCGACGCGCTATCTCATCAACGATGCCTGCGTGAAAGCCGGCACGCCGTGGATTTATGGCGCGGCGGTCGGCGCTTACGGATTGACGATGACCGTTATTCCGGGTCAAACACCGTGCCTGCGTTGCGTGCTTGAGATGATGCCCGAACCCGGCGCGGGGCCGACCTGTGACACGGCGGGCGTCATCCTGCCGATCATCGCCATCATCGCTTCGATTCAATCGACCGAAGCGATCAAGCTCCTGACCGGCCAGCGCGAACAACTGCACGGCTCGCTCGTCCGTGTGGACGTTTGGGATTTCGCGGTCAACCGGCTGTCGCTATCGAACTATGATGAGCGCGATGATTGCCCGACGTGCGGCAAGCGCGAGTTCGAGTTCTTGAAAGGCGCGGGCCGCCAGGTGACGACGACTTTGTGTGGACGCAATGCCGTGCAGATCGGGCGTTCGGGCGCATCGCGTTTGGATTTTGCGCAACTGGCCGAGCGGCTGAAGGGCGCAGGTGATGTAGCTTACAATGACTTTTTGCTGCGCTTCCGCGTGGACGATTACGACATCACGGTCTTCCGCGACGCGCGCAGCATCATTCGCGGCACACAGGACCCGGCCATCGCTCGCGGCCTGTATGCCCGCTATATCGGAACTTGAGAAAGTGGCCAGGGGTCAGTGGTCAGTTGATAGATGATAGTTCCCCAAGCTCCGTCAGGAGCGCGATGTTTATAGTTTGAGCTAAAGAATGTGACGAAGCCCCGTAGGGGCGCAATGTTGACATCACGCTCCTGACGGAGCTTGCATCATCTATTGCATCGTTGACTATAAACATTGCGCTCCTAACGGAGCTTGGCCGAACCAACAGCGAACAACTAAACACTGCTTACTGCCTACTGCCTACTGATTTACTATGCAAGCAAGTGTGGACATCCTCAGCGCGGCGGCGGGCGAACCCTTTGGGCGCGATTTTCCCGACGCCGCTGAAATCCTGGTGCGGCGCGAAGGTCACAGCCGCGCTCGTCACCTCTTCACGATCAACGGCAGAACCATCGCGCGATTGCGCTGGCGCGGCCACAGGCGAGCCGTCTATGAAGCCGAGGGGCTGCGCTTTTATATCAATGTCGGCGCGCTCGACAAGAAGATCGCGCTGACCTCAGAAGACGGCAGCGAATCGTTTCTCGTCGAACGCTCGCGCGCCAACCCGCATCGCGCCGGATTGCGCGTCGAGATGGCCGAAGGCGATAACTTCCGCCTGCTGCGCGCCCGTGATAGCCGACTGCGCTCGGCTTACTCGTTCGCCATCAACAAGCCATTTTATGCTTCGACGCTGATGGTCTTTCGCTTCGACGCGCACCACCGCACGCAGACGACCGCGCGCATAGAGATCACGCCGACGCTCAGACGCGAAGCGCGCTTCGCCCACCGGCTGCTGGCGCTGGTGGTCTGCCGCATCATCCTTGAGCGCCGCCATTCGCGCACTCAACCGCTGCGTGTTAAAGAGCGCCCGCACCATTCGCTCAACAACGCTCGCGTGCGCGTACGCCACTGACGAGTCGCGGCGACGCGACGGCGCTTTAATGCTTCATCGAAAACCAAACTTCGTGGTAGACTTTCCCTTGCTTATCAAGCGGAATCTGCAAGGAGGAGAATTATATTAATGATAAAAGCAGGGCGTGGACGCACGATACGATTTTTGCCGCTGGCCGCCGTGATGGCGATGGTGATGGCGATGGCCGGCTGCAATAGCTCGGAAGGCACGAAGATGGCAGGCAGCACCGACATCGTCGCTCAACCCATCGCGATTGACAGCGTCGGGCAGGGGCTTGAGCAGATGAAAGGCAAGGTCGTCGTGCTCGATCTTTGGGCGACGTGGTGCGGCCCGTGCAAAATGGAGATTCCCAGCTTCATCAAGCTCCAGGAGAAATACAAGTCGCAGGGCCTTGAAATCATCGGCGTCTCAATTGACCCGTATACGCGGGGAGGCAATGCCGCCCTGGTCGAAAAGTTCATGCAAGAGAACAACATCAATTATACGATTTGGATCGCCCACAACCCGACGGTACTGGGGAAATATCCGACCGGCCAGGGCATCCCGACGACTTACTTAATTGACCGCAATGGCCGCACCGTCAAGCAGTACGTCGGCGTGCAACCTGAAGCGGTCTTTGAGAGCGACATCAAGTCGCTGCTGTAAAATCGACGGCGGCCACTCGCCGCACGGTTCGCCTTCTTTATTATTAATGCTCTCGCTCGCGCTCACGGCGCTCAGGCTTTACGCTTAACGCTCAACTGGCGGGCGGGTTTGCGTACAGCAGCGCGAACAGCTCGCGCACGCGAGCCAGCAAAAGCATGATGGCGGTTTGCAATCTCATCCTTCTGCCATTCTAATCGCCGCCGGCCCGCAGCCAAAGCCGACAATGAAACCGATCACCGAACAGGCCAACCCGCGCACCAGAGAGATTGACCGCCGCTCTACCATCGAGATCGTCACGCTCATCAACGACGAAGACCGCACCGTCGCCGAGGCTGTCGCCAAAGTCTTGCCGCAGGTTGCCAATGCCGTAGACCGCATCGTCGAACGCTTAAGTAATGACGGCCACCTTTTTTATGTCGGCACGGGCACGAGCGGGCGGCTCGGCGTGCTCGACGCGTCGGAATGCCCGCCGACCTATGGCGTCGCGCCTGATCTCGTGCGCGGCATCATCGCCGGCGGCTTTGACGCATTGTACAAAGCCGTAGAGGCCGCCGAAGATGACCCGGCGCAGGCCGCGCGCGATCTTGAAACAGCGGGCGTGACGGCGCGCGACGCGGTCGTTGCAATCTCGGCCAGCGGCAACACGCCTTACACGCTCGGCGCGCTGGAATATGCGAAGCAGGTCGGCGCAGCGGCCATCGCCGTGACCTGCAATCCCGACTCGAAGATGGCGGCGGCGGCAGAGGTGAGCATCGCGCCGGTCGTCGGCCCGGAGGTCATCGCCGGCTCGTCGCGGATGAAAGCCGGCACGGCGCAGAAGTTGATTCTGAATATGCTGTCTACGGCGACGATGATCCGGCTCGGTCTGGTCTACGGCAACTTGATGTCGAACCTGCAACCGAACAACGCCAAGCTCGTGCGCCGCGCCGGCGCGATTCTGGCCGAAGAGACGGGCTTGAGCGATGAAGAAGCGGCGCAGTTGTTTGAAGAAGCGGGCCGCGATCTTCGCATCGCTTTTGTGATGGCGGCTACGAAACGACCTCGCACCGAAGCCGAAGCCTTGCTGCGCTCTCACAACAACTCCGTGCGGCGAGCGATTGATAGCTCTCAATGAAAGCTCCGTAGGAGCGCAATGTCTATAGAATATCGGCGTTCAGTTTCAGCAAGCTCCGTAGGAGCGCAATGTCAACATCCCGCTCCTACGGAGCTTGCTTATATCTCTCGCTGTTATCTATAAACATTGCGTGCCTACGGCACGGCTAAGACCTGAACCTGCTCGTAATCAATCAGCTTGCCAATCAGGACGGAGAGATTACTCCCATGTCTCAATTGCTTCTTCACAACGCCAGACTCATTCTCAACGATGGCATCAAGCGCGGCGGCGTGATCGTCCGCGAAGGCCGCATCGCGCAGGTCTTCAGCGACCAGCAAACGCCCGCAGGCTTCGGCGCGGCTGATACGGTGGACTTGAGCGGCGCGTACCTTGCGCCGGGAATGATCGACATACACATACACGGCTCAGCGGGCGTGGACGCGCAGAACGCTTCTGATGATGCGTTGCAAACGCTCTCCGACTTTCTACTCACGGAAGGCGTGACCGGCTATTTCGCCACCTTCGTGCCGACTGACGAAAGCGGTTATCAACAAGCCATCGCCGCCGTCGAATCATTCATCGCCGCGCAGCGCAACGCCGCGCAACAGGGTCAGCCGCGCGGCGCGCAAATTCTGGGCATACACTTCGAGGGGCCTTTCGTCAGCCGCCACCGCTGCGGCGCGCTGAAGACCGAACACTTCCGCACCTATGATGGCGACCCGCGTTCGCTCGACCTCTTCACCGCCAACCGCACAGATGGCCTCGCTTATGCGCGACTGATGACGCTTGCGCCCGAAGTCGCGGGCGGCCTCGACCTCATACGCGAGCTGACGACGAGAGGCACGCGCCCTTTCATCGGTCACACAGACGCCGACGCCGCGACGCTCGATGCGGCGTTTGAAGCGGGCGCGCGGCACATCACGCATTTCCCGAATGCGCTCGCGCCGCTGCACCATCGCAAGCCGGGAACGATTGCCTGGAGCTTGCTGCGCGACGATGTGACGATTGATTGCATCGCCGACTTTCATCACGTCCACCCGATGATGCTGCGCCTGATGACGAAAGCCAAGACGCCGCATCGTATGGCGCTCATCAGCGATGCGATTCAACCGGCGGGACTTGGCGACGGCACGTTCAAGGTGTGGGACATTGAGATCGCGGTGAAGGACGGATTGACGGCGCTGGTCGAAGGGCCGGGCGCGGGGACGATTGCCGGCTCGGTCATCACGATGCGCGAAGCCTTGCGCAATATCACGCGAACGGGCGTGTCGCTGTCAGACGCGGCGCGTATGGCTTCATCGATTCCCGCACGCGCCGCCAGCCTTGATGATTACGGTTTGATCGAAGCAGGCAAGCGCGCCGACCTGATCGCTTTCGATGATAACTTCACGGTGCAACTGGCGCTGATCGGCGGCGCGGTCGCTCTCAACAAAGAGCACGACCGAATAGCCGATCCTTCACCTTCACTCTAGCCCGACGCGGCGCAGCAGGCGCGTGAAGCGTGCGTCGTCGCGCAGACCGTCGAGGCGCGAATCCACTTTCAAGTAAGTCATCATATCGGCGCGTTCGCCGTGCCCGCGCTCCAACCACCTTAACGCCCGCTCCGTCTCGTTCAAGCCGGCGTGGATGACCGCGATCATATAAGGCGAAACGTGCTGGCTCTCGGCAAGCTCCAGCAACTCATCGAGCCGGTAGCGCGCTTCGTTCACGCGGCCCGCACGGGCCAGCGCGTAAGCAAGGTCGGCAACGCTGAAGACCGGACTCTGCGACAGTCGCGTCGCTTTCTGCAATTCGGCGATGGCGCGCTCGTGATCGCCCCTCACACCGTAAGCCCAACCCAACGCCCAATGGCCCAGGCTCAGTTGCGGCTCTAGCTCAACCACTTCGGTCAGCCGCTCGATGGCGCGGTCGAGTTGGCGCGCAAAGAGATGAATGATGCCGGCGTTGACTTTCACAGTCAGGCTGAGCGGATCGCCGCGCTCGGCGAGATTGATTTCGGCGATGGCTTCCGTGTGCCGGCCCAACACCGACAACAACAGCGCGTAGCCGTGATGATAGATCGAATGGGGCGCGAGTTCGAGGGCGCGGTGGAACTCGCGCTCCGCCGCCACGAAGTCCCAGTCGCGCTTGAACAGGATGTAGCCCAACACCGCGTGCGCCTCGGCGAGCTGGTCGTCCAGCTCGATGGCGCGCAAAGCCGAGGCTTTGGCTTGCGGATATAACGACGGCACGCCGAAGGCCGCCAGCCATCGTTGCGCGTTCGCCAGCCCGGCAAAAGCCTGCCCGTAATTCGGCGCGATCTTCACCGCGCGCTCGAAGTAAGCGAAGCTCTTTTTAATCAGCCCAAGCGTCGCCGGCATACGGTCGCGGCCCTGATGAAAATAGTAGACGCCTTTGAAGTAGGCATCGGCGGCATCCGCATTGACGGCGTCGGCGACCGTCAATCGCTGGCGTTCCTGCGGCGTCAGCGTCACCTTCACTTCGTGGGCGATGGCGCGGGCGACTTCGCGCTGCAAAGCGATCACGTCGCGGAGGTCGCGTTCATAGCTCTCGGCCCAGAGGTGGCTGTCGCTGGCGGCGTGAATCAACTGCGCGGTGATGCGAATGCGGCGGCCCGCGCGCCAGGCCGAGCCTTCGATGATGGCTTCGACGTTCAGCTCGCGGGCGATTTCGGGAAGCGGCTTGCGCACGCCTTTGTACTGCATCACCGAGGTCCGCGAGATGACACGCAGACGGCTGAGCTTGGCCAGTTCCGTAATCAACTCGTCGGTCATCGCGTCGGCGAAGTAATCTTGCGCGGCGTCGCCCGACAGATTTTCGAGCGGCAGCACGGCGAGCGATTCGATGCGCCTGCCGCCTTCAGGGGCGGGCAATGCGAGTGCGGGCACAGCCTGCGGGCGCGTCTCAACGTCGGCGACAAAGACGTAGCCGCGCGTCTGCACGGTCTTGATGTAGCGCGCCTGGCGCGGGTCATCGCCGAGCGCCTTTCGCAGTTGCGCGATCACTCGCGTCATCGCGTTTTCCGAGACAAACGCTTTCTTCCAGACGGCGTCGAGCAATTCATCTTTTTCAATCACCCGCCCGCGATGCTCGATCAGAAAAGTCAGGACGCGCATCGCCTTCGGCTCAAGCCGCAGGTCGTGGCCCGACTTGAAGACCCGGCAGGTCTGCAAGTCAACGCAGACATCATCGAAGAGGTAAGATGGTTTTGCCTCCATCACAGGTTCATCACAATTTCGTGTAAAAAAATTCGCAGAATATCAAGACAGAATAGAGGCCACAGCTTATAGTAAGGCTGCTTGCGAAGCGAGATTGTATGAAATCGCCGTCGCAATGGCAACTTCAGCTACGAACTTTGCTGCCTCTTCGCAAACTAATGACAGCCGGTTTGCGAATAACCGAACAACCTCGGCCTCACCGCACTTTCAGGAGGTAACTATGCGATACGCCCGTACACTCGGCCTGCGCGCTGCCTTGTTGTTGCTGATCTTCGCTGCGCCGGCGCTGGCGCAGGAACAACCGGAGATCAAAGTTCCGGTCAACCCTCTGCTTGAACGCCACACCAACTGGTTCAAGCCGAAAAAGATTTATGATCTCAAGAAAGATCACTTCCCGCTTCAGCAGGTCCCTGCCAACCTGAGCTATGACGTTTACAGCGCCGTCGGCTTTGATCTGGCCAACACCATCATCATCAAAGGGCCGGCGCGCGCCGATGGCACACGCGAGCTGGTCATCGTTGACACGCTCGGCAACCCGGAGGTCACGCGGCGGACGATTCAACAGTTCCGCGAGCAGGGCATACTGCCGCAAGGCCGGCTGCCCATTCGCGCGATCATCTATACACACAACCACATTGACCACACCTTCGGCGTCTGGGGTTATCTGAAAGAAGCCGACCGCCCGCCCTGCCTGCCCGCCGACCCTGAAAAAGCCGGGCCGGACACCTTCTTCGACACCGACCGCGAAAAGCCTGATTGCGTCACCGTCATCGGCCAGGAGCAGATCAACGAAGGCGTCGGCACAACGGCGCTCGTCACCGGCACGATCATTGACGCGCGGTCGAGTTACATGTACGGCAACTTCATCCCGCTCAATCACGTCAACGACGGCATCGGCATGCAGGAGAAGGCCGGCCTCAAGCTGAGCGACGATCCCAACGCCGATAAAAAGATCGAGTCGGTGCTGGGCAGTTACCGCATGCCTTCGCGCACCTTCACCAACTGGATGACGCTCAAGGCTGCCGGCGTCGAGATGAAGCTGATCTATGTGCCGAGCGAGACTAATGACGAGTTGGCCGTCTTCGTCCCCGACCAGCGCAACGTTAAAGACCAGCCGCCGAGCGGCGACAACTGGGGCGGGCCGGGCTTGCTGCTTTCCGCCGAAGTCATCCAGGGGCCGTCGTTCCCCAACCTCTACAGCCTGCGCGGAACCAGTTATCGCAACCCGGCGCACTGGTTCCGCAGCGTCGATAAGCTGCGCCAGTTCGATTCGTGGTGCATGGTGCCGAGCCACGGCCCGCCGGTTTGTGGCAAAGATAACATTCAAACCTTGCTGGTGAATTTCCGCGACGCCGTTCAGTTCACTCACGATCAAGCGATTCGCTGGATGAACAAAGGCTACACGATGAACGAACTGGCGCCGCTGGTCGAACAGATATATCTGCAATCGGGCGAGCACGACCGCTTGATGAGCGGCCTCGATCAAGTGAAGCCGATCCTCAACAGCAGCGCCGAGGTGGTTGATCCGAAGGATTACCTGCGGCCCTTCTATGGCTCGCTGGTGCAAGGCGTGCGCGAGATATACGCCGGCTCGGTGGGCTGGTATGAAGCCGACCCGGTGGCGCTGCGCCCGACGCCGCCCAAAGAACTGGCGATGCGTTACGTCGCAATGATGGGCGGCCCGGCCAACATTAACAGCAAAGCGCGCGAGGCGTTCGACAAGAAAGAGTTTGAGTGGGCCGCCGAGCTGACGACCAACGTCATACGCGCCTTCACCGACCTCAGGCCGAACAGCGCCATCGCCGAGTCGCCTCTGAAGGAGGAGGTGAAGAAAGAATACATGGAAGCGCGGCGCATCAAAGCCGAAGCCTTCAAGAAGCTGGCCGAGGCCGAGATGAATCCGAACTGGCGCAACTGGTACATCACCTCTGCGCACGAGCTGATGAGCTGGCCGATACCGGACAAGATCGTCGGCGGGCTGGTATCGCCGGGCGTCATCGGCGCATTGCCGGGCGGCGCGTGGGTCAATTCGCTGACCATGCGTTTGCGCGCCGAAACGACGGCGAAGCAGAACGTCAATATGACAATCGGCTTCTGGTTCCCTGCCGATACCGACGTGGGCAATCAGGGCTTCGGCCAGCTCGGTTACGTGCTGCACATACGCGGCGGCATCGCCGAGTTCATCGAAGAGACGCCGCGCGGCGATAAGCTCACGCAACAAGACGTGGAACGCGCGCAGCTCGCCATCTCGATCAACCACGCGGCGCTCAACGCCATACTGCGCGCCGAAGCGCAGGGCGAAGCCGAGTTCCGCAAGGCGCTCACCGAAGCCGTCAACGCCAGGCTGATCCAGCCGCTCGGCACGACCACTTTGGATAAATTTGCCGAAGCCTTCTTCGGCTACTTCGACCCCAAGCCGGTCGGCCTGCCGCCGCTGACGGTGAGATAGTCAAGCAGGATTCAGGATTCAGGATTCAGGATTCAGGCAGGGAACAGGATTCAGGTTTAGTTTGGAATGCCAATCGCCCTCAGTTGACGATTGCGCTATCACCCTGAATCCGCGCGTCAGCGCATCTTGCGCCAAGGAATCCTGAATCCTGAATCCTGAATCCTGAATCCTAATTGTAAGGAGAAATATGCGAATCAAAGGTAAACGACCCAACTTCCTCATCTTCATGGTGGATGAAGAGCGCTATCCCAGCGTCTATGAAACCGACGAGGTCCGCGACTGGCGCAGGGCCGAGTTCAAAGCGCAGGACGCGCTGCGCCGCACCGGCATCGAGTTTCATCGTCACTACGTCGGCGCAACCGCCTGCTCGCCGAGCCGCGCCACCATCTTCACGGGCCAGTACCCGTCGCTGCACGGCGTCACGCAGACGACCGGCACGGCTAAAGGCTCATTCGATTCCGATGTCTTCTGGCTCGATCAAAACACTGTGCCGACGATGGGCGATTACTTCCGCGCCGGCGGCTATCGCACATTCTACAAAGGCAAATGGCACGTCTCGCACGCCGACATCGTTTTGCCCGGCACGCACGATGCGCTCGAAAGCTATGCCCCGAACGGCGAGCCGATACCGGAGATCATCGACCTTTACCTGCGCGCCAATCGACTCGATGAGTACGGCTTCAACGGCTGGGTCGGCCCTGAGCCGCACGGCGCAGCCAAAGCCAACACCGGCACCAACCGCGACCCCGGCTTTATGACCGAGACGATTCATTTGCTCGACGCGCTCGAAGCCGAATCGAAGAAAGGTAGCGACCGCTCGCCTTGGCTAATCGTCAACTCGTTCGTCAACCCGCACGACATTGTGCTGTTCGGCCTCGCCTGGAAGAACTTCGGCTACCCGCTCACGGAAGGCTTCGTGCCGCGCATCCCGCGCCCGCCGACCGAAGGCGAAAGCCTCGACCGCAAGCCGCGCGCGCAGCAGAGCTACGTCAACGTCTACCCGAAGATGCTCACGCCGCAGCCGACCATTGAAGAGTACCGCCAGTTTTACTACTACCTGCAAAAAGAATCCGACGGGCACATCTACAACGTCTTCGAGCGGCTGCGCAATTCGCCGTTCTTTGAAAACACGATTGTGCTCTTCACCTCAGACCACGGCGACCTGCTCGGCGCGCATGGCCGTATGCATCAGAAATGGCATCAGGCGTATGAAGAAGCCACGCACGTGCCGCTGATTATCTCGAACCCTGTGCTGTTCAAAGAGCCGCGCGACGCGACGATGCTGACGAGCCACGTTGACTTGATCCCGACGCTGCTCGGCCTGGCTGACATCGACATTGCCGCCGCGCAAACCGAAGTGAGCAAGAGTCACAACGAGACGCAACCGCTCGTAGGCCGCGACCTATCGCCGGTCGTGCTGGGCAAGCAGGACCCGAACCGCTCGACCTCGCCGCTCTACTTTATGACCGATGACGAAATCAGTTCGGGACAGAACCAGATCAGCCCGCTCACCGGCAAGTCGTATCATTCGGTGGTGCAGCCGAATCACATTGAGACGGTAATCGCGGCGCTCGACGGGCCGGGCGGCGAGCAGGTGTGGAAGTATTCGCGTTACTTCGACAACCCGCAATTCTGGTCGTCGCCGTTTCAGCAGGATCAGGTCACAGTGGACGACAAGACCGTCACCAAGAAGAAGCCGCTGCCGCCTGAGTTCGAGATGTACAACCTCAGCGCCGATCAGGTGGAGCAGGAGAACCTCGCCTATAAATCGAACCGCTCGCGCGCCGACAAGGCAAGGGCCGAAGAACTCCGCCTGTTGCTCAGGGAGCAGCGCAAAGCGAAGCGGCTCTATCCGAAGTCGCTGCCGGTCTACGTCTACGACACGATTCAATCGGACTAGGGTTCGCTGATGTTGGCGTGAAGCAGTAACGGCTTTACCGCAGGATGGCGGGAGAGGCGCTTCAACCGCAGAGGACGCAAAGGACGCAGAGGATTTTTATTCTTCCTCTGCGTTCCTTTGCGCCCTCTGCGGTTGATAAATTTTTCAGGCATTTATTTAAGAAGTCACGCGCCGCCCTTTTCGACCGGGTAATCTTTCATCTGCCAGTCTTGCGTGAAGTTGGTCGGCAGGTTGAGCACCCTGACATTCTTAAAGCCCATCTCATGCAAGGCTTGATAAGCGGGTCGTATGTTCGGGCAATCGCCCATCGGGCAGCAGCCGCAATAGATGACGACTTCGCCGCCGCGCGGCAGGTCTTGCGCCGTCTTCTTCAACATCGCCAACCCTTCCGACGTGCTACACATCCCGGCGAACGTCGAGCCGGGAACGTGGCCGATCTTGTACAGGTGGACGACGCCGACCTGAAGCACCACCGGCTTTGAGCTGGCCGATAATGATCGCGCCAAATCAGCCGGCTGCATTAACTCGCCGGCCTTCCACGGCTCGTCCGCGTGAACATAGAGTTGGCCTGTGAAGCCAATGATGAAGAGTGCGAAGAAGCTCAGCATACGAAGCTTGTGAATCTGACGATGCACGTTTACCCTCCCACAAATTTGAGTTGATAAAGATCAGCATATAATCCCATCGACTTGTTCGGCAAACGACGTGGCGGCTACATTGATGGATAAGGCCGGCTGTGCGTTCCTCCGATTTGATTTGTGTTATGATGGCAGGCGATGACGACGCAAAAAGCCACCATCGAAGACCTGTACGCCATTCGCGGCAAGGCTGAGATCGTCAACGGAGAGATTATAGAGATGCCGCCCACTGGATACCTGCCCGGCTATGCCGCAAGTCAAATTCTTTTCAGCTTGAGGCTAGTTGAGAATGCAACCGGCAGCGGCCTTGCCATCGGCGATAATGTCGCCTTCGTTGTTGATCTGCCGAACCGCAGCGCCTTCAGCCCGGACGCCGCCTGGCACATTGGCGAGCCTACCGGCATGAAGTTTCTCGAAGGCTCGCCGGTCTTCGCTGCCGAGGTGCGCAGCGAACACGATTATGGGCCGAGGGCTGAGCGGGCGATGGCCGCAAAGCGGCGCGATTACTTCGCCGCCGGTACGTTGTGTGTGTGGGACGTGGATATGCAGAGCGAGGACGTAATCAAAGCCTATCACGCAAGCGACCCTGATACGCCCATCATCTTTCGGCGCGGCGATGTCGCGGACGCCGGCCAGGCCGTGCGCGGCTGGTCAATGCCGGTTGATGAGCTTTTCCAAAAAGCCTCAAAACTTTGATGGCGACAATCTCAAGTAGCCAACGCAGTCTTAACATCAAATTCACTTCTTCACCTCAAGCCTCTGGAATAAACTAAGGCGCTTGCGGCATGTACAAACGGCGGCGTTGCATCGGCCTCTCCGTGCGCCGCCGGCCATCGGCAAAATGGTCAAAAGGGCTTCGGGATAAAGCCGCCGAATGATACACTATCAGCCGTTTCGACTAGCCGACGTATACGGCTCTTTCCATCAACTTTCACCGAGTTTCTCAGCAAGGAGAACCATTGATTATGAGTACAGCGTCGCTGCCCACAGACACTCCCCGAAACAACACGAAGCTTGATGAGCTGTGCATCAACACGGTGCGCACGCTGGCGATGGATGCCGTGCAGCAAGCCAATTCGGGCCACCCCGGCACGCCGATGGCTCTCGCGCCGGTCGCTTACGTGTTGTGGGATCGCTATATGCGCCACAACCCGCGCAACCCGCAATGGCCCAACCGCGACCGCTTTGTCTTATCCGCCGGCCACGCCTCGATGCTCTTGTATGGCATGCTGCACATCTCCGGCTACGACCTGCCGCTTGCAGAGATCAAGCGCTTTCGCCAGTGGGAGTCGAAGACGCCGGGCCATCCCGAATATGGATTGACTGCTGGCGTCGAAACGACGACCGGGCCGCTCGGCCAGGGCGTCGCCAACTCGGTTGGCATGGCGATAGCCGAGCGCTGGCTGGCGGCGCGCTTCAACCGTCCGGGCCACGAGATTGTGGACTATCGCGTTTACGCCATTGCCGGCGACGGCTGTTTGATGGAAGGCGTCTCGCAAGAAGCCGCGTCGCTCGCCGGCCACTTGCGGCTCAGCAATCTCGTCTGGATTTATGACAATAATCACATCACCATCGAAGGCAACACCAGCCTGGCTTTCAGCGACGATGTAGCGGCGCGCTTTATGTCGTATCACTGGAACGTGCTCAGGGTCGGCGATGCCAACGACCTCGAATTGTTGAGCCGCGCTCTGAGCACGGCGCAAAAAGAGACCGAGCGCCCGACGCTCATCATCGTTGACAGCCACATCGCCTGGGGCGCGCCCAACAAACAGGACACACATTCGGCGCACGGCGAGCCGCTCGGCGAAGAAGAGATACGCCTGACCAAGCAGCGTTACGGCTGGCCGCCCGACGCCAAGTTCCTCGTGCCCGATGAAGTCAGCGCCTACACCAACCGCTTGATCGAGCGCGGCGCGCAACAGGAGAGCGACTGGAACGCGACGTTCGCCGCTTATAAAGCGGCTCACGCGGAGCTTGCTGCCGAGTGGGAGATGATGCAGAGTGGCGAGTTGCCCGAAGGTTGGGAGTCGGCCATCCCTGAGTTTCCCGCCGACGCAAAGGGAGTCGCGGGCCGCGACGCCAGCGCCAAAGTGCTGAACGCTCTTGCGGCGCGCGTGCCTTGGCTGCTGGGCGGCTCGGCTGATCTCGCGCCTTCGACCAAGACGCGCATCACCAGCGAAGGCGATTTCGAGGCCGGTTCGTATGGCGGGCGCAACTTTCACTTCGGCATACGCGAGCACGCAATGGCGGCGACGCTCAATGGCATGACGCTCAGCAAGCTGCGGCCTTATGGCTCAGGCTTCCTGATCTTCTCGGATTATGAACGCGCCGCGATTCGCCTGTCGTCGCTGATGGAACTGCCGGTCATACACATCTTCACGCACGATTCGATAGGCGTCGGCGAAGACGGCCCGACGCACCAGCCCATCGAGCAGGTGATGTCGCTGCGTGCCATCCCGCACTTGCACGTCATCCGCCCGGCAGACGCCAACGAAGTCAGCGAAGCGTGGCGCGTCATCATGAAGATGAAGCATCACCCGGTGGCGCTCGTCCTCAGTCGCCAGGCAATGCCGACCTATGACCGCGCCAGGTACGGCTCGGCTGAAGGCGTACAGCGCGGCGCTTACGTGCTGGCCGACTGCGAAGGCATGCCCGACGTGATCCTGATCGGCACAGGCTCAGAGGTTCAGCTCTGCGTTGACGCCTACGAGAAGTTGACCGCCGAAGGCGTCAAGGCCCGCGTCGTCAGCATGCCGTGCTGGGAGTTGTTTGAGCGGCAGTCGCCCGAATACCACGAAGCGGTCTTGCCGGCAGCGGTCAACGCGCGCATCGCCATCGAAGCCGGGACCAGCCTGGGCTGGGAGAAGTTCGTCGGGCGCGCGGGCCGCATCATCGCGCGGCGCGACTTCGGCGCGTCGGCTCCGCTGAAAGACCTGCTCAAGCATTTCGGCTTCACGGTCGAAAACGTCGTCGCGCAGGCCAAGGCGGCCATCGAGCAGAGCAAATAAAGAGGCTAGAGACTGGAGGCTAGAGGCTAGTAGGAAAGGCGCGAAGCGCTTCCGTTTCCCGCTAGTCTCTAGCCCCCAGCCTCTAGCCTCTCTCACAGAAAGGATGTGCATATGAGCAACCCACTCGTTGAATTACAAACGCACGGACAGAGCATCTGGTATGACAACATTCGCCGCGCCTTGATCGACACTGGCGACATCGCCCGCAAGATCGAACAGGATGATTTGCGCGGCGTCACCTCGAATCCTTCTATCTTCGAGAAAGCCATCGCCGGCAGCACCGATTACGACGCCGCGATGCGCCAGCTCGTTGCTGAAGGCAATGACCTCAACGCCATCTATGACGCGCTGGTCATCGAAGACATACAGCGCACCGCCGATCTGTTCCGCCCGGTCTACGAACGCACCAATCGAGTCGATGGTTACGTCAGCCTCGAAGTCTCGCCGCTGCTCGCGGACGACACGGCCAGCACCGTCGCCGAAGCCAAACGATTATGGGCGGCGCTCGACCGCCCGAACGTGATGATCAAGATTCCGGCGACAACGGCGGGATTGCCGGCCATCACCGAAGTCATCGCCGCCGGCATCAACGTCAACGTCACGCTCATCTTTTCCGAAGACGTTTATGCACTGGTCGCTGACGCTTACATCAGCGGCCTTGAACAGCGCGCCGCCGCCGGTCTTCCCGTCGATCACATCGCTTCGGTCGCCAGCGTCTTCGTCAGCCGCATTGATGCGGCGATTGATAATCAACTGAGCTTTCGCATACGCCGCCTCGACGATGAGGATGAAAAGCAGAAGCTCTCTGGCTTGCTCGGCAAAGCCGCCATCGCCAACACCAAGCTGATCTATCGGCGCTTCAAACACATCTTCGGCGATGAACGCTTCGCCCCGTTGCGAGCCGCAGGCGCGCAGGCGCAGCGCCCGCTGTGGGCCAGCACAGGCACTAAGAACCCAACTTATAAAGACACTCTATACGTGGAAGAGTTGATCGGCCCAGATACCGTGGACACCGTGCCGCCGGCGACTTACACCGCCTTCCGCGATCACGGCCTCGTGCGGCTGAGCCTCGAAGAAGACGTGGACGGCGCGCGCGCCACGATTCAACAACTCACGGACGCGGGCGTTGATCTCGCGGCCATTATGCAGCAGTTGCAGGACGAAGGCGTGCAGGCGTTCATCGATGCGTTCAAGAGCTTGATGGACAGCATCGCCGCCAAGCAGGCCGCCATTCAGAGCGGCTTGCTTGATCGCCAGTCGGCCTCGCTCGGCGCGAACGCCGACGCCTTCAATGCCACGCTCGCCCGGATGGAGAAAGAAGACTGGGTGCGGCGCATCTGGCGCAAAGACGCGTCGCTCTGGAAAAGTGACGAAGATCACCAAAAGATTATTCGTAACGCGCTCGGCTGGGTCGCGGTCGTTGACCTGATGGAAGCCAACGCCGACGAACTGGCCGCGTTCAGCCGGCGCATACGCGACGACGGCTTCACCGACGTGATGTTGTTGGGAATGGGCGGCAGCAGCCTCTGCCCCGAAGTCTTTCGCCGCACCTTCGGCAAGATCGAGGGCTTCCCGACGCTGCACGTTTTAGACAGCACCGACCCGGCCACCGTTAAGAGTTTTGAAGACCGCGTTGATCTATCGAAGACGCTCTTCATCGTCGCCAGCAAGTCGGGATCAACGACCGAGCCGCTGATGTTCTACCGCTACTTCTTCGAGCGGCTGCGTGAAATCAAATCAGAGCGCGCCGGCGAGAACTTCGTCGCCATCACCGACCCCGGCACGTTGATGGAGGCGATGGCCACAGGCGACCGCTTCCGCCGCATCTTTCTCAACCCCGCAGACATCGGCGGGCGTTATTCGGCGCTGTCGTTCTTCGGTATGGTGCCGGCCTGTTTGCAGGGTTTCGACTTTAAGACCTTGCTTGATCGCGCCGCCCGCGCGATGCACGCCTGTTCGCCAGCCGTGCCAATAGCCGATAATCCGGCGGCGCGGCTCGGCGCAATCATCGGCACGATGGCCAACGCCGGGCGCGACAAGCTGACGCTCATCACCTCGCCTGAGATTTCGTCGCTCGGCCTGTGGGTCGAACAACTGCTCGCCGAGAGCACCGGCAAAGAAGGGCGCGGCGTCATTCCCGTAGCCAACGAGCCGCTCGCCTCGCCATCGGTTTATGGCGATGACCGCCTCTTCGTCTCGATCAGCATTGGTGAGGCCGACAGCGACACAGAGAACAAACTCGCGGCGCTCGAAGCCGCCGGTCATCCGGTCGTTCGTCGCAAGTTGACGAGCACGCTCGACCTCGGCGAAGAGTTCTACGTCTGGGAGCTGGCGACGGCGGTGGCCGGTGCGGTGATCGGCATCGATGCTTTCGATCAGCCGAACGTGCAAGAGAGCAAGGACGCCACGAAGCGGCTGCTCGAAGCTTATAAGCAGCACGGCGCGCTGCCCGCACCTGAAGTGATCGTCGAGAACGACAGCCTGAGCGTCTACGGCAAGACCGAAACCGGCGAGCAACTCGACGCGTCGTTGCTGGCGGACTTCATCATCACGCACCTGAAGCGCGCCAGTAGCGGAAATTACATCGCGCTGCTCGGCTATATTCAAGAGACTGCCGAGCACGACGAGTTGCTGCAAGCCTTGCGCACGCACCTGCGCGATGCGTTGAGGGTGGCGACGACGATAGGGTACGGCCCGCGCTTCCTGCATTCCACGGGACAGATGCACAAAGGCGGCCCGAATTCGGGCGTCTTCGTGCAGTTCACAGCGGATGCTGGACACGTCAGCATACCGGGCGAGCCATTCACATTCGGCATACTGAAGATGGCGCAAGCGATTGGCGATTACCTCTCGCTTGAGAACCACCACCGCCGCGCCATCCACGTGCATCTCGGCGCAGACGCGACGGCGGGACTTCGCGCGTTGCTGGAGATCGTGCAGGACGGCTTGCCGATCACGCAGAGCCAGGCGAAGTAAAAGGAACTCCGCAGTCCGTTGAAACGGGCTGCGGAGTATAGCCATCGCGTGAAGGTGTTGTCGCCTTGCGAATCTGGCCGATGCCAAATCGCGTAGCAAGAGAAGCGTCGGCGTCTCAGACACTCGAATGGATGAAAGCGTTATGACAGAACCCATGTCTGCCGCATTGCCCATCGCGCTCGTCATTTCTGATATTGACGGCACGCTCATCAGCTCGAATCACGAGATTGCCGAATCAACACGCAAGGCGGCGCTGCGGCTCTACGAACGCGGCATCGACCTGTCGCTGTGCAGCTCGCGCCCGCCGCGTTCGATCCGCCCGCTGGCCGCAACGCTCGCGCTGCGCTCGCCGTTCGCCGCCTTCAATGGCGCGTTGATCATCACTGCCGACGGCGAAGTCAAACTGCGCAGCGCGTTACCGCCCGACATCATCGCCCGCGTCAAAGCCATCGCCGACGAGTTCGGCATCGGCGTCTGGCTCTACGATGAAGAAGACTGGTGGGTCGCCGGCTATGACGCCTTCGTCGAGCGCGAAGAACATACGTCCGGCTTCAGCCCGCGCGTCGAAGGTTACGACGAACGGCTTACGCGCAAAGCGATCAAGCTCACCGTAGTCGGCAAGCCCGAACTCGTCGCGCAAGCCGAACGGCGCGTCTTGAGCGACTTAGCGAACGACGTTTCCGCGTCGCGCTCGAAGCCGCGCTTTCTGGACGTGACCGCTTACGGCATCCACAAAGGCTCCGCCGTGCGCCGCATCGCCACAGTATTCAATGTTACACCCGCGCAAGTCGCCGTCATCGGCGACGGGCCGAATGATATAGAGATGTTCCGCGAAGCCGGCGTCAGCATCGCTATGGGTCAGGGCGTTGACGAAGTGATCGCGGCGGCGCGCTTCATCACCTCTTCAAATGACAACGACGGCTGGGCGCGCGGCATAGAAAAGTATGTACTCGGCGCGGCACAAACCGCCGGCGTTTGAGTTTTCATTCAAGGGCAACCACGATGTCTACAGAACAGGCAAAAGCGAAGCAGGCGCAGTTCGGTATGATCGGACTCGGCGTGATGGGGCGCAACCTCGCGCTCAACGTCGAAGAGCACGGCTTTCCGGTCGCCGTCTGGAATCTTGAAAGCGAGTGGGTGGACAGCTTCGTCAACGAGAATGCCGCCAGGCAATTCATCGGCACGAAGACGCTCGAAGAGTTCGTCGCGGCGCTCGAACGCCCGCGCCGAATGATGATGATGATTAAAGCGGGCGCTCCCGTCGATATGACGCTCGAACGGTTGAAGCCGCTGATGGAGCCGGGCGACATCGTCATTGACGGCGGCAACTCTTACTTCAAAGACACGCAGCGGCGCGAGGCTGATATGAAAAGCGCCGGTTTGAACTTCGTCGGTATGGGCGTGTCGGGCGGCGAGGAAGGCGCGCGATACGGCCCTTCGCTGATGCCGGGCGGCGCGCGCGAAGCCTACGACCACCTGCGCCCCATTCTCGAAGCCATCGCCGCCAAGACTGACTCCGGCGCGTGCGTCACATACGTTGGGCCGGACGGCGCGGGCCACTTCGTCAAGATGGTTCACAACGGCATCGAGTACGGCGATATGCAACTGATCGCCGAAGCCTACGACATTCTGCGCCACGCGCTGGATACGAACGCCGACGAGTTGGCCGACATCTTCGCCGAATGGAATCGCGGCCTGCTCGAATCGTTTCTGATCGAGATCACCGCCAACATCTTTCGCGTCAAAGACGACGAAACCGGCAAGCCGCTGGTAGACCTGATCGTTGACCGCGCCGAACAGAAAGGTACGGGCAAGTGGACGGCGCAGGAAGCGCTCGACCTCGGCGTGCCGATTCCGACGATTGCGGCGGCCATCGAAGCGCGCTTCATCTCGGCGATGAAGGACGAGCGCGTTGCCGCCAGCCGTGTGATTGGCGGGCCGCGCAAACAGCACACGCGCGGCGACAAGCAGAAGATCGTGCAGGCCGTACACGACGCGCTCTACGCCTCGAAGATATGTTCTTACGCGCAGGGCATGAGCTTGATCGGGAAAGGTTCGGCGGAGCACAACTGGGGCATCAACCTGAGCGAGATGGCGCGCATATGGAAAGGCGGCTGCATTATCCGCGCGCGCTTTCTCAATCCGATCATGAATGCGTATAATCGCCGCGCCGGCCTTGCCAACCTATTGCTTGACGACGAGTTCAACGACTGGATAGAGTCGGCGCAATCGAACTGGCGATTGGCCGTGAAGACGGCAGCCGGCATAGGCGTGGCCATACCGGCGATGAGCGCGAGCCTCGCGTACTTCGACAGCTATCGAACCGCGCGCCTGCCGCAGAATCTGACGCAGGCGCAACGCGATTACTTCGGCTCGCACACGTACGAGCGCCTGGATCACCCGGAGCGCGGCCACGTGCATACGGAATGGATTGAAAAACAGTAGGCAGTAGCAGGAAGCAGGAGGCAGTACTCCTTAGTAAGTGATCAGAACAAACTGAGCACAAGCGACATCTATAACTGCCTCCTGCTTCCTGATTGCCCGAAGATGGAGGACACCGAATAATGACTTCACCGCAACACACGATTGACCCGGCCAGCCATCAGGAGGTGGCGTTGACCGAAGACGCGCGCGTGCTCGCAATAGACATCGGCGGCAGCGGCTTGAAGGCGGCGATACTCGACATCAATGGCGATATGTTGAGCGAGCGGGTTCGCATCGAGACGCCGAAAAAGTTAGTGCCCGAAACGTTGCTGCGCGGGCTGGTCGAGTTGGTCGAACCGCTCGGCGCGTTTGACGTGGTGTCGGTCGGCTTTCCCGGCGTCGTGCGCAAAGGCGTAATCGTCACCGCGCCGAATCTCGGCACCAAGCAGTTCAAAGGCTACAACCTGCAAATGGCGCTCGAAAAACAACTCGGCAAGCCGACGCGCGTGCTGAACGATGCCGATATGCAGGGCTTGGCAGCGATCTCTGGCCACGGCGTCGAGATGGTTATCACGCTCGGCACCGGCTTCGGCTCGGCCCTGTTCCTCGATGGCGAGCTTGCGCCGCACCTTGAGATTGCTCACATCCCGTTCCGCAATGGCGAAGATTACGACCAGCAGGTCGGCGACAAGGCGCGCAAGAAAGTCGGCAAGAAACAATGGAACCGCCGCGTGCAGCGCGCCATCAAGACGCTGCGCATCCTGACCAATTTCGACCGCCTCTACATTGGCGGCGGCAATGCCGATAAGCTTTCGTTCAAGTTTGAGCCGGACGTGCAGATCATTTCCAACGAGTACGGCGTGCGCGGTGGCGCGTGGCTCTGGCGCAAGTATGTGACAAGTGAAAAGCAGTGATGAGTGATGAGTGATGAGTGAGAAGAAGGCTGCTGGACGCGGCGTGCTTGATACTCATCACTTTCAACGCATCACTCATCACTGGATGAAGAGGTGAACGAAGATGTCTACGAAGATGTTGAATCGCGCCGATGCACAAGTGCGCGTTTATCACGACGCGGCTGAAGTGGCGTTGAAAGCAGCGCGGCATTTTGCGCGGTTGGCCGATCAGTACGTCGTCGGCTGTGGCCGCTTCACGGTGGCGCTGTCTGGTGGCTCGACGCCGCGCGCGATGTTTTCGCTGCTTGCGGGAGCTCCGTTCGCCGACACCGTGCCGTGGGATTCGATCCATTTCTTCTGGGGCGACGAGCGCGGCGTGCCGCCCGATCACGCCGATAGCAATTATCGGATGGCGCGCGAGACGTTGTTGTCAAAGGTGCCCGTGCCCGTCGAAAACATCTTTCGCATACCGGCTGAACTCAGCGACCCGGCGACCGCCGCCGAACAGTATGAAGCGACGTTGATTAATCACTTCTGCAAACAGGCGACCTCGTCGGGCACTGCGCCGCTCGGTGGTCTGCCACGCTTCGACCTGATCTTTTTAGGAATGGGGCCGGACGGTCACACGGCGTCGCTCTTTCCGGGCACGGCGGCGCTCAGCATTACGGATCGTGTCGTCGTTGCCAACTACGTCGAGAAATTCGGCGCGCACCGCATCACGCTGACCGCGCCGACAATCAACAACGCGCGCAACGTGACGTTCGTCGTCGCCGGCCCGGACAAAGCCGACGCGCTGCACGAAGTGCTCGAAGGCGCGTACAACCCGGAGTTGTATCCGAGCCAGTTGATCCACCCGTCGCACGGCTCGTTGCTGTGGATGGTGGACGAAGCCGCCGCCGTGCGGCTCACCGAGCATCACGGAATTGCAGAGTAGGTCGGGCCGTGGACTGCGCCACGTAGTGGCGCGATGAGTTTAGCCAGGCGTTGAAACGCCTGGAAGACGCGCGACGCCACAATGAATGCGCGGATGGTTGCAGGCATTGAAATACCTGCCTAAAATCAATTGCCGCGACGCGGCAACTGCAAGCGACTTTTTACAACTGTCTTGAATCGAGTTGCTCGATACCTGGCTTAACAAACCCATAACAGCCGCCGCCGGCGGCCAATGAGGATAATCAATATGACTGCACAGAGCAAAGCTGAACTCGCCAAGATCGGAATGGTCGGCCTCGCCGTGATGGGCGAGAACCTCGCCCTCAACATCGCCCGCAACGGCTATCCCATCGCGGTCTTCAACCGCGACACCACGAAAGTAGACAAGTTCCTCGACCGCGCCAAGTCGCACGCCGAAGGCCAGCAGGTCATCGGCGCGTATTCCATCGACGACTTCGTCCAATCCATCGAGCGACCGCGCAAGATCATCCTGCTCGTCAAAGCTGGCGGCGCGGTTGATGCGGTCATCGAACAGCTCAAGCCGCATCTTGAACCGGGCGACATCATCATCGACGGCGGCAATTCGTTTTATCAAAACACCATCCAGCGCGAGAAGCGTTTGAAAGCGGAAGGCTTCAACTTCATCGGCTGCGGCGTGTCGGGCGGCGAGAAAGGCGCGCTGTGGGGACCGTCGCTGATGCCCGGCGGCGACAAAGCCGCGTATGAAGAGTTGCGCCCCATCTGGGAGAAGATCGCGGCGCAGGTGGACGATGGCCCGTGTGTGACTTACGTTGGGCCGGACGGCGCCGGCCACTTCGTCAAGATGGTTCACAACGGCATCGAGTACGGCGATATGCAACTGATCGCCGAAGCCTACAGCATTCTGCGTCACACGCTCGGCCTGGAAGCCTCTGAGCTTGCCGACGTGTTTGCGAAATGGAATGAAGGCGAGCTGAATTCGTTCCTCATCGAAATCACGGCGCAGATTTTTCAGGTCAAAGACCAGCAGACCGGCAGGCCGCTAGTCGATTTGATCCTTGACGTAGCCGGGCAGAAGGGCACGGGCAAATGGACTTCGGATGTGGCGCTCGATCTCGGCGTCGTCATCCCGACGATTCAAGCGGCGGTTGACGCGCGCGTGATGTCGGGATTGAAAGACCAGCGCGTCGAAGCGAGCAAGCAGTTGCCCGGCCCGACGACAGCGTACAGCGGCGACAAGCAAGAGATGATCGACGCGGTTCACGATGCGCTCTACGCATCGAAGATTTGCTCTTACGCGCAAGGCATGAATTTGATCCGGCGCGGCTCGGATGAATACGGCTGGGGCATCAACCTCGGCGAGCTGAGCCGCATATGGAAAGGCGGCTGCATCATCCGCGCGCAATTCCTCGACAAGATCAAGCAAGCCTATCAACGTCGCGCAGACCTGCCGAACCTGCTGCTCGACCCTGACTTCAGGGCGTGGGTGTTGGAAGCGCAGCCGCGCTGGCGACAGGCCGTGACGACGGCGCAGAGCATGGGCATCGCGGTGCCGGCCATGTCGGGCAGCCTCGCCTACTTTGATATGTATCGCACGGCCAGCCTGCCGCTGAACCTGACGCAAGCGCAACGCGACTTCTTCGGCTCACACACCTATCAGCGAACGGATGATGCCAGCGGTCAGTTCATCCACACCGAATGGGAAGAAGAACTGGAGAAGCAGTAGCGGCGAGTCCGAGCAGTTATTGAGAGTCCCGTAGGGACGCGATGTTTATAGTCATCACGCATTGGAAAAGCTTCAAGCCCCGTAGGAGCGCAATGTTGACATTGCGTTCCTAACGGAGCTTGGAATCTTAGGAGCTTTAGCTACTATAGACATTGCGTGCCTACGGCACTTCAAAGCCAAGACTCAAACACAGACCTGAAAACTGATCGAGGACAAACCATGTCGAGCACTAACACGAATGAGAATCCATTGCGACAAGGCATACGGCTGGAGAAGACCGCCGAGCCTTGCGTCGTCGTCATCTTTGGCGCGTCCGGCGATTTGACCAAGCGCAAGCTCGTGCCGGCGCTCTACCGGCTCGTGCAACAGCGATTGCTGCCGGCTGAGTTCGCCATCGTCGGCGTCGCCCGCTCGCCAATGAGCGACGACGAGTTTCGCAACAAGATGAAAGACGCCATCGCCACCTTCTCTGAATCCAAGAGCGTTGACGAGTCGGTCTGGCAGAGCTTCGCGCAAGGTCTATATTACATCGGCGGCGACATCAACGACCCGAAGGCATATCAGCAACTGAAAGAACGGCTCGAACAGATCGACGCCGAGCGCGGCACTGCCGGCAACCGCGTCTTCTATCTTTCGACCGCGCCGTCTCTCTACAGCGAAGCCATCGAACAACTCGGCGCGGCTGACCTGGCCAGGCCGAAAGATGAAACGGCGTGGGTTCGCATCATCGTCGAAAAGCCCTTCGGCCACGACCTGCAAAGCGCCAGGGGGTTGAACAAGGACGTGGCAAAGGTCTTTGACGAAGAGCAGGTCTACCGTATCGATCATTACCTCGGCAAAGAGACGGTGCAGAACCTTTTGGTCTTTCGCTTCGCCAACGGCATCTTCGAGCCGATATGGAACCGCCGCTACGTCGATCACGTGCAGATCACCAATGCCGAAGCGCTCGGCGTCGAAGGGCGCGGCGGCTACTACGACCAGTCAGGCGTGATGCGCGATATGATTCAGAATCACGTCTTTCAGGTCTTGTCGCTGGTGGCGATGGAGCCGCCGATCAATCTGTCGGCCAATGCCGTGCGCGACGAAAAGATCAAGGCGATGTTCGCCGTACATCCCATCGCGGTGGATCAACTCGATCAGTTCGCTGTGCGCGGGCAGTACGGGCCGGGATCAGTGGCGGGCAAAGAAGTGCCCGGCTACCGCGAAGAGTCGGACGTGAATCCCGAATCGAAGACCGAGACCTACGCGGCGCTGAAATTGTATTTCGACAACTGGCGCTGGGCCAACGTGCCTTTCTACATCCGCTCGGCCAAGCGTATGCCGAAGCGCGTCACCGAGATTGCCATACAGTTCAAGCAAGCGCCGCTGCAACTCTTCAGCAACATCGCCGATCAGCAGTTCGAGCCGAACGTGCTGATCGTTCGCATACAGCCCGACGAAGGCATCACGTTGAGAATCGGCGCGAAGATTCCCGGACAGGTGACGCGCATACGCTGGGTCAACATGGACTTCCGCTATGGCGCGTCGTTCGGCGTGTCGTCGCCCGAAGCTTATGAGCGACTGCTGCTTGATTGCATCCTCGGCGATTCGACGCTCTACGCGCGGCGCGATATGACCGAGCGCGGCTGGGAGATTGTTCAGCCGATACTCGATGCGTGGGCAAGCAAGAAGGCCGACTTCCCGAACTACGCGGCGGGAACCTGGGGGCCGAAAGAAGCCGACGAATTGATCGAACGCGACGGGCGCGAATGGAGACGACCGTGACGATTTGAAAGCTCTCGTCGGAGGCTTCAAATTGTTAGTGAGGGGAAAAGCATGAGCACATCTACTATCAACGTCGCGGCGATTGAGAAAGAGCTAACGTCGCTTTGGAAGCAGGCATCGGAAGATGAAACGGGCGGCGTCGTGCGCGCATCTATTCTCAACCTGATCATCTACGTGCCCGATCCGAAGGAATCGAACGCGGTGGATGACATTGTAATTGATGTCACAGCGGCGCACCCGTGCCGCGTCATCTCGCTTGTGGCCGACCGCGCCGCCGCATCGAAGCTGACGGCGGAGGTCACGTCGCGCTGCACGCTGCCGACGCCGACCAGCAAACAGGTCTGCTGCGAACAGGTGACGATCACGGCGAGCGAAGATCACCTGGATGAAGCGCCGAGCGCGGTGGTGCCGCTGCTGATTTCGGACTTGCCGGTTTACTTGTGGTGGCGGGCCGAGCCGAAGGCCGAAGACCGTGAACTCTACGGCTGGCTGTCGGACATCGCCGACCGCGTCATCATCGATTCGGCGAAGTTCAACGAGCCGGAAGGCGATCTGGCGAATATGGCGAAGCGGCTCGAAGGCCGGCGCGGCCCGGCCTTGAGCGATATGAACTGGGCGCGGCTGACGGCGTGGCGCGCATTGATCGCCGGCTTCTACGACGTGCCGCAGTATCGCCCGCTGCTCAAGCAGATGGAACGGGTGACGATTGAATACGCGCCGCCGGCGTCCAATCCCGGAGCGATTGCGACGCGCGCCCTGTTGCTGGGCGGCTGGCTGGCGAGCCGTTTGGGTTGGCAACTGAACCCGTCGGCGACCGTGCGCGACAATCAATCGGCGCGGTTCGAGTTCACTGTCGATGGCCGCACGCTTCAATTGGAGTTCCGTCACACGGAGCGCGCGATAGAGCCGGGCCACCTGGCGCTCGTCACCATCAACAACGCCGGCGATTGCGACACCGCCTGCTCGTTCAGCGTGCGCCGCAGCGCCGATGGCACGCGCATCGAAACCGGCGTGACGCTGGACGAAGAACAACGCCCGAAGCGCGTGCTGAGTTATGAAGGCTTGAGCGAAAGCGCGCTGATCGCCCGCGAGCTTGAGATACTCGGCCCCGACCGCGTCTACGAAGAGACGGTCAAGGCAGCGGGCCGGATGATTGGAAATGATGAGGTATAGATGATGAATGATGAACTGCCGGAGCTAGCGCTCCTTGCAGCCTGGTAGTTTTTTTGTAGTTTATCATTCATATTCTGCATTCATCATTTTGGAGAGACTGAATGATCCTTGCGGGCGACATCGGCGGGACGAAGACGAATCTCGGCCTGTTTGAAACAGCGGAGGGCGGACTCGCTCTGCACGCGAAGCAGAGCTATCCGAGCCGCGAGCACGTCGGGCTTGAGACCATCATCAATAAGTTCCTCGAAGGCCGAAACGTGAGCATCGACGCCGCCTGCTTCGGGGTCGCCGGTCCCATCGTTGAAGGCCAGGTGGTGACGCCCAACCTGCCGTGGATTGTCAGCGCCGCTTCACTGTCGCGCACACTCGGTCTTGGCTCAGTCGCGCTCATCAACGATCTTGAAGCGACCGCGCACGGCATCGCGGCGCTCAAGGCCGACGAATTCTTTACGCTCAATGAAGGTGTGCCGATGGCGGGCAACGCAGCGCTGGTCGCCGCCGGCACAGGCATGGGCGTGGCCAGTCTTTTCTGGAACGGGCAGCGCCGCGTGCCGTCGGCATCCGAAGGCGGCCACATCGACTTCGCGCCACGCAACCTGATGGAGAGCGAACTGCTCAGGTACATGCACACGAAGCACAGCCGCGTCAGCCTGGAGCGCATCGTTTCGGGGCCGGGCCTGTTTAATGTTTATGAGTTCCTGCGCCATTCGGGTTACGCAACGGAATCTGCCGAAGTCGCAGCGCGCTTTGCCAGCGAAGACCCAAGCAGCGTCATCTCAAAGGCGGCGCTCGCTGGCGAATGTCGAATGTGTGTTCAGGCGCTCGACCTCTTCGTAGCCGTTTATGGCGCGTTCGCCGGCAACATCGCGCTGGTCTTAAAAGCAACGGGCGGCGTCTACATCGGCGGCGGCATCGCGCCGAAGATTTTAGAGAAGCTGAAAGACGGCACGTTCATCGGCGCGTTTATGGAGAAAGGTCGTATGTCGTCGCTGGTGGCGACCATCCCGGTGCGCGTCATCCTGAACGACAAGACGGCGCTGCTTGGTGCGGCGCGCGTCGCCGCTGAGAATCAGTGATCAAGGGCCAATGGCTAAGGGCCAGTGGTCAGTGGCCAGTTGTTAGTCGTTCGTTCGACCAGACTCCGTCAGGAGCGCGATGTTATAGTCAAGGATGCAATAGAAGAAGCAAGCTCCGTCAGGAGCGCGATGTTTATAGTTATCACGCCGATTTATTATCAAGCTCCGTAGGAGCGCGATGTTTATAGTTCACGATGCAATTGATGATGCAAGCTCCGTCAGGAGCGTGATGTTGACATTGCGCCCCTACGGGGCTTCGTCACATCCTTCAGCCTTATCTATAAACATCGCGCTCCTGACGGAGCTTGAAGATTAAACCGCCTGCGTTACTATAGAGCGTGTCTGAAAAGCCCTGAAGGGGCGGGATTCAATAGCCCGGCGCAGCGCGCCGGGTACACAAGCGACAGTTCCGCAAGCCCTGAAAGGGCGCACTAGGTGATCGGTTATTACGCCCTTTCAGGGCTTGGCGGTTTGCCCTGCCGCTCACCCGGGGCGATGCCATGGGCTGTCGAATCGCGCCCTTTCAGGGCTTTTCAGACACGCTCTATAAACATCGCGCTCCTGACGGAGCTTGAGGAACTATCAACTAGCAACTATCAACTTTCAACTGACCACTGACCGCTGGCCACTGGCCACTGACTACTGGCCACTAACCAGTGATCAATGACCACTGACTACTGGCCACTGGCCACTGGCCACTGCTTATGAAAAAGCTCGCGTTACCTATCTTCGTCAGCCTGCTGCTGCTGGTTGCGTATCAACTGCTGAAGTACGGGTATCCCGGTATGCATGAACTGCCAGTGACGAAGTACGTGCTGGCGGCGGCGCTCGCTGGCATCACGGTGATGTTCGTGCGCGCCATCAGCTATGTGCTGTTCGACGTGGCGTTCGTCAAGCGCAAAGGCCGCGAAGCGTCCGACCTGCTGCGCGGTGTGTTGTCGCTGATTCTTTATTCGATTGCCTTCTTCTTCATCTACAGTCAGGTCATCAAAGGCGGGCTGGGACTTGAGATCGTCGCCACCTCAACGGTCGTCTCCGTCATCATCGGTCTCGCGTTGCAAGACACGCTCGGCAATTTCTTCGCCGGCATCTCGATCCACATCGAGCAGCCGTTTCATATCCTCGATTCCGTTCGCATCGGCAACGAGATTGGCCGCGTCGAAGCTGTCACCTGGCGCACGACTACCATCCGCACCAACAACAACACGGTGATCATCTTTCCGAATAGCCGCGTCGCCCGCGAGCAGATCGAGATCTTTCCGTTCAACAACCTCAACCGCCGCGTGCTGCGTTTCCCCGCGCCTTACGCTGTGCCGCCGGAGACCGTCATCCCGATGGTGCGCGAGACGGTGCGCGCGATGCCGAATGTCGCGCCCGAAAAGACGCCCATCGTCCGCATCGCCGAGTTCGCCGATTCGAGCATTACTTACGAAGTGCTCTACTGGGTGAAAGATTACATGCTGACGCCCGATATGGACGCCAAGATACGCGAGCACATCTGGTACGCCTACCGCCGCCGCCAGATCGAGATTCCCTTCCCCGTTCGTCACCTGCTGATGGAACAGGTCGAGCCGAAGGCGCAGTCGCGCGCCGACAGCTACGAGCGCATCATCGGATCGGTCCCTCTATTCGAGCCGCTCACGGATGAAGAGCGCGAGCGCGTCGTCAGCGCGTTAATCAAACACCTGTACGCGCCGGGCGAATTGATTCTCAAACGTGGCGACGCCGGCGGCTCGATGTTCATCATCAGTCGCGGCAGGGTGGACATACGCTTGTCGCAGGTCAACGGCGGCACGCAGCAGGTCGCCGTGCTTGAGCCGGGCAACTACTTCGGCGAGATGGCGCTGTTCACGGGCGAGCCGCGCACGGCGGACGTTTACGCGCTCGATGAAGTCGAGGTGCTGGAGATTCGCAAGTCCGCTATCGAGCCCTTGATGCATGATAACGCGCAACTGGCCGAAGCCATCAGCCGCCGCGTCGCCGAGCGCCACGCCGAACTGATCGCTCACACGCGCGCCGTTCCCGAAGCCGAGAAGCAAGAGCAGAGCGCCAACATCCTGCGGCGCATCAAGCGGTTCTTCAGTTTGAGTTGATAGCGAGATCATCAACCCGCGAAACCGTTGTCAAGTAAATAGCCCGCGAAGTAGCAGGGGCTACATACTACCGGAGAATATTGAATGAGAGTTGTGATTATCTTTAGCCTTGCCGCTTTGCTTTGTGCCGGGATGGCCGGCATTGCAACGGCACAGAGCCAACCCGACCAAGTCCCGCAGAAGACCAGCAGCGGCGCAAATTCCATTCAGGACAACAGCTTTCTTATTGAGGAAGCGTATAACCAGGAGGCCGGCGTCGTTCAGCACATCAACACCTTCATTCGCCAGCGCAACGGCGATTGGACTTACTCGTTCACGCAGGAATGGCCCGCGCCCGGTCTGAAGCACCAGTTGAGCTACACGATCCCGGTGATGGGGTTTGGGAGCGATTCCGGCAACCGCACTGGACTCGGTGATATTGCCTTGAACTATCGCTATCAACTGCTCGGCGATGGCGATGCAAAGGTGGCGATTGCTCCGCGCGTTAGCTTGCTGGTGCCGACCGGCGACAAAAAGATGGAGCGCGGCAATGGCGGCGTCGGCATTCAATTCAATGTGCCGGTCAGTATTCTACTGTCGCCGACCTGGGTGACGCACTCGAACGCCGGGATTACTTATACGCCGGCGGCAAGCAACGCCCGCAACGAGAAGGGGGCGCTGCGAGACTTCAATCTCGGCCAGAGCTTCATCTGGCTGACCAGCCCGAATTTCAACGTGATGCTTGAGGCGGCGTGGGAGAGCACCGAAGCTATCGCCGGGCCACGCCTGCGGCAAAGAGGATATGGGTTTCTGCTCAGCCCCGGCATTCGCTGGGCCTATAATTTCAAAAGCGGTTTGCAGATCGTGCCGGGGATCGCTGTCCCCATCGGCTTAGGGCCAAGCCAGGGCGAGCGCAGTCTCTTCTTCTATCTCAGCTTCGAGCATCCATTCCGAAGCAAACGAGATTGATGGCGAGAGGCCGTGTGCGGCCATCGCTGAGTGAAGTCGTCGCCGGTTAAATCGGTTGGGGGCGATTCGCTGCGGTGTTGATTGACGCTTATCCGGCCCTGTGCGTGTTGCGCTGCTGGTCTTCGGCCTCGCGCCAGAGGACTTCGTAAACCTGCACGGGCAACGCCTTGCCTTTGACGTTCACGACGCCTGCCGGGCGCACGGGAAAGTGGTCGCCGATGGCGTCGCGCGTCGAGCGGCTGATGATAATCTGTCCGGCTCCCGCCTGCTTCTCCAGTCTCGCCGCCAGATTCACCGCATCACCGATGGCCGTGTAATCGGTGCGCTCTTCCGAGCCGATGTAGCCGACTGTCACCGTGCCCGTATTAATGCCGATGCCGATGGCGATCTCGGCCATGCCCATCGATTGCAGGTCGCGGTTCACAGACTTCATGCGCCGCTGCATGGCAATAGCCGCCGACACCGCGTTAGTCGCGGCGTCCTCGCATTGCAGCGGCACGCCGAACAGCGCCATCAAGCCATCGCCCATATACTTGTCGAGCATGCCGCGATGCTCGAAGACAATCGGCGTCATATCGGCGAAGTATTCGTTCAACACCTGCACGACCTTTTCCGGCTCAAGGTTCTCGGACATCGTCGTGAAGCCGCGCACGTCTGAAAATAACATCGTCACGCACGAGTTCGTCCCGCCCAGATTCAAGGCGTCGGGGTTCTTCAGTATCTCGTCCACAACGTGCGGGGCCATAAAGCGGCGGTACTTGGCGCGCGCCAATTCTTCGCGGACCAACTGGCTGTGCGTGATGGCGTTATCGACCGCAATGGAAGCCTCTGCCGCTACCGCATTCAATAATTCAAGATCGTCTTCGCGCAGAATCTTCATCTGCTCGGTGCAGTCAACGTAGATGACGCCGAGCACGTTCAATTTACCGAGCAGCGGTGCGCACATCACCGAGCGAATATTCTGCATGATGATCGATTTGGCGGAGACCAGCCGCTGGTCCGCGCCGGTGTCGAGCGACAGCAGCGACACGCGCTCATCGAGCACGCGGTCAACCACCGTGCGGCTGATGGTGATCTCGCCGCCGGCCCTGGCGCGGTCGGGATTGCGGAATTCTGTGGCGGCGCGATTCAGCTCGCCGGTCTCTGCGTCTTTGAGCAAGACAAGAAAACGGTCTGCCGGCGTCAGGCGAAAGACCATCTCGCTGACCTTCTGAAAGATCGCTTCGAGCGAGAAGTCAGCCCCCAGCATCTGGTTCAGCTCGTAAATCCGCGACAGCGTTTCGGCCTTCTTGCGCAATGTTTCGATGTAGCCATAAAGCGACTGCGCGTTGGCTTCACCCAAAGACGCTGACACGCGGTCGAGCTTCGGCAAGGCGCTGGTCAGTTCGCTGGGCTTGCGCATAAAGATCGTGCTGCCTATCGCCTGGCTCTCGTAATTGATCATCGTCGCGCCGCTGCTGGCTTTAAAGACGAAGGTGTACTTGCTGATGGTGAACGAATCATCATCGGCGAGCACGCGCTCTTTGACACGCTCGTTGTCGATCCACGTGCCGTTGGCGCTGTCGAGATCGACCAGCGTATAGCCGCTGGCCGTGCGCCGAACGGCGGCGTGAGCGCGCGACACCTGGCCGTCGTCCAGCACCAGATCGCTGCGGTCGCCGGCCCGCCCGATGCGTATCTCGTCGCGCGTCAGCTCGTAATCAAACGTCTTATTCGTGCGTGTATCTTTAACGATGAGTTTCGATGGCATACTTCTATGATGATGGTCAGGTTGATTCGTCTTACCACTCGTAAACGCGGTTGACCTCGCCGACGCCGATGCGCGGATTACTCAGTTCGCCGAGCTGGCGAATCACGTCCTTGCGGTTAGTCGGCTTGATGTGAACCGCATAAACATCAACATCGCGGTCGAGCTTTCGCAAATCGGCGGCGAGCAATTCCGGCGTCAGGTGCTTGGACGCTTCGGCCAGCCAGCCCAGCTCATTCGGGTACGACACGTCAACGAAGACGGCCTTCAGGTGATCGCGCGTCTTTGCCGCCGCCCATATCTCGTCGGTGCAGTAAGTGTCAGAGGTGAAGACCAGCGCCGCCGTGTCATCTTCAACAATCAGCCCGACGTTCGGCACAACGTGATTGACCGGAATCGGCGTGACGCGAACGCCGGCAATCTCGACCGTCTCGTGCGGCGCGAGGGCGTGGAATTCAATCGTCGGCTGCTCGCTTCCCGGCAGCGGAATCTTACGGAAATCCGGCCATATCTGATCGTTGAAGACGTGCTCCTTGAGCGCCTCAACGACCTCTTCCAATCCGTAAATCATTACCGGCCCATCGAGCAGCGTGTAGGATTCGGCGATGTAGATGGGTAGCGACGCCGTGTGGTCGCTGTGCGCGTGGGTGACGATGACGTGGCGAATGCTGCCCATCTCGTCATGCGCGAGCGCAAAGCCGAGGCTGCCCGCGTCAACCGCCAGGCGCTCATTGACGATGAACGAGGTCAATGCCTGAATTTGCGATTCGCGCCCGGCGGCGCTCGGCAGTAGCCTGACTCTCAAGCGTCCTTCTCCTTCGTCTACGAGTAGCGATCCAGCGCCCGTACATCTTCGCAGGTTTCCCGCGATAATGCCACGCGCCTCAACCGATCTTGATGCCGAGTCCTTCGAGAAACTTGGTCGGCTTTTCGCCGCCGATCAGCGCGAAGATGTAATTATTCTTCAATGTCTCTTTCACTTCGTTCGAGCGCGAATCCACCAGAATGACCTCGTCGGCCTTGACCTCTTTGATGGCGCGGCGCATCAGCATCTTGATCTTGCCCGCGTCTATGCAATCATAGAGGTTCATCTTGTTGCCGAGCTTGAGGTCGCCCTTCAGGTCGCTGCGCACGAGCAGCGTCACTTCGTTGTCGCGCGTGAAGGTGATCGTGTCGCCGTCGCGCTTGAAGCCTGTTAAATCAACCGCCGCCTCGATGGCCGAGTTGCCCGCGCCGACAATGATGCACTTCTTCCCTTTGTAATCGTCAGGGTCCGAGAGCTTGTACTTCACCTTCATATCTTCGTAAGCCGCGCGCGTACGAGTCGGGAAAGGCGTGCCGCACTTCGGGCAGAACTGCTGATTGCTAGTGCGCCCCGTGCCGCACTTCGGGCAATGCTTGGCCGTGACCGCCTCAGCCGCCACAGCTATCTTCATCTCCTCGCCGGGGACGCGTAGCTTCTGCGGCGTGCCGCGATTGCCAATAGCGAGGATGATGCGCCGCGCCGTGTATTGCGCGGTTGCTTTCTCTTTGCCTTTCTCGGTGATGATGGTGAAGACGCCGCCGTCGCGCTTGATGTTCTTGCAGCTCTCTTCCTGGTTGATGACGACACCGTTCGACATCATCGTCTTCGTCCAGCCTTCGAGCATGCTCTCTTTCTTATCGCCGACGCCGGGCAGCGGGATGCCGCCTTTCGCCTCCGTCGTGTCGGGCTTGAAGAAGACGTACTTGCCCGCCGGGTAGTTGGCGATGGTGGCGACGATCTGATCCTGTTCGAGCGCGACGTAACGCAGGTTGCGCTGCTTGGCGAGCACCGCCGCCGACAAGCCGGCAGGGCCGACACCGATGATGGCCACGTCGTACTCGGCCACGGTGTCCGCGCCTTCTTTCTTCAAGTCCTCGACAACGTAATCAATCACCTGCCCGCCTTCATTGATGGCGTTCTTGATGAGCGGCACGCCCGACACGTCGCCGATCATATAGATGCCTTCAACGTTGGTCATCAGCTTCTGATCGCGCGCCGGCACTTTGCGGTTAGCGATCTTCTTCGAGGTGTTGATGACGATGCAAGCCTTCGGGCTGGTCGGGCATTCAACCGTGCAGCCGGTGTCTTCCATACATTGATCTAAAGCGATAGGCGTCGAGATGCCGTTGACGATGGCGAGAACATCGTGCGGGCAGGCTTCGACGCAAGCGTGACAGCCGATGCACAACACCGGATCGACAACCGGATGCGGATAGGCCGGCCCTTCGGCTTTTACTTTCTCAATATCAATCGAGCCGGTTCGCGGCTTGATCTCTTCAGGCTTGGCGACGGCGGTCGCCGCGTTCAACTGCGCTTTGCGCCGCGCCGTGCCATAAGCCATCACCGCCAGTCCCGCAATCGGTAGAAAGCCGACCAGCCCGATCCACACATACCACGGCATTCCGCCGAAACTCGCCGGCGCGCTGGTGTTGATGTTCGCTTTGTTCTGCCGCAGCACTTCGGCGGGACCAGAGCCGGTGAAGACTTTATCAATGACCTTCGGCGACTGCTCGCTGGTCGCAACGCTGGTGTTGAGCGAGGCCAGATAGGTCTTCAGCTTCTGCGGGTCATTGCCGGCGGCGAGACGGTCTTCATACTCTTTCAACACGTTCGGCTTGCCGTGCTGAACGTGGCACGTATTACAATTCACCTGCGCGGTCGTGGCGCTGGTTGTCGTGAAGCTGACGCCGTGACACTTGGCGCATTCGTCTTTCGGCGCGGTGCGGAACTCGTCGGAGCTGATCGCGCCGCGCGTGTGGCAATCGCCACAGCTCATACGCCCGGCCATTCGCCCCATCTGATGTACCGCGTGAAACTGATCGCGCGGCTCGTATGACGCCCACGCGTCGGGGTAGCCTTTGCGGCGAATCGCGTCGGGCGTCAATCGCCATTCCCATTTACCATAGACCACCGGGTAGCCGACCGCGCCGCCGTGCGGCACTGGAAGCAGGCGGCCTGTGCGCTCGCCGGTCTTGATCTTGTATGCGCCGTTGTGACAGTTGGCGCAGAGCTGATAAGCGACAAGCCCGGCGTGAATGTCTTTGCCTTGATGCTCGGTGTGACAGCTCGAACAGGCGATGCCTTCGCGGTCGTGCGCGTCGTAGATGGTCGGCACGAAGGCGGCAGCGGTCGGCGTGTTCTGCGTGGCCTCCTTAGACTGCGTGCGGTGACAGTCAATGCACTTGTCCTGCATGCCGGCGGTGACGCCGTGACAGTTCGAGCACGAATTGGCGTTCGACTGCATAGCGATGTTGCGCTTGCCGAGTTGATCGGGCGTAAACATTCCGGCGTGCGCCGTCGAAACCGGGCCGGGCGAGTAGGTTGATTCATAGATCAGGTAAGCCACGAGCGACAGCAGTAACACGCCGCCCGCGCCGGCATAGAAATATGATTTGCGCCACAATCGCGCCAGGTCGCGCGTCGGTCGCCAGTTGAACTGGAACTTGCCGAGACGCTGGCCGCCGGTCGGGTGCAGCAGGGTACGCGCGGCGATCTTACCGGCCTCGCGCTTGCGGTTTTTCCAGAACAGTTCAAGCGCCTGCTCGTCCTGCGCAGGCATCGCAGCGCGCAGGATGCCCGTGCCTTCGAGTCGACGCACGCCGCTGCCCATCATCGTCTGCGTGCCGGGCTTCGGCGGCCTCTTCATAATGATCGTCGAGACGCCTTCTTCGGTAGTCCCCGGCGTGGCAGGCGCGGTTCCCGCTTCCCACTCGGTGTTGGCGTTCAGGGCGCGCTCGACCGCGAGCGCGAGCGCGTTCTGCACGTAGTTGACTTGAATCAAGAAGGGGCCGAGTCCAATCACGTCGCCATCGGCAAGCGCCGTCTTCTCGACCAGCTCGCCGTTGAGCACCGTGCCGTTGGATTGCGACAGGTTAAAGAGCCAGAACTCGCCTTTGATCTCTTTGATACCGGCGTGCGTGCGCGACACGGCGCGATGATTCAGGACAAGGTCGTTGCTGACCAATCGCCCGATGGTCAAGCCTTCGCTTTCGAGCACGACATCGTCAACCGCCGTGTCGGTGTCGCGTCGCCGTATGATGAAGCGGTTCTTTGCAGTCTCAGTCTTCGCAGCCATAACTAATCACCGTGAGGTCAATAATGTTCGTATCCATTATCCTGTCGAGATTCAAGCGACTTCCTGCATAGGCCGAATGCGCGGGACAGGTAGCGAGCGTCCTTCAGCTTCCAGATGACGAATAACATCCTCAACCACATCGCACAGTTCAGCATACAGCCTTATCGGATCATCCCCATGAATTCCGGTAATCAGATCGGGGCACTTGCCGATGTACGTCTGATCTTCTTCACTCCACTCAACCCATTTATGATACTGATCGCTCTCTTTCATGACTTCACCTTCTCTATAGCCTGCCCACTTGCTTCTCCTGGTATGGCTTGGCATCATCGCCATCTTTTCCGCTGAGAGTCACAGCGCCAGGATATTGGCGGTGAATCCATTTACGATGTGAGCCTTTGCCGCCGCCGGAAATTTCATAAAAGCCAGCAGCCTTCAGGTCTCGAATAAGCTCCTTGATCTTCCTCGGCATTGCTCCCTGGCTATTACTTTATAGACTAACGCGAAGCGTAATAGATCACCTGAACGATGTGGACAATCATCAGCGCCAGCATCAATGACGTAGTCGCAACGTGCGGCGGCAGCCACGACTTGCACAGGCGGTGCAGGTAGATCAGCGCGTCCACGCGTCGCAAGGTCGCCGCCGCGTCAATGGCGCGGCCCAGCCGCTCGCGGTCTTTCGCCGTCTGTAGCTGTTGGAACTCTGCGCCGCTCTCGCGCTTCGCAGTTTCCAACATCTCGTCGAGCGGCTCGCGCTTCAGGTATTGCCTGAGCAGAAAGCCGAACGACGCAAAGCGCGGAATGATGCGGTTGCGCACCAGCCTGCGCAGCGTCTCGGAAGGCGTTGTGCCGATGTCGGCCAACTCTTTCTGTAATTCGTCGCGGCGCTGCAAGAGATCATCTACCAGCAGCGGCGAGCCTTCGATCTTCGTCAGAATGCGCGGCGCGACTTGATAAGCGAAGATGCCGAACAGCCCCGTCAAGATGACAAGATCGAACGTGATCATCAGCGCCGTTGTCAGCAAGCCGCCCGAATCCGTGCCGCCGTGCAGCAAGATCATAATGCCGCCAATGACGCCAAGGTAGAGGTGCGAGAGCAGCCAGTAACGCAGCGCGCCCTTGCGCCGCGTGTATATCTTCCGTCGCATCGGGTAGAGCATCACGCCGATGATGCCGACCAGCCCGACCAGCCCCGTGATCCAACGCATATTCAGAAAGCTCACCAGCCGCTCGCCCAGGCCATAGCGATTCAAGCCGTAGACTGTCGCCGCCGTCAACAGCGCGGTCAAGACGATGCCGACGATATGACTCAGGCGACGCGGCGGGTCTTTGCGATGGATGTTGCGCCCCATCGCGTGCGTGCGGTCCATCACGAGCAAGCCTTGAATCGCGCCGATCTCGTCAAAGTAAGTCGTCGGTGTGATGCGCGCCAGCGCTCCCGTCGGGCAGTTCTCTTCGCAACTGTAGACGTGCCCCTTACTGCCTTCGGGATTGATCGAGGTGTTGGTGCAGAGGTTGCATTTGACCGCGACGAGGTCGTCCATCGCCTCTACCGCCGGCGGCAGCGGGTCTGTGCCGATGCGCAGGTAATCTTGCAGCTTAGTGGCGAATGTTACTTTCTGCTCGGTGGCCTTCTCGCGGCGCGGGATCATCGAGATGGCGTTGTAAGGGCACTGCGTCGCGCAATCGCCGCAGCCGATGCAAGTCGACTTGTTGATGTCGATCTGGCCGCTGCCGAAACGACCGATGGCTCCCGTCGGGCAGCCGGTCAAACATTCAGGATCTTTGCAATGCATGCAGACCGCAGGCGACAGGATGCTCTGCACGGCGCTCGTGCGCGGCGCTTCGAGCCGCGTCACCTGTATGCCGCGCCGCAACAGGCGCGACTGGCCGTGAATCTTGTGACACGCGAGCGAGCAGTTGCCGCAACGCACGCACAAGTCCATGTCCATTACCAACAGGTTAGTGCCGTCAACCAAGCCCGTATCAATCAATGCCTGCTGCGCGGCGAGCGTCTTTTCGCGCACGCCGGGCTTAGGGCTAACGCGCGCCTGCATCTCGGGCGGGCCGAGTTCGCCCAGGCCGCGCGCCAGCGCCTCGCGCAGCGCCGTGTTCTGACGCAGCTTGGCGACCGAGATTTCGAGCACTTCCGTGCGCCCCATCAACGTGACCGTGTAAGGCCACGTCCCGTTCCTGAGAATGCCGTCAACGCCAAAGGCGAAGCCGCGCCCCAGGTAATCCTCGGTCTTCTGGCCGTTCGGATAATTGATCCGCCGCATCCATCCCGACCTGATGAAGTAGACGCGATCAACCGATGCGCCTTCGCGGAAGAGAATGTGATTCTTTGAGAAGACGCGGAACAGCGACATATTCTTGAGTTCCTGCGCCTGCTCGGCGGTGAAATTCAAACGCGCTCGCAGCCCATCAATCGCGCCGTCGCGCCCGTGCCGGCGATAGGTCGTGTCGAGCGCATCGGCGAATGACTTGATCTTGCGCAGCAGGCGCAAGGCGGGCCGCTGCACTTCCATAATCTGCGTAGGCTGTGCCGCTGCCGCTTTGACCGTCGCGTTACGTGGCACGCCGGCCAGCACGCTCATCTCGCCGAATTGCTGGCCGGGCGGCAGCTCCGAAACTTTTAAGGACTGCCCGTTAGGCGCATTGATGAAGACCTCGGCGTGCGAGTTGACGACGACATAAAAGGTATTGCCGCCCCAATCGCCGGCGCTGATGATTGGCTCGCCCGGCTCGTAGGTGAGCAGGCGGACGTAAGGGCCGACCTTCTTGCCATTGTAGTTGCGCCCGTAGACCGAGACTTCCAGGTCAAGCTCGTGCTCGTAATGGCCATCGTGAATGGCCAGCAGGTCGCGGATCGAGGGCAAGCTCTGGATGGCGTTAAGGACTTCTCGGCGACTCGTATGTTCTCGCGGCATAAGACTACCTTTACATTAAATGGGATTCCGAATGAATGTATTCAAAGCCTGTGGAACGGCTGGCCAGAGAGTATACACCGCTGGAGGATGAAGGAGAAAGGCAGGATTCACCGCAGAGGCGCAGAGGGCACAGAGGAGGCGCAGAGAAAAACAAAGCTTAACCTCTGCGCCTCCTCGGCGTTCTCTGCGCCTCTGCGGTGAATAACCGGCCCTCTAAGGCGATTGTTTTATCCTTCATCCTTTATTAAAACGGCGTTGATGTCTTGTGGCACTTCGTGCAGGCGGATTCTTTCGCC
>JBJMGV010000080.1:0-21741 GCA_045807725.1 Blastocatellia bacterium | reverse complement strand
TCGCCGTGACGTGACAGTCCCAGCAATTCGAATGGTGACGCTGACCGCGTGCCACGTTGATCTCGGTGATGTCGGCGCGCACGGGCTGCGCCGCCTCGGTCGTTTTGTGGCATTTGCTACAATCGCTGCTCTTGGCGAGGTGCGGCCCGTGCCTGAAGTTGTAAAGCGCAAAAGCCGGCCCCGTGCCGCGCGAAAAGGCAATCGCCTGATCCTTCTTGACGTGACAGGTTCCGCAATCGGCGAGGCTCTTGTTCGCCTGACCGGCCTGCGCGGTCGCAGCCGGCTGCGCCGCCTGTCCCGGCACGTTCGCCTGGTGCGCGTGGCAGCTAAAGCATTCGGGGTGATGCGGGAAGGCGGCGACGATCTTCGCCTGATCAAAGGCGTGGCACTTGTCGCAGGCCGGCGCGCCGCTCGCCGCATCCATCTGCCCTTTCATCTTTTCGGCGTCGCCGTGCTGGCGGTGCGAGAAGCCTTTCAAGCCGAACTCCGATTGCTTCTTGGGAAATTCGATGAGCGGGCCTTTCGCATCGACCGGCGTTATGTGGCAGACTTCACACATACGGCTCTGGCGGTTACTGAAATCTTTCTGGTGACATTCGAAGCAAGCCGGGTGAGAGGGAAAGACCGGCGTCGGGCTGTTGTCCTTGCGCTGGTGGCAGAAGGCGCAATCCCTGGTCTTCGTCTGGTGCTCTTTGCGGCTGTGATCGAAAGGCGAGGTCTTCTCGATGACTTTCGAGTCAACCACATCGAAGGCCGATTGGCTGACGGGCTGCACAGGAGCCGCAGCGTTGGCGTTATCAACCGGACGGTTGAGGTTCTCTTTCTTGCTGCGGCACGCCCCGACGCTGACGACCAGCGCCAGGGCGGCAATCGTGACGATCTGTTTGAGCAATTTTGCGGTGTTATTTTTCATTCCCGTGTCGCTCAATAAGTCTGCCGAGTCAATCGAATCCTCAAGGTCGCTTGCCCAGCTTATTCAAATCCTGTGCGCTCAACTGGTCGGGCAATCCCGGCTTGCGGCTTTGGTGGCATTGATTACAATAGCCGGCCTGCGGCAACGCGATGGCGCTGAGCGTCGTCGTTTCAGCAATCGGGCTATGGCAGTCCGCGCACAGGTAATCGCGCGCCGCCGGTGGGTTCCAAGGCTTCTTCTTCGGGCGAATGTCGATGTCGTGATCGATGTAGTGGCGGAACTTTCTAATCTGGCCGAACAGCTCGGTGTTGTGCGGCCCGGCCTTGCCGTCGATGAGCGCGTGGCAGCCGCGACAGTCATTCTCTTGCGGGAACTGCGCCGCTTCCGTCCCCGAGCGCAGCTTCGACGAGACGCCGCCGTGACAGACGAAACAGGTCGGATGATCCATCTCCGTCCGCATATCTTTGGCCGTCTCCGGCGCGTTGCGCACAGGCGCGTGGCAACTGGTGCAGAGCGGTCGCGCGCCGACGTTGAACTGCGAGCCGTAGCCCGCCCGCTCTCCCGTTCGCACCGGCGTGACGCGAACGGACGCCTTCACCGGCTGCTGGTGCGCTTTGTGTCCGAAGATGTCTTCAAACTGGCTGAACTGACGCATCTCAGGGCTGGTGTAGTCCGTGCGCAACGATTCAGGGCTTGCCGCCGAGCGCCCCGGCATGTGACAAATGCCACAAAAGCGATTCGTGCTGCCGCCGGCGGCATAACGAAAGAACTCTGCCGCGAAGTTCTGATGACAGCCGATGCAGGCGGCGTGCGGAAAGTCTTTGGCGACGGGGCGGTCACTCATCGTCGCGCTGCGCTTTGCGGCGAGGTGACAACTGGCGCAATCGGCGGTGCGGTGTTTCTCCTGCCGGTGCGGGAAGCGCGGCGGCCCGGCTTCGCGTGCGGCACGCTGCGGTTCGGCGGAGCTGGTTTCGTCGGCACGCAATGGGCGCAGCCCGACAAACGCCGCCACGATCAACGCGCAGCTCAATGCCAGCACGGTGTTCTTGATTCCCGCTCTTGCCAATTGCCCCTCCTTGATTACTGACCGCCCATCGCGCGCGGCTGGCCCGTGCCCGGCTCGTGACAATCGCTGCACGCGACCGGCGTCTTGCACTTGCTGTCGGCCTTTGCATTCACCGCCTGATGACAGCCGATGCAGAGTTCGTGAAAGACGCGCTTGTTATACATCTCGTCGCCTTCGTGGTTGCGCGGATTGCTCACGGTGCTCTCGCTGCGGTGGCACGAGTCGCACTTCCACAGCGTCGGCGCGTCGCTCACCTCGTTGCGGCGATGGTGACAGCCGATGCATTCAGCGCCCTTCTCGGTGGTGTGGACGAACTCCGAGTCAGGGTTGATATACGCCTCGTGCGTCTTGTGCGGAAAGCAGACCTTGCCCTGTACGCCCTTAAGGTCGAGCGTGATGACGTGATTGGCCGCGTCGCCGCACTTGCTGACCTTGTCGCAGGCCGGCTTGCTCGCGTCGTCCTGCGCCGCCGTCGTCCGCGCCACGAACGCCACCGGCGCAACCGTCACCAGCAAGTAAGCGATCAAGATAGCCAGCTTCAGTTTCATTGCGCCCTCGTGTCGTCCTTCGATGACTTGCTCTTGTTCTCTGCCGCGTCCATCGTTCGCGGTGCGCCGTACATACGCCGAATGTCGCCGTTGTTCTTAGTGTCCCGATCTTTGATGTCGGGGACCGTGAACAGCCGGCCATTGGTCGTGTACATTCGCAGCATCTCAGTGAAGTTCAACGGGCGCGCGCCGCGACGACCGAAGACCGACAACTGGTTGCCGCTCTCGTCAATCGCGCGGTCGCGGTCGATGCCTTCCGAGACGGCCAGCGCCGGCCCTTTCGTGTGCGCCGACGCGATCAATACAGGCGTCGGGCGCGGGCTGAAGCCGTAATTGGTCGGCTTCGTTTCAGGCGAAGTTAGTTGTACAACGCGCAGCCCATTGTGACCATCGGCGATGTAAGCGAACAGGCTCACATTAGTCATACCGACCTTCACGTCGCGCACGTCATTCATCTTGCCGCCAGCATCAAACGTCTGATCGAGGCGCGGCTTCTCAGGATTCTCGATGTCGAGAATCGCTAAGCCCTGCTTGCCAGCCGCCACGTAAGCGTAGGTGCGAACCAGATAGATGTTATTCGCTTCGGCGAGCGGAACGACTGCGCCGTCAACGACGCGCGGCTTGGCCGGGTCGGTCACGTCGATCACCTTGACGCCGTCCGCGTCGCAGACAAACGCGTAGCGGAATTGAATCTGCACAGCGCGCGGATTCTTCAACGCCGGTGCGCCGACTTCGGCGACGACCTTCGGCTCGAAGGGGTTGTTGATGTCAACGATGACCAGCCCACGATCACAGGTGATGTAAGCGTGTGTGCCGGCGATGGTGATATTGTTCGCGCCGTTGAGCACGCCGTTCGGGTTCCAGGTCAGCGCGCGCTTGAGGAAGTTGTTCGTCGGGTCGCCGTCGAGCAATGTGGCGGCGACAACTTCAATCAAGCCTTCGTACTTGTCCGTGACGTAGAGGAAGCCATAGAGCGGATGAATCGGCTGCTTGTCATCACGATAGATGGCTTCTTCGTTTTCGGGCCGGTGAATGCGCAGCTTGTTGACGCCGTACTTCTTCAGCAACTCAGCCGGCAGCGACGCGGTCGGGTCAACGCCGAGCGTCGTCGGTGACGCGACTGCCGTCGCGTACTTTGTGTCTACGTAAAAGCGTTGACCGAGCGGCGAAAACGGCGCAGTCGTCATTCGCTCAGAAAATCCCTTCTGATCTATGTTCGCCACGTCGTAGATGCGCAAGCCCCCTTTGCCGGTCGCGGCGTACAGATACTCGCCGCGCAGTTGCACATTCAAGACTTCGGTCTCGCCGCGCGCAAATGGATTGATACCGCGAAGGATGTCGTTGCCCGGATGCTCGTAGGCTTCGGTCAACTCGCGCTCGTGCTTCTCGTGCTTCTCGTACTCTTCGGGGAACGCGAGCTTGTGCAGATAACTGCCGATGACCGCCTGCGGCTCGTCGCGCTCGGTGACGACGACCGACTCGAAGCCTTCCTTGCCCGTCGCCACGTAGCAGTAACGGCCTATCCAGTTATAGAAGTTCGTGCCCTGCATGAAGGTCATCGCCAGATACGCGTTATTGTCGTTCTTCTCGGACAAGTGACAATCCACGCAGCCGCGCGTCTCTTTGGTGCGAACCGTGTGCGGGAAGTGCGAGCTGAACGCCTGACCGCTGTAGCCTTCTTCGGAAACGGTCTGCTGCTGCGAGTAGATCCATTCGCGGTTCTGATTCTGCGAACTGACCAGAATCGCGCAGGCCGAACGTACCGGCGCGAACCGCTTGCCCGTCACCGTGCCGTCGCGTCCGATCATGAAGACATCATCGCGCAGCGTCTGAAAATTGTAGGAAGTCCAGTTGCGCAGCTCGGCTTCGCCTTCGTTGTGGAGCATCGGGCGCTCCTGATTCGCCTTCATCTTCAAGTGGCAGCCGAAACAGCTCGGCGTCCACGACGTGTGGCAGGTATAGCAGGTCATCGAAGAGTTGGCGTGCGCCAGCCTCGTCTCATCCGCAGGCACGTTGCCCCACGTCTTATTGTCAGTCTGAATGGTCTTCGCAAGCGCGGCCTTCTCGTTATAGTCCTTGTTCTTCGGATCAACTGTGTCGGCCACTTGCTTGACGCGCCAGACCACCGGCTTGCCATCGGTGTCTTTAGCGACGGCGGCGCGTTGATAAAGATGGCCCTCGGCGTCTTTGAAGAAACGGTCTTTGCGCCACTGTAGCTCGCGGTAATCGAGCATACGGTTGCCCGCCTTGCTCGCGTCCTCTACATCCTTCTGAGTGAAGCGATCAGGCATCAGCCGATTGGCGGCCTTAGCGCGTTGATACTCAGCCGATGTGCGCGCATTCGGATTGGTCGGGTCGGCGCGCTCGCTGATCGTGCCGTGACAGTCTACGCAATCGATCTCGACGGCGTTGCGCACCTCGCCGTAGAGCTTGCCGTTGCCGTGATTGTCCTGCCTGAAGTGGCAGTCCACGCAATGCATACCCTTTTCGATGTGTATGTCTTTCAGATGGACGGGCAAGCCTTCTTTGGCCGGCCCTTCGACGGCTTCTTTAAGTTTGGCAGCATTCACGTCGCTGACAATGTCGCCGTTCGCGTCGAGGAAATTGCCCTTGCGGTCGGTCTTGAAGACGTTGCGGAATATCCAGCCGTGACCGTTGAAGTCGGCAAACTGCGTGCGCGTCAGCTTCGGGTTGATCGTGTCGCGCAACTCGCGCAGGAAATCAACCGAACCCCACTTGCCGCGCAGCGACGATTCTTCAGGGTTGCGCGACAGGATGGCCTGTTCTTCGCCGGGCGTGTGCGGCTTGTGCTTCTCAGGGTACAGGCCCTTGTCGCCATCGGTTTCCAAATCCCACCACGTTGTACCGTAGAAGCTCATCATCACCAGCGTGCCGGGATGCATATGACAGACGACGCACTGGCTCGAAGGAATAGCGCGCGTGAACTGATGTTTGATGGGATGGCCCGGTTCGCTGCTGTCGCGCGCTTCTTTGAGCGCGATGTCATCGGTCTGCGTCGCGCCGTTGTGACCATACTTCTCCGCGTTCGGCCCGCTGTGCAGCGGGTCGCGGTCGTTGGCGTAAACAACGTGACAGCCCGTGCAGCCCGACGAGCGGTAATCGCCCGGCTGATCGTTCGTGCCCATCAAGCCGAGCATCGGGTCGAGCAGTCGCGTCTTCTGCAAACCGAGATAGACCGGGTCTGTGCGAAGCAGCGTGCCGAGTCCGCGCGGGCTTAAAAGATTCTGCGTCGGCTTGCCGGGCGTCTCTTCGGGCAGCGGCAATCCGATCTCGGCTGCCTTGCGCCCGCCGCGCTCGAACGTGCGCAGGATGTTGCCCATATGCGAGATTTCCCAGCGCGGCAGCGGGTCGAGAAACGGCAGCACGCCCTTCTTCTGCGTCTCTTCAGCAGTCGGCTGCGGGATAGTGACGAGGCGTTGCGGCGTGCCGTCGGCGCTGTAGCTTTCGCCCCAACGATAATTCTTGAACGGATACGAGCCGTTGTTGTAGAGCGCCGCGCCCCACAGCATTGTGCCGGTCGTCATCATGCTCTTGCCGACGTTGTGAACTTCGCGCGTGTGGCATTCCGAAGTGCCGCAGCTCATCGCCGCGACGCGCAAGTCGCCGGGATTGGCGAAGCGTATGAACTCAGGGTCTTCCTTGTTGATCTCGGCGTAAGTGCGTTCGGGGTTGGCGGCGGTCTTCCACAGCGACGCGTTGCGCGGCTGGACGTGCGCTTTTTCTTTCAGCGCGTTGTATTCCGATGAGCCTTTCTGCACGCCGTCGAGCCGGCGCACTTCGGCGTGTCCGCCGTGACAGTCAATGCAGCCGAGATTGACTTTGTAATTGTGAATGTCTTCGATGCCTTTGTGACAGGTCACGCAACCGCTGCTGCGGCATTCGGCTTCAGCGGCAGTCATACCGAAAAGCGAAGCCTTCTTCGCCGTCGGGTCGCAGGGCGCGGTCGCCTGCGCGGGTGGCGCGGCATCGGTCACTGCGCCGTGCGTTAGCGGCGCAGAATCGGTCGCAGGCTTCGGCGTGGCCGAATCGTTGGCGGGCTGAGACGAGCGGGCTGGTTTGTCCGAATCGGCAAAGCTGACGAACGTGTAAAGGCAAACCAGCGTCAGAGCCACGATCAACTTCAACGCGTTTCGATTCCTTGCTTTCATCTTCACTCCCCGCCTGTGACCTTTCATACTGCCACATCAAGCCATCAACAAATCCTCGAAATATCCGATCCTGTTTCGGCCCTATGACGATTCAGAATAGCGATACGATATTTGGCATAACGACGCCAGCCCCGTAGGGGCGAGATGTTTATAGCACCTCGCCCAAAAAACCCTTCAAGCCCCGTAGGGGCGCAATGTCAATCATGGCTCATCAACAAACTGGAAAACATATCTTTCATCGAACGCGATGTCGAACTTGCGTAACAGAGCCATATACTCATCCTTGAAAGAACTGGCCGAATGGTGCTTCTCCTGATTACGAATATACCCGGCTACGGCATTGAGATGAGAATGCGAGTAAGAGAATGCGCCATATCCTTCCTGCCAATTAAATCGGCCTCTGAGCCAGCGCTTCTCATTGATGAAACCTGACGATGCCGCTTTGATCTCCCTCACCAAATCCGACAGTGCGATGTCGGGTTTGAGTCCGATCAGAATGTGAACGTGGTCCGGCATACTATTTATCTCGATCAGCTTTTGTCCCTTGTTACGCGCGATTCCGGCTATGTATTTGTGCAGCTCTTCCTTGTTCTCTCTCCGCAACAAAGATTCACGGCCTGTCACGGCAAAGACGACCTGTACATAAATCTGCGTGAACGTGTTTGCCATCGCAGACATCCCGCTCCTACGGAGCTTGATTCATTCTAGCGACGCGGTACTATAAACATTTCGTCCCTACGGGACTCTGTTGCGTCGCATCTTCATTCGTTCTACCGCCACCGTTCTACATCCACCCTAAATTCACCCTTCGAGGCTGCCCCATATTCAACCTTGTCAGCTAAACACTCGGCGCTTGTATCTGAGCCGTCTCATCAGTAGATGAACTTCAACTTGACGAAGGCCGAGTAGAGCACCTTTCGCTTTTCGCCGCAGTTCTGGCCGTTGCAATTCGAGCTGTAGATGTCGGTGAAGCCGCTGCCCGGTATCAACGACGAGACGCCCGCCGAGACGACCCAGTTCTCGCTCAGCAGCGGGCGGTACAAAAAGCCCGCGCCGTAATCGAAGCCGATGCGCTTGCGGATGTTCGGCTGGAACAGCAACTCAGACAGCGGCTCTGTGTGATGGAAGTGCGAATAGTTGGCGTTGAGGATGGCTCGCCACTTCGGCGTCACTTCCGCTTCCGCGCCGAGGTTGTAGATCAAGATGCCGGGGTTGACGAAGTTCGCCTGGCCTTCAAACTTGCTGCTGCGCAGGTTCGGCAGCAGGCTCCCCGGCGTCGTCAGCAGGACTGCCGTGTTCGTCAGCGGGATGCCCTGCGAGTCGAAGAAGCTGAACGAGCCGCCGGCGAACTCAGGGTTATCAATAATCGAATCGAAGCCGCGCGCCGTATTGTCGAACGGCTTCTTGTCGCCCGACGCGAAGAAGAACGAGCCTTTGAAACGCAGCCAGTCGCGGTCGAGCGACAACTCAGCCGCCGCCATCTGCGCGTTGATGTCTACGCGGTGTCCGGCTATCGGGTTATCCGTGTCGTGGCCGATGGCTTGATAAAACGCGTGCGTGATGTTGAAGCGGCCCATATGACCGTCACCCGTCCAGCCGAAGTAAGCCGCCTTGACGCCGTGCGGGCGGACGCTGCCGATCAAGGCCGGGCGCACGAGAAAATCATTCTCATCAAAATGCACGCTCGGACGGTCGTCGTTGTAGTGGAAGCTGAACTGCGACGTGTAGCCGTGCCATCGCGTGTCCTGCCGGAAGAGGTTGGCGATCAACACGGTCTGGTTGCGGAAGTGCGGCGTGTTCAACTCGCTGTTGGTGTCCTTCTCCAGCATGTAGAAGTAGGCGACGTTGTACTGATAGCGGTTGTTGGCGTAGTTGCCGAACAAGCGCGTGCCGAGATTCACGTCGTAAAAGAGGAAGCCGCGAAAATCCGAGATGAACGGCTGTATGCCTGCGCGCACAGAGGTCGTGTCGAAGCTCGGACTCTTGTTGTCGCCTTTGCGCCCGCCTGAAAGGAACGGGAATATCCGCGTTGTGTCGCCGAGCCGGTATTCGCCGAACGCCTCCTGCAAGGCGATGTAAGCGTCGGTGCGCGTGTTCAACAGCGCCGGGTTGGCATTGACGAGGCCGTTCTCTTGCGTGTGCAGGTAATTGATGTTGAAGACCGGCGTGATGTGTATGCGCCAGTCCACCGGCTTGAACGAGGTGTCGCCGTTGAAGAACTCCATCGAGAGAATGAAGTTCTGATTGAAGAGGAACTGGCCGCCGCGCCCGAAGAACTCTTCGCTGTCGGGCCGCTGCGCCGCGACGTTGCTCGGCACAGGAATGCGGCGCGCGTTGAAGAACGTCTCGCTCTCGGCGTTCAGCACGAAGAAGTTGTGCTGGCCGAAAATCGGGTAATCGCCCTTGAGCGCGTTCTGTCGGTAAGGATTGTAGATGTGCCCTTCGTGATAGCGCGGTTCGATCTCGTAACCGGGAAAGCCTATGCGCCAGCGGTCGGTGATCGGCTCGAAGTTGCCGGTCTGCTGCGCCGGGTTGCCGATGCGCGACGGGCCGGCGTAGCCGGTCGGGTCGTACTGTGTCGTCGCAACCGGCGGTGCTTTGCTGTAGTCGGGCGGCAGCGGGCGATTGGCGTAAGGCATCGATTCCGGCTCCGGTTCGGGCCGGCGCGCACGCGCTTCATACTCTTCGTCGCTGACGCCAAGTTTGTGGCATTCGCTACATTTGATCGGCAGCCGGTCAACGACTTTGTATTCGCCGCGCGCCGCCATCTCCTGCTTCTGCATATGACAGCCGACGCAGAGTCGATGATAGGCTTCGCGGGCGTTGAGGATGTAGCCTTGGCGGTCAACGAACTGCGACGGGTCGGCCTCGTCCGCTTTGTGGCACGCCTTACAGTTCTGGAATTGCTTGCGGTCGGCCACGTCGGTAGTATCGGGCCGCGTCGGGTCTGTGGTGTCGCGGCGGTGATGGCAGACGACGCAGTTCATCGCGCCGGTTTCGCGGTTGAGGTACGGCGCGTTGAAGCCATTGCGGATGGCTAAGGCTTCGTGGCCGCGATGATGAAAGCGCACCAGCCCGCGCCTGCCATTGGCGGCGTCGAGACTGATGGCTGACTTCTGCGCCACTTCTTGCGAAAAGGTGGCAACATCATTGGCGTCGCTGGCGTCGGCGACGGTCTGCCGCAAGCCGATAACCAGCGACAGCGAGATAAAGGCATACAGAGCGATGACGACGAGCTTGAATCGCATTCAATCCCTCTCAACCACTAAAGCAACAGGGGACAGCCGCGATGTAAACCGGGGAGCCGGTCAGACAACGAGGTGCAAGAGATGAGGAACCCAATTTTATTTCAAGAACATAGTTTGTGTTTTCACATTGTATCGCAGCACCGAGATCGAACTGACACGCGGCGGAAAATAACATTTCGATTTTTCAAAGTCAAGTAGCCCCACAACAACGCGATGATGCTTGACGATGCGAAGCGATGATTTATCGTTGATGGTCACGAGATGCTTGCAACGGCGCGGCTCTTTGATTAAACTTGCCGCCGTTCGTCTCAAGACGCGAGTTGTTTTTATACCGTCCTCTAACACGCACGGAGCACCAAGATGAGTAGGAAACGTTCGTCGCTCAGAATGAAAAGCCTGTTGTTTGCCACGCTGCTGCTCGCCTTCACGAGTCAGACGCTGGCGGCGTTGATGCAGTCGCCGCAAGCGCCGACGATCAACATACAGGCTTGCGGGTTCGACTCGGGCCTCGGCAGGCTGACGATCAAGGGCGCGAATTTTCAGAAGGGCGCAACCATCACATTGCGTTCGGGCGCGGGCCAGATCCGTTACGGCGGCGCGAAGGTGAAAAGCGCCACGAAGATCATCATCAACGAAGTCGCCGAAAGCGATCTCGGCGGCGGCGTTGACGTGACGATCACTAATCCCGACGGCAGCACCGTCTCGGCCCACGTCGATGTGGTCGCACAGGACGACAGCCGGCTCACCGACGCCGACGTTAAACAGGTCATCGCGCAGGCCGTCGCGCAGGCCGAGGCCAGCAGATTGAAGGCGACCGTCGCCGTCAGCGACAAAGAAGGCAACATACTCGGCGTCTTCACGATGAACGGCGCACCGGCCAACACGACCGTCACGGTGCCGAATCGCGGGGCGAAAGGCGGCATCGAAGGCGTCACTGTGCCGGCCTGCACAGCGGCCATTTCAAAAGCCGTCACGGGCGCATTCCTCAGCAGCCAGGGCCACGCCTTCAGCACGCGCACCGCGAGCTTCATCGTGCAGGAGCACTTCCCGCCGGGCGTCCACTTTCAAGGCAGCGGGCCGCTGTTTGGCGTGCAGTTTTCGCAGTTGTTGTGCAGCGACGTGAATGCGCGCTCGCCGCTCGGCTTGTCGGCAGACCCGGGCGGGCTGCCGCTCTACAAGAACGGCCTCGAAGTCGGCGGCGTCGGCATCGAAGGTGATGGCCATTACACACTCGACCCCGACCCGGCGGACAAAGATGTGCCGGTCGAAGAACTGGTCGCCGTCGCCGCGACGCGCAACTTTGAAGCGCCCGACAATATCACCGGCGATAAGATTATCGTCAACGGCATACGCTTCCCTTACGTCAACGCCCAGATGCCTGCGGCAGGTAACGTGCCGTCGTTCAATCAGCTCAACGGCTCGCTGAATGTTTGCCTGGGCCTTGCGCCGGCAGCAGTGCTCGGCAACCAGCCGTCGAAGTTCCGCGTCATCACGCTCGATCCATCCATTCCGGCGGGCCGTGTCGATAATCGCTTCTACCCGTTCAAGAGCGGCTCGGCTTTGAGCGCCGGCGAAGTCCAGCAGATCATCGTGCAGGCCGCCGCGCAAGCATTCAAGACGCGCGCCGCGATTCGTCAGCCTGAAAACAGTCCCGCCGAAGTCAACATTACCGTCTGCGACGTGGACGGCACGATCCTCGGCATCTTCAGCACGATTGATGCGCCAATCTTCGGCTTCGACGTGTCGGCGCAGAAAGGGCGCACGGCGGCTTTCTTCAGCAACAGCAATGCGGCGACGAGACTGCGACAGGCGGGCTTTGGTAATTATGTGGACGCGGCGGGCAAAGACGGATTAAAGCTCGACGGCTCGGTGGCGTTTTCGGATCGAGCCGGTGGATTCCTGAGCCGCCCGTTCTTCCCCGATGGCATTGACGACACCGAGCACGGGCCGTTCTCGAAGCCGATTGATGAATGGAGTCCGTTCAACGATGGCTTGCAGCTCGACCTGATTCTGGATGAATACTTCGGCAACATTCTGCTCGGCATCGGCGGCAACGGCGCGGCGCTGACGAATGCATTGACGCCGCCGTGCCCTTCGCTTTCGGCCATCGCCAACGGCATACAGATATTTCCGGGCAGCGTGCCGCTCTACAAAGGCGGGCGGCTGGTGGGCGGACTTGGCATCAGCGGCGACGGCGTCGATCAGGATGACATCATCGCAACGATGGGCAGCACGGGTTTTGAATCGCCGGCAGAGATTCGCTCTGACCGCGTCTTCGTGCGCGGCGTGCGGCTGCCGTTCGTCAAGTTCCCGCGCCACCCGGACCGCTAAAGCGATCAAGGCATCTTCAAGCACTGGCTGGTGTCGCGGCGTTGGCCGGATTGAGCCTACGGTCGAAGAAATCCCGGACGGCGCTGCTACCCTCAACTTATCTTGCGTGTGTGCGGTAAGCGGATGCACACGTCAAGCAGCCACAGTTGAACGAGACGTTGCCGTCGAGGAACTGTTTCACTAACTGCCTGCACGGTCCCATATCTTTCTGCCAGGCGCGTTGTATCTCATTGCGCTCCGAGCGGGTGAGATGCCATGACAGTGGCGCGTCGGGGTTATGAAACTCGAACGTCACAGTGTGAATGGGTATTTTCGCCTCTGCCCATTTCTGCTGCAAAAATTCAAGCTCGATATCGTTATGAGCAATCTGTCCGGCCCCGCGCACAGCGGCCAGCGTAGTGAGCGGGGCGAACGCTTGATAGAACCAGCCGCGCTCTTTGGCGTGTCGCTCATCAGCCAGATTAGCGTCTACTGGCGCTCCATGTATCTGGATCACCAACACGCTTTCGACGCTATTGCCCGCGCCGGCAAGCGCTTCGTCTAACCATTCGACCAGAGTGGCCATGCCATAGTTATCATAATAGCCGCCGTCCACAACGTGCGGTTGCGGCCCCGGCCCGTCAGCGCGCGCCGCCGGCGTCACGTAGGGGAAACTTGCTGAAAGCCGCGCCGCCGTCACCACCGCGACATCACACGCCTGGCCATTAATGGTGTGCAACTGCGTCGCATCGATGCGCGCTCGTCCAGTAACCTGCCGGCTTAACCGCGTGGTCGCCAGCAGTAATCGCTCGCCCGCTTCGGCAATGGTCGCGTTCATCACGACGGCGGGCAGCTTGCCATTAGCCACCGCCTCATTCCAATTGCTGAGCGGCTGGTCCATATGGTTTTCTGCCGTCAGGTCGAGGGCGCTGTTGAGCAGCCATGCCTTCTCTAACGCGCGCCCACGCCCGATCAGCCCGCCCAACAGCCAGGGAATTAGGGAGCGCAGAAAATCGGGCCAGACCAACCCCCAGGCGACTTCATCAAGACTCGATTTCGCGGCGGCCTCGTTCGGGGGTCTTGCCGTTTGCGGATTAGCGAGCCAGTCAACGAAGCAGGCGCTGCCAACGCTGCTGCCAGAGACTGAGCTGATCATCCGCAATGATTTCTGAAACCTCGTCGGCTCATCTGCCGGATTATCATCGCACAGGCCGTCCAAGACCCGCGCCGTCCATGCCCCGGCCTGTATGCCGCCGCCGTTTGCCGCGACGACAATGACGCGCGGTTGATTCGCTACGGCGATAGTCCTGGCGGGTTCAGGCGCGGGCTGGTCGCTCTGCCGCTGCCGCAGATGATAGAAGTGATCGGAATGGCTCGACTGTGCAGTGACGAAGCCAACGGCGGCGACAATGAGCAGCGTAGGGATATGCCACGCGTCGAAGAAGAACGCCAGCCCCGATAACATCCAACCGATCATCAGCATCAGCATCAGCGCAGAGCCGAGCGCCGGAACCGTCCGCTTCTTTCCGAGTTGCCACCAACCATAGATGCCGACACTGGCGTACAAGAACAATGTGACCAGAAAGGCGGCAAGCCCGTGCAGGTGTTCCGGCCAGGGGTCATAGCCGCTCTGCGTCTGCACATAGCCCATAAACAAGCCCGACTGGCTCAAGCCGCTCTTTAAGCGCGGGTCTTGCAAGAAAGGCAGAATCGAAGTCACCCAGTTCGCGCCGCCAGCTATCAAAGCCAGCGCCACAATTACGGCCACGCCTATGCCGCAGAGCGCCGCGATGAGCAACCCGCTCAACTTGCATCCTTGCCGGGCCGAGAATCCCACCGAGAAAGCAATCACCGGCAGGCTCAGAACCAACATAATAATTAGCCAGAGCGAGTTGGATAGTTGCAGCGGGCCATCGCCGAGGCCGAATCTCAACCACGCATTGCCGAGCACGATGGAGGCCGTCATACAAATCATTCCCGCCGCCGCCAGCGCCGCAAGCGTGACCACGAAAAGGCTCAATGCGGTGAGATCGAACAAGCCCCGCAAGAGCGTCTTCGCGCCACTGAAGAAGGCGATAAACGGCAGCGCGAAGAGAATCACACCCAGCAGCAATGGAACACGCAAGAGCACGGCATACTCTGCCGTCACACGCCAGGAGAACGGATAGAGCGCAATCAATGGCAACAGCGCCAGCGCGAGCAATCCCAGCGCCGACAGATTCGTCGCTGATTTGATGCCGGCAAAATTGCCCTTCACGGTCGAGAACATTCCGCCGAGCGCGATGGCAATCAGCGCCGCGCCCAGTATCATTCCCACCACTGCTCTGACACTGGATGTCGCGCTCTCGAAAAAGAACAGGCTGCCTTCTGCGGCCAGCGTGGCGAAATAGAAGAACCATTTCGTCAGACCGAACGGCCTGGCAGCAAGCCCTTTCGCCCCTCGCAGCATGCGCAGGATCAGCCCGTCTTCGATCAGGTCTGCGATAGCCGTCAATAGCGCCAGCGCGATGACAAACGCGGCCCTCGACCATCCGTGCGGCAGGGCAGCGGCGGCAAAAAAGAGGACATAGAGCGGAATGAATCCAAAGTCCAGCTTTTGAGATAACGCGCCCGCTTTTCGATTAGCCTGACCCACATCGGTGTGGGCTTCGCCAAGAACCGCATCCACATCCTTGAGCGAGCCGGCGAGTTCGAGAGCCAATCCCGGACTATCAGCGAAAGGCCACACCGGGTCTTTCGGCATCTGGAATTTGCAGGCCTTCTTCATCCACAAGCCCCACCCGGCAAGGACGAAGAGCAGCGCGAGAGGCAGGAACGCAACAAGGCTCTGTTGTTTCATATTACTCTCCAATGTCAGAAAGGGAAGATTTGATGGGTATCGTTTAACACGTTCAGCCAGGACTGTCCAGACAGGCTGGCATCTTTTTGCGGAGAGCTGCCGGCTTCAATTAGATACGGCCTCGCGCCTGAGTTGGCTTGATCTATTCAGGAGAGGCTTGTGGTCGGAACAGGGCTTTCACACGGCATTGAAGGGGATTTCAAGCGTGACGCTGAGACCGCCGCGCGCGGTGTTGACAAGATCGAGCCGCGAGCCGTTGCCATAAAGCTGCTGCAAGCGCGCCTGTGTGTTGGCCAGTCCGACGCCTTCTTTGACGATGCGCCCGTTGTTGCCGTTGGCGGCAAGGCCCGGCCCGTTGTCAGTGATCTGCACTTGCAGCGAGCCGTTGTAGCGACGGGCAGCAATCTCTATGCGGCCCGCGTCGGTGCGCGGCGCGATGCCGTGACGGATGGCGTTCTCGACGATGGGTTGCAGGATTAGATTCGGCAACCGCGCCTCTAAGGTCTGCGGGTCGATCTTCATTTCGATGCTGAGACGGTCTTTGAAACGTATGCGCTCGATGTCGAGGTAGCACTTCAGGAATTCAAGCTCCTGGTGCAGCGTCACTTCCTGCGTGCCGGCGCTGTCGAGCGTCAGGCGCAGGAAGTCGCCGAGCCGCGCGATCATCTTGTCAGCCGCCTGCGGGTCTTTGTGAACGAGCGCCGAGATCGAGTGCAGCGTGTTGAAGAGGAAGTGCGGTTGCAATTGCATGCGCAAGGCATGCAGTTGCGCATGCGCCAACTGTGCTTCTAATTTTGTCGCGCGAATCTCGCCGACGCGGTAACGGCGGTAGAAGTTCGTCGCGTAGCTATTCAACAGCATCAGCCAGTAGAGCAGCGTGCCGTAGTCGAAAAAGAGATAGCTGTTGAAGAAGAGTTTCGTCCACGGCAACGCGCCGTCATAGCCGGCGACGAAGTAGACGAACATCAAATCGCGGAAGGCGCGCGTTGCAAAGCCGATGACGACAGAAGCGAGAACGTGAACGGTGAGGCTGAGTGGCAAGCGGCCACGCTCAATCGGGAAACGCTGCGCCAGCCACAGCACGGGTGGCGTCAATGCTGCCCAGATGTAAGCGAAGGCCATCTCGACAAGTAATATGCGCTCCCAACTGAATGGCTTGTCGCGGCGGCTGAAGGCGAGCGTGGACTGGCTGGCGAGAAAGACGCCGAACAAGGTCCAGACGCCGATCACAAAAAAGGCTCGCAGCCAGCGGCGGTCGATTAAGTTTCCGGCTCTCATAGGATGTCGCGCCCTCAGGCCAGATAAACATAGCACAGCCCGGCGGCGCACGCCTCATACCCTCAATTGTTGAACGAAAGCGGACGGATTCATCTGCTTGGACGCACGCGGCGCGGCATCAGCGACAGGCCGATGCCACGCCGCGTGGTTGCTGACGAATCGCCGGCACGAAGGCCGCGCCGACGATTCCGAACACACATTAAGGTGCAGCCGTCCTATTCTATGCAGCGCGGCGAAAAGGCCAAGCGAGATGTGACAAGCCGGCCTGTTGGCGTGACGAGCCGGCCTTGCGGTGACACGGATGACGCGGCGAAGGGGCGACGCGGCGACACGGCGACACGGGGAAGGAAGACAAGGTGAAGGGGCGAAAGGGCGATGGGGCGATGGGACGATGGGGCGACAAAGAGATCAAGCCATATCCATCCTCTCTCGCCGCGTCGCCGCGTCGCCGCGTTGCCGTTGTCGCTCTTTACTCGCGCCCGACGCCGAGCGCGTCAGCGACGCGATTGATGTAGTTGAACCACGAAGCGATCAGCGTAACCTGCAAGATGGCTTGATCATCAAAGCCGACTTCGCGCAGTCGCTCGTGATCGGCGGGCGAGATGCGCGTCGCGTCTTTCGTCAGTTGCACGACGTAATCGAGCATCACGCGATCTTGATTCGACAGCGGCGCGTTCCGGTAGTCGTCCTTCAGCACCTCGACCATCGCTTCATCCAGTGTGACCCGACGCAGAAACTCTGCGTGCGACTCGATTCAGTAGTGGCAGCGGTTCGTGACCGATACCATCGTCGCAATCATCTCGTGCTGCGCGCGGGTCAGAGGCAGTTCCGGCGACATCAGCGCCCCGAACGTCGAGAAGGCGTGGTGGAGCGCGTCGGGGATCAAGGTGTGCGACGCGACGATGCCCGACGTGCCGTCGCCGGTCGGATGCACAGGCGTTGCGTACTCCTTCGGGTAGAGCATCTGTTCCATCTCGATAGCGCGGCGCAAGCGCTCGTCGGCCTCGTCCATCGGCACGGTTTTAATCCACGTCATCGGCTCGCTTCCTTTCGCTGAACAGTAACTCAGGCCATTATGGCAGCGGCTTTCATTCTTGCCAATGAATAGACCGGGCAGAATGCGCGAGACGCTCGCTCCGTTTGCTCTACAGAGGCCCGCGCATTCTGCCCGATAGCTTAGAAAGTCATTCGCACGGCGAGCTGGACGGCGCGCGGGCCGCCCGACCCGAAGACACCGCCCGCCGTCGTCACCGGCTGGCCGAAGCTCGACGAACGCAGAAAGCCCGGATTGCCGGGATCATTGCTGTCGCGCACCAGCGTGTTAGCGCGACCCGAATAGTTGACCGTCGAGACGCCGAGAATGTTCGTCACATTGAAGACGTTGAACATCTCGATGATCGGCTCAAGCCGCACGCGCTCGCCGAAGCGTAGGCGCTTTGACAGGCGCAGGTCGAGCGAGTTGAAGCTGTCGTTGAAGCGCGCATCGTCGCGCACCAGCGGCAGCGGCTGGCCGTTGACGCCGCCACCAGCGTTGACTTCGCGGATGAAGGCGTTCAGCTCCGCGCCCGTGTGGAACAGGCGACCGCCGGCGTTACGCTGCAACGTCGGAATGCGCGAGCTGCCATCAGGCAACAGGATGTCCATCGGCACGCCGGAAGCAATCGTCCAGATGGGCGCGACCATAAAGCCCGCCGGCAGCTCGAAGACGCCTGATAGCGTGAAGCGGTGGCGCTGATCGTTCGGCGTCGGCCCATATTCGAGTTGCAGGTTGTTCGGATTGATCGGCCCATTGGCAAAGGGGATTTGATCGTCGTTGGCGTAGTTGAACGCTTTCGCCAAGGTGTAAGCCGCGCGCAGTTGATAGCGATTACTGAAACGCTTCTCTATGCTGACGAGCAGGCCGTCATACTTCGTCTTGACGCTCGATTCGAGATTGACGACTGAATCTGGCCCGCCGACTACCGGGTTAAAGACCGAGCCGATGGTGCGCCCGATGATGAAGTGCGTGCCGAAGTCGTGCAGGTAATCGACGCGCAACGCGAAGTCGCGCGCGAACTCGGCCTGAATGCCAACGTTGGTCTGCTGCACCATCGGGTTCTGCATACGGTTATCAATGATGTTGATGCCGCCCGCGCCCGCGCCGGGCAGGATGAAGCCCGTGAAGGGATTGCTCACAGTCGGCGCGAACGGCGGGAAGCGGCCCGTTGCCGGATCGAGGAAGAAGAGGTTGCCGGCGCGCACTTCGATGGGCAATGCCCGGCCATCAAGCCCGCGTTCAAGCGACTGTACCTCCAGCGTGATGCGGTCGTAGTAGATGCCGTAGCCGCCGTGCAGGCTCAGGCGAGGGCTCGGCGACCAGTTGAAGCCGAGGCGCGGGCCGAAATTATTTTTGTCGCGGTGACGGTTGCCGGAAAGGAACGGCAGAATCAGCGGGTTGAGTTCATCCGTGCGGCTGACGTTCTTCACGTCCGTGTCGAGTTCGTAACGCAGGCCGAGGTTGAGCGTCAGGTTCGGCCTGACCTTCCAATCATCCTGCGCGAAGAAGGCGAAGTAGTTGTTGTCGGCGTTGGGGACGATAAGCGGTTGATCGGGCTTGCCGCTACGCAAGGTCACAGCAAACAACAGGTCGTTATCATCAATGCGCCCGTCGCCGTTGTGGTCAAAGGTCGGGAAGTCTTCGATGAACTCAATACGACCCGATTGAAAGACGCCGAGATTGAAGTCGGAATCAATGCGCTGAAACTGGCCGCCGAATTTCAAGGTGTGCGCGCCCTTGATCCAACTGAAGCTGTCGCCGAATTGCAGGCGATTCATACGCGTCTGCTGCGGCACGCGGAACGACGCGCCATCCTGCAAGCTCGGAAAGGTCAACTGCGGCCCCGGCGTCACCGGCTGTGTGCGGTTGATGAAATTCGTGATGCTGAAGTTGAAGTCGTTGATCATCGTCGGCGAGAGGACTTTCCCGTAGCTGGTCGAAAACGATTGATAGTTATTCTTCGACGCCTGCCGCTCAGACGCCGAGCCAATCGCGCGAATCAGGCTGCTCGCCGTCGTGTTATCAACCCGCTCAATGGAATAACGCAAGGCCAGCCGGTCACGATCCGAGATGTTCCAGTCGCCGCGCGCCGTGCCGAGCAGATCATTGAGCGGCGCATCGGCGAAGCCGCGCGTGATGGTGCGCGTCGCGGTGTCGCGCTGGCCGACGAGAACCGCGCCGTCTTGATTGCGGTACTCGAACGCGCCGAACCAGAAGACGCGATCCTTCTTGATGGGGCCGCCCATCGCAAAGGCGTACTGCTCGCGGTCGAACGGCGGCGTCGGGTTCGCCCGATCAAAGGTTGCTGGCAAGCCTTGCAGATTTCGATTGCGGAAAAAGAACGAGCCGGAGCCGTGAAACTCGTTCGTGCCGGTCTTGGTGACGATGTTGATGATCGAAGAGCCTGAGCGCCCTTGTTCGGCGGAGAAGCGGTTGGTGGCAATCTGAAATTCCTGCACGGCTTCTTGCGTGACGTTGAGAAGCGAGCCGCCGACCACATCATCATTGTTGTCCGCGCCGTCAATCGTCACGCTGCCGCCGCGCCCGATCTGACCGGCGGACGAGATCAACACGGTCTCGGTCTTGGTCGGATCGAAGTTCGGCGCGGGCGCATTGCCCGGCACGAGCAGCGCGAGTTCGAGGAAGTTGCGCCCGTTGAGCGGCAGGTTCTCGACCGCTCGGCGGTTGATAACGCTGTCAACGACAGACGTGCTCTGATTGATTAAGTCCGGCTCGTACGAATAGCTATCTATCTCAGTAGTCAACTGGCCCACTTCGAGCGTTGTATTGAGCGTCACCGTCTGGCCGACCTGCAAGTTCAGGGAGAGGTATTTGATCGTTTTGAAGCCCTGAGCTTCAACCGTGACTTCATACTCACCCGGTGCGAGGCTGGCCAGTGTGAAGAAACCGCTATCATTCGTCTTCGTCTCGCGCGTCGCGCCGGTCTCTTTCTGCACAGCCTTGACCCGTGCAATCGGGATTACCGCGTCTTGCGGGTCAACGACGCGCCCGGTCAGCGTCGCCGTCGCTTGTCCGGCCATCGCCATCAGAGGCGAAAGGCCGCTGATTAAACCAATCAATAAAAGGATCGCAATTCGTTTCAAGCTTCACGTCTCCAGCTTTCAAAATGTTGGCCTTCGCCGGCCTGCGCACGGCGACGACCGAGGCACACGACTCCTCACTGCGAAGGCACGGCTTCGCAGCCACACATCACAACGCTGATCAAGGGATGCCCGCTTGTCAGGTAGAGCTACTGGGACAATCTGTACTCGAACACAAACCGGCCAAACTGTATGAAGCCCTTGCCGCTGCCGTAGGCGGCGGGGCTGATGTAAAACTGGCGGACGCCCGTGCGCCGCGTGTCGAGCTTTGCCATCACCGTGCCGAGCAGCCGTTCATTGGTCGCTTCGTGAAACTTCACTTCCATCGCGTCGGCGACGCGCTTGTAGCCAAAGACGTATTCGCCCGGCGGCAAGAGCATATCGCCGACGCGCAACGTCATCTGCGTGATGAAGAAGTGGGAATACTTGCCTTCGGCTTCGTAGCCGGCAGTGATCATCACGACGCCGGCGATGAAGCGATGACCATCGCTGATGCCGGAAGCCGAGCGGAATTCAGTCTCGATGCGCTCTTTGCCGACCGGCGCGCGAGCCGGGATGATCTGCCGCAATTCGGTCGGCGTCGCCTGCCGCCAGATGGGACCTCCGGCCAGAACAGGCGAACCGCACAACAGAACCCACACCAGAGCTACACGTTTCATAAGAGTCTTAGCTGCTTGCGACCACAAACGTCTCGCTACCTGGAACGCAGAAGCGGGTAGGACTTGCGCCGCGCGGGCCGGCGCTCCCCGGCGTCTGCTGGGGCACTGGCACATCCGAAATTAGAAGCTGCGGCTTTGAGACCTGACAGCAGGAGCGGTTTCATCTTGTTTTAGTTATAAGAAAAGGTGCAAGAGCCGTGCCCTTACACCTTTTGAAATCCGCTCTAGAACTTTGAGGTTACCGTTAAGTACAGACGAAGAATAACCGCAGACGGCTCGCCTGTCATTAAACCAGAGTACCAGATTTGCCTATATCTTTAGTTATAGTCCGGCCCGGCGGGAAACGACGCGGGACGCGGCGACGCGGCGACACGGCGACGCGGCGACGCGGAGAAAAATGAGCGGTTCGCCTGCGGTTTCTCCTTCGCCGTGTCGCCGCGTCGCCTAATCCAGGTGGATGATGCCGCGTTGCAGGGCGAAGGTGGCCGCGTGCGTGCGGTCACTGACGCCGAGCTTACTGAGGATGTTGTTGACGTGAATCTTGACCGTGCCTTCTGAGATCGACAGGTCCGAG
>JBJMGV010000079.1:0-28853 GCA_045807725.1 Blastocatellia bacterium | reverse complement strand
GAGTCTGGCCGAGACGCAGATGTTTCGAGTCAAGACGATCTTCGGCGACCGCGTCAGGGCGCGGCAATTTGCCGGGCAGGCGACGCAGGTGCTGGTCAGGTGTGCGGCATTGAACACCATGACGCATCTGGGAATGCCCGACAGTTATGCCGTGTGAATCGTTTTTAAGTTCAATGTTGTGGAAGATTGCTTCCATTTTGGTTTATACAACAAAGCCCCTGATGAGTATGAAAAACGTCGTCCAAAATCTTTTGCAGCAGATCGACTACCTGACCGCGCTGGCCGAGATGTACGGTCGCGGTGGCGATGACGCGTCGCTCGCGGCGGCGCGCGAAGCGAAGGCGGCGCTCGAACGTCTGGTCTGCGCTCTCAACGATTCGTCTCGTCAGCCCTGCCCTGAATTGCCTCTGGCCGCGTGATGAATGGTCGCTGATCTCGTTGCCTGTCGAGTGAACGGCGCTTCTGCCAATCTCCCATCAGCCAGGCCGCGCAGGCGAGCAAGCCGCCAGCGACGAGGTCTATAACGTAGTGCTGGTTGAGCACCACCGTCGCGCACCACATCGTTAGCGCATAAGCAATCAAGCCGAACAGCAGTCGCCGGTCGCGTTCACGCGCAGCCAGCAAGGCCAGTAGCACAGGATACGCGCCGTGTAATGAGGGAACGGCGGCGAACCACTGCGCCGCGTTATGAATGAGCGCCGTGACCAGCCGGCCATCCATCGCCTCGCTCATACGCATCTGCGCCAGGAGATCAGCGGTCGGCGTCGTCGTCCCGTAGAGGCTCACCCACCAGGGCGGCGCGACAGGCAGCAGCAAATAGATGGCGATGGCGGCAAAGTTTAAATAGGCGAACGCGCGCATCATCCGATGAAAGCGCGCACGGCTCGGCTCATCCGTGCGGCCTCTTATCCACAGCCACAGGAATAGCAGCGGCACGAGAAAGATGTGCGAGAGATAGACCAGTTGCGCCGCCCAGCTCAGGCTCGCGCCAGGCATCGTGCTGGAATGCGCGGCAAGCCACGCGCGTGAGGCGTGCGCCGGCACATCGCCGCCAAACAGTCCACCGAATAGCCATCGCTCAAGTTGATAAGGCCCCGCGACGGCGACTCTGTGCAGCAACAGCGGCTGCAATAAGCGCAATCGGTCGTAAATCAGCCAGAAGGCGATCAGCGGCGTCCAGTCGAGAAAGAACCTCTGGCAGCGCTCTGCGGCGAAGATGGCCACCGGAATAATCAAGAGCATAAACCAGTGATAAGGACGCACAGTGCGCGTAGCGACGCCGAGCGCGAGATAGCCGAAGACGCCCGCCGACAACAACCATTGCCAGGCTTGCAGACGCCGCTTTGAACGAATCGCTACGACCAAATCGATCACTCCTGAAATCTGGTTTGCTTTGTTCTTGATAGCATTGCGAACCTTATGCCATTTGCATTGCGCAGAGAAACCTCGGCAAAACCATTGATCGTCGCATCAATGGATTAAGCCGCTGCCGTCCGCGTACGACAGATGGCGGATTTCGACTGCATCTCTCCCGGTTGTATTTGCAAGCAGGTTGGATTAAAAGAAGATTATGGCGCACATCTACGGAGTCCTGCCGGTCATCGAAGCCTTGCGGTCAGGCGCGCGTCGCATCGAGCGCATCGTCATCGCCGAAGGCGTACGGCACGAGCGATTGCGCGAAGTCTTTGATCTGGCTAAACGCGCTCGCATCCCTGTTCGCAAAGAGCCGCGCATTGCGCTCGACCGCGTCGCCGGCGGCGCGAATCATCAAGGCGTGATGGCCATCGCGGCGGCGGCGAGCTATGCCGACGAAGACGAGATGCTCGACCGCGTCACGCCGCAATCGCTGTTCGTCCTGCTCGACGGCGTTGAAGACCCGCACAACCTCGGCGCAATCATCCGCACGGCTGAATGCGCCGGCGCAGCCGCAGTCATCATCCCTGAACGCCGCGCCGCGCACATCACCGAAGTTGTCGCCAAGACCGCTGCCGGCGCGACCGAATACCTGCCGGTCGCGCGCGTCACCAACCTGGCGAGCTTCATCGAGAAGCTGAAGCAGCGCAACGTCTGGGTCGTTGGCGTCGAAGCTTCTGGTGATATGGATTACACACGATACGATTACAAAGGCGCGGTGGCGCTGGTCTTCGGCGGCGAAGGCCAGGGGCTGCACAGGCTGGTGCGCGAGCGTTGCGACGTGACCGTTTCGATTCCGCTACACGGGCGCATCACTTCGTTGAACGTGTCGGTCGCTGTCGGCGTCGTTCTCTTTGAAGCGATGCGTCAACGTCACGCGAAAAACGAATGACCTCTAGCCGCGCACGAGGCGAACCGAACAATAAAGAACGACCAGAGCCAGCAGCGTCGCAAGGGCGGCGGCAATCGAGCCGAGCCGGTTGCCCGACGCAGAGTCGCGCGGACCTGAAGACTGCCTGGCGGCGCGTATGCTCGTGATGTCGTGGAACAACATCAGCACGACCATCAGCACGAAGGCTTCGACCTTGCGCCGCAGCCAGAAATTTCCGCCCGGACTGAAGAGTGCCCCAAACGCTTCGCCGATACCGCCGAGCCGATAATAATTCATCACGTTGATTAAGCCTGTGACAATCAGCAGCACGACCGAGGTCCAGCCGATCATCCGAAACTTGCGCGCCTGGCCGCGAATAATGCGCTGGCGCTCGTCAGGCCCATGCTTGACGGCAAACGGAATCACCACGGCGGCGGTGTAGATCAATCCGCCAACCCAAACGCAGGCGAGCAGAATGTGAAGCCAAACGCTGAGAATGTAGAGGCTCATATCGTTCTTTCCCTTTCAGTCTTCTTCTAATCTTCGAGAGCGACAGTCTGTTCATTGGTGGCTGATGCGCGCGCGTGGAGCGACACGGCAAGCGCCAGCGCGATAACCATAATCGAGCCGCTGACCCAGTAGACCGTCTTGCCATACAACGCTTCCTGGTCAGAGTCGCGGCCCAGCAAGAAGCCGCCGAGCACCGGCCCGATGATTCGCGCAAGGCTGGCGACCGATGCCATCGTGCCGAGTATGCGCCCTTGAAACGAAGGCGCGGCGCTCTTCGAGGCGAGGCTGTTGAGCGTCGGCGTCACCAAGCTATTGCCGATGGCGTTGCCTGTACTCGCCAGCAGCAGCATCGTCAAGCTGGTGGCCAGCGGCAGCGTGAAGAGCGCGGCTGAAAAGATCACCGTGCCGACGACGGCCAGCGTCTTTTCGCCAAATAGCTTGACCAGTTTGCCAAGCAGGCCGCCTTGAATGATCGCGCCGAGTACGCCGACATAGGTGAAGAGATAGCCGGTGTGTCTGGCGTCGAAGTGAAAACGGTGATTGGCGAACAGCGCAAACGTCGCTGTCAGCATCGCAAACGCGACGGTCGCAAAGAAGTATGTCGCAAAGACTGCCTGCAACTGCCAGTTGCCGGCTTGTTCAAAAATCTGTTGCAAGCGGGCCGGCTTATTCGCGGCGTGGCGGTGTTCGGGCGCGAGGCTCTCCGGCAATAAGAAGTAAAGCGCCGTCGCGTTGAGGGCGGCGAGCGCGGCGGCGAAAAAGAACGGCGCTTCTAGCGAGAAGCTGCTCATCAAGCCGCCGATGGCCGGGCCGAAGATGAACCCTAGTCCGAATGCCGCGCCGATCAAGCCCATACCTTTGGCGCGGTCGTCGGGCGGCGTCACGTCGGCGATGTAGGCTTGCGCCGTCGAGATGTTGCCGCCGCTGATGCCGTCAATAATGCGCGCAAGAAAAAGCCAGACGATGACCGGCGATAATCCGAATAAGGCAGCGCCGAATGGTATACGATGAGCGAAGCCCATCAACAAAAAACCAAGCGACGTGCCGATCAAACTGTAGAGCAACACGGGTCGGCGGCCTACGCGATCAGAGAGCCGACCCAGAATCGGCGCGAAGATAAATTGCATCACCGAGTAAGAGGCCAGCATCAAGCCGATCACCGTCTCAGAGGCGTTATAGCGCTGGGCGTACAGCGGCAAGACCGGGATGACGATGCCGAAGCCGATCAGGTCGATAAAGATGGTGATGAAGATAATGACTAGCGGTGATCGGCTCTTTGCCATTGATCCCTGTTTTCAAAAATGATGAATGATGAGTGATGAACTATCGGAGCTAGCGCCCATTGCGTTGGGAGTGGTCTCCATTAATTCATCATTCATCGTTCATCGTTCATCATTTCGTTAAAAGACTCGCAGCACGTTGCGCAGCAGCTCGCGCTTGAGTGTTGTGTAACTTTGATAACCGACGACCGCGCGCACCAGCACGCGGCGCACACCGCGATGGTATTTGGCCAGCAGAATCATCGCGTCCGTGAAGATGCGCCCAAAAAATCGCCCGCGATAAAACAGCGGCAGCCGCCGCGATGCGCGCTCAAGGTCGTGGCCGAAGGCGTCGCGCCAGCTCGCCTCGTACGTTGCCGCCGCTTCCGTGTAAGCGACCGTCGCGTCGGCCATCAACGCGCCGGCCATCAGATCAGCCGACTTGAGCGCGTAGTAAATTCCTTCGCCAGTGATCGGGTCGGCAAACCCGGCGGCGTCGCCGACCAGCGCCCACCCTTCGCCCACCGTCCGCAGCCCGCGCCAGCTCGCGTAATCGAGCGTTGGAATCTTCGCGCCGAAAAAGCTCAAGCGCTCAGGCTCTGGCATCTTGCCGCCGAAATAGTCTTCGACGAAGCCTTTCAAGATGGCGCGCAGCTCGTCTGATGTGCGCTCGCCGAGCTTGGAGGCAACGCCGAAATTCATCACGCCCGGACGCGGGAAGGCCCAGAGATAGCCAGTGAAATCGCGCAGGAACTGCACGACGACTTCTTCTTTAGCTGTGTCATTCGATTTGCCGTTGCCACTTGCCGCCTCAGGCTGATCGCTATCGCTCACAGTGACGTTGTAGCCGAAGGCCAGCGCCAGGTCTTGCTTTGGAAAGATGCCGACCAGCTTGCGGCGCGTCGAGCTGGCCGCGCCGTCTGCGCCGACCATAAATCGCGCCCGCCACGTTTGCCCGTCGTCAGTCGTTATCCGCCAGCCGTCCGAGCCGCGCACGAACTCCGCGACCGCCGCGCGAACGAATCGCGCGCCCGATTCAACGGCGCGGTCGAGCACCAGCCCATTGAGCACGCGGCGCGAGTAGATGGCGAACGGCTCGTCGAAGTCAATCGTGACGCGCCGCATCACGGGCGAGACGAGCGTGACGCGGCGGATCAACTTTCGCGGGTACTCCGTACGGTTGAGCAGCGCCGCATATTCGCGCAGCGCGCGCGTTGGCACGCCGCCGCCGCACGGTTTTTCCCACGCGCCTTTGGGGTCGAATAAGATGACATCGCGCCCGGCTTCGGCGAGCCGCGAAGCCAGAAAGGCTCCCGCCGGCCCCGCGCCGATGACCGCAACATCTGCCACGCACTCGCTCATAGATTGATGAGTCTAGCGGGCGCACTCGCGCAGAGGCAAGTCAGGCTAGCTTTCGTCAAAGGGAGATGATGAAGAAAAGCAAGTAGGACTACATTCATCTGGCTGGGTCAGTTTATCCATCGAGCAGACGATGACCATCAAGCGCCGGCCAGGCGCTGCTTTCGCTGTCATTGGTGGGAGAGAAAAGACGAGGGAGGCGTTCAAGTAAAAACCGTTAACGTTCCAGCCCGTGCTCTGGCTTGAGCGCCTCCGTCGTTAGATTGAACGCCTCAGTTGCGAGTCCTTGTCATTTTTTTTTGGGCCGCTGCTATTTCGCGGCGCGCTGGCTTTTCGCGTCCTGAGAGTTCACCCACGCCGTGTACCACAGATTGGCGAGCATCTGCGACGCAGCCGCGAGCCGCTCAGTGACAAACTTTTTCGAGTCGGCGTTGCGATTGTTGCCATCCCAACGCGCCGTCTTTTCCATTCGATACAATTGCGGCGCAAGCCTGTTCGATTCGAGCAGGTAGTTGACGATCTCTGCGAATGGGTCGTTGAGGCGCTGCGGCGTCTTCACCAGGCCGCTGAAGTCTTCGGGCTTGATCTGCGCCCGGACGTAATCGCTTTCAAAGCGCCCGTGCAATGGCTCGCGGGTAAAGTTGTCGGGGTTGGCGCTCGCGCTCCAGCCGTTGTAATGAATCGTCGCGTGAAGTGGCTGCGAGCCATCGGCGACGTAATGGCCCAGCACGCCCGCGTAATAAATGATGTTCTGCTCGATCTGCTCGCGCTCGGCGGCGTGCTGCGGTTCACGCCACATGCGAAACAGCACTTGCACTTTCTGGTAGCCTTCGAGAATCGAATAAGGCAGGAAGCCGATGTCTTTCGGGTCTTTGCTGCGCGCACGCAGCCACTCGGCATATTGATAACGGTCGTTCGGCAGCGTCGCAAACTCTTCGGCCTTGTCTATGTCGATGAAGTGGTCCGGCCCATTGACTTCGCCGAGCGCTTTGTAAAGTTCCTTACTGTCGCGCCAGCGATCCGGCTCCGGCCCGAGGAAAGTTAGCCGCGCCGTTGCGGCCTTGAGAAACGGCGGCATATCGTCAGGAATATGTTCGGCGGCGACGCGATTGATGTAGCGGTGGCCTTCTTCGCCCCACGCCTGCGCGGGCGTCGAAAACAACAGCGGCGCGGCCATCGCCGCTGCCAGCATAATGGCAAGCAGTCCACGATTGTGCATACGGTTTTCCCTCTTCGATCTCTTTTGTAAACGTCAGGTGACTGTTCAGTGCAGAGTGGACTTTACTCTTTGCCGGCGGGTCGATTCAAGCGGCAGCGATAAAATCAAGATTGATGAAGAACGTGGGCAGACTGCGCCCTCAGTCTTCGTCGTGCTCCTGGCCGTCGTAATGCAGCACCAGCGCCTCTTCGTCAACGCTGGTCTCCAGGTGCACCTTGCGGCCCCAGAGCTTGTAAACGTATTCGAGCGTCTTGCGGGCGTACTTCATATCCAGCTCGACGCCTTCGAAGCGATGCATAAGATAAAGCTCGCGGTTGTGGTTGTAATCGCCGTCAACGATCTCGATGTAGGGAAAGCCGAAGTTGGTCATATTGGCGACGAGTTGATTGCGCACCTTCTCCCAACCCTTCTCAGTGACGGTCCACTCTTCGTCGTCAACGAGCTGATAGACGAACAGGTCAAGCTCTTCGCAGAGTTCTTCGGTAAGGTAGTTGCGCAGAAACGAGATGTCGTTATCAAGCTCGCGCACCTCGAACATCTTCTCGCGGCCCTGGCTGCCCGCCCTGCCGAACCGCTCGCGCTCTTCTTTGCTCGGATTGTCCCAGCGTTTTTCAATGTCTTCAAAGATGCGATAGCCGAGGTAGTAAGGGTTCAACTGGCCCTTGTGCGGCGAGACGACGCCGGCGTGCAGCTCGGCGAATTCGAGATGGTTGCTGGTCGGCAGATCAAGCTCGCGCATAATCCGCGAATGCCAGATGCTGGCCCATCCTTCATTCATGATCTTGGTCTGCATCTGCGGGATGAAGTACTCCATCTCTTCGTGGATCATCGCCATCACATCGCGCTGCCAGTCTTCGAGGATAGGCGAATGCTTCATCAGGTAGTAGATGATGTCTTTCTCCGGCAGCGGGTGTTCGGGTTGCAGCTTCCGCTTGTCGGCGCTGTCTTCCGGCGACGCGCCGCCCAGTTCGTCCTCGCTGAAGAGGTCGTCGTAACGGCCCTCGCGTCGCTTAGGCTGTTCGTCTTTGCCGCGCCGGTCGCCGTTGCGCGACGATTTGCGGATGAAGAGATTCGGGTCAATGTGTTCTTCGATGGACAGCACGGCATCGAGGAAATCCTCGACGACCTTGCGACCATACTTGAACTCGTACTCGCTCATACGCCGCGCGTGGATGGCCGCTTCGTCAACCATACGCCGGTTGGTCTTTGAGAAGTAGACGCTGTTCTTGAAGAAATCGACGTGGCCGAGCACGTGCGCGATCACCATCTTATTCTGCGTGGTCGAGTTGGTTTCAAGCAGGAAGGCGTACGAAGGATTCGCGTTGATGACCACCTCATAAATCTTCGACAGGCCGAAGTCGTACATCATCTTCTGGCGGTGATAGGCCTTGCCGAACGTCCAGTGCGAGTAGCGGCCCGGCAGCGCGTAAGAGCCGATCTCGTACATCACCGTCGCCGGCACGATCTCGAAGCGCACGGGGAACGGGTCGAGGCCGAACTTCACCGTCGCAATCTCCCATATCTGCTCCACCGCTTCTTCGAGTTCCTTCACTTCCCTGTCGTTCATGCGATGCCCTCTCGTCGTCTTTTTCAATCGCCTTCAACCGCGCTTCACTACGCCTGCTCGCCGCGCTTGCCGAAGAATTCCTTGAGCGCCGGATAAACATCTTCCTTATCGTCTATGCGAACGCCGACGAACCGCTGTTGATGCTTCAAGCGGTCTTTGAAGATCGAAAGCAGCGCGCCCGACGACCGCCGGTAGCTCGACGCGCCCTCTTCGCCGATTTCGCCATAGCCAAAAAGGTTGCAGGTCGAGATCAATTCATCAGCCAGCCGCACGGCCTCGTCGTTATCCGAATAGTAGTTGTCGCCGTCTGAGAAGTGGAACGGGTAGACGTTCCAGTCGCGCGGCGGGAAGCGTTCGGTGATGGTGTCCAGCGCCAGTCGATAGGCCGACGATACGACCGTGCCGCCCGACTCGCCCTGCGTGAAGAACTGTTCTTCGGTGACTTCTTTCGCTTCGGTGTGGTGACTGATGAAGACAATTTCGACGTGGTCGTATTTCGTATGCAGAAAGCGCACCATCCAGAAATAGAATGACCGCGCGATGTACTTCTTGAAGTCTCCCATCGAACCCGACACATCCATCATGGCGATGACGACGGCGTTCGACTCGTACTTAACCTGTTCCTCCCACGTGCGGTAGCGCAGGTCTTCTTTCTTGAAGCGGCCCAGCTTCGCGCCGCCCGACTCGCGCGCCGTGCGCTTGATGTTCTCCATAATGCTGCGGCGCTTGTCGAGGTTGGCGAGAATACCGGCGCGGCGAATCTCAGTGAACTTGGTCGTCTTGGACTGCACGGCCTGTTTGGCCTTGTCTTCGAGGTAAGGCAGGTGCAGGTCTTCAAAGATCAGCTTGGCGATCTCGTCAATGTCCACTTCGGCTTCGTAGAACTCCTGGCCCGGCTGGTCGCCTGCGCCCTGCCCTGACCCGACGCCCGGCCCCGGCTGGCCTTCGCGCCCGATCACATCACCAACCTGCGTCTTGCCGTCGCCGGTCCCGACGTTCTTCTTCTTGCGGTAGTCGAAGCGGAACTTGTACTCGTCGAGCGAGCGGATGGGCACTTTAACCTTGCGCTTGCCATCGGAAAGGATGATCGCCTCGTTCGAGACGATGGAGCCGAGGTTCTTCTTGATCGCGTCGCGGACGCGCTCCTTGTGGCGCTCCTGATCAATCTGCCCCTTGCGCTGCAACGACCAGTCGTTTCGTTGAACCGACATATATCTCACCTTAGCGAAACGCCCGCACATCGCTGAGAGTGTGCGGGCGTCTTGGATAACAGACCGGCTTGCGCGCCCGCGCGCTTAGCGAGCGAGCAGCGTGCCGACATATGTGAGCAGCTCGTTGGCGCAGACCGTGCAATAGCCACCGTCCGTCACCAGGCGGTCGATCACTTCGTTGATGCGGCGCAATTGATCGTTGTCCGGCGTCTTTGCCGAAGTTGTGATCTTCACCACATCCTTGAGGTCGGAGAAAATCTTCTTCTCAATCGCTTCCTTCAGCCGCTCGTGCGAACGGTACTCGAAAGGCTTGCCCTTGCGCGCGTGGCTTGAGATGCGAATGAGTATCTCTTGCCGGAAGGTGTTCTTGGCGTTCTCGCTGATGCCGATCTGCTCTTCAATCGAGCGCATCAGCTTCTCGTCCGGTTCTAACTCTTCTTCCGTGATCGCGTCCTTGATCTTCTCTTTATTGCAATAAGCCTCAACGTTGTCGAGGTAGTTATCGCACAGCCCCTTAGCCATCTCCTCGAATGAATAGACGAAGGCGCGCTGGACTTCGTTCTTGGCCATATCGTCGTACTCGCGCCGCGCCACCGAGATCAAATTCAAGTAACGGTCGCGCTGCTCGCCGGAGATGCCAGTGTGCTGCTCGAAGCCGTCCTTGATCGCCCGCAGCGCATCAATCGGATTGATGCAAGTGATGTTGTCGCGCACCAGCGCGCCCGACAAACGGTTGATGATGTAACGCGGGCTGATGCCATCCATGCCTTCGCGCACGGTGTCTTCCTGAAGCTCGCGCACGTCCTTCGACTTGAAGCCTTCAACGTCTTCGCCGTCATAAAGCTTCATCTTCTTGACGATGTCTATGCTGGCTTTCTTCGGCTCTTCGAGCCGCGTCATCACCGCGAACATCGCCGCCACCCTTAACGTGTTCGGCGCGATGTGAATCTGGCGCAGCGCCTCGCTCTGCTTGAGCAGCTTGTCATAGATGCGTTCTTCCTGCGTGACCTTGAGGTTGTACGGAACCCTGATCATGATGATGCGGTCTTGCAGGGCTTCGCTCTTGCGGTTGGCGACGAACGAGCTGTACTCGTTCTCGTTAGTGTGCGACAGAATCGACTCATCGGCGTAGATCAAGGCGAAGCGGCCCGTCTTAATGTTCTGCTCCTGCGACAAGGTCAGCAGGCTGTAGAGGAACTTCTCGTCTACCTTCAACATCTCGACGAATTCCATCAGGCCGCGATTAGCAATGTTCAATTCGCCATCGAAACGATAAGCGCGCGGGTCGCTCTCGACGCCGACTTCGCCGATGGTCGAGAGGTCGATTGAGCCGGTCAGCTCGGTGATGTCTTGCGACTTGGGATCAGAGGGCGCGAAGGTTCCGATGCCGATGCGCTCTTTCTCTGAAAAGACGATGCGATGAACCAGCACGTCTTCGTGACGACCGTGGTAAACGTGCTCCAGGTTGTAGCGGCACTGCGGGCAAAGCTCGCCCTCGATGTAGATGCCGTAATGCTTGGCGACTTCGGCGCGCAGCTCAAGCGGGATGAGGTGCAGAGGCTCTTCGTGCATCGGGCAGTCTTTGATGGCGTAGACCGCGCCGTTTTCGGTGCGCGACCACTGTTCGAGGCCGCGTTTGAGCATTGTGACGATGGTGGATTTGCCGCCGCCGACCGGCCCCATCAAAAGAAGAATGCGCTTGCGGACTTCGAGACGTTGGCCGGCAGACTTGAAGTACTCGACGATCTTAGCAATCGGCCCTTCGATGCCGAACAGTTCGTCGGCGAAGAAATTATAACGGGTGATTTCGTCCCGCGCGCCCTCGTTGATCTTGTCAACGCCTCCAGCGAGGATCATATCGCAGACGCGGGCATGCGACAGCTTTGAGATGGCCGGGTTCTGCGTGACCAGCTCAAAGTAATCGCGGAAGGTGCCATCCCAGTGTAGCCGCTCGCGGTCGCGGCGATGGGTTTCGAGCAGATCGCTGATGTTGAACTTATTCTCGCTCATTGATAACCTCCGAATCCTTTGACCTGCGAACGCCTGACGAGCGTTGCCCGCAGGTGCGCCCGCCTGGTCAACCGACCTGCTAGTGCGAAGACGACGCTGCATGGGAGAACGCAACCTTCGTGCTTCGACTGCTACCCGTGAGATCAACGCTACGGCTCATCCGTCTGACCGTGGGGGCTGCCCGGCGGTTTACTGCGAAGACGGCAAGCTGAGTCGATCTCGTTGACAAGCGAAGCATGCCTATAAATCCTTCTATTTCAATGATCTTTGTCAGGCTTAATCTACTGCGAAGGATTATAGCATAGGCTGCAAGCGACATTTATTCGGCCTCATTCGACCCCATCAGAACCACTCGCGGCTTGATTGAGCGCCGCTGCTCATCGACTTCGCCGACCGCCACCAGTTCTCCCGACTTGTCGCAAATTCGTATCATTGCAGGCACAATTGCCTCATTGTTGAACTCATCATCAACCAGCGGCAGCTCGCGGCCATTCGCTACGCGTTGCAGATCGGCGTCGCTGATCTGCAACATCGGCAGATGACCGAGCACGGCAACCGGCTTGATGAGCGATTGTTCCAAACTCCCTTCCTCACCGCGTCTGAGGACTTCATCGAGCGGCAACGCGTCTTCGACACGAAAACCTCCGACGGCGGTTCGTCGCAGCGCCGACAGGTGAGCGCCCGTGCCTAGCCTTGCGCCGATGTCATTCGCCAGCGTGCGAACGTAAGCGCCGGATGAGCAACGCACCCGCATCACAAAGTCTCGCGTGCCATCTGTGTTCGGTTGGCGAAGCTCCAGCAGTTCTATCGCAGAAACCGTTATGGCGACGGGCTGACGTTCGACTTCGCGGCCTTCGCGGGCGGCAACGTACAATCGCTCGCCCGCAACTTTCTTGGCCGAAAACATTGGCGGCGTCTGCCACTGCGGGCCGACAAACTCGTCCAACACAGTTGTCACTCGATCAACACTCAATAGGTCAGATGATGCAAGCGGTGTGATCTGTTGGCCGGTGAAATCCTGCGTGTCGGTAGCGAAGCCTGTGCGGACGGTGGCGAGGTATTCTTTGTCGAAGCCGACCAGATATTGCAGCAGCCGCGTCGCCCGCTCGATGCAAACGACGAGGACGCCGGTGGCGAACGGGTCAAGCGTGCCGGCGTGCCCGACGCGACGAGTCCGCGCCGCGCGCCGCACTCTTGCCACCACGTCGTGCGAAGTCAACCCCGCGGGCTTATCAATGATGAGTGCGCCAAGCATTAGAGGCTAGAGGCTAGAGGCTGGAGGCTGGAGGCTGGAGGAAGCAGCTAGCGTTGTTCTTGCTAGCCTCTAGTCCCTGGCCTCTAGCCTCTTCAAGGGTGTCTCAGTTTCTCTTCGAGGCCGGCCAGTGAGCCGTTGACTCGCTTGTATAGAGTTTCAATCTGGGCGCGGCGCACGCCGGCAGTCGGGGCTTCGGGGTCGAAGCTGGCGATGTAATAGTCGAGGGCGCGACGGTTGTCGCCGGCTTCTTGCATCGCAACGGCGAGGTGCCACATCGCGGCTTTGCGCTCGCCGCTCGGCAGGTAAGACTCGACCGATTTCAGCAGGCTCTCGACGGCGGCAGCGGCGTTGCCCTTCTTCAACTGCGCCCAGCCGAGCGCGTCGTAAGCGCGGCCCAGGAAGACGGCGCGGCGGCCTTCGCGGTCAAGCAGCGGCGCATCACGCATCGAGCCGGCAGGCTCAGTCGCAGCAGCGGCCATCGCTATTGCCCGCCGCGCTAACTGCTCGGCGGCGTCGAGCGCGAGATTATTATCGGTCAATCGACGCGACACCCAGACCATACGAAACGGCTGTCGCCCGTCATCAAGCGTAGTGAATTGAGTGATCGCTCGCATCAACGCGACGACGCCGGGCAGGTTGGCATCCGCGCCGGCGGTCAGCTCAAATGCAGTCGGTTCACTTGCCGAAGTATCACGGGCACGGCGCGGGCGCGAAGGCGTGTCGGATTCAGATTGAATGTCTGATGAATCCGCCGGCTTCGCTTGTCCCGTTCGAGGGCGGCGGCGCGGGCCGGTTGACGGCGCGGACTTCTTCGCCACTGTCGCCTGCTTGATGTAGTAATCCATAACGCCAAGCGTCTCGGCCAATCGGTATTGCAGTTGAGTGGTCGGCTGATCGTTGATGAACAGGGCCGCCTGTCGCTCGCGTTCAAGCAACGAGTCGAATCGCGGCGACCGCGCCGCCACCGCGCCGCCGAGCATCGCCTCGAACTCGCCCGCGTCGTTCACCGTGAACGACTTGCTCATAACCTCAAGCGCCTGGTCATAGCCATCGAGCGACATCAAGGCTTTCACCAGCTCGAAGGTCAGCGTCGGGAACGATGCCTGCGCCTGCGCTTGGATTAACGTAGCGAGCGCGTCGCCGTACTTGCCTTCGAGCTGATCGATGTTGCCCTTGGCAATCAGCGCCCAGCCATAGCGCGGCTCTATCTTCAACGCCTGCTCGATCAGCGCGCGCGCCGCCGGCGCTTTCTTGCGAGTCGTGTAGAAGTAAGCCAGTTGAGTCAGGAAGCGATAGTCGCCGGCCAGCGCCTGCGTCTGTTTGATCTCAGACTGCGCTTCTTCGTCGCGGCCCAGCGCAAACATCGCCAGCGCCATACCGCCGCGCGCTTCGGCGTCGTCGGGCCTGATACGAAGTTGCCGGCGATAGAACTCAAGGGCGCGCTCGTAAGCGCCGCCGGCGCGCGCCAGATTGCCGAGATTCAAGTTGGCATATTCATCATTCGCGTCCAGCTCAAGCGCCCGCTGAAATTCGTTCGCGGCGTCATCGAGGCGCAGGTTAATCAGGTAAGCCGTGCCGAGACTGTTGTGCGCGCGATGGTCTTGTGGCGCGAGCTGAACCGCGTGAGTCAGCACGCGCAACGCTTCGAGCGGCGCTTCGATCTGCACATAGAAGAAGCCGATCTCGACCGTGCGATTCGCGTCGTTCTCAAAGCGCGGCTCAATCGAGCGCATCAACTCGACCGATTCCGTACGATAACCGAAAGCGCTCATCGCCAGCGGCAAAGGAAAGATGTACTGGCCGAATATCTTGTCATTGATGACGGCGGGCGCGGCGCGCACGGCAGACTTGAAGGCTTGTAGCGCCGCCTTCGGGTTCCCCTCGCGCAACATCTGCTCGCCTTTGAGCGCGTATTCGCGCATCAACATCTCGCGGGCTTGCTGGTTGTATGGCTCCGCCGGATTGCCGGCGAGCATCCTTTCAAGCAATGTAATCTTCATCGCCTGATCGGTCATCGCGCGGGCGCTGTCGAGCGCATCCTGCGGCGACAGGTTCGGCGCTTCGAGCTTAGGCTGCGCCTTCGGTTGTGATTTGGATGGCGCTGTGCGTGGCCGCGTGCGTTGCGGCGGCGCGGCGGCTGTGTCATTGATGCTGAACACGCTGCCAAGCATCAACGCCAGCAGCGCATAGGCGGGAAGCGTTAGGTTGAATCGTGCGGCGCTACGTGAACGTTTCATCTTAACTGCCATTCGTTGCTTTCTATCAACCGCGCGAGGGCGGGACGGCTCGATCTCTCATCCACGAATCAGCAGCCAACGAATCAACGCTGGCCGCTCAATTGATGATTAGCGTCGGCGGCGATGGCTTCGATGAGCACGCGGCCCACGCTGTTTGAAGGCGCTTCGATGCCGAGCATCGCGGCAAGCGTCGGAGCGATGTCGGACGGCGTGCATTCCCGATTGTAACGCCCCGGTCGCACGCCCGCGCCATAGAAGATCACCGGCACGTGCGTGTCGTAGTGATAAGGCGAGCCGTGCGTCGTCGCCAGTTGAAAGCCTTCGTAGAAAAAGTGGAACGGTTTGGCGATCAACCACACGTCGCCGGCGCGCTGACGATAAAAGCCATTCATCACACGCCGCGATAGGTCGCCAGCCGGCATACGCCCTTCAATGATCTGTGACCGTGTAAAGTAATTCGCCACACCTTTAATGGTCAACGCCGCTTCGCCGGCGATGCGCTCGGCTTCTGCCGGGTCGGCTTTGCGTTCGGCCATCAGCTTATGATTCAGGAACAACTGATCGTTAGCAAACGTCACCAGCCAGTTGTCGCCGCCAAATCTGGCTCTGAGAGCCTGATTCACGGCCTGCTCGATGCTCTTGCTCGGAATGACATCGCCGGAGTAACCGCGCATCTCCATCAGCTTCGGAATCGGCGCGACGCCGTGATCGCCCGTGACCGCAATCAGCGTGTTGGCGATACCGACGCGGCGATCAATGAACTTCAACAGCGCCGCGACCGTGCGATCTAATCGAGCGTAGAGGTCAACGATCTCCGGGCTGTCAGGACCATAGGCATGACCGACCAGATCAGGCGCAGAGAAGCTCACGGCCAGCAGGTCAGGGTAGTCGTCCGCGCCGAGCCCTTCGCCATCAATCGCCGCTTCGGCGAAGCTCTCCAGGTAGTCGCTGACAAACGGCGTGTATTCAAACTGCGAATAAAACTTCGCGCCGGGTTTGTCGAGGCCGCCATTGATCGTGTAAGGAAAATCATCGCCAACCGGGCGTTGCTGTTCGGGAATGTGTTCGGGCATTGCGCGGCGATAGGCGTCGGCAGGCAGCGAGCGGTCCCACTTCGCGTTGAAGTACTTGTCGGGGCGAACCATTGTGTTGAACTTCTTCGCCCACGCCGGAAGCTCTTTGTAATAATAATCGCTTGAGATAAAACCGCCGACAGCCGCGCTGTACCAGAACGCGCCGTTCGGCTTGTTGCCGCCGGGCAGGACGGCGGCGCGATCTTTTTGCGACATTGCGATGACCTTCGATTGAAAGTTGTTCGACAAGCGTATCTGGTCGCCGATGGTCGAGCCGCTCAGATTGCGCGGACTCGCCGACGTGCTCTTCTCATTGATGCCTTCACTGGTGACAACGTGCGTGGTCGCATCAGCGACGATGGCTGCGGTCTTGCCGGTCTCAGGGTCAATCACGATGTTGCCGTTGATGCCGTTCATCGCCGGCACGGAACCCGTATGAACCGCCGCGTGGCCCGCCGCCGTCACGGTCGGGATGTAATCGTAGTTGGCCTTCGTGAAGAACGCGCCGCCATTCATCAAGCGTTTGAAACCATCGTTGCCGAACAGGTCAGCAAAGCGTTCAAGGAAGTCATAACGAAACTGATCGACCATCAGGACGACGACAAGTTTCGGTCGCCCGGACGATGTCGGCGCGGCGGCGTTCGCACGCGCCGAACGTTGCGCGGCGGCCCACGGCGCGAGCGAAGTCCACAGTAAGCCTGCGACCAGAAGCGAGGCGGCAGGCGCGGCAATTTTTCTTCTAATCATTGTGGATTCCATCTGTGCAGGATGAGAAACAACCTAATTGACGGCGCGCGCGGTGTCAACCTGCGACGCTCGGCCCATCACGCCTTGCGCCTCAAGACGGCATAAGGCCGGCTGAGATTATCCGCCGTGATTGGCCATCTCTTCGTCGTTCGTGTATATTTCAGCCCCGCACGGAGGTTGCACCCGATGACAGCCGCGACAAAGCAAGCCATCAAGAGAAGCGATAGCGCGCGCCGTTTCGGCTTCACGCGCAGGCGCGTTGTTGCGGTTGTTGCCTTGCTGCTTCTGGCCATCGTTGCGACGGTGGCGGCGATATGGTGGCGGCAATCGAACACGACGCGAGCGATGCGCTCAATCACGCACGCGTTCAGCCAGCGCCGCCCAATCGAGGGCCGTCTCACGGGCGGCTTCAAAGGCGCACCCTTCGTCCCGCCCATCGAAGGAGACACACTTCTACAATCGGAAGAGATTATCGACGCCAGTCGCTTAGCGAGTCAGGCCCTGTCATCGAATGAGCCGGGCGCGCGGCTGGTTTACGCGCGATTGCTATTACTGACGGGCGACAAGGGCACGACAACGCTCAAGAGTTTCAGGCAAGCGGTCGCGGCTGAACCCGGCTCTGCTGCCGCGACCAACGACTTGGGCGTCTGCCTGCTGGCGCGCGGCGAACTTGAAGAAGCGCTGACATCGTTCGACGCAGCGCTCGAACAACAACCGGGTTTGGCCGAAGCATTGTTCAACCGCGCCGTCTGTTATCAACAACTCCAACTGCGCAACGCCGCGAGCGAAGATTTCGCGCGCCTGCTCACAACCGAACGCGACGCCGGCTGGCGTGAAGAGATTAACCGACGCCGTGAAGACGTGGCCGCGCCAATCTCATCGCAGGCCCGTCAGGCCGAAGTGGTGACGGCCTTTGACCGCGCCTGCGCCGGCGGCGAAGTTGACGAAGGGAGGCGTATCGCCGACGAGAGCCTCAACTTCGCCATCACTCACGTCTATGATGATTGTTACCAGGAAGCGGTCAAAGCGGCGGCGGTTGATGATGTCGAGGTCAGCCGACGCGAGGTATTCAAGATCAAGTTGATCGGCGAACGATTGGCCGCCGCAAGCGGCGATAAGAGCATTCAAGAATTGGCCGCTCACGTCGAGAGCCTATCGCGCGAAGCGGCGGTTGACGAGGCTGGCTTAGCTCGCGAGTATCTGGAGATCACCCATCTGCCGACGTTCAAAAGCATGTGGGAACGTCGCAATGACCTGCTGGCGCTCGCCACCCGTTTCAAAGCGAGCGGCAACCAATTGTTCGAGTACTATTCGATTTATCAAGTGGGCTACATTGCTCACGGGGTTTCCGCTTTCGACGACGCGCTGGTGAGAATAAACGAGGCATTGCGTCTCGCCCAATCACAGAGCTGGCCCTATCGTCGCGCCGCCGCACTGATGCAACTGAGCAATACCTATGCGCGGCTGGGCAGAGATTCGCTCGCCCTCAACTACTCTCGCCTAGCGCTCGGCGACGTTCACGCCCTGCCTTACTCAGAGGCGAAAGCGCTTCAGGGGATGGCCACCGCCTGCTGGCATCTGGGCGATCTGCGACAGGGATTACAATACTTGCTGCGCTCGTCGCACATCTTCTCGACCAAAGCGCCGAGCTTCGACAACCTTGCCAGCAACCTGCTTCAGGTGGCCGATTGCTACCGCCTGATGAATAACCACAAGCTGGCGCTGCTGTGCGGCAGGCAGGCGCTCGCCTACGCCGAAGCGGGGGCAATCCAATCGTACACGGCGCAGGCGGCTTCATTCATCGCGGTCGAGCTGGCGCGACAGAATCAATTCGCCGAAAGCGAAGCCGAGATGCAACGGGCCGCCGACGCATTAGAGAAAGCATCCAGTTCGCAACGCGCCTACGCCGAGTGGCTGGTCTACCTGCGCGCCGGCGATATCGCCTCGCAACGCGGAGACCTGCAACAGGCCGAAACCGATTACGCGCGGGCCAAGACCGCCGCCGAAAATGGAAAGGATAAGCCGCTGCCGCTCATCCGTGTCTTGCGAGCACAGGCCGAAACTTACGCGCGCGCCGGGCAGGCAGAGGCGGCGCGTGTCGATCTTGAGCAAGCCATCGCGTTAATCGAAGAGTACCGCGCTAACATTATCGAGCCGAACAACCGCAGCGATTTCTTCGACGCCAGTCAGGATGTCTTCGATCAGATGATACAGCTCCGGGCGCACGCGTTCAGCCAGTGGGCCGAAGCCTTCAACATTGCCGAGCAGGCGCGCGCCCGCACTCTGATTGATGAGATTGCGCTTATGGCGGGTCAGACGACGACTCAGCACGAGACGCAAGCGACTAAGACCGCGACGCCGCGCTCTGCCTCGGCGCTAACGCTGAATCAGGTGCAGGCGGCGTTACCGGCGGGCCTGACGCTGATCTCCTATTCGGTGAGCAGCCACGGCACGCTGATCTTTGTGGTCAGGCGCGACGGCTTTGGATACGGTGAGAGCGCGGCAACGACGGAATCGCTCAGCGGGCTGGTGCAAGACTACCTGGAGGCTCTGGCAGAACAAGCGCCGATAGCGGAAGTCGTTGAACAGTCGCGCCGCCTATATGATGCGCTGATTGCGCCGGTGGCATCGCAGCTCGGCGCGGCCCGACGTATATGCATCGTCCCTGACAAAGCGCTGCACCGGCTGCCATTCGTGGCGCTGACGGATGAGACGAACCATTACCTGATTCAGTCGCACATTCTGACGAGCGCGCCGTCGGCTTCAACGCTCGCTTACTGTATCGACCGCGCGCGCGCGAAAGGCGCGGTCGCCGAAGAGCGTTTCCTGGCTGTAGGCAATCCGCAGTTTAGCCGCGACGACTTTCCGACGTTGAAGATGCTGCCGGACGCCGAGCACGAGGCGAATGAATGCGCCGACCTCTATGCTCACAAAGTCGTGCTCACCCGCGCAAACGCGACCAAGGCGCAGTTGCTGACCGAATTGCCACGCTGCGACATCGCTCATTTCTCTACACATTGTCTGGTCGAAGAGAAAACGCCGTGGCTGGCGGCGCTGCTGTTGACCGAGACGGCAGCGGGCAAAGAAGATCAGCTATTGCGCCTGAATGAATTAAACAAAATTGGTTTGCTGAGAGCGCGATTAGTGATATTATCGGCCTGCCAGAGCGCGTTAGGTCAGTATTACAGAGGCGAAGGGATGGTTAGCCTTGTCAGACCTTTCCTGGCGCGGGGCGTGCCGACCGTCGTCGCTAGTCTTTGGCCGGTGGATTCGCAGGCGACGGCAACGCTGATGATCGATTTCCATCGGGCGAGAACCCGTACCCATCCCTTTACAGCCGGGGCCTTGCGCGAAGCACAACTACAAATGCTGCAAAGCTCATCGTTCAGCCACCCCTACTATTGGGCACCTTTTGTAGTAATCGGCAGCGGCAACTGAAAACGCAGGCGACCTCGTCATCATCCAACCTTGCTTCCCCGGCGGCGTCGCCCTGAAGATGATTGACCAACTAACAAACCAAAACTCACAGGAGGTCATATGCCAGTTCAAGCAACAGTGATTCTCGATAGCGGCTGTATTCTGCCCGGTGATGAAAACAGCATCTCGACTGACATCGGTTACTTCCAGTCCGCCGCATCGGCCCCCGACATTCGCGTCGTCGCCGATGGCCGCGTCTATCCCGAAGCCTCGCTCCAGAGTCTCGGCCAGAACTGCGTCATCGAGGTCCGCCACGTCAAATCCGATGGTTCAATCAATCGTAGCGGCGCGCGCGCGACAGACGACTTCCACAACGAAATACTCCACCTGCGTGACCTGTACGGCGTCGATATTCCGGTTTCGTCGAAAAATTATGAATGCGTGCTGCGCTTCGACGCCGGCCTCTTCTGCGCCGCCCAGGTCAAGCCGCGACAATTCAAAGTCTACAGGCAACAATCCGATGGCCAGTACCTCTATTCGCCAAGCGATGCGCTCATCTCGACCAACCGGCCCATCGCGCATAACATCCACGTCCTCTTCAGACTGGACGACGGTGATTTGATCGAGCTGGCGCGTGATGGCGCGGTCTTCTGGTCCAGCAGTCGAATCAATGTGGCTCATCGTCTTGAGATCGAGGTCATCGCCGACAACTCGACCGCCGATAAATTTTATCGTGACGCCTTAACCGGCTTAGGCGACCGATGCTATTTGCCGAACCAGGGCGACCCGCCGCCGGTCTGTCCGGAGTTCCCGTGCCGGCCCCCGTCAGGTGGGATTCTCTGAGTGTAGTCTAGAACACCAAACGCAAAATCGGGCAGGCTCATTGAGGACCGGCTCGCGCGCAACGGATCAACGTTTCGTGATGATCTGCACGCGGGCCTCGACCTCGCTCGCCTCAAAATAGCGTGTCGATTTCGAGCGGTTGCTGAACAGGTGCATCATCAAGCCTTGCTCGTCAACAATCGTAGCGGTCTGGCCTTCGATGATGATGTAGACCTTACCCGTCGCGGCGGCCTTGCGCGATTTCGCGGTCTTCTTGCGCGGCGCGACACGCCCGCCCGCCGGTCTGGCGGCGACATCGGGTCGCGCCTGAGCGGCTGGGGGATTCATCGTTAAGGTGGCGGAGCCTTCGTTGGCCGAGACATCCGCCCTGGATATTGGTTTGGCTCTTCTTGGCATCGGACTTCTCTTCCTTGAGAGGGATTGGCGTGGAGCGGGGGGCGCGTTGTTAGACGCGGGCGAACCGGCGGCTCGTGGCAAAGCCGCGCTTGCTGTGAGGGCGACGGCCCGACCCTTCGCGCGCCGAGGCGTCGGCGACATCGCCGGACTGACGACAGTTCGGCGTTTGGTAGCGGAAGTCGCTTTAGCCTTAGCGGCCTGACGCGCCTTGACCATTTTGAGCGCGGGCTTGCGCTGCTTGTTTTTCAATTCAGCCGGGGGCGACATTGGCGACATCGTGCTTGACTCTACGCGCTTATCAGTTGAGCGCGACCTTGCGACGACAGTCGTCTTAGCCGTCTTCACCGGCTTAGGCGATGAGCGTTCAACCCGGTCGTCGAACTTCACGCCACGCTTCAAAATCTGAACCAGAATGGGGTTGCGCCCGCGCTCGCTCAAATAGCGATTAATATCACTTTCCGCCGCCGCTGTCTTATCGACCAATTCGTTGCGCAGATCATCACAGCGGCCCGTGTAGCGACAGTTCCCATAACAGGCCAGCAGGTTCTTCACGCAGCCGAAGCGCTTACATTCGACGTTGATGGTTGAGGCCGCCATAGGCTTGAAGATCGTCCCGGGGCGGAGAGTTTAAATCCGCCCCGGGAATGTGGCACGAAGAAACCCCGATAGCTCGTGCCGCAAATTAAACGGGCTAAAACATTCAGGCGCTCAGGCGCACGTTGCGCAGGTGATCGATCAACTCACTGGCGGCGTTGCGGCTCAATTGCTCCGGCTCGCATTGAAAGAGCGCCAGCGACTCCAATTGTGCGTCGAGCTGCTTCGCCTTGGCGATAGCGTAGATGGCCGACAGTTGCTTATCCGTGACCGGGTCATCGCTCGCGCCTTTTTTCTCGCTCACAGCGTTACCTGCCGACCCCTTCTTGGCCGCGCCGCGATAGAGCGACCGCGCCAGCCCGAACTTGACCGCCGCGCGCTTCAAGGCGTCGTGCTCGGCTCCCTTGATGCCGCGCTCGTCGAGGGCCGAATCGACGCCGATGCCGCAACGCGTCACTCCTTTGATCGTGATGGCCACCGTCACCGCCACCAAGTCGCCGATCACCGCGATGTCACGCACCTCGTGCGACCAGTCCGGGCAAACTTCGTCGAGTATGTCCGCCGCCGTGTGCCAGTCGATATAATCAATCATACGTTCGCGGCCCGACCCGTCGCGCCAGCCAACGCGCTGTCGGATGGCCGTTTCAGGCAACGGCTGCGACAGGGCCGACAGAATCGTCTCTATTCCTTGCGCTTGCTCGATTGCTGTACTCATTCTCCCCTCCGCCCTTCTCTCTTTCTCAGCTTGAGCAATGTCAATATAGCACATAAGAAATTCTGTTTCAAGTATGAAACGGCGTATCAGGGCGAGCAGCGAACGGGTTAAGGCTTTGGACGGCGGGCGGTGAATTGTGTAAAATGGCCGTGATTTAGAGCCGTGATTGAAGTGACAGCAGGCCGGCCATAGGCGTCACGCAATAAACTGCGGTCATTAAATACGCGTCGAGAATCCACAGCCGACATCGCCGCGTAGAAAGACAGCGAGGGAGAAAACATTGGGGTTCCCCCAAGATTCTGTTGAGGTCAGTCATCGTGATCAAGATCTGGTGGCGCTGATCGGGCGGGTTGCCGCCGGCGAGCAGTCTGCGCTGACGGCTGTCTATGATGCGACGAATCGGCTCGCGTTCGGACTCATCTTGCGCATTGTCGTGGACAGGGCGACCGCTGAAGAGGTCTTGCTCGATGTCTACACGCAGGTGTGGCGACAGGCGGCGAGTTATGATGCGAGTCGCGGCGTGCCGCTTGCTTGGATCATGACTATCGCGCGCAGTCGGGCGATTGATCGCGTACGCGCGGGCCGTAATGACCAGCAGCGCAAAGAGCCGCTGGAGGCCATAGGGGAAGTGAGCGATGCCGGCGTCAGCCCGGAAGACGCTTCGGTTTATTCCGAACGGCAGCGGCTGGTGCGCTCGGCGCTAAACACGCTCGTGCCGGAACAGCGCGAGGTGATTGAGCTAGCTTATTATTCAGGCTTGAGCCATAGCGAGATCGCCCTTAAACTCGGCCAGCCGCTCGGCACTGTGAAGACGCGCACGCGGCTCGGTATGATGAAGCTGCGCGATATGCTCAGACCCATCTTGGGAGGCCAATTGTGAAGCACGCAGCATTAACCGATGACGTTGTCGAGCGGGCCGCGCTGTATGCGCTTGGGGCGCTGACGCAAATTGAGGCGCAAGCGTTCGAGGATCACCTCGCCGAAGGCTGTGCCGTCTGCCGCAGCGAACTCGACGAATACCATCTCGCGGTCGAGGGGCTGGCGCTTGCAACACGAGACGCCGAGCCGTCGCCGGCAGTTCGCCGCCGCTTGCTTGCCAGTCTCGGCGGCGAAGCCTCGGATGGCGAGGCTGAAGTCGAAACGATGACATCATTAACGACTGCGGACACGCCGCCTTTCGTCTCGATGCGCGCAGGCGAAGACGGGTGGCAGGAGTGGGGCGAAGGAATTCTTTACAAGCCGCTGTACGTAGACGAGGCCAGCGGATTGATGACCTCGCTGGTGCGTATGTCGCCGGGCACAGGGTTGCCGCGTCACCAGCATCTCGGCGTCGAACAGTTCTTGATTCTTGAAGGCGACTGCAACGTACACGGCGAGCGGTTAGGGCCAGGGGATTACCACCGCGCGCTGGGCGGCAGCATACACGACACGACCTATACCGAAAACGGCACGACCTTCTTGCTGGTCGCGCCGAAAGAGTATCGGCTTCTCGAATCAAGGTGAGCAGAGCGGGCAGGAAGGAAGTCCAAGTTGAGGCACGACGTCCCGACAGAAGAGAGTCAGGAATCGGCAGCATTGTATGCGCTCGGCACGCTGAGCCGGCACGAAGCACGCGCCTTTGAAGTTCATCTGCGCCAGGGGTGCGAGGTCTGCGAGCGCGAGCTGCGCGAGTTCACCGCTGTGGTCGATGCCTTGAGTGCCGGCGCTCCTGAGACTGCACCGCCCGCTTACCTGCGCGACCTGCTCGGCGCGAGAATCGAAAAGGAATCGAGCCTGCCCGTATCCGCTAATCGAAGCGAAGCGCAGGTCTACCCTTTCCCAGGACGGACTACGGATCGGGCACTGGCGACGCCAACGCTCGAATCACGCAGCACGCTGTGGACGGGATGGCTGCCGTGGGCCGTCGCGGCTTGCCTGCTGATCGCCTGCGCCTACAGCTTTATCAACTGGCGGACGGATCATCGTCGATTGCAGGCCGTCACCGGCGAGCAAACTAACACCACGCAACAGGTTGAAGACCTGCGCGAGCAACTGGCGCAACAAGACGCCCTGACAATCGAATTGCAGCAGATCAACGCCGTGCTCAATTCGCCGCAACGTTCGGTCATTGCGCTGGCCGGGCTTGAGGCCGCGCCCAACGCTTCGGCCAACATCTACTGGGATCATCAGCAGAATCGATGGGTGGTTTCGGCCAGCCTGCCGCCAGCGCCCGCCGGCAAGGTCTATCAGCTCTGGATGGTGACGACGGACGCGAAGATCAGTGCAGGCTTGATCGAACCCAACCCGCGCGGGCATGGCTTCGTCGTCGTTAATGTGCCGGCGAACGTCGGCCAGATGCAGGCCGCCGCCATCACGCTTGAGCCGCAAGGCGGCTCGCCGCAGCCGACGATGCCCATCTATGTAATGGGCAAACCCAATGCCTGATCCCAACTCGCCGCTTAGGCTGTCTTTCGATCACGCCTCAACGTTTGACGAGCGCCGTGCGGGCAAGGTGTCGTCACGAAATTGCAGGTCGTAGAGTTGCTTGTATAGCCCGCCTCTCGCAATCAGCTCTTCGTGAGTTCCCTGCTCGATCACCGCGCCATCATCAAGCACGACAATGCGGTTTGCGCGCCGCACGGTCGAAAGCCGGTGCGCGATGACGAAGGTCGTACGCCCCTGCATCAAGACTTCGAGCGCCTCCTGCACCAACCGCTCGGATTCAGAATCGAGCGAACTGGTCGCTTCATCAAGAATCAAGATCGCCGGGTTCTTTAACAACGCACGCGCGATGGCGATGCGCTGTCGCTGTCCACCCGATAGCTTGACGCCGCGTTCGCCGACAATCGTGGCATAGCCATCTGGAAATTCTGAAATGAACTCGTGGGCGTGAGCAGCGCGAGCGGCGGCCTCGATCTCGGCGTCGCCGGCGTCGAGCTTGCCGTACGCGATGTTCTCTCGGATCGAGCCGCCAAACAGAATGGTCTCCTGCGGAACCAATCCGATGATGCCGCGCAGATCGCGCAGCTTCAACTGCCGTATGTCATGCCTATCGATCAAGATCGCGCCCGACGTTACATCAAAGAAGCGCGGGATGAGCGACACCAGCGTAGACTTGCCCGCGCCGCTCGGCCCGACCAGGGCGATGATCTGGCCGGGCGCGGCTTCGACGCTGACGCCTTTGATGACTTCGGTGGCGCGCTCGTCAGGATAGGTGAAGCGCACATCGCGCAACTGCACTTGTCCGCGAACGCTCTCCAATGATTCGGCAGACTCAGGGTCTCTAATCTCCGGCTCGGTGTCGAGCAGTTCAAAGACGCGGCGCGTAGCGCCAATGGCGCTGTTGAACTGGCCGAACAGCTCTGTCATTCCACCGATGGAACCGGCCACCACGAACGTGTAGAGCACGAACGCAATCAACTCGCCTGCGGTCATCGTACCGTTGAGCACCATACGGCTGCCGAACCACAAGACGACCGCGATGCCGCTGTAGACCACAAAGATGATGAAGGCGATGAAGCCGCCACTGGCAACCGCGCGCTTTCTCGCCAGTGTGAGTGATTCATTCACACGCGTTCCGTAACGCAGCCGCTCAAACTCTTCACGCACGAATGACTGCACGATGCGAATGGCCGAGAGCGTTTCGTCGAGCACGGCGTTGGCTTCGGCCAGCTTGTCCTGCACCTTCGTGCTCAAACGGCGGATGTAGCGGCCATAGAAGTGCGCTGTGATTATGACTACCGGCACGATTGCCAGCATCAACAGAGTCAGCCGCAAGTTCGTCACGGCAATGATCGTGATGCCGCCGATCAACAGTAGAGAGGAGCGTAAAAGCTCGGTGAGGCTGCCCGTCGTTACGGTTTGAAGGACGCCGATGTCTGAGGCCATACGCGAAGTCAATTCGCCAACGCGGCGGCTGGCGAAGAAAGCGACGGGCAGGCTGGTCAGGTGGTTATAAAGCTGTATCCGCACATCTGTGACGATGCGCTCGCCGGTGTAGGTCAGCAGGTACGACCGCAGAAAACTGAACGCCGCCTGCGTGATGAACAAGCCGATCAGAGTCAGCGCCAGCCGGTTGAGCCTCGCCGCATCACGCTCGATGAAGGCCGCATCAATCAGCCAGCGCACGATCAGCGGAAACAACAAGCCAAGACCGCCGGCAATAAACAGGCTGACCAGCGCAACAGCGAGGCGTGCGCGGTAAGGCTTGGCGTAAGCCAGCAGCCGCAACAGGTCGCGCGGCGAACGACGCAAGGCGCGCAGCCCTTCACTGAAGGAAGCCGCAGGGCGCGGCGTCGGTTGTTCAGTCAATCCTTGCGCATTCTGTTGATGGTCTGGCATTCACTCGTAGGTTTAATCTTCGCAGCGAGGGCCGTCAAGCCAGGCAGCGTCTACCGCGCCTCGTCTGCGAATGAAAGCGCAGCGGCCTTCGTCATTCGCTCATATTCTGTCATTGAGTGAATAACGAAGGCCGCCGTCTTTTGGGGCTATCTTCGATTAAGGAAAGGGGCGCTCGCTTACTTGGTAATCAGCTTCGCCACGGCGTTCTCAAAGACGAAAGCCGTATTCTTGCCCTTGAACTCGATGCGCTTGAGCAGGAAGGAGCCGTCGTTGCCGAGCGATGACACGACGACGCTGTTGGCTGCCTCTTTGTCGAGCTTGGCCACCGAGTAGGTCGCTTTCAGAACCTCACGTTTGCCCTGCACGAAGACCACTTCGCCCTTGTCGCCGTCAACGAAACGCAAGGTGTATTCGCCCTTCGGCAGCACTTCCGTGCCGAGCTTGGTGTCGCGCTTAATGGTGATCTTTTCGGCGGCTTCCTGCGCGCTCGCTGCGACCGTCAACCCCAGGGCCATCGCCAGAACCAGTGCAATCATCTGAAATCTTTTCATCATCGAACTCCTTTCACTCAATAGTTGTATTCGTGCTATCTTGGCGAACGCGTCGCCGTGATCCACCCTGAGCGATGCTGCGTGACTCAGGCTTGATTGCCTTCCTTGAACCCGTTACTCCACGCGCCCCGGCACAACCGCTTGACTTGGCTATGAGCCGCGCGTTGACGGCTGCGCCGAGCGCGGGAGCTTCTTCCCTTACCCGCCAGGAAGAAAAGAACCGCAATGATTACGCGTAACGTCCATTCAAACTTAACAGCATTGGCTACATTAACACCCTTCAGTACGTTTACACTGTTAAGCAAAGTTCCAAAAAAAATTCAGCTACCGCTTTAATCCCTCGATCAGCGTGTCGAGCGTCATCTCAATCAACTGATTCTTATTGACGAACGGGAAGTGGAGCTTGGTGATGAGCAGCGACGTAATGCCATGGCCGGCGGCCCAGAACATCTGGCTGACGGCGTCAACGTCGGTGGCGCGGAAAATCCCCTGCTCGATGCAGGCTTCGACCGCGCCGCGCAAGTGCCCGTACGCTCGCATGCCCATTGAATCTTCCATCTTCCAGTTCGGGTCTTTGGTGTGCAGCGGCGTATTAATGAATGTCAGCTTGTAATGATTCGGGTGCTTGAGGCCGAACTCGATATAGGCGCGGCAGCCTTTCTTGAGCGCTTCAACGGGATGGTCCGCCTCTTTGCGAATCACCTCCATGCGCTTGGCCAGCTTGGCGAAGGTCTCTTCGCAAATGGCGTAGAGCAGGGCGAGCTTGTCTTCAAAGTAGAGGTAGATGGTAGTCGGCGAATACTCGATCTTTTCGGCGATGCGCCGCATCGAAACGTTCTCGAAGCCTTCTTCGACAAACAGCTCGCGCGCCGCGTCCATAATAATCTGGCGCAGCGCCTCGCGTTCCCGCTCTCGTCTCGTCTTCGGCCCCATAATCGATTCAACCGGATTACACCGTCACGCAACTTAACGATGTTAAGTATAAATCGGATTTCAAAGTTGTCAAGCGCTTTCTGAAGGGCGAAGGGATGGCCGCTTGCCGCCTCGCCGCGCGTTTGTTAGTGTGAGACCACTATGGCAACATTGCAATTCTTAGGCGCAACGCAAACAGTCACCGGGTCCAAGTATGTGCTCGAAGCGGGCGGCGCTCGCGCCATCATCGATTGCGGTTTGTTTCAGGGTTACAAGGAACTGCGGCAACGCAACTGGGAGCCGTTGCCTATCAACCCGGCCTCGCTCAACTGGGCGCTGCTCACGCACGCGCATATCGACCATTCGGGCTACCT
>JBJMGV010000078.1:0-6420 GCA_045807725.1 Blastocatellia bacterium | reverse complement strand
GCCGCTTGCCGCCTCGCCGCGCGTTTGTTAGTGTGAGACCACTATGGCAACATTGCAATTCTTAGGCGCAACGCAAACAGTCACCGGGTCCAAGTATGTGCTCGAAGCGGGCGGCGCTCGCGCCATCATCGATTGCGGTTTGTTTCAGGGTTACAAGGAACTGCGGCAACGCAACTGGGAGCCGTTGCCTATCAACCCGGCCTCGCTCAACTGGGCGCTGCTCACGCACGCGCATATCGACCATTCGGGCTACCTGCCTCGTCTGATCAAAGACGGCTTCGCGGGGCCGGTTTACGCCACGCGTGGGACTGCCGACCTGCTCAAGATCATGCTGCCCGATTCGGGCCGCTTGCAGGAAGAAGATGCCGAGTTCGCCAACCGCAAAGCCTACACAAAGCATCAACCGGCCCTGCCGCTCTACAACGAGCAGGATGCCTTCACCGCGCTCAAGCAGGTGCGCCCCATTGACTACGAAGAAGAGGTGCGCTTGAACAAATCCATCACGGCGCGCTTCTTCTCGGTCGGCCATATTCTCGGTTCGAGCTTCATCAAGTTCGCCATCAACGAGCCGAATCGTGATCCCTTCACGATTATCTTTTCGGGCGACGTGGGCCGTTATGACGAGCCGATTCTGAATGACCCAACGGTTGCCGACGAAGCCGATTACCTGCTCGTTGAGTCAACCTACGGCGACCGCCTGCACGACCACGCAAGCCCGAAAGACCGGCTCGCCGAGATCATCAACGCGGCGGCTGAACGAGGCGGCAAAGTCATCATCCCTGCCTTCGCCGTCGGTCGCACACAGCTTCTGGTTTATTACCTGCGCGAGCTTGAAGACGAAGGCCGCATCCCCGTGCTGCCCGTCCACGTCGATTCGCCAATGGGTGCGGAGGCGACGCGGCTCTACAACCGGCACAAGGAAGATCACGACTTCGATATGCAACGCGTCGAGAACCTGAAGCGCAATCCGCTGGCGACGCGAAACTTTTCGCTGGTGCAGGGGCGCGGCGGCTCGAAAGCGTTGGATCAAGAGAAGGGCGCGGCAGTCATCATATCGGCATCAGGGATGGCGACGGGCGGGCGCGTGCTGCATCACCTTGAAAAGTTCTTGCCTGACCCATCCACCACGGTTGTATTCGTAGGGTATCAGGCAGCAGGGACGCGCGGGCGGCGTTTGCAGAACGGCGAGAAAGAGATCAAGATTCACGGCCAGTTCGTGCCGGTGCGCGCTCACGTTGAGAGCATCGGCAGCCTATCGGCGCACGCTGACGCTAACGAGTTGATGCGCTGGTTGGGCGGATTCAAGCGCCCGCCGCGCACGACCTTCATCGTTCACGGCGAAGAAGACTCAGCCGCTGCGCTGCGTGACAAGATCGAAAAAGAGTTAGGCTGGCACGCCGTCGTGCCGACTTATAAAGAGATCGTTGAGTTGGGATAGCTACGGCTTCTTCTTCTCATCCTTCTTCTTGTCATCGCTGCCGCCGAAGACCTTCTTAAAGAAGCCGCCGATGCCGCCTTTCTTCTTCTTCTCTTCAGGCTTGGCTGTGGTCTTCTCAGGCTCCTGACTATTTGCCGCCTTGTCTTCGGGCGCGGGCGACTGCGTCGGCGGCTCGGCCTGCGCGGGTTTCTGTTCAGGTCCGGCTGTGGCCGGCTCAGTCGTCGCCGTTGCGCCGCTGTTTTCGTTGCCTTTGGCGCGAGCGCGGGCTGTCTTTGACGTGTTCGCGTTGGCGTTCGCGTTAGACGAGTCTGTCAAGTTGCCTGCAGCGGGAATGAGGCTTTCATTACTATTCGCGTTGATTGAAGGAGCAGCGCCCTCGACCGGCGCAGCCGGAGGATTGGCGGAATCCGGCGCGCTCTGCTCGGTCTGCTCCTGTACCGGCGCGGGCCTGGCCGAGCGCGTCATCACAAGCGCCAAGGTGCCGCCGATCAGCACAACCAGCAAGGCCGCCGCCGCTGAGTAATGCTTCCAGTTGAATCTACCCTGCGAAGGCTGGGCGACCGGAGCGGGCGCGGCCTGCGCTTGAAAGACCTGCGTTGGAGTGGCCGGCGCAGGCGCTTCACCGCTTAACCTATTCGCCACGACTGTGCGTGCAGGCGGGGCGTCGCCCGGCAACTTGTTGACGACCACAGTTGGAGACGGCCCCTGCGCGGGCGGCGCATCGCTCAACGTTGGAGGCGGCATCGAAGCAGCCCCGGCGGTTTCGCGGCTATGCGTTTGGAAGGCCGTGCCGGCGTCGGCAGGGCTGCCGGCGATGCGCGTGCCGCCGCGCATTGAGTCGCCTTCAGCCGCCAGTGACCGCGTTTCGCCGCCCTGCGGAATCTCCATCTGCCTTGTGACCGGCGCGGAATAATTGGCCGTGTGCAGCGGTAATTCACTGGTCGCGCGGCCTAGCGCGCCCAGCAGCATCGCACGAAATTCGCCTGCGGTCTGAAATCGCGCTTCCGGCTTCTTGGCCAGCGAGCGCATAATCGCTTGCTCGATCTCGACCGGGATGCTCGCCGTGAACGTGCGTGGCGGTTGCGGCGCTTTCTCGACTTGCATCTTCATCATCTCGAACTCGCTCTGACTGTCGAATGGCACGCGCCCGGTCAACATCTCGTAAAGCAGAATGCCGAGCGAATAGACATCCGAGCGCGCATCCACTTCCAAGCCGCGCACGGCTTCAGGCGACATATATTCAATCGTGCCGACGACGTTACCGGCGCGCGTCATTCGCGCGCTGCCGAGAACGCGGGCGATGCCGAAGTCCATCACCTTGATCGAACCGTTATCGGTGAGCATCACATTGGCCGGCTTAATGTCTCGGTGAATGATGCCCATGCGGTGGGCGTGGTCTATGCCATCCAGCGCCTGACAGAACAGCGGCACGGCGCGCTCGATCATCATCGCGCCGTGGCGGCGAATCACTTCATCAAGCGTGGAGCCGCGCACGAACTCCATCACCATAAAGTAATCTTCACCATCGCGCATAAAGCTGTAGAGGGTAGCGATGTTCGGGTGATTGAGCTTCGCCAGCGTCACCGCTTCAGTGCGGAAGCGTTCGAGGACTTCGGGCTGGCTGGCCAGTTCGGGCTTCAGCATCTTGATTGCGACTTCGCGTTCGAGCATCGTGTCGAGGCCGCGATAGACCGCGCCCATACCGCCTTCACCGATCTTCTCAACGATCTTATAATTGCCGATAACCTTGCCGATCATTACTCTCCTCCGCCCTTGTTACTGCCTGATTCTGTACGAGGCGCACAACGAAGACTATGATGAATCCGCGAAACTCGCAAGAGTGATCTATGGGAAGCAACGCAATCAGGATGGCTGCACAAATGCAAAACACTTAGGAGTCCGAAACGCCCTTTGCCCTCATTCGATTGATAGGGATCAGCCGCACACAGGCGCGCTGTCGAAGTAATCCATCTGCGTGGCGATGCGGCGGCGAACGTCGCGGCCCGCTACCTTTTCGCAGAGGTAGAGGCCGAGGTCAATCGCCGACGTGACACCGCGCGCCGTTATCACATCACCTTCGTCAACGATGCGCTCGTCAATCACTTCATCACAGAATGGGCGCAGCTCATCGAACGCAGAGCGATGTGTGGTCGCGCGCTTGCCTTTCAAGAAACCTGCCGCGCCGAGCAGCACGCTGCCCGTGCAGACCGACGCCCGCAGCTTGCAGTCGCGCGCGCTTTCGAGCCAGGCGATGAACGCGGCATCCTTTGCCAGCTTTCGTGAGCTGAAGCCGCCCGGCACGATCACCCAATCATAGTGGCCAAGCTCGCCGCCGACGTGCGACGCCGCGATGCGCAGGCCGCTGAAGTCTGTGACTTCCGCCGTCATCGCGCACACGTCCCATTCAAGGTCGGCGACGAAGCCCATCGTCTTCAAGCGCGTGACCGCATCAAAGACACCGACGAAGTCGAGCGCCGTCATTCCGTCATAGATGATAAATGCGATTCTCATTCTTTGCCCCTGGCAGGCCAGCGGAGTGACAACGATCTCAAATGCAAAGGCGCGGCGTCCGAGTTCACCAGGGAATGGGAAACAGAACCCACGACAGCAGCAGGCCGATGCCTAAGAACGCACCGAACATCTTCAGCCCATGCCACACCCGCTGCGGCGTCTTGTCAGTGCGTGGGTCAACCGCTGAGAGCACCGTTGCCGCAATGGCGGCGTATAGGATCATCATCAGCACGTGCATCAGCGTTTCCTCCCTGCCCCGATGTCGAAGGCATCGTGGATGACCAGATAATTCAACAGTCCGGCCAGAAACATAAACGTGTTGCCGTATTCGTAAGTCGCCGCCCACGGTTGCGGGTTGGTCCCCCAGCCTGCGCCGTATGGCAGCAGGTAGCAGAGGCCCGCGCCGATCTGTGAGAAGAACCACAATACGCTGATGAGATCGAAATGGCTCGCGGCGTCGGGCGCGTCGGCGATGAAAGGCCAGAACAGCCGGCCATGCAATGCCAGCCCCAGCATAAACGAGCCGACGATGGTGAAGAAGAAGAGCGCCGCGCGTCCGACTTTGCCGAGCACCAGATGGCCTGCGCCCGGTATCAGCCAGGCAACAATGACGGCGAGGGTTCGGCGCGGCAGGGGGTACGGTTTGAGTGCGGCGTCGGCGGCAACGTGCGCCCGGAAGTGCGACGCAAGGTCGGCTGACAGGTCATCTCTCGATTGCAAATCAAGCTCCTTCGCAAGTCTGACGTGAGTGGAAATTCTATGGGCCACCGATGAAGCGTGTCAACCGTCACGCTTGATTTGGCCAGGGGTCTGGGCTATCATCAGGCCAGCCCAGATTAATTGAGGCAGGTCGAAAAAGCACACCATGAGAAATTTCGTGGGCTTTGCACCACGGCCAACTGAATACAAACCCGCCGCGGGCTGACCGCCACGGTCTCCCGCCGTCGCCGGAAGGGGGTGCAGGATGGGAGATCGGATCACCAATCGCCAAGTACTCAAGCGCAAAGCCGAAACATTGACCGACACGGAAATCTCCGAAGTCCTCGACTACATCAACATTATGGAGTCGCTGCGCGAGCAGGCGGGAAGGCCCGACCTTTTTGACGACGAATGGATGAACCTGCTGGCCGACGCCATCGAAAATCGCCGCGCACAAGTGGTCACGGAGTGGGACCGCGTCCGTCGCAAAGCCGACCATCGCGCCTTTATGATCGCCACCGCGCGCAAAGCCAATTAGCCCGGCGCAGAGGAACGCTCCTGTTGCGGCAACATCTCTCGGCCATCGCTAACGCTTACGCTTTCATCTTGCTTGTCGCCGCCCTCCTCCTCGGGGTGAGCGGCTCGGCGTATGCCTTCCTGCAATCACCCACGCCTTCCTCAACACCGACATCGACACAAGAGATTGCCGCTGACAGGCGGGCGGAGATTGCTCGTTACGCGGCGGCGCTGCAATCGGGTGACGAAGAAGAACGACGGCAGGCTGTGCTGATGCTCGGCGCAATGCGCGACGCGGCGACTATACCAACCCTGCGCGCGGCGCTTGGAGACAAAGCTGAGCGCGTGCGCGCCGCCGCCATCGCTGCGCTCGGCATGCTTGATGATTCGTCGCTCACGCCCGTAATAGCGATTTACCTTACAAAAGACAATCGCCCTTTCGTGCGCAAAACGGCGGCCTACGCGCTTGGTCACTTTGCCACCGGCGACGCGACGGCAGCGCTCATCGTCGGCCTGCGCGATAAGGATATGGAGGTGCGCGGCGCGGCGGCAGTGGCGTTATCAAGCAGGCCGGATGCGGCGGCCATCGCGCCGCTCATCAAGTCCCTTTCAGACAAATCACCTTTCGTTCGCGCGCACGCCGCCGCCGCGCTCGGCGTCAATGGCCGCGCGGCGGCTCAGGCCGTGCCCGACCTCGTACGCGTGCTCGCCAAAGACGAAGACCACGAATCCCGCCGCCAGGCCGCTACCGCGCTAGGCCGCATCGGCGAACCGTCGTCGCTCACCGCACTCCAGGAGGCCGAACGCTCCAGCGATCCGTATCTCAGCCAGGCCGCCCGCGAGGCGATTAGCTCGATCAGGGAACAGTAGGCAGAAAGCAGTAGCCAGTAAGCAGGAGGCAGGAGGCAGGAAGTCGCACAGATGCAAGCTCCGGCAGGAGCGCAATGTTTATAGAGCGAGTCTGAAAAGCCAAAGAAAGCCCTGAAGGGGCGCGATTCGACAGCCCAGGGCAGCGCCCTGGGAGAGTAGATGCGGTGCAAATCGGTAAGCCCTGAAAGGGCGCAATAAGGTTGGGTATTACGCCCTTTCAGGGCTTGAGGGATTGTCACTGCTTGTACCCGGCGCGCTGCGCCGGGCTATTGAATCGCGCCCCTTCAGGGCTTTTCAGACACGCTCGATAGAGATAGCTGAAGGATGTGATGAAGCCCCGTAGGGGCGCGATGTCAACATTACGCCCCTACGGGGCTTCGTCCTTT
>JBJMGV010000077.1:0-3977 GCA_045807725.1 Blastocatellia bacterium | reverse complement strand
GCAACTTGCGCCAAGTGCGGCGTTTCGTGTAGCCGTGTTGACGAACTTTCCATTCGCCTTCACCGAAGACTTTCACGCCGGTCGAATCGACGACCATGTGCAGGGCTTGGTTGTTTTTGCGGCGAGGCAAGGTGACTTCCAAAGTCGTACAGCGGCGGCTCAAAGTCGAGTAGTCGGACACCGGCAAATCCACGCCGAGCAACTTCATAATCGACAGCGTCAAGCCTTGAGTGGCACGCAGCGGCAGATGATAGACCTCTTTGAGAGTCGCCATACAGAAGATGGCCGTGTCGGTATAGATCTGCGGCCTGCCGGGTTTACCGCTGTTTTGCTGGTTGAGCCAGACGGCCAGCATATCGTCACTAATCCACAGCGTCAGGCTTCCGCGCTGCACGAGGGCGGCGTTATAGTGTTTCCAGTTGCGGAGACGATAGGTGCGCTTGGTTTTCTTGGTCTTCACAAATTAAGAATACCTGCCCTATCGTCTCCCTGTTTTATGCAACAAAGCCAAGTCAAACTATAGATAAGGCTGAAGGATGTGACGAAGCCCGTAGGGGCGCGATGTTGCATCACGCTCCTGACGGAGCTTGTTTGATCTATTGCATCGGTAACTATAAACATCGCGCTCCTGACGGAGCTTGGGGAACTATCAACTAGCTACTATCAACTGGCCCCCGGCCCCTGCCCCCGGGCCTTGCCTCCTGCCTCCTGCCTCCTGCCTCCTGATTATATTCCCGCGAGGATCAGTTTCTCGGCGCTGAAGCGGCGACCGTTCGATGTGCGGCTGTAGAACAGCAGCCCTTCGTCAGCGCAGCCCTGCACGTGCGAGGCGTCAATCCAGACAATGTGCAGCGTGCCCTGACTATCCACCGTCATCGCCGCGCTATGCGCGCGACCACAGGCATTGTTGGCATTCGACACTTGCACGGCCTCGGCAAAGCTCGCGCCGCTGTCTTCCGACCTCGTGAGAAAGACCTGCATGCGGCCCGGCGCTTCGTCCTGATAGGCGACGTAGACGATGTTTTGATAAGCCAGCGCGAGCGGCTTACTGATGGACGTGCCCGGCGCGCTGGTCAGTTGCAGCGGTGTGGAAAAGGTCTGGCCGTTATCGCTTGAGCGCGCGAAAAAGGCGTGCTTGTCATTGCCGACAGTCTGCACCCAGACGACGCTCAAGCGGCCCGTCTCGTCGGCGGTGATGTGCGCTTCGGTGGCGTTGCCGTCGCCGCGCGACACCTGCTTCGGGGCGGAAAACGTTGCGCCGCCATCGGTCGAGCGGGCGAACAGGATGACGCCCGCGCCGTTCACCACATCTTCCCACGCGACGTTGAGCGCATCGCCCGCCGTCATCACAATCTCCGGCTCGAACGCGCTGGTCGAATCGCCGGAGACGCTAACAGGTTCAGAGAAGCTCGCGCCGTCGTCAGTCGAACGCATAAAGCGGACGCGCCGCACGTTGCCCGTCGTGTCGCCATAGACAAGGTTGAGTTGTCCATTCGAGGCCAGCCCCAATCGCGGCGAGAACCCGCCGCCGCTGCTTTCAGGCATCAGGTTTTGCGGCTGGCGAAACTTCGTCTTCTTCTTGGTGCGCAGCAGGTAGGGCTGATACGTGCCGGTCGAGTTGTCGTGATAAGCGATGTAGAGGCGCAGCGTGCCCTGTTGAGAGACGACCAGCGACGGCCCAAAGGCTTCGCCGGGCGAGTTGGTCAGGTTGCGTGTCTGCGGCAGGTTGTCCCAGTTCTGGCCGCCGTCCTTCGACTGCGTGAAGAAGATTTGACTGTGCGGGCGATGCTCGCTTGCCGGCGCGGTGGCTACGGACATAGCCATGTAGAGATTGTCGCGGCCATCAACCTGAATCGCCGGGAAGCGGGTCGAGCCGAAGAACTGCGGGAATTGCGCGCTGACCGGGCGCGGTGCGAGACCGCCCGCAATCAGCGCGAAGAGAATGGCGAAGAAAATTACAAAAGCGACTTTCCTGTTCATAACTTCACCCGTTGGATAACTGCGAGGACGGCTTTATCGAAGACACTGAAGCGCGACACTTCTGGATGTTACACGATCCGGGGAGCAGAGGCTAGAGGCTGGGGGCTAGGGGCTGACAGGAGAAAGGCGCTGACCGCTTCTGTTCCTCTCTAGTCCCTAGCCCCCAGCCTCTAGCCCCTAATTTGACATTGCGCGACCGGCCTCGTCATACTCGACGGCGGAGATTGAACGATGACAGCGAAGATACTGGATGGCGCAAGCGTCGCCCAAGCGATTAAAGAAGCGGTCGCCGCAGAAGTCGCCGAACTCGCGCCGCGCGGGCTGCGACCCGGTCTTGCTGCCGTGCTGGTCGGCAACGATACGGCATCGCAGATTTATGTTTCGAGCAAAGTCAAAACCTGCGAACAGCTCGGCCTCTATTCCGAGAAGATCGAGCTGCCCGATTCGACGACAACCGAAGAATTGCTGGCTCTCGTCAACGAATTGAATCGCCGCGACGAGATTGACGGCATCCTCATTCAACTGCCGCTGCCTCGACCGGTAGACGCAACCGTCGTGCTCGACGCGGTTGATCCGGCCAAGGATGTTGACGGCTTTCACCCGGTGAGCCTCGGGCACTTGATGTTGAACGAGCCGGGGCTGCGACCCTGTACGCCCGCCGGCATTATGGAGATGCTCGACCATTACGAGATCGAGATGAAAGGCAAGCGCGCCGTCGTGCTGGGCCGCAGCCGCATCGTCGGGCTGCCGATGTCGCTGCTGCTCTTGCATCGCCACGCGACGGTGACGATCTGTCATTCGCGCACCGAAGACCTGCCGGCGGTGGCGCGCGAAGCCGACATCTTGATTGCCGCGATAGGCCGCATGGGGATGGTGGACGCCAGCTATGTGAAGCCGGGCGCGGTCGTCGTTGATGTCGGAATGAATCGCATCGAGACGCGCGAAGACCTCGAACGATTCTATGGCGACAATGCCAGGCGTCGCGCTGTTTTTGAGAAGAGCGGCTCAACGCTGATCGGCGATGTCAACCCGCGCGAAGTTTCGGAAGTCGCCGGCTGGCTCACACCCGTGCCCGGCGGTGTCGGCCCGCTGACGATTGCTATGTTGATGAAGAACACGTTGACGGCGATGAAGCAGCGGCGCGGCGATTAAGGAAAGGAAACCTAGATGGCTACGAAGAAAGCGAGTGAATGCCCGCACCTCGCGGCGACAAGCAGTGAAGCGTTGAACGTCGCCAGCGCCGCGTGTCAGGAGTGCGGCGCGAGCGCACCGACTCGCGTCTGCATGACGTGCGGCCATGTGGGCTGCTGCGAATCGTCACGCGGCCACGCCCGCGCCCACGCGCTCACCGCGCACCACCCGCTCATCCGCGAACTCCCCGTCCGCGAGCGCTCGTTCACATGGTGCTACGACTGCAACGCCTACATTGAATAAAGGCCGCTTTTCACCTTGGAAATGCGCGGGTTTGATTGTATGATGGCGCACGTCTCGAGCGTGTATCCCCTATAACGGTCTCGAGCGTGGAGCAACGTTTGATCGGATCATCCCACAACGCCGCCGAAGTCCAAGCCGCAGGGCCGGACTTTGCCGCGCTCATCGGCAAGGTCGCCGAAGGCGATCAGCAGGCGCTCGCCGTGCTCTACGACGGCACCAGCAAGCTGGTCTTCGGCCTCGTGCTGCGTATCCTCGGCGACCGCAGCGTCGCCGAAGAAGTGCTGTTCGACGTCTACACGCAGGTCTGGCGACAGGCGGCGCGCTACGACCCGGCGCGCGGCGGCCCGCTGGGGTGGATCACCACCATCGCTCGCAGCCGCGCCATTGACCGCCTGCGCTCGGATAAGCCCTTGCAACAGGAAGACGAGTTGAGCGATACGACCGCCAGCCGCGAGACCAGCGCGGCCAGCCCTGAAACCAATGCCGCGCTCGCCGAGATGCGCGACATCGTACGGGCCGCGCTCGATCATCTGTCGCCGGAACAGCGCGAGATCATCGAGCTG
>JBJMGV010000076.1:0-39695 GCA_045807725.1 Blastocatellia bacterium | reverse complement strand
TCGCCATGCACAAGACGGCGGTGTCGGAGTAGGTGCGCGGCCTGCCTGGCTTGCCGGTTTTTTCAGTGCTGCGCCAGGCCGTAATCACGTCATCACTGACCCAGAGCGTCAGGCTTCCGCGTTGTACGAGCGCGGCGTTATAGTGTTTCCAGTTGCGGAGACGGTAGCGGCGTTTGGTTTTCTTTGTTTTCACAAATCAAGAATACCAGCCCTATCGTCTCCCTGCTTTATGCAACAACGCCATCTATATCTATAAACATCGCGCTCCTGACGGAGCTTGGGCAACTATCAACGATCAACGATCAACTAGCCACTGACCACTGACCACTGACTACTGACTACTGACCACTGACTACAGGCCATTGACCACTGGCCACTGGCCACTGACCACTGAGGGAACATGCAAAAGCTCGCAGAAATCTGCATCAAGCGCCCGGTCTTTGCGACGATGATCGGCGTCGCGCTGATCGTCGTCGGCCTCTTCGCTTACTTCAAGCTCGGTGTTGATCTCTTCCCCAAAGTCGAGTTCCCTACGGTTACGGTCACGACCGTGCTGCCCGGCGCATCGCCCGAAGAGATTGAGACGCAGATTACCAAGCGCGTCGAAGAAGCGGTCAACACCATCGAAGGAATAGACGAATTGCGCTCGGTCTCCGCCGAAGGCGTGTCGCAGGTCTTCATCACCTTTGTGCTCGAACGCCCCGCCGACAGCGCCGCCTCGGATGTGCGCGACCGCGTTAATCGCATCCTCAGAGACTTGCCTGACGACGTAGACCCGCCGGTGATCGAAAAGCTCGACGTGGATGCCTCGCCGGTTATGTCCATCGCCGTGTCGGGCAAGCGCAGTCTGCGTGAGATCACCGAGATTGTCGATAAGCGGATCAAGCAGAGCATCGAGTCAATGGCCGGCGTCGGACAGGTTCGCTTCATCGGCGACCGCAAGCGCGAGATACAGGTTTATCTTGATCCTGACAAGCTGCGCGCTTACTCGCTGACCGTCGATCAGGTGCGGCAAGGGTTGGCCTCGCAGAACGTCGAGATTCCCGGCGGGCGTATCGATCAGGGCGCGAAGGAATTGACCTTGCGCACGCTGGGCCGCGTCGAGCGCGTCGAAGACTTCAACAACATCATCATTGCGAATATCGGCTCAGCCCCGATCCGCGTTCGTGATGTCGGTTACATTGAAGACGGCGTCGAAGAACCGCGCACCATCGCGCGGCTCGATGACGAGCAGGCCGTCGTGATGGAGATTCGCAAGCAGTCGGGAACGAATACGGTCGAGGTGGTCGATTCAGTCAAGCAGCGATTGCAGGAGGTTCAAAAGCTGCTGCCCACCGACTTTCGCGTGCAGATCGTGCGCGACCAGTCCACTTTCATCAAAGGCTCATTCGAGGCGATTCAGGAGCACTTAATCTTAGGCGCGCTATTCGCCGCGCTGGTCGTCCTTATCTTCATCCGCGACTTCCGTTCGACGTTGATTTCGAGCATAGCCATTCCTACTTCAATCATCGCCACCTACGCGCTGATGTTGTATCTGAACCTGACGCTGAACAACATCACGATGCTGGCGCTGGTCTTATGTGTCGGCATCGTCATCGATGACGCCATCGTCGTGCTCGAAAACATTTTTCACTTCATCGAAGAAGAAGGTATGCCGCCCATGCAGGCGGCCATCGCTGGCACGAAAGACGTGGGCCTCGCGGTGATGGCGACGACCTTTTCGCTGGTGATCATCTTCCTGCCGCTCGCCTTTATGACCGGAATTGTCGGGCGCTTTATGAGCGGCTTCGGCTGGACGTGCGCCTTCGCCATTCTGGTGTCGCTGTTCGTCAGTTTCACGATGACGCCGATGCTGGCCTCGCGCTTCGTCAAGCGCAAGGCGGGGCACAAGTCGAAGGAGTCGCGCCTTTATCGTTATATTGATGGCCCGTACACGGCGATGTTGAAGTGGTCGATGGCGCACCGCAAGACAGTGATGCTGGTGGCGCTGATGGTGATGCTCTCGACCGGCTGGCTGTTCCGCCACATGGGCATTGACTTCATGCCGCAAGACGACCAGTCGCAGATGGAAGTCACATTGCGGCTGCCCGAAGGCACATCGCTCGACGCCACCGATGCGATGATGCGCGAGATCAGTGACAAGATGCGCGGCGACCTGCCGCAAGGGCTGATCGATCACATTCTGACGACGGTCGGCGGCGACCAGCAGCAGCGCGTCAATCGCGCGTCGATCTTCTTCGAGTTCATCCCGATGGATAAGCGCCGTGTCACGCAGGCGCAACTGATTGAGGCGGCGCGCGGCTGGTTCACTCAGCAGGGCAAGTACAAAGACTATCACCCGGCAGTGATGCCGCCGGCGGCGCTTTCCGGCGGCGGCAATCAAAACACCGACATCCTCTTCGTCATTCGCGGGCCGGAGATTGCCAAGCTCAAAGAATACTCATCCCACTTCGTTGACCTTTTGCACAACACGCCCGGCGCTAGCGATGTGGACACGTCACTCGAAGAAGGCAAGCCCGAAATCCGCGTCAACATCAACCGCGATAAGGCGAGTGATCTCGGCGTCTCGGTCGGCTCTATCGCCACCGCGTTACGCACGATGGTCGGCGGCCAGGTGATCTCGTCTTATCGGTCGGGTGACGACCGTTACGACGTGCGGCTGCGCGTGGATAAGCGTTACCGCGACAGCGCCGATGCTATCGCGCGACTCTACGTGCCGTCGATCAAGGCCGGCAACGTACGGCTCGACAGCGTCGTCGCGCTCGACAGCGGTATAGGGCCGGCGCAGATTGATCGCTACAACCGGCAGCGCCAAGCCATCATCACCTGCAACGTCGCGCGAGGCCATGCCGCGTCAGAGATTATGACCGTGCTCAACACGTACCTGCCGAACGTGGCAATGGATAACGGTTACGATGCGGGCTTCAGCGGGCGTTCGCGTGAGATGGGCCGCGCTGCCGGCGCTTTCGTGCTGGCATTTCTGCTGTCGCTGACGCTGATGTATATGATCCTGGCGGCGCAGTTCGAGAGCTTCATTCACCCGGTGACGATTCTCTTGAGCCTGCCGTTGTCGGTTCCGTTCGCTCTCTTCTCGCTGATGGTGACAGGCCAGAACTTCTCGATCATCTTTTCGTCCATCGGCATTCTGATGCTGTTCGGCATCGTCAAGAAGAATGCCATCTTGCAGATTGACCACACGAACAACCTGCGGCGGCGGCACGGTATGCCGCTCTATGACGCGGTTATCAAAGCGTGCCGCGACCGTATGCGCCCAATCCTGATGACGACGTTCGCGCTGGTCGCTGGAATGACGCCGATGGCGTTCGGCACGGGGCCGGGCGCGATGTCGCGGCGCTCGGTGGCGATTATGATCATCGGCGGCCAACTGCTCTGTTTGCTGCTGACGTTGTTGGTAACGCCGGTGGCTTATTCGCTCTTTGATGATGTGGCGACTTCGCCGCGATGGGCGCGCCTCGGTCGCGCGATCCGTTGGCCCTTCGCGTACGCGAAGCGCAAAGCGGCTTCGGTCACGTCATCGTTTCTTAGCCTGTTCAAGTAAGCCATCGAGGGTGGACGTCATGCTCATTTATAAAGACCTCATCATCTGTCGCGTCGCGCGTCCGTTGCTTGTGTTGATACTCTGCGCGGCGATGCCGCTCGCGACCGTTGCGCAGGTGGTTAAGCTGCCGCAAGCGGCGGCGCAGGAAGCGAAGCCCGCGTCACTGCAAACGCCAATCGCGCCGCGCGTCGGCGTAGACGAATCGCACCCGCTCACATTGACACTGTTTGACGCCGTGCGGCTGGCCTTGCAGAACAACCGCGAGATGGAGGTTGAGCGCATCAACGTGCAGCAAGCCGAATACGACCTGTTCGCGGCGCGCGGCGCGCGTGACATCACGTTCGGCAACTCGACCTATTTCGAGAACAAGACGGTGCCGGTCGGCTCGATACTGGCGGGCGGGCCGAATGGAACATTGGCTACTAAAACTCTGAACTATGATTTCAACGCTCAGCAACTGACGCCGACGGGCGCGACCTGGCAAGCGCAGTTCACCAATTCGCGTGGCGACAGCAACAGCCAGTTCGCCTCGCTCAATCCGCAGTACAACACGGCGCTGACGTTTCAGTTTCGCCAGCCATTGTTGCGCAGCTTCTCGATAGACGATGCGCGCCGCCGCATACGACTGGCCAACCGCCGGCTCGACCTTTCCGACAGCCAGTTCCGCCAGAAAGCGATTGATATCGTCTCGCGCGTGCAGCGGGCTTACTGGGATTTGGTCTTTGCGCTGCGCGACGCGCAGATTCGCCGCGAGTCAGTTGAGTTGGCGCGCACACAGCTTGAGCGCAACCGCCGTATGGTCAATGAAGGAACGCTCGCGCCGATTGAGTTGGTTTCAGTCGAAGTCGAGTTGGAGCGCCGCAACGAGAATGTGCTGACAGCGACCGAAGCCGTGACGCGGGCCGAGAATTTCTTGAAGCAGTTGATACTCGGCGACCGCACCGCCGGCGAGTGGGGCCGCGCGCTCATTCCGACCGACGCGCCTGAAATGCGTGATGTGCATTACGAACTGAGCGAGGCCGTCGCCGCCGCCTTCGCCAATCGCCCGGAGCTGGCGCAGAACAGCTTGCAACAGGAGATGAATAAGATTGACGTGCGTTTTTTCGAGAATCAAACAAAGCCGCAGATCGATCTGATCGGGCTGTACGCGACGACGGGCCTGAGCGGCACGCTCGCTTCGACGGGCAATCCGTTCGCCGGCTCGACTATCGTGTTGCTTGACCGCATCAATCAAATCTCCGGCACGCTGGGGCTGCCGCCGGTCGCGCTGCCGCCGAGCGGCACGCTGCCCGACTTCCTGGTTGGCGGTTACAATCAGAGCTTGTCGAATCTGTTCAGCAATGACTTTCGCACGGTGCGATTCGGCGTATCGTTCAGCTTTCCGTTGAAGAATCGCGCCGCTGAAGGTCAACTCGGTCGCACCCTCGCCGAAGGCCGCAAGATCGACGCGCAGCGCAAAACGCTTGAGCAAGCCATCGAAGTCGAAGCGCGCAACGCGCTGCAAGCGGTCGAGACGACGCGGCAGCGCGTAGACACGGCGCGGGCCTCGCGCGAAGCAGCGCAGAAACAGCTCGCCAGCGAGCAGCGCCGTTTTCAAGCGGGATTATCTACGACTTATTTTGTGCTTGAGCGACAGAACGCGTTGAGCGAGGCGCAAGGCCGCGAGCTGCGCGCGATGACCGATTACAACAAGGCACTTTCAGAGCTTCAACGTGTAATGGGAACAACATTGACGACGGCCAACGTCGAGTTGAAGCCCGCGACAACAGCGCAGAAGTAAATGAATGAAGCGGCCTATGGTTGGCTAGCTCGTTAGAGTTCTTGCGGGTCAACTCCCATCTCGCGCAACCTGGCCGCGAGTTTCTCAGCGCGTTCGGCTTCGCGGTTCGCCCGTTCTGATTCGAGATTGGCTCGTTCAGCTTCAAGGTTGGCGCGCTCTGCTTCCATCTTCGCGCGCTCGGCCCCGGTCGGGATCAAGTTACCTTGCGCATCGCACCAGCGCAGCCATTCGGTATGTTGCATCTCGAATTCGCCCGTCCATAACGTCACGCCTAGTCCCACACTCGACAGTTCTTCCTTCGCGCTTTCCTGGTACTGTTTCCCGCTCAGCTTGAAGAAGTGCAGCGACTGGTCGCTCAACTGATACGAGGGGTCATAGACAAGGTAGTAGCCGATGCCGAGTTGGGCGTAAGCGCGCAGCTTGCGGCCCAGTTCGTTGCCAACGCGGTTCGAGACGATTTCGACGACAATCTCCGGCGTCTTGCCGAACCGCCAGACGAAATATGAGCGGTGTTGTTTATCGTGCCAGTTCTCGTGCGGCTTCACATCGAGGCTCAGGAACATGTCCGGCACGAGCGGCGGCTGAAGGGGCGAGATGAAGAGGCCGACGTTGGCATCGGCCAGAAAGATGCGCGGCGGCTCGGGCGCGTCTTCGGCAGGCGGCGGCGTCCACGAGCTGTAGAGCGGCTCGACCAGTAGGCGCTGCTGTTTAGCCGAGAAGAGATTGTCCATCGGCTCATCATCCTCTGTAACGAGTTGCTCGACGGCGGCCTCCAGCTCGCGCCTGGCTTCCTCAAGCTCCTCGTTAACGGTCTTCTCAACCAGTTCTTGTGCCATAGCTTTGCCTCTCTGACGATCACGCCTTGATGAATAAACTTAGTGTACGGCAAAGCCGCCCGGTCGCAAACACCTCATAGGGTTTGCGCGTCAGATCAGGCGCGGATGACTTCGGCGCGCGTGAGATGACAACCAATCAAATGGGGAAGCTATGCCGAGAAGCGAGTGCCGCGACGTTGCTTAATCAATTCGCGGTAATCATCGCCTTCCATCAAAAGAGGCCGACACATCTCGTGCAGGCGCGAGCGCAGGCGCACGCCGACGCGGTCGGTCAGCGTCTCGTCGTATGACGAGCCGAGGGGAATGTCGAGGTAGTTGGAAGTAAAGAGGGTGACTTTCTTATCGTTATATCGCTTGTTGATGATGTGGGTCATCGTCTCCTGAACCCACTCGGTCGGCTTGCTCGCGCCCATCTCATCGAGCACGAGGACTTCGGCCTCAAACACCGACGCGAGAATCTTTAACTCTGACGTGTGCGTGTTCGGGTTATAGCTGTCCTGAATCTCTTTCAGCAGGTCACGGAAGTCATAGAACAAACCCAGTATGCCTTTGTTGATTAGCTCCTTGAGCGCGGCGACAGCCAGGTGCGTTTTGCCGACGCCACAACGCCCGAGATAGAGCAGGCCAATATCAACGACCGGATACTCTTCGACAAACTTGCGCGTCGTCATCAGCGCGCGCGCCAGCGACGGTTGCAAGACTTCAAAGTTGTCGAATGTGCAATGCAGGAAGCGTGTGGGGATGCGTGACTGTTGCAGCAGGATGTCGGCGCGGCCCGTCTTCTTGCACTTGCAGGCGCGCACGCCTTTGCCTTCGACAAACTCCCAGCCCGTGCCTCCGCACGAAGCACACGGCATCACATTTACATTTGCCGCTTCTGATGACATGGCTGACTTCTCTTCGATGTCCTGCGTTGCGATGACTTGCCGGAGAGGGGGTCTCTCGTAGATCAATCGAGCCGCATTATATGGCCGCGCTTATGAAAAAGCAACAAGCAATCTCTCCCGACTCGATCAAAACTTTCCTGTTTTTTTCAGGCGCGCAGACTGCTCGCTTATCAACGCGACATACGGCGCAGCGCGCGCTTGAGCACAGCTTCAATCGAGGCATCGCCTTCTTCATTCATCGCGCGCTCGACCGCTTTATCGGCGACCGCTCTTGGATAGCCCAAGGCCAGCAGCGCGGCTACCGTGTCATCACGCACGGCTTCAACATTCGTGCCCGCCGCGCGTGGCAACGCCGCTTCCGCCTCTCCCGCTTCAAAGGTCATCTTACTGACCTTCTCGCGCAACTCGACGACGACGCGCTCGGCGGTCTTGCGCCCGACGCCGGGGATGCCCGTCAGCCGCGCCAGATCGTTGTTGCGAATGGCCGTGATCAATTCGTTAGCCGCCATCCCCGACAACATCGTCACGGCCAGTTTCGGGCCGATGCCGGTGACGCTGGTGAGCTTCAAAAACAACTCCTTCTCGCGCGCCGTGCGGAAGCCGAAGAGTTGAATCGCGTCTTCGCGCACATTGGTGTGAACGCGCAGCGACACCTCCGAGCCGGGTTCGCCCAGCTCGTAAAACGTCGATAGCGGCACGGTCACTTCGTAGCCGACGCCGCCGACATCGATGATAATGCTGTTGGGTTGTTTGTGAGCGAGTTTGCCGGTTAGTTGCGCGATCAATTCCCTGCCCCCATCTCTTAGAAGCTAGAGTTTAGGGAACCTCGGAAGCAGTGTCAAACAGGAGGCAGTGGTCAGGTGCTAGGTGATAGGTGATAGGTGCTAGGTGATAGGTGCTAGTTGAAAGTTGATAGTTCCCCAAGCTCCGTTAGGAGCGCAATGTTTATAGATAACGATGCAATAGATGATGCAAGCTCCGTAGGAGCGTGATGTCAACATTGCGCCCCTACGGGGCTTCGTCCTTTCCGTCAGCCATATCTATAAACATCGCGCTCCTGACGGAGCTTGAGAATCTAATCGTCTCGTTGACTATAAACATTGCGCTCCTGACGGAGCTTGTATCGTCATTAGCATCGTTGACTATAATATCGCGCTCCTGACGGAGCTTGGGGAACTATCTACTATCTACTATCTACTGGCCACTGCCTCCTGCCTCCTGCCTACTGTTTCCTGCCTCCTGCCTACTGGCCAATGGTCACTGACAAAGACTCTTGAAAACCGCGCGGCCTGCGGTATACTCGCCCAGAGTCATCACTCATTTCAACGCATCTCTGCCCTGTGCGTTGCCCCTGATGGTTCACCTGCCCCGTTGGGTTGACCTCTATGCTCATCTCGAAAAATAAGCGCGTGCTCTTGAAACGCATCTTCTGGGTTTTCGTCCCGGCAGTGCTGGTCTTTGTCGTCGGCGTCGCGGCGTTGGGACTTTACATGGTCAATCGCCTGAGCCACCCGGCGCGCACGGTGCTTTATGGCTCGCCGCGCGACTTCCAACTCATCCTGCAAAGGCCGATGTGGTACGACGAGAAGTGGAAGCAGTCGGACGGCACGCCGGCAGTCGGCTGGCTGTTGCTGCGCGACCGGCCTGCGCCTGCCATCATTCTCAGTCACAGTTACGGCTCGAACCGCTCACAGCTATTGACGCTCAGCTTTGAGTTATGGAAGGCCGGTTATCACGTCCTGCTCTATGACCTGCGCGGGCACGGCGAGAGCCAGGTCAAGTGGTCGGGGCTGGGAACCTACGAGCGAGACGATCTGCTGTCGGCCATCAAGTTTCTGAAAGAGCGCAAGAACGAGAAGGGCGAGCTGATGCTGGACGGGCGAGTCGGATTATATGGCGTTGATCTCGGCGGCTACGCTTCACTGGCGGCGTCGGCTGAAGACCCGATTATCAAGGCCGTCGCCGTCGATTCAGTCTTTCCCGACGTGAATCATTTCGTCAACGCGCAGCTTAAGAGCGGCGTCGGCAATAACGAGATGGGCAACCGTCTGGTCGATTCGCGCTGGACGAAGCGGCTGGCTGAACTCTCGATGCAAGTCTACCTGTTGCGCCGCGAAGAGGGTCAGCCGGCGCTCGAAGCAGTCGCTACGGCGACGGGTCGCAACCTGCTGTTCATCACCGCCAGCGACACCGGCGTTTATGACTTGATGACGCGCGAGCTATACAACGCCGCGCGCGGCCAGAAAGAGCTTGTCGAAGTTCCCCACTCACGTATGACGCGCCTGTACGAGAAAGAAGCCTCGGATTATGACGCGCGCGTCACCGCATTCTTCCAACAAGCGATGCCAGTCGCTACGGACAAGAAGAAGTGAGGCTGGAGGCTAGAGACTAGGGACTAGCAGAAGAAGCGCGCAGCATTTCCGTTTCCTTCTAGTCTCTAGCCTCCAGCCTCTAGCCTCTATTTCAGGCTGACGCGCAGCGCCACCGCGTCGCCTTGTTGCGCGAGCGGCTCAGTCGTGAATCGCTCGTCCTGCTCAAGCCCGCCGCGCCATCGTTCAAGCGTGATGACGACGAAGCTCGGCTCATTGTGCAAAGCGGCGGCGAGTTCATCAGAAGAGAGCGCGTTGAACACATCCGTGTCGCCGATGCCACAGGCAACGCGGCCCTGCGAATAAAAGACCGGCGCATACTCTTTTAATAAAATGTAGAACGCGATGCGCTCGCCCGGACGCAGCGATGATGCCGCCGCAAGCGCGAGCGGCTTGCGCGTCAACTCATCATTCAGCTTCGGCATCAAGGCGATCCCAGCGCAAACGACCACGCTCATTATCACGCCGCTTGCAGCCAGAACGAAGGCTCCTCGCCTGCGCGCCGCGAGCAATGCCACCGCCGCAAGCGCAATTGCTGCCGGCACAACGTAGGCCAACGCTCGCCAGCCTTCCACCGGAATCTCTTCTCTGTGAACATAGACGACAAAGCCAGCAACGATAGCGACCGTGAAGATAGCCGTCATCCACACCGCTACATACATTAAGCGCGAGCGTTGGCCCGATACGAACCGATCCATCTGATCGCCAACGATGATGGCCAGCGCCGGAAACGCCGGCAGAATGTAACCGGGCAGCTTCGAGCCTGAGAATGAAAAGAAGATGACAATGACTGCCGCCCACACCCACGCGAATGCGACGAGCGCATCGCGGCGGTTGTCGCGCGGCTGCAAACGTCTCAGCCTCACGATGGCCGGCAGCAGAAAGGCCGACCAGGGCGCGATGCCGGCGAAGGCAATGGGGAGGAAGAAATAGAAGGGCTGCGGGTGGCCGAATTCATTCGAGGTGAAGCGTTCAAAGTGATGGCGGATGAAGAATTCGTAAATGAACGGCCAGCCGTGCCGCATCGTCACCGGCACGTACCACGTCGCGGTCACGATCAGAAAGATAATGGTACCGATGACCATCTCACGCCAGTTGATGAAGCGCGTCCGCCGCATCCACATAAAATAGAAGGCCAAGATCAGCGCCACGAGCACAACGCCCGCTAACCCCTTCGCCAGCATTGCCAGTCCCATTGCCGCGAATGAAACCATCCACAGCAGCGTGCGCCTTCGCCCGCTCACTTGTGTTGCAAGAAAACCGGAGAGCAAGGCTAAAGCCATTGTTGCCGCCAGCGGCATATCAGGCGCGGCGACGCGCGCGTAACCGATAAACATCACGCTCGTCAGCAGCACGAGCGCCGTCATCCACGCCATGCGCGGTGAGGCCAGCCGTCGAATAACGAAGTAGAGCAGCAAGGCGGTTAATGTCGCGGCAAGGGCTACAGGCAGACGTGCGGCAAATTCGTTGACGCCGAAGACGCGATAGCCGAGCGCCGACATCCAGTAAACCAGCGCCGGCTTCTCGAACCACAGACAGCCGCACAGGCGCGGCGAAATCCAGTCGCCGGACGCGAACATCTCGCGGGCGATCTCGGCATAGCGCGGCTCGTCAGGCCCCAGCAGCGCCAATCGCCCCAGCCCGAAAAAGAATGTGACGAACGCCGTCGCTACTAAGACCAGCAGACGCCATAGCCTTTGCTTGGCAGTCGCTGACGGTTCATCTAAACTGTTTGTTTCGCGCGCGGGCGGCGCAGATGGATGATGAGGAGCCTTCATCGTTGTTTATCGCTTGCGTTGACGAAGTAGTCAGTCTAGGCAGCCGCATCGGCGGGGTCAAGCTTCGCCGCGAAAGGAATGATTCACCGCATGATTCGAGTCGGCGTTATTGGCGCGGGCAGCTTTGGACGCGAGCACGCGCGCGTCTACTCGCAATCCGCGAGCGCGCAGCTCACCATTATCTGCGACATCAACGAAGCGAACGGCAGGCCGGTGGCCGAGCGATTCGACGCCGCCTTCTGCGTTGATTACTCCGAGTTGATCGGCAAAGTGGACGCCGTCAGCTTAGCCGTGCCGACCGTCTTGCACGCAGAGATCGCCACGGCTCTGCTTGCAAGAGGCATTCACGTCCTCGTCGAAAAACCCCTCGCGCGCACGCTCGACGAAGCCGACGCGATGATGAGCGCGGCCCGAAAGAGTGGCGCGGTGTTGCAGGTCGGCCACCTCGAACGCTTCAACCCGGCGGTCATCGCCGCCCGCCAGATCGTCACGACGCCGCGTTTCTTCGAGGCGCACCGGCTGAGTCTCTTCACGCCGCGCAGCCTCGACGTAGACGTGGTGATGGACTTGATGATTCACGACATTGATGTCGTGCTGTCGCTGGCGTCAAGCCAGGTGCGCGACGTGCGCGCCGCCGGCATTCCGATCCTGACGCCGCACATCGACATTGCCAACGCCCGCGTCGAGTTCGAGAACGGTTGTGTAGCGAACCTTACAGCCAGCCGCGTGTCGCTTGAGAAATCTCGCAAGGTGCGCTTGTTTCAGCCGCACGAATACATCTCGATTGATTACGCGGCGCAGGAGGCGGCGACCGTGTCGATCAAGCCGAGTGCTGATGGCCGAATGACGTTCGACGCACGCGCGCTTGCAGTCGAGCGCGACGAGCCGTTGCGGCTTGAGATCGAATCGTTCCTCGCGGCGATCAACGGAGGCGAGGTTCGCGTGACCGGCGCGGAAGGCCGCCGCGCGCTTGAACTCGCGCTTGAGATTGTTGCCCGCATTCGTGAGCATGCCGAGCGCGCCGGCGTGCCCTTCCCAGGCTAAATGATAAGAGAATAGTTGGCGGTCTGTGCCCACAATCGTCGAGCCTACTGAAAGAGAGAATATCAATCAATGATTAGAAAAAACTCATCGCGTCTATTCATCGCGGTCGCCCTCTTTATTCTATCTGCCGCGCCGGCTGCGTTCGCGCAGGACAAGTCGTTCCGCATCGACTACACGGTCGCCATCGCCAACCAGGAACAGCAGCTCTTTCACGTCACCGCCGACGTGCAGAACATCCGCGAAGACGAATTGCGATTGCAGTTGCCGACGTGGACGCCGGGCTGGTACACAGTCGAGAACTATGCCAGGAACATCCTGCGCTTCACCGTCACCGACACGAAAGGCGCGCGGCTGCAACCCGTGATGACGCGCAAGCAGACGTGGCGCGTAGCGACGAAAGGCATTGACCGCCTCAAGGTCGAATTCGATTATCGCGCCGAAACGCTGGCGCTCAATCAGGCGAAGATCGCAAAGGATTACGCCTTCTTCACCGGCATCCAACTGTTCCTGATGGCCGAAGGCCACCGCGACCGCCCAAGCACCGTTCGCTTTGAAGCGCCGAGCGGCTGGCAGATTATCTCGGCGCTGAAAGAGACCGCCGACCCGAACACCTTCACGGCTTCCGACTACGACACGCTGGTTGACGCGCCGACCGAGATGGGCCGCTTCGACCTGCTGAAGTTCGATGTGTCAGGCAAGCTACATTACTTAGTGACGACACCGGCGGGCGCGTTCGCCAAAGAGAAAGCCGAAAAGTTCAGCGATATGATTCGCAAGGTAGCCGTGGTCGAAGGCGCGGTCTTCGGCGAGTTGCCTTATGAGAAGTACGTTCACTTCTACTTCTTCGCGCGGCCTGAATCGAATGCCGGCGGCGCGCTTGAACACTTGAACTCGTTCGTCGCTTTTGCGTTTGGCAACGAGCCAGAGGCGTTGATCGGCACAGCGGCACACGAGTTCTTCCACCTCTGGAACGTCAAGCGGCTGCGCCCTGCCGAGATGTGGCCGTACGATTATTCACACGAGAACGAGACGCCGCTGCTGTGGGTTTCGGAAGGCTTCACCAACTATTACAGCAGCGTGGCGCTGCTGCGCGCGGGCCTTCGCAACCGCGAGCAGTTCGTGCAAGCCGCCACTGTCGCAATAACAGGCGTTGAGTCGAACCCAGCGCGGCGTTATATCTCGCCGGCCAACGCTTCGACCTCGACCTGGCTCGGCTACGACACGCCGACGGCTTTCGACATCTCGTATTACACGCAGGGGCAGAACCTCGGCGCGCTGCTTGACATTTCGATCATCCACGACACCGCCGGGCAAGCGGGGCTGGACGACGTGATGCGTGCGCTTTATAACGAACACTACAAACATAGCAAGGGCTTCACGACTGAAGACATGATCGCCGTCATCAATCGCCTGACGAAGCGCGACTACCACGACTTTTATAGTCGTTATGTGTGGGGCGTGGACGTGCCGCCCTACGACGAGATATTCGGTTATGCGGGTTATAAGGCAGAGACGGGTTCAAAATCGACGCCGCGCCTCGGTTTCGACACGACGGTGAATAACGACGGCCACATTCAATTGACGCGCGTGCAGCCCGGCTCGACGGCGGCGGCGGCGGGATTGCAAACCGGCGACGTGCTGGTATCAATCGAAGGTCTCGAAGTGCGGCGCGGCTTCGGGACGGTGTTCGACGTGCTGACCAAAAACATCGGCAAGCCGGTGAAGGTGGACATCAAGCGCGCAGGCGTCAGCAAGACCATCTCGATGCAGGTCGCCGGCGAGCAGCAAGCCGCCTATCGCCTGGTTGCTCTGCCCAGCCCGACGCCTGAACAGGTGAAAGTCCGCGACCGCTGGCTGACGACCGGCAAGTAACGAACAGTAGTTGCAGGCTAAGAGGCGGGCGTTTCGGTGAACTCAATGCCGCTGTAGATTCGCGCCAGTTCAAGCGTGCAGCCGATTGAGTCAATCGTCAGGCTGCTGTCCAGCCCCTTCACATAGTTGAACACCCAGCCGGTGTTGGGGTGGCGCGCGAAGTGTTCGATGCGCGGCTCGGCTTGGGCGATCAGAACATAATCGGTGAAGCTTTCGAGCATTTGATAGCGATAGAATTTTTCCGTGCGGTCGTAGGTCTCAGTTGAAGGCGAGAGCACTTCAAAGATGACTTTCGGGTTGAGCAATACGTCTCCCCTCTTATCACGCCACACTGGTTCGCCACATACGACAATCAAATCGGGATAAGCGTACAACCCGCTGTAACTCGTCTGTACTTTACTGTCATTGGAAAAGCCACGACAGGGTTGTTTTAGCTGTGGGGCCACTTGGCCATTCAAATTGAAAAGAATGGCCGAATGCGTCGGACTGGCCCCAGCCATTGCGTAGATCTGGCCGTCGAGGTATTCGCTCTTGAACTCGGCGGCCCGTTCCAGTTCAAGGTACTCTTCAGGCGTGTAATGCCGGTGTTGAACTGATCTCATCTTCGCCTCTCCATACAATCAGCTTCTGAATCTGGCCAATGATACCACAGGCGCGGCAGGACGTGACGGGCAAAGGTGGCTCGGCCAGAGCAGGCGAAGGTGCGCAATTCTGCTGTACTTTTCCAGCAAAAGGGCGTAGAACGTTGCCGTCATCCCCGACACTTGACCTCGAAAGAAGGAGCGTATCTATGTCAATAACTCGACGAGCTTCAGCAGAATTTATTGGTACCTTCTGGTTGGTTCTCGGCGGCTGCGGCAGCGCCGTGTTGGCCGCTGCGTTTCAAAGCGGCGGTACGAGCTTCGGCATCGGCTTTCTCGGCGTTTCGCTGGCGTTCGGCCTGACCGTCCTGACGATGGCCTACGCCATCGGTCACATTTCCGGCTGTCACTTGAACCCCGCCGTCACCGTCGGCCTGGTCACGGCGAAGCGGTTCCCGGCCTCGGAGCTGTTGCCTTACGTCGTCGCCCAGGTGGCGGGCGCGATTGCCGGCGCGGGCGTGCTCTACTTGATCGCCGGCGGCAAGCCCGGCTTTACTATCGGCAACTTCGCCGCTAACGGTTATGGCGAGCACTCGCCCGGCAGCTACACGCTGGCGGCGGCGCTGGTGTGCGAAGTCGTAATGACTTTGATGTTCCTGATGATCATTCTCGGCGCGACCGACAAACGCGCGCCGCAGGGCCTTGCGCCCATCGCCATCGGCCTGGGGCTGACGCTCATTCATCTCATCAGCATTCCGGTGACGAACACGTCGGTCAACCCGGCGCGCAGCACCGGCCCGGCTCTGTTTGTCGGCGGGTGGGCGATCAATCAACTCTGGCTCTTCTGGGTCGCGCCTCTCGTTGGCGCAGTGCTTGCCGGATTGATCTACCCGATGGTTGCTGGCGAAGAGATTAAGGAAGAAGTCGCCGCCAAAGCAGCCACGGCGTAGGGGAGGAAACAGGATACAGGATACAGGAGTCAGGATTCAGGTACAGGACAGGATGTAGGAGGCTGCTGCCGAATCAGATCGCTCGCGAACCAGCAGCCTCCCTGAATCCTGTATCCTGAATCCTGTATCCTGATTACATCACCGCGAAGTCGAATTGCTCCTGGTGCAAATTCGGGTCGGCTTCGAGGGTGATCGGCGTGTTGAAGTAAGCCTCGATCTCTTCGTACACGGCGCGCTCAGCCGAGCGCAGCGCCTCGGCCACCTGCGGCGATACTCGCAACATCACATCGTTGCTGCTGGTCACTTGCTTCGATATGGCCTTCGCCTGTTCGAGTATCTCGAAGCACATCGTCTGCGACGACTTGACCATCCCAGCGCCCGTGCAATAAGGGCAGGGCGAGCAGAGCGTCCGTTCGAGCGATTGCTTGACGCGCTTGCGGGTGATGGCGACCAGCCCGAAATCGTTAATCGAAAGAATCTTCGACGGCGCGCGGTCGTGCGCCAGCTCCTGCTGCAAGGCAGTCATCACGCGCTGACGGTTCTTGCGCTCTTCCATATCAATCAAGTCGAGCACGATGATGCCGCCAAGGTCGCGCAGCCGTATCTGGCGGACGATCTCTTTGACGGCTTCGAGGTTCGTTCGCGTGATCGTGTCTTCGAGCTTGTCCGACTTGCCGACGAACTTGCCCGTGTTCACATCGATAGCGACCAGCGCCTCTGTCTGATTGATTACAATGTAGCCGCCCGACCGCAGCCACACGCGCGGGCGCACGGCCTTGTCTATTTCCGGCTGCACGGTGAACTTCTCAAAGATCGGCTGGTTGCCGGTGTAGAGCTTGACGCGATTGACCATCTTCGGCTGCACGCGGTGGACGAACTCGACGATGCGCGCGTACTCGACTTCATTATCGATGCGGATCGCCGAAAACTCTTCGGAAATCTGGTCGCGCAGGATGCGCTGCACGAGGTCAAGGTCCTGGTGGACCATCGACGGCGCTTTCGAGCGGTCGGTCTTCTTGCGAACGTCGGCCCAGGTGCGCAGCAGGTAACGCATATCGTCGTGCAACTCTTGCTCGGTGTGACCGGCGCAAGCCGTTCGCGCGATGAAGCCGCCGGTGCCGCCTTCGCGCTCGCGCAGGCTGCTGACGATGCGCTTCAAGCGTATGCGCTCCTGATCGCTTGGAATCTTGCGCGAAACGCCGACGTGATTGACCGTCGGCATATAAACCAGATAACGCCCCGGCAGCGCGATGTGCGACGTGATGCGTGCGCCTTTCTTGGCAATCGGCTCTTTAGCGATCTGCACGAGAATCTCTTGCCCTTCGTGGAGAAGCTCGCTGATGGTCGGCGGGCCGCTGCGTTCGGGCCGGCGCGAAGGCTGCCGCTGTTGATCCGGTCGGCTTTCGCTGCGCTCCTCTCGTCGCGGGTCGCCGCGCTCGTCGCGGCTATCACGCCGCGCGTCGGGACGGCGGCCATCGCCGCGCCGGTCATCGCGCCGGTTGTCGTCACGGCGATCAAAGCGCTGGCGCGGCGCTTCCGGTCTCGCTTCCAGTCTCGCTTCCGGTCTTGCTTCCGGTCTTGCTTCCGGTCTCGGCGGTTCTTCAACCGCCTGATCGCCGCCATCGCCTTCCGCTCCGGCTTCGCCGCCTTCATCGCCGACCGCGACTGATCCGCCTGATGGCGGCGGACCTTGATGACGGCGGCGACGGCCACGACCTCCGCGACGTTGCGAGAACTCGGCGCGCGGGCCGCGATCACGAACCCCGGCGTTGCGGTCTTCCGCCTCTGATGACGAGGCGTCCGAAGCCTCGTCACGCGCGCCGCCTTCGGCATCGGTGTCCGACGGCACATCGTTCATTCCTACGGCGTCGAGCCGTTCGCGCAGCCAGCCGGGCAGCGCTTCGCCGATGTGGCGAAACGGCGTGACCGTCGCATCATCGGCCTCGCCGCCGGTCGTCGCGTCGTTCGTTGAAGCTTCTTTGCGCCGATCTTCTGCGTTCGGCTGCGGGGCTGATTCGTCAACAACCCGCTGAAAGCCTTCATCATCGCCGACGGCACGGAAACTGCCGACGCGCCATTCCGGTTCCGGCTCGCGCACAACGGGCGGCGTCGCGTACTCGGCCTGATGAACCCTATCAATGATCTTCTCCTGAACCATAGCGTCCTTCAACAAGTCGCCCGCGTCGCCGGCGAGGTCTTCGTCGGTGATGCGCTCGAAATTCTCTTCGTCGGCGGGCGCGGCTTCGACCGGCGCGGCGGCTGAAGCTCCGCGCCGCGCACGCTTCGCCGGTGTCTTTGCGCCCGACTTGCGCGTGCTGGTCTTAGCCGGCGCGGCTTCAGTCTTAGCTTCACTCTTAGCTTCACTCTTGGCTTCAGTCTTGGCTTCAGTCTTCCCTTCCGCCTGCGCTTCGGGCTGCGCCGCCTTGCGCCGCGATTTCGGCTCGGGCTTCTCGGCGGGCTTCTTGCTGCGCGAGCGGCGACGCGACTTGCCTGCTTCGGGTTCGGCCACCGGCTCGGCAACGGCTTCTTCGTCAGTCTCTGTGACCGGCGCGGCTTCTGTGGTCCCGGCTACAAATTCACCGCCTGTCTCGACGGGAGATTCGACCGCCGTCTCGTAACGCGATTCATAAGGCTCATCGGTGATCCGCTCGATGTAAAACTCTTCGACCTGCGCATCAGCCGCTTCGACCATTCGATCTTCAGACTGGGCGGCGATCTCCTCTTCAGTCGGCGGCGGCGGGATCATCCTTTCGTCGGCGATCTCGGCTAACTGCTCGACGATGTCTTCGATGCCGAGATCGGACTCGGCATGCTCTTCTTCACGTCGGCTTCCGGGAGCAGGTCGGGCGGCGGCAGCAGCAGGACGCCGCTGATCCTGGCGGCGCGAGCGGTCATCTGTGCGCGCAGGCTTCGGCTCGTCTGTGCGCGCAGGCTTCGGCTCGTCCGCGCGAGCCGCCTTTTCTTCGCCGGCTTCGCGGAAGTCGATCTCGTCTTCCTCTTCCATGAACTCGGTGAAGTCCGAGACGTAGAGGAACGCATCGCGCTCAAGGCCGATGTCAACGAAGGCCGACTGCATGCCGGGCAGCACTTTCATCACCCGACCTTTATAGAGGTTGCCGACGACGCCTTGATTTTCGTCGCGGCGCTCGACATAAAACTCCGTCACCAAGCCGTCTTCGAGAATGGCGACCTTCTTCTCATGCACGTTCGCGCTAATGATCAATTCTTTTGCCATGGATTCTCCTGGTAATGGGTCGTGCCGGCAGGCGGGTAAGCGAACGAGGTGGACCGGCGGTCGTCACACGTGCGACGACGTTCGGATCACGGCGCAGAGTCTGCGGTGGAGCGGTCAGCCGGTGAGTGAAATCGCGGGTTCTCGATTGAGTCACGCTGCGGCGGACTCGAAATCAGAAAACGCTCGGAATCAAAACTGCGACGGCGGGCGGCAAATCTTCATCGAATAAAAGCGGCTCCGCCTGAGTCTATAACCGATATACCGACGCGCTCTTGAGCGACTGCGGTCGCTTCGCTCTCGTCATTAACTTCGCGGCGCAATCGCGCCTGAGCGAAGCGCATTTCAAAACCTACCCGTGCTGCTTCGTAGCACAAACCGAATTCAGTGATGAGTGATGAGTGATGAGTTGTAATGAACATTAAACTCATTACTCGTTACTCATTACTCATCACTTTTATTGCATGCTCGCGCAGGCGGCGTCGGTAGCGCCGGGCGCAGGGTTGAGCGCCGGCGTCTCCTGATACAGACGCAAGCGCCGCACGCGCGAGCTGATGGAAAGCTTTTCTCCTTCCGTTAATTCGTAAATCGCGGCGGCGACCTCAATGGGCTTGACGCCTCCCTGCGGCGTCATCTCGGTGGTAATCACCAGACCGCCGGTCGCCGCGTCAACACGCAACGCCTTTGTGTAACGTCGCACGTCGATGCGCTGCCGCTTGTCTTTGCGCACGCGCTCGATGACTAATGATTCGCGCGCGAGGAATTCATCCGCGAGCGCTTGATGTATCTCGCGGGCATCCCCAACAAGCGCGGCGCGACGTTCAAGCAATCGCGCCACTGCCAACTGAATCTCCGGCACGTCGAGCGCGATCAGCCAGTCAGCACGGTTCACTTCTTTAACCAGCGACGGCGAAGTCGGCGTCAACCGCTCAAGCCGTTTGAAGCGAAAGCCGGGGGGCAAACTGGCATTGACGCGTTCAAGGAAGTCCGCCTCGTCAAGCGAATCGAACGTTTCAAAGTCAATCAATTCGTTCTCGCCGACCGTGCCGACGCCGAGCGCCGGCCCATACTGGATGAGCGGCATCGGGTGAAAGCCCTGCGAATAGCCGAGCCGAACCCGCGCACGCCGGAAAGCACGCGGCAGGGTGCGCGTCATATCGAGATGCGATAGGTACTTGACCTGCTCGCCCTTCTCGAATGTCGCGCGATAGCGATAGGAAGGGGGCAGGGGTCGGGGGTCAGGGGTCGGAGAAAGAATTTCACCGCTCCCTTCCGGCTCCCGGCTCCCGGCTCCCGACCCCTGGAGTTGCACGAGCGGCTGTGCCGCTTCAGCCGTGAGCGCGGCGATGCGCTCGTCATAGGTGCGAACCTCTTCGTGCATCGCGTGCGCTTTCAGCAAGTGCTCGCGCGACACGGTGAGGTCACATTCAAGGCCGCACACGTAACAGAGCAACGGTTGATTCGCCACGCGCTCGAACTCTTCGTGCGATGGCGCAATCGCCGTCGGTCGTCCGTCAATGCGCTTGACCGGCAGTTCGCAGGGCGGCGAGATTTTCGCTTTGATTCCCTTGATGTATTCGCGCGCGTTGAACTCCGGCTTGACCAGCGTGTCCAGGTGATCCCAGACCATCTGCACAAGCGGCGCACGCGGCTTGTCGAATTCGCGCACCGGCAGTTCTTTCAAGTACTGCGCCGGGTCGATGCCCTCAAGCGCGAAGGCTTCCATCCAGCGCTCGAAATTGAAATGCTCTGACCAGCCATCGAAGCGACAGCCCATACGCCAGGCGCGCTCGATGACCTTTGCAAGCCTACGGTCGCCGCGCGAGATGATGCCTTCCAGCACCGAAGTCTCGGCGTGATGCACCTTCACTTCGATGCGGTAGCGGCGGCCAAGCTCGCGCAGTATGCGCTGCTTCTGTTTGATTGATTCGATGCCTTCCTGCTGACACCATTGAAACGGCGTGTGCGGTTTGGGCACAAAGTACGAAGCCGAACAGGTGACTTTGACGTTCTTGTTGAATCGCGCGCGGCCAAGCTCGCGCACTCGTCGGCCAAGCTCGGCGATGCCGCGCACATCCTCTTCGGTTTCGGTCGGCAGGCCGATCATGAAATACATCTTCATCGCCGACCAGCCTTCTTCAAAAGCGACAGCGCACGACTTCAGCACGTCCTCTTCGGTGACGTTCTTATTGATGACATCGCGCATACGCTGCGTGCCGGCTTCGGGCGCGATGGTAAATCCGGTCTTGCGAACGCGAGCGATCTCGCGCGCTAACGATTCCTTGACGCCCGACGCGCGCAATGACGAAACCGAAAAGCTCACCTTGCGCCGTTCGAGTTCCGTGCCGAGCATCTTCACCAGCGGCTCAAGGCAGGTGTAGTCCGCCGTCGAAAGCGAGGTCAAGCTGGTCTCGTCGTAGCCGCCCTTCTCGATGCCATCGATCAATGTATTGACAATGGCCTTGGGGTCGCGCTCGCGCACGGGGCGATAGATCGTCCCCGCCTGACAGAAGCGGCAGCCGTCAACGCAGCCGCGCGCGATCTCAACCGACATACGGTCGTGAACCGCTTCGATGTTGGGCACGGGCGATTCGGTCGGGAACGGGTAGTCGTTGATGTCTTTGACAACGCGGCGGCGAATCGGGAACGGAATCTCTTCGTCTTCGGGCCGGTTGACGATCAACAGGCCGTGCTGCGGACTCGGCGACACGGTGTAGAGCGACGGCACATACATTCCCTCGATGCGCGCCAGCTCTTTCAACACCTGCCTGCGCGTCAGCTCCATATCCGAATCGCGCAACTCCATATAGCGCGCGATCAATTCAGGGAAGGCTTCTTCGCCGTCGCCGATCAGAAACACGTCAATGAAGTCGGCAATCGGCTCGCTTGAATAAACACACGGGCCGCCGGCGATGACGAGCGGATGGTCGAGCGTGCGGTCGGCGCTGCGCAGCGGGATGCCGCCGAGGTCGAGCATCGTTAAGAGATTCGTGTAGGTCAACTCGTATTGCAGCGAGAAACCGACGATGTCGAAGTCTGAGAGCGGCGTGTAACTTTCGAGCGACAACAGCGGCAGCCCGCGCTCGCGCAATCGCGCTTCCATATCGGGCCACGGCGCGTAGACGCGCTCGGCCTGCCATCCCTGCCGGCCATTGAGCAGGCTGTAGAGAATCTTCAAGCCGAGATGGCTCATACCAATCTCGTAGGTGTCGGGGAAGCAGAGCGCGACGCGCGTGGTGATGTCGTCACCGGCTTTGCGGATGGCGTTCCATTCGCCGCCCGTATAACGCGCCGGCTTTTCGACCGTCGGCAGTATCGAATCGAGTGCGGTTTTATACTTTTCGTAATTGGTCATTATTCAACTGGCAACTAATTAACAAATCTTCTCAAGCGTACGCTAAGAGCGAGGCCGACGCCAATAAACATTGAGATAACGGCAGTGCCTCCTGAACTCATCAACGGCAGCGGGATTCCCATAATCGGCATCATTCCCACCACCATTCCCAGATTGCAGAGGATGTGAAAGCCGATCAGCGCGACGAATCCCATTATCATTAACGCGCCGGCGCGGTCGCGCGAGCCGACCGCTACGGCCACCATTCGCCAGATGAAGATCAGGTAGAGCGCCATCATCATCAGGATGCCGGCAAAGCCCATCTCTTCGGCGATCACAGCGGCGATAAAATCGGTCCACGCGAAGGGCAGAAAGCCGAGCTTGCCCTGCGTGCTCTGGCCGACGCCTTTGCCCATCACGCCGCCCGAACCGACCGCGATCACCGACTGAATCGTCTGGTAGGCGTAGCCCTTCGGGTCGGCCTTCTCCGGGTGGATGATGACATCGATGCGCTCTTTCTGATAGCCCTTGAGGTGCGGGTAGACGGCGAATAAGCCGACCACAACGCCGACGAGCGCGACGGCAACCAGCACCTTGCGCATACCACCGAGAAAGTAAAACGAGCCGAGGATTGCGCCAAACGTCAACATCGTGCCGGTGTCATGTTCGAGCGCGATCAGTATAATCGGCGGCATCGTGATCGCGCCCATGATGATCATGTCTTTGAGAGACAGCGTGCCGATGCGCGGTTGTGCCATATGGCGCGAGAGCATCAGGATGGTCGCGGCCTTGGCGAATTCGCTCGGCTGCAAGCTGAAGCCGGCCACGTGCAGCCACGCCTTGTTGCCGTTGATCTCCCGGCCCACGAACAGCACGAGAATCAGCATCACCATAATCGCGGCGTAGAAGAAGGGCGCGACATTGATGATGATTTTGCGATAATCGTTGAGCATCAGGATGACGGCAAAGACCAGACCGATGCCGAGCGCGATGAGTTGTTTCTTCATCTCGTCGCGCGGCGCGGTGCTGTGAATGCCGACGCAGCCCAGCACCGTCAACGCCACCGGCGTCAACAACAACAGCCAGTCGATGTCTCTATATGACTTGCGATTGAAATCAACCATCACTTGCAACTAACGCGCGGCCCTTTCAAAGGGGTGGCCGAGCAACCGATTCCGCCGCTCCAATCTTAACACGCCACGACGCGCGCACTGAAACAGCAACTACTGCCGCACCGGCGCGCGCTTGCGGTCCACATCTTTGACTGGCGGCACCGTTGCCATCGCCAGCGTCGGGCTACTGTTCCGCGCCTGTATCGCCACCATATCGAGGTCGGGCAGCAACTGCCGGTTCAGCTTCTTTGAATAGTAGGCCGAGATAATCTTGTTGACGGTCGGAGCCGAAGCCGACGCGCCCCAGCCGCCGTTCTCAGTGATGCAGACGACGCCGATCTCCGGCTTCTCGTCGGTCTTCATCGGCGCGAAGCCGATGAACCACGAGTGGTCCTTGTGCTCTTTGCCGCGCACCTTTTCTTTAGCGATGACTTGGGCCGTGCCGGTCTTGCCGCCGATGTTCAGCTCACGCGGGAAAGGCACGCGGCCCGCCGTGCCGCCTTCGTTGACCACACCCCACATCGCCGTAGTCACAATATCTACTGTCACCCTCGACAGCTTCAGCTCGGTCGGCTGGTTGTCGTAATACTTCGCCTCGGCAAGCTGCGTCGCTTTGGCTTCTTTGAAGATGTGCGGCGTGTGATACTCGCCGCCCATAGCGATGCCCGACTCGGCGCGTAACAATTGCATCGGCGGGACCGCCACAGACCCCTGACCGATGGCACAGATGGCCGTGTCGAAGTCCTTCCACACCGGGTCGCGCGGGTTGACGCGGCGCTTCCAATCGCGGCTCGGAATGATGCCGCGCGTCTCAGACGGCAAGTCGATGCCGGTCTTGTGACCCATGCCGAAGCGCTGCACCCATTCGTTGATCTTGTCCACGCCCATCTTCAATCCGAGGCGATAGAAATAGCCATCGCACGAATGGACGATGGCGGCGTGAATGTCGGGCATACCGTGGTTGCCGCCGCTGTCGTGCAGGAAACGATTGCCGACCGAGAGGCCGCCGCCGCAGATGATCTTGGAACTGGTCGGCGTGATCGTCCCTTCTTCGAGCGCGGCAGTCGCCATCATAATCTTCCAGGTCGAACCCGTGGGATAGATGCTCTGCAACGCCTTGTTGAAGAGCGGGTGAGTCGGGTCACTGATGATGGCGCGCAGCTCTTTGCGGTTGTCGGACGAGATGACGTTGCGCGCGAAAACGTTAGGGTCGAAGCTCGGCACCGAAACCATCGCCAGTATCTCGCCATTGCGTGGGTCCATTGCGACCGCCGCGCCGGTGGCGTGCTTCTCTTCAAACTGGTCTTCGGCGACGCGCTGAATGTCGATGTCGAGCGACGTGATAACGTCCTGCCCTTTGATCGGATCGACGCGCTCAAGCTCGGCGACGAAGCGGCCCTTGCTATCGACCATCACGCGGCGCTTGCCATCAGCGCCGCGCAGAATCTTGTCATAAACCGCCTCGATGCCGCCCTGCCCGATGATGTCACCGGACTTGTACCCCCCGTCTTGATACCTCTGCATCTCAAGCTGCTTCGGGTTGATCTCGCCGATGTAGCCGAGCACGTGAGCAGCGGTCTTGCCGTACTTGTAGAGCCGCTGCGGCTGCTGCTCGACCTGGATTTCAGGGTGCTCCAACTCGTGCGCGGCTACCCACTGGCTGTCGGCGGGCGTGGCGTTCTGTTTAACCAGGATCGGCAGCGACTTCGGGCGCATCGGGTCGTTGAGGTGGGCGATGAATTCGTCGCGTTCAACGCCGAGGTTCTCGGCCAGCGCGCGGATGGTATCGGCCTTGTCGGTGATGTCTTCCGGCATCACGACGATATTGAAGGCCGGCGTGTTGTCAACCAGCACGACCTTGTTGCGGTCGAGGATGAGGCCGCGCGAAGCGAGGATCGGGATTTCGCGGATGCGGTTGTTTTCGGCCCGCGCCACGTAAACGTCGTGCTGCGAGACTTGCAGGAAGTAGAAGCGGATGCCGAGCGCCACCAGTATGACAAGGATGAGATACTGGATGCCGTGCAGCCGCAACTCGAAGTTCTGCACTTCTTCTTTGCGCTGGTCCTTTTTGCTACTCATAGAACCTCTTCTTAATCGCCATACGGCGGGCCGCCGCCTGCTCTGAGAAGATACGATCTAACACGATGAACACGACGATGGCCATTGCCGTGTCGCCCAGTGTGCCCCAACCGACGCGCCGCCCTAAGTCGGCGTAGGTCGCTACCTCTGGCAATGGCTGGTCAAGCATCAAGTACAGTCCAATGAAAAGTACCGTGTTGGTGGCCGAACTGAGGGCCACCATCGCCAGCCGCGCCAGCGGGTTTTCGAGGGCGAAGCGCACGCTCGCCACTGCTACCAAATAGCCTATCAGCGTCTTAGCAAAGCCGCCAACGCCGAGGACGCCGCCCGCCAACGCGTCGCCGCCGAGGCCGAGCGCCAGACCGCTGAACATCGCCAGCATCGGCGCGCGCTGCAACCCGAAATAGACCGTCACCACCAGCGGCAGGTCTACGTACTTAAAAAACGGCAGGTAATTGGGAAGCAACATCTGTAGCAAGAGCACGACGAAGATGGTCAGGACAATCTTGAATGTCTGCACTCGTCCGGCTACCTCAACGCGATTTTAAATTTTCATGGCTTGGCGCTACGCGCCGGCGATTTTGGATTGACGGAACAAGGCGGCGATAAGCGAGCCTGTCTATTCCCTTAATCCAAAATCGGCAATCGCCGGCGCGTAGCGCCAAGCCATGAAAATCCAAAATTATTTTGTTCCTTCGTCAATCTTCAAATCTTTCGCCTCGACCATCAAGACGAGAACGTGTTCGAGGCGATCAACCGGGGCGGTCAGCTTGATGATGATCTTGTTGAACGGCGCGTTCGGGTCTTGTTCGATGCGTTCGACCGTGCCGACCAGCAAGCCCTTCGGGTAGATGCGGTCAAGCCCCGTCGTGACGACTGATTCGCCCTCTTGGACATTGATGGCGGACGAGACGTTCTTCATTTCACAGTGGGCGCTATCCATCCCGCGCACTTCGCCCATCGCGCGCGAATTTTGCAGCATCGCGCCGACGCCCGCCTGCTTGTCGGTGATAACCTGCACGACCGAGTAGTTCGGGCCGCGCGAAATCACTCGCCCGACGACGCCGCCAGCCGTCATCACCGGCATGTTGAAATCCACGCCATCGAGCCTGCCGCGATCAATCGTCAGGCGACGGAACCACGTCGTCGTGTCGCGCGCGATGATGTTAGCGGCGAGGCTGCGATACTGCGCGTGCGGCGGCAGCGCGAGTTGTGTTCGCACGCGCTCAAGCTCGGCCCCGCGCTCGCGCCACTCGTTCAGCTCGCCGAGCAACTGGTCGTTCTTCTCGCGCAGTTCGATGTTCTCGGCGCGGGCGTGGCGCAGGTCTACATAGCTGCTAATCGTTCCAGTCACCGCAGAGACGACGCCGTTGACGAGGCGCTCAACGAATGACAGCGGCGTCATCACCCAGGTACGAAAGATCGATTGCTCGTTTTCGGGGTGCTTGGCCGTCGCCGACATCAAGACCACCTGGCCGAGCAGCAACGCCGCCAGCCACCACGCCGCTCTACGCTGTGAAGCAGGACTCGCTGTCATACAACAGAGACTAGAGACTAGAGGCTAGAGGCTAGAGGTCGCGCTAAAGCTAGTCTCTAGTCTCCAGCCTCTAGTCTCTGCTCACAGGCTGTGATGGATCATCGTGTTTTCCCAGCTCACGCGATTGAGCAGGTCGAAATCGGCAAGCATCTTGCCCGTTCCGAGCGCGACCGATGAGAGCGGGTTTTCGGCTAACGACACCGGCACGCCGGTTTCGTTCATCAGGCGCTTGTCGATGCCCTTGAGCAGCGCGCCGCCGCCCGTCAACACGATGCCGCGCTCGGCGATGTCGGCTGACAGTTCAGGCGGCGTCCGTTCGAGCGCCACGCGCACGGCGTTGACAATCGTAGAGATCGGGTCAGCCAGAGCTTCGCGCACTTCTTCATCGGTGATGGTGATGGTGCGCGGCACGCCTTCGATCAGGTTGCGCCCCTTGATCTCCATCTGCATCGGCTCTTCCATTGGCCAGGCCGAGCCGAGTTCGATCTTGATCGATTCAGCCGTGCGCTCGCCGATCAGCAGGTTGTACTTGCGCTTGATGTACTGAATGATGGCCTCGTCCAGCTCGTTGCCGGCAACGCGGACGGCGCGCGAGTAGACGATGCCCGACAGCGAGATGACGGCGATGTCGGTCGTGCCGCCGCCGATGTCTACGATCATATTGCCGTAAGGCTCGGTGATCGGCAGGCCCGCGCCGATGGCTGCCGCCATCGCTTCGGCGACCAGATAGACCTTTGAGGCTTTGGCGCGATAAGCGGCGTCTTCGACGGCGCGGCGCTCGACCTGTGTGATCTCGCCGGGCACGCCGATGACGACGCGTGGGCTTACCCACGAGCGCCCGTTGTGGGCCTTGCGGATGAAGTGCTGCAACATCTTTTCGGTCACTTCAAAGTCGGCAATCACGCCATCCTTCATCGGGCGGATGGCGATGATGTTGCCGGGCGTTCGGCCCAGCATCTCTTTAGCCTCTTTGCCGACTGCTTCGACCTTGTTAGTAATTTTGTTGATGGCGACGATGGAAGGCTCGCTGACAACGATGCCGCGCCCTTTGGCGTAGACCAGCGTGTTGGCGGTCCCCAGGTCAATGGCGAGGTCGCTTGAGAATGGGTTAAACAGATTCCTCATCGTTTTCTACTTTGTCTTCTCCAGTCAATTCGCGGGCCGTGCCTTTGAGGATGCGAGCGGGAGAGCGCGGCCCATACTACTTATTCAAGATGATGTGGCCACCTGCACGGAATCTTTCCGGCGCTGCTTGGCCTCGTACATTGCCGCGTCGGCCAGTTCGATCAGCCGCTCGGCAGTCTGTGCGTGTTCCGGGTAACTGGCGACGCCGAAGCTCGCGGTCAGGTGGATATGTGCGCCGACGCCGCCGCTGAAACAATTCCCGGCGATCTGCGCGCGCACGCGCTCGGCCATCTGCATCGCCGACGCGGACGCGCTTTCCGGCAGCATCATTACGAACTCGTCGCCGCCGTAGCGCGCCACAAAATCCGACTCGCGCACCGACGCCAGGATGAGCTGCGCGACTTCGGTGAGCGTGACCGAGCCGGCGCGGTGGCCGTACACATCGTTGACCGCCTTGAAGCCGTCAAGGTCGATGAAGACGACCGATACCGCCGAGCCGTAACGCCGCGCGCGGCGTATCTCTGTGTCAAGCGACTCGTACAGGTAACGAGCGTTGTAGAGCCGCGTCAAATCATCCACCAGCGTCTGCCGCGTCGCGTCGCGGTAATCGATAGCGTTGGCGAGCGCCAAGCCGAGCGAATGGCTGATCAATTCCAAATCGCGCGCTTCGCCCGCCTCAAACGACATGTGCCGCGCCGCCAGCACGACGCCGACCAGTCGATGCGCCGCAAGCAGCGGTGCGGCTAATAAGGCTCGCGCCGAGGCGATGCCGGCAGCGGGGGTCAAGGTGCCGCGCGCTGCGATCAGGCGCTGTTCGCGCGCTGCTTCAGCGACCGGCGAGCGCTTATCGCTAAGATCAACGAAGGGGACGGCGGGAACGGCGGCGGCATTGATGGCGCGCACCATCTCAAGGTGGCCGGCCTGCGCGTCTTTCAGGAAGATGGCCCAGGCATCAGCCTCGATCAGACGGCTCAACGAATCGAGCGCGCGCTGGATCACTTCGCCCGGTTCAAGCGATGCGTGAAGCGCCACAGCGGCTTCAAAGAGCGAGAGTTGGATACCCGTTTCTTGCATCTGCAAACACAATAGGCGGAGCCATCGGCGAGGCGTCTCATGCCAGTCGCCGCCTCACACAGAGGCCGCGTGCGATGGATTCCGCCCGATCATCCTTCAAGTGACTACCCAGCAGAGCAAGAGAGTTGGTTAAGGGAGTAACGACGGTGCTGGCTCTAAGCCGAAGCGGTGGATAACGCGTGTAAGGTTTCCTGAAACCGTCCGGCATCCTTTACCCATCCGAGATGCCGGTTTTCTTTGAATCTACTACTCGCCTCGCGCCGGTTCAGTCTGCTCCCATCCTTCGTAAATCTTTCAGAGAATGAAATCTAACACGCACCTACCTAGCACGCAAGAACTATTGCGGAATAGCGGCGCGGAATTATCGAATAATTCGTGCGCGCCTTAAAGCAGAGGCTTTAATTGAACGCTCGCCGCACGCGTGGTAAGATGCAGACATAACGAAACGGAGGGCCGGACTATGAGAAACAGATTGAAGAATACTCCGCGTCGCATACGCCGCAACCTCTTCGGCGATTAATCCCCTGCTCTTGCCAACGCATACGAACAACTACATCTATATTCAACCTAACCTTCTCATCCCTTGAATGGAGACTCTATGCAGACAATGACGAAAAAACATCTGCCTGAAATTAAAACCGCGTTGCCCGGCCCGCGCACCCGCGAGATGCTTGCGCGCGACGAGCGGCTGATTTCGCCGAGCTACACGCGCAGCTACCCGCTGGTCGCCCAGCGCGGTTACGGCGCGATGATCGAAGACGTGGACGGCAATGTCTTCCTGGATTTCAATGCCGGCGTCGCCGTCGCCGCGCTCGGCCACGCGCACCCGGAGATCGCCGAAGTCATCTACAAACAGGCGCAGGAGTTCACGCACATCTCCGGCACGGATTATTACTACCCACATCAAACGGAGCTGGCCGAAAAGCTGGTCGCCATCACGCCCGGCGACTTCGATAAGAAAGTCCATTATGGCAACAGCGGCGCAGAGGCAATGGAAGGAGCGCTGAAAGCAGCAGTCTATTCGACGGGCCGGCAAAAGTTCATCGCCTTTCGCGGAGCCTTTCACGGGCGCACGTTCGGGACGCTGTCGCTGACGGCGTCAAAGGCGGCGCAGCGACGCGGCTTCGGCGCGCAGGTGCTCGATGTCACGCACATTCCTTACGCGAATCCCATTCGCTTTCCGCTTGAGCGACGACCGGGCGAAAGCGTAGGCCGTCGCGTCGCGCGTTATCTCGAACAGACCATCTTTAAGACTACCGTGCCGCCCGAAGACTGCGCCGCCATCATCGCCGAGCCGATACAGGGCGAAGGCGGCTACGTCGTGCCGGACGCCGACTTCTTCCCTGAACTGCGCCGCATCTGCGATGAGCACGGCATCCTGCTCATCGTTGACGAAGTGCAGTCGGGCGTCGGGCGCACGGGCAAGATGTGGGCGATTGAACACACCGGCGTCATTCCCGATATGATCTGTATGGCCAAGGCCATCGGCGGCGGCATCCCGCTCGGCGTGCTGGTGACGCGGGCCGACTTGATGAACTGGCACGTCGGCGCGCACGCTTCGACCTTCGGCGGCAACCCTGTGGCCATTGTTGCCGCGCTTAAGACGATTGAGCTACTTGAAAAGGGCGTAATGCAGAACGCTCGCGAAGTCGGCGAGCATATGATGGATCGGCTGCGCAGTCTTCAACAGAAGCGCGAGATGATTACGGACGTGCGTGGGCGCGGGCTGATGATCGGCTGCGAGATTGCCCGCGACGCGGCCAGCACTGAGCCGTGGTCAGAGCTGCGCGATAAGATCGTGCTCGAATGCTTCAATCGCGGCCTGGTCATCCAAGGCGCGGGCGAATCGGCTATTCGTTTTTCGCCGCCGCTCATCATCGACCGCGAGCAGGCCGACTTCGCCGTCGAGACACTCGACCAATCTATCGAAGCCGCATCTAAGTAATCACGGCTACAAAGCAAAAGCAGGAGGCGGTTCATCGAGCCACCTCCTGCTTTCTTCGTTTATCGCAACAATCGTTCACTGGCCGTTTACTTGAAACCGCTCAATGTGAGTCGCCCGCCCGCTGCGTTCATCAATCTCGACCACCACACCGCACAGCTTCGCGCCTTCAGTCGCAGTCTCAAACCGCGTCGGCATACCGCGCAGGAAGCGCCCGATAATCAACTCGCTCTGCACGCCGATGACGCTATCGTAAGGGCCGCTCATACCGAGGTCGGTGATATAAGCCGTGCCGCCTTTCAACACCTGTTCGTCGGCGGTCTGCACGTGCGTGTGTGTGCCGACGACCGCAGAGACGCGGCCATCGAGGTAACGACCAAGCGCCTGCTTCTCGGATGTCGCTTCGGCGTGATGGTCTACGAGGATGATGCGGGCGCGGCTGCTGACTTCAGTGACTAAGCGGTCGGCGGCATGAAATGGACAGTCAGTCGGCGGCATAAAGACGCGGCCTTGCAGATTGATGACAGCCACGGGCGTGCCCGACGCGGTCGAGCCGACCCAGAGGCCGCGACCGGGCGTCTCCGGCGCGTAGTTGGCCGGGCGCAGCAGGCGCGGCTCGTTTTCAATGTAGGCGATCACTTCGCGCTTGTCGTAGATGTGATTGCCTGATGTCATCACATCGACGCCGGCGCTGAGTATTTCGTCGCCGATCTTCGGCACGAGGCCCGCGCCTTCGGCGGCGTTCTCGACGTTAGCGACGACGAACTCGGCTTCGTGCTGATCCTTCAAGCGTTTCAGGTTGGCGAGCAGGACGCGGCGACCGGGCTTGCCGACAACATCGCCGATCAGGATGACTTTCATCTAACCTCCGTTTCTCAACCTTCATTAAACCACACAATCGCGCCGGCTATCTACGTTGATGGAGCCATACGATTTGCCTCTTGAAGAGTGAGTGCTATAATGCCCGACCGGGACGGCCTTACGCACGTTGCCCTCAACTTCAGGCGAAAAGAGAAGCGGTTATGAGAAGAGGTTTTGTATGGTTGATTACGCTTGCGCTATTGGCGGCGCTGGTCGTGCCCGACGCGCTGGCCAAACGTTCGCGCGGTGGTCGCAAGTCGGCGGCGAGCAGCAAACGCGCAGCGCGCGGTAAATCGTCGCGTGGCCGTGAAGCGCGTGGGCGTTCATCGCGTGGCCATGAAGCGCGCGGCAAAGCTTCGCGCGGGCGCGACTCGCGGCGCAACGAAAGGGCCTCGCGTGGCGGCAAACTGTCGCGCCGCGAGCGTCGCGCGCTGGCCCGCAGTGAACGTCGTACGCTGGCCCGCAGCGAACGCGGCGGGCGGCTGATGCGCGAGCGCGTCGTCGTGCGGGGCCGTCACGGTCGCCGCGTCGTGCGCTATCGTTACGTGCGCCGCCGCTCCGAGCCGGAAGCCGCACCCGTAGCCGCCACGCCGCGCCCGACCGGCAGCGGCATCCCCGGCGAACGCGTCGCTGAAATTCAAAACGCCTTGATTAAAGCCGGCTACCTCGAAGGGCCGGCTTCGGGTCAATACGACGACGCCACAGTTCAAGCGATGAAAGAATTCCAAACCGCCAACGGCTTTGCCGCCACCGGCACGCCGTCGGCCCCGGCGCTCAAAAAACTCGGCGTCGCCAAGCGCAGCAACGACGGCTACGCGATGCCGGTCAACAGCGTCAGCGAAAACGAGCGCAAGCAGCGCCAGCCGCAGTCGCCCGAATAAGCGACGTACAAGGCGGCGCGAAAGCCTGCGCCACGAAACACAGATTGCTGTGGGCCGCCGGTGACTCTCGAATTTGCAATCGCCCAATAGGGCTTTGCCATCGTCGCCGCCTGGGCTATAATCGTTCGCGGCAGAACAGGAATCTCAGACCGACGAAGAAGCGGTCACAGTATAGTGGGACTGGCCTCCCCCTCAGTTTGTTAAAATGATTCCCGAAAGGTTGTATCGCCATGCCAGAGGAGTATTTCATCGAGCGGCTGCGCGCTCAGGAAGACGAGATCAATTCCCTTCGCGCCATATTTGAAACGGCCCGCCAGCGCGGCAATAAGAAGCTGATGGGCATCTCGCGCAAGAAACTCGAATTAGCCATGCGGCTGCGCGAAATGTACCTCCGCATGCTCAACCGCGAAGGCGTCTCCCTGTAGCAGTGGTCAGTGGTCAGCGGTTAGTAGTTAATGGTCAGTGGCCAGCGGTTAGTAGCCAGCGGTTAGTGGTCAGTTGATAGTTGATAGTTCCCCAAGCTCCGTCAGGAGCGTGATGTTTATAGTTACCGATGCAATAGTTGATGCAAGCTCCGTCAAGAGCGCAATGTTTATAGTAACGCGGGCGGTTTAATCTTCAAGCTCCGTCAGGAGCGCGATGTTTATAGATATGGCTGAAGGATGTGACGAAGCCCCGTAGGGGCGCAATGTCAACATTGCGCCCCTACGGGGCTTCGTCTTGTGCTCCATCACTAACTATAAACAGGTCGTCCCTACGGGACTCAAAGACCACTGACCACTAACTGCTGGCCACTGACTACTGGCTACTGGCCACTGGCCACCGACTACTACCTGCCGCCGACCTGCACGCGCAAGCCGGCACTGAAGTTCAAGCGATAGGCCGGAAAGCCGAGCACTTCCTGATAGTCTTGATTCAGCAAGTTCTCGACGCGCGCAAATGCCCGCAGCCCACCCGCGATTCGATACGACCCCGACAGATTCAGCTTTGTGTAACCTTCGTTATAAATCACCCGCCCGGTTGGATCGAACCTTGCTCCGCTGATGGGATCAATGTCGCGCCGCCTGCCGATCAACGAGCCGTCAAGCGTCACGTCCCAACGATCAGCCACCCAGCTTGCTTCAATCGTCCCGGCGTGTCGCGGTCGGCGCAACAAGGGCAAGCCCAGCTCTGGGTTCAAGACGCTTTCGGCGCGCTCCAACCGCGAGCGCAGAAACGTGTAGCTCGCCGCCAGCCGTAACTGTCGAAGGGGTCGCACCGCGCTTACCATCTCAAGCCCGCGCGCCGTTGATCGCTCGACATTGACGAAGTTCGTTAGCGTCCCATCGCTCAACCGCACAGGCCCGAACGTCAGCGGGTCAAAGATGAAGGCGATTTGATCGCGGAAGCGGTTGTCGAAATAAGTCGCCTCGACGCTCGCCCGGCGATTCCAAAATTCCTGCGACACGCCAAGGTCATAACTAATCGCGCGTTCAGGATTGAGCGCCGGGTTGCCCACGAAGAAGAAGCTGGGGCTGAAAGCTTCGAGCAAGCGCGGCTCTTTGATGCCCGTGCCGAAGCTGGCCTTGATTCGCGTTGCGCCGAGCGCCGCATTCTCTCGATGACGACGAACGAGCAGCGAGGCGCTGAGCTTGGGATTGGCGCTCGTGCCGAACCCTACGTCGCCTGTCGGCACGGCGGAGCCGAGCGAGATTAAAGCCGCGCTTAAATCCGCCGGCAGGCTCGCCGTATTGCGCTCGACGCGAACGCCCGCCGTGACGAACAATCGCTCGCGCCACGCGAACTGGTCTTGAATGTATACGCCGAGATTATTCCGCACCGGCGACACGCGGCTGAAGCCATCATCGAACAGTCCGCTTTCGTGCTCGAAATCGACGCCGCCCGTCAAGACGTTTGCCGCGCCGAGCGCCGCGATGAGTTGATACTGAAAGCCGGCGCGCTTTTCGTGATCGCGGAACGACGTGGCAAAGTCCACGCCAAACGCGAAGGGCGGCAGCAGCGGTGTATCGGGCTTTGTCAAATCCTGCGCCGCCGGGTCGAAGTTAAATGTCTCGAACTCGGCGAAGATGAACCGCGCCGTCTGATTGATGCGCGGCGTGATGCGCCACTCCAGTCCCGCGCTCACACTGATGTCGCGGTGCTTCTGGCGCTCGTCGGGGTCGGCAAACAGAAGGGCGGTTGGCCCGGCGACGCCAAGCGTGCCGTTGTTCAAACGCGACGTGACACGCAGCGCGACCTCGTCGGTCAGTTGCCATCCGAGATTCGCTGAAGCCGAACGGTTTATGTAATCGCTGTTACGAAAGCGACCGTCGCTGCTTTGAAAGCCGAAGCCCGTCGCATAATCGAATCGACCATTACGGCCAGCCAGCCGCGCCGTCTCGCGGTGGAAATCGAAGCTGCCGCCTTCGCCGCTGAACTCGAACTCCGGCACAGACGACACGCCGCGCCGCGTCACCAGTTGAATCACGCTCGTCATCGCGTCCGAACCGAACAAGGCACTGCCCGGCCCGCGCACCACTTCGATGCGGTCGAGGTTCTCCGTCGTCAGCGCCGCAAAGTCAAACAGCCCGCCCGCCGAATTGACCGGCACGCCGTCAATCAACACCTTGTTGTAATCGGATTCGCCGCCGCGCGCGAAGATCGAGGTGATGCCGCCGCGCCCGCCCGTCTGCGCGACGATGAGTCCGGGAATCAAGCGTAGCGATTCCGACACCAGCGATTGATTCGCGCGCCGCAGATCATCGCCGGTGATGACATCAATCGAGCCGCCTAGCTCGTTGCTCTGCGCGACGGTTCGCGTAGCGGTGACAACTATACGATCTGCGATGGCCGCGACCTCCAATCGCAGGCTGACGTTTGCCGTCCCGCTCGCCGGCACGTCAACGTTTGCCGCCGCGCTTTGCCTGAAGCCGGTCGCCTCGGCAGCGATTGTGTAATGACCAGAGGCGACATCGCTGATGCTGAACTGCCCGCCTTGATCGCTGTGCGCTTCGGCGATGACCGCGCCGGTTTGATCTTGAATGATGACGCGAGCGCCGCTGATTTTCGCTCCGGCTTGATCGCTCACCACGCCTTCGATGTGACCGCGCTCGGCGGCAAGCGTGATGGATGAGAGCGCAAGTACGGCCACCGCCAATGCCATCACAAACCGCTGAAGTTGACACGTAAGATTGTGCCCTGATCCGCTCCGTAGATGATTCAACATAGCATGCTCCTCAATCTGATTTTTACTCATCACTCTTCACACATTGCTCATCACTCATCACTCTTCACTGCCTTGAAATCGTGATGCGCGGCGCGCCGCTCGTTGGGTTGGCGTCAACGACGAGCGGCGCATCGAAGACGTTGCGCAGATGGCTTTCCGTCATCACCTCGCGCGGCGTGCCGTGCGCGATCATCTCGCCCGCTTTCATCAGCAGCACGCTCGAAGCGAACTCCGCCGCCAGGTTCAACTCGTGAGTCACGACGATGGCCGACATCTCGCCGCCGGCGGTCAGTCGCTTGACCATCTCAAGCATCTTCACCTGATGCGCGATGTCGAGATTGGCCACCGGCTCGTCGAGCACCAGCAGACGAGGCCGCGCGACCAGCGCCCGCGCCATCATCACGCGCTGGCGCTCACCGCCCGACAACTCCCGCACAGGGCGCGCGGCAAAATCCACCGTCTCTGTAAGCTCCATTACGCGTCGCGCCTCGCTCAGATCATCGTCGCTTTCAAAGCCGATCAAGCGACCCTGCGCGAATCGCCCTTGCAGCACGTACTCCATCGCGGTCAGCGGAAAGAGCACCGTAGACTCTTGCGCGACGTAACCGATCAGCCGCGCCGCCTCGCGCCGCGACATCGCTCGCAAGTCGCGGTCATCGAGCAGGAGCTTGCCGCTGGCCGCTCGCAGGATGCCGACGATCAGCTTGACCAGCGTGCTCTTGCCCGCGCCATTCGGCCCCAGCAGCGCGAGCAATTCGCCGTCGCGCACGGCGAACGTCAGCCCCTTTAACAGCGGCCCGCCGTAGCCGAATCGAATGTCACTGACTTCAAACATGACTTAGAGGCTGGGGGCTAGGGACTAGAGACTGGGGAGAAGAAGAACCTCTTCTAGCCCCTAGTCCCTAGCCTCTAGCCCCTAACTGGTTCGCCGCAGCAGATAAATGAACACGGGCGCGCCGACCAGCGCCGTGATGACGCCGATGTGCAATTCGCGCGGCGCAATCACCGTGCGCGCTACGGTGTCGGCAAGCAGCAGGAACGCGCTGCCCGTGAGCGCCGCCGCCGGAATCACCAGTCGGTTGTCGCTGCCGCCGACCAGCCGCACGGCGTGCGGAATAATTAATCCAACAAAGCCAATCGCCCCGCTCACCGCCACCGCTGCGCCGGTGATGAGCGACGCCGCGATGTAGACCATCAGCTTGACGCGCTTGACTTCGACGCCGAGCGCCAGCGCGTCCGCTTCGCCGACCATCAACAAATTCAGGCTGCGCGCGTTGAGATAGATCACCGCTGAGCCTGCGAGCACCAGCACGGCGATAAGCGGGAGCAATGATGTTTCGCCGCTCAGGTCGCCAATCAGCCACGACATCACGCTGCGCTGTCGCGTGCCGGCGGCGGTCGTAACCAGAAAGATGACGATGGACGAAAGCAGCGCGTTGGTGATGACGCCGGCCAGCACCAATCGCTCGGCTGAGCCGCCCTGCCGGCTCTGGCCCATCACGTAGACGAAGGCGATGGTGACGACCGCGCCGATGAAAGCGGCAAGAGGTCGGCTGAGCGGCAGCGATTCGGCGAAGATGGTCGCCGCGATTGCGCCGATGGCCGCGCCGCTCGACACGCCGAGAATGGCCGGCTCGGCGAGCGGGTTTTTGAGCAGCGCTTGAAAGGCCGCGCCCGCGACGGCGAGCGCCGCGCCGACGACCGTCGCCATCAACGCGCGCGGCAGACGTATCTCGGCGATGATGATGCGCTGTTCGGGCGTGACATCTGTGGCGGCGCGGCCCGTCAGCTCAGCCAGGACGATTTTGAGAATCGTAATGAACCTTACAGATTCGCTGCCGATGGCGACAGCGACAATCAACAGCGCGATAACGACGAGCGACAATACGGCAAGCATCACCGCTAATCGCCTGGCGGTGAGCCGCTCGCGGACGGCGATCTTGGCGCGGCTCATTCGTAATGTCGTCGTGCTCGTAATCATCGTGTCGTATCGTTCAGCGATTACCCGGCTTGAAAATCTCAGGGTGAATGTCGGCGGCCATCTGCTCCAGGCCGTCAGTGATGCGCGGGCCGGGTCGGAGCATCAGGTTGTCGTCGATGTGAAAGACGCGGCCCGCGCGCGCCGCCGGCGTCTCGCTCAATCGCTCAGGCAGTCGCGCGTCCTGCGCTTCGAGGAAGATGACTTCCGGGCGAGCCGCCACCGCCGTCTCCAGGCTGTACTGCGGATACTCTGCCGTCTCGCTCACCGCGATAGAGCGGCCACCGGCACGCTCGATCATATCGTTGACGAAGGTGTTGCCACCGGCGGTGATTAGCGGCTCGGTGCTGAGCAGGATTAACACGCGCGGGCGCGGCGCGGATTGTAGGCGAGCGTCAATGGCACGAAGACGGCTTTGTAGTTCAGATGACAACTGCCGAGCGCGCTCGGTCGCGCCGGTCAGCTCGCCCAGGCGCGCGACGGTTTCGGCGATGTCGGCGACTTTGCGTGGATTGCTGACGTAAACGGCAATGCCCAATTCATCGAGCTTACGGACGAACTGCTCAAGCTGGCTCGCCGTCGAAGCAATCACGAGATCAGCGCGCAGGGCGACGATCCTTTCGACGCTTGGGCGCAAGGTGTCGCCGACCTTCTCTTTAGCGGTCGCTTCCGGCGGATAATCGCAATAAGAGGTCACGCCGACGACGCGGTCGCCGAGTCCGAGCGCGAACAGTGTTTCGGTAATCGAAGGCGCGAGCGAGACGATGCGTTGCGGGTTGGCCGGCACGTTGATCGAGCGACCGATTTCATCCGTGACCTGGCGCGGCAGATCAGCCGTCGCTCGCCGGGAGGAACACGATGAAGTAATGCAGACGACAAAAAGTAAAATCAGGAGGACGAAGGCGTGATAGCCATTGCGCGCCGGGTGTGAGGTAGCGCAATGATAACGCGACGCCGCGAGGTTTTGTCGTTTGAAGATAACGCGCAAATGAAAAGCTCCTGCCGATTCGTTCGCGTCAGAAATCGGCAGGAGCTTTAATGAAGGCAGCCTGCGCCACGACCTCCTCACGCGGAAGGCAATCGGCTCTGGCTTCGGGCAGGTCTCCTGGCTTAGTCTCGTGGACGCTTGCAGATTCGCGGCGTCCTGTCGCCGACGGCCTTCCCGGTTGGCATCCGGTGGCCCTTCTTGTCAGCGACTTCGAGGATCAATACAGTGGCGCGACCGTGCGGGATTCTCACCCGCTTCCCTATTCTCCTCGAACCCGCGTTCGAGGCACCCGAAGTCAATCACGTTGTCAAAAGAGCAACAATTCAGAAGCAGCAAAGTAACATGCGCGCTCAGCCCGCGTCAAACCACCGTTAAGAGAAGAAAAGCAATCACAGATGAACACAGATGAACACAGAGCAGAGAAAGAGTTGGCCTTTTGTCCTGCTGTCCATCCATGTTCATCTGCGTTCATCTGTGGTTTCATCTCTGGGGCTTTAGTCTAGCGCGCGGTCGGGCTATGATGTTGCGGGTCATTAATTCACAAGCTAAGGAGAGAGTGATGCAAGCAAGGTTCGGTTTATTGGTCGTGCGCTTTGGTTTAATCGCGCTGCTCGCTGGCTGCGCTGTCGCCGCGAATGCTCAGCAAGTCATTCGCCTTTCGCCCACGGGTGATTCGTCTTCGTTGAAGTGG
>JBJMGV010000075.1:0-13595 GCA_045807725.1 Blastocatellia bacterium | reverse complement strand
CACTCTTTACCTACACAACGCTCATCCGATCTACGCGCTCGAACGCTACCTGAAGATGGAGCCGGCGGCTGCCGACGCCGAGTTGGTGCGCGAACAGATCAAGACGATCAAGCAGGACTCGGCCAAGCTGAATTAGTCACGCGGTCACGACCGCAAAAACAAATCAGCGGGCAAGGATGATGATCCCTGCCCGCTGATCTGTTTTTGATAGATCTTTACAGCGTGATTAACGGCGGCGCGCATAGCGGCGATAGCCGTCGGAGTAGCCGCGCCGGAAGCCATCGCGGTACGCGCTATTGCCGTGCCGGAAATGCTCGGAATTGTTCGGGTCGGGGCGGCGACGGTCGCGGGCGTCTTCTTCGCCGCGATCCAGGCCGTCGCGGTAGCCCCTCTGGCGATCTTCGCGCCGATCATCACGGCGGTCATACCGGCCACGACCGCGCCACTGCGCTTGCGCCGTTGAATCGAAGACGGCCACGATGCCGAACAGCAGTAACAAGACGAGCGCGGCCCCCATCACACGCTTCTTCAGCCTTTGCCAATTCATTTATTCAACCTCCCTGAGTTGCTGGTAGAATCGTCCTGAGAATATAGACAAACACGAGCTAAGACAAGTCGGCAAATCTTTCAATTCCGCCGGCCTGTTTAGCGTCTCACTCACTTCTTCTTCTTCAAATCGTCGCGCGCCTGCTCGGCGAGCCGTGTCGGGAATTCGGCGCTCTTGGCGTTCAACTCGATGGCTTTCTGCAACACCTGCTCGCCGCGCTGGCGCTGTTTCTTGTCCTTCGATTGCGCGAGCGCAAGGCCGAGATACAACTGCGCCGTCGCGCTCGCCGGGTCCTGTTGCGCGGCGCGCTCGCAGTCTTTGACGCCGTCCTTTTCGCCTCTCATCACGCGCGCCAGTCCGAGGCCCGCCATCGCCCGCACGTTCTGTGGCTCGATCTGCAAAGCGCGGCGATATGATTCGATAGCGTTCTGGTATCGGCCCTGGCTGGTATAAACCATACCGAGCGATACAGGAGCCTGTGCCCAGCGCGGCTCAAGCTGCGTCACTTTGAGGAAAGCCTGTTCAGCCGGGAACCATTCTTTCATTGCCATCAAGGTCAGGCCCAACAACAGGTGGGCCGGCGCGAAGGCGTCGTCGGCGCGCACGGCATTCTCAAATTCGGCGCGCGCCTGCGCCAGCGACGCGTCGCCCGCTTCGGCGTCTCCGGTTCGCAAGCGGCCATCGTCTGCGCCCGCCGCGCCGCTCGCGCTGGTTTGCCAGTCGCGGAAGATCACCGCGCCTTTCAAGTAAGCGGCCTCGGCGCGCAGCCGGTTGTCGTCTTTGCGGAACGTCAACGCGGTGTTGGCCGCGTCGCTGGCACGAGCCAGTTGCTCGCGGCTGACCGCCTGCCAGTTCGTCGCCGAGTTGGTGATGACCGGCGCAATGCTGTCGGCCAACCTTGCCGCCAGCACGCCACGCATACGCTGCACCTCCGGTCGTTCAGGAAAGCGCGTGGAGAGGTCGTTGACGATTCCCATCGCGTTCGGGCTGTCGGGACCCATCAGCTTACCGGCGGAAACAAGCTCATCGAATTGCTTGACGAAAGGATCAAAGTCCGGCTCCAGCTTCAAGACGATGGTCGGCGCTTCGGTTCCGGCATTGAAGCCGCGCGTCATCGCGCGGTAGCCGTCCTTGCGCGCTTCGACCGTGTAGTGGCCGAGCCGCAGCCGTTCGATCACCAGCCGTCCTTCGCCGTTCGTCGCGCCGCGCTGCTCGCCGTCAATCATCACATTGGTTTCGGGCGGGTCTGTGAGCACGGTCAGCGTCACCGTAGCCGGGCCATTATCGGGGCGGCGCGGCGGCGTCTTCGGAGGCTTCCTGGGCGTCTTCGGGCCGCGCTCAGTGGGTCGCCCCGATGGGTCTTGCGGCGGATCGACGGGCCGCCCCGATGGGTCTTGCGCCGACGCCTGCACGATTGATAGGCAAAAGAAAGTAAGGAGCAACGATGCAAAGCGCATCAGCATTCTTTTCTGCAAGGCCATAGCATCACCTCGGTGCGCAATTATATCGCAAGCGCAGACGCCGATAAAGAATTCACTTTCACAATAACGAGCGGGAAGGTAGAAGGCGGTTAGTCGGGCTTGCGAGCGACGACAATGACCGACAGGCCGAAGGGGAAAGCCACGCGCCGCACCATCTTTGATTCAAGGCCGAGCGCGCCGCCGAACAGCCGGTTCATCAAGGGCGAAGCCGGCTTCACGTCCGATTCGCCCGACCCTTTCAGCCGCGACAGGAAACGGTGCGGCACTGCCGCCCAGAACAACAGCGAGTTTGCGTAAGTGGCGCGACGCGCCTCGAAGCCGGCGGATTCCAGCAGCCGCTTCAGCTCGCCGCGCGTGTAGCGATGCCGCGTCGCCACCGCTACATCGTGACCGCCGCGCATCCACTCATAGGCCGGCTCGCGGATGAACAAGACGCCGCCGGGTTTCAGCACTCGGCGCATCTCTGACGCGGCCCGCCGCGCGCCCTCCTCATCCAACTGATAAATGACATCGAAGCAGGTCACGAGGTCGAAGGATTCCGCGTTGAAAGGAAGCTGATCGGCGCTCGCCAGCGCCACCGTGTCGAGATCGCGCAACCGCCACAGCGCCGCCGCGTGCGGCGACAGGTCTACGCCATAAGCGCGCTCGACCGGGTAGCGACCGCGCAGCCAGTTGAGCGAATACCCTGTCCCGCATCCAACATCGAGCAAGCGCAAGCCTGTGCGCCCGGCTACTTCTTCATCCAACAACGAAGCCGTAATCGCCCGCATCCCGACGTACCACCACAGGCGGTCTTCGAGGTCGTACATCGCGCGGTATTCGTCTTCACGCATAGATCGATTGAGGAAAGAAGTCAGAAGTCAGAAGTCAGGAGTCAGGAGTTAGGAGTCAGGAGTCAGAATGAATAGGGAAGTCGGCTGCCGCCTCGGCTTCTATTCTAACTTTTGATTCCCTCTTCCTCTTCCATTCTGACTCCTGACTCCTGACTCCTGACTTCTTCCTAATCACTTTTCACGGTTTCCCTGAGAAGGCCGGACCGTTTCGCGGTTGCTTTCCGGTGCGGCCAGTTGCGCCTGTTTCTTCCAGACCAGCCGATACCAGAGGCGCGCGAGGTCTTTCGCCGTTTTAAACAGCCGCTTGAAGTTGAAGAATTGCGACTTGCCGTAGGCGCGATGGAAGTGATGCACGGGGCATTCGGCGAAACGCAGCCCGGCGTCTTGAAAGCTGCGCACCATCTCGACGCAGATTGTGCCGCTGGCCGAATGCAATCGCACGCGGTTGTAGCAATCGCGCCGCACCAGCCGGAAGTCGCAGTCCACGTCGCGTATCTTGATGCCGAACGTCAGCTTGATGAACCAGCAATACAGGTTGCCGATGAGAATGCGGTGTGCAGGGTCGGAGCGGCTGATCTTATAACCATTGACGATGTCTACATCGTCGGTCATCAGCGGGGCCAAGTCTTCCAACTCGCGCACATCGTATTGCGCGTCGCCGTCTGTGTAGAAAATCCAGTCTTTCGTCGCGCTGGCAAAGCCTGTTCGCAAGGCGCTGCCATAACCGAGGTTGGTCGGGTGATTGACGACTCGCAAGTTCGGGTAGCGCGATTCAAGTTCGCTGAGAACTTGCGCCGTATGATCTTTGCTGCCGTCATTGACGACGATGACTTCGTAATCATCGGTCAACTGGCGCAGCGTGCGGTCGGTCAGCACGACCATGCTGGCAATCGTGCCGGCGTCGTTGTAAGCCGGGAAGAATGCGCTGATGCTTGGCCTTTTGCTCATTGCGTCTGTTCCGCTCTCCTTTCGCGCCGCGTACGGGTAGCGGCTGCGACTCTTCGGCGCTCGCGCTGATTCGGCTTCGATGAAAGCCGTCATTCTAGCGGCTGCGAGGCGCGCTGAACAAGCCGGCCAGGCGGCTCGGCTCGCGTCATCCGCACGATGGCGGCGTGAACTTCATCCGGTGCGATGGTCATCAAGCAATCGTGATGCGGGCACGCCTTCACCGCATCATCGCCTTCGAGGCGGAAGCAAGGGCTGCACGGCAGCGCGTGACGAATGAGGGTGTGCTGTTCGCCTACGGGCCGCGTGCGGCGAATGTCTGTCGGGCCATAGATCGCTACGACTGGCGTTGCGACCGCCACTGCCGTATGCATCAAGCCGCTGTCGTTGCAGACCAGCGCGGCGCAGCGTTCGATGAGCGCAGCGACTTGTTTGACCGTTGTGCGACCAGCGGCGACAGAGACGCGAGCGCCGAGGCCACATGCCATCTCTTCGATCATCTCGCGTTCGTTAGGCGCACCGAACAGAATGACGTGGGCGTCGCGTCGCTCGGCCAAAAAGCGTTCGACGATCTGGCGGTAACGATCCAGCGGCCATTGCTTCCAGCGCATCGCCGGCGACGTGCCGGGCTGTATGCCGATCACCTCGCCCGTGCAGCCGTGCGCCCGCAAGAACTCTTCGGCGAAGCAGCGGTCTTCATCCGTCAAATGGATGAAAGGCCGCGCCTGGTCGAGCGCTTTGCGTTCAGCGCCGACCGTAGCGACGAGATCGAAGTAGCGCTCGATCTCGTGCTCGTCGTCACGCATCGTCACCGGCAGGTTGAAGGCGTAGCTGTAACGGCTGAAGCGCGCCGGCCAGCCGGGGCTGGTGACGTGACCGAGCCGGTAAGGCGCGTGGCTCGTCGCCACCAGCAACGCCAGCGGCCACGAGTGACTGTGAAACTCGCTGATGATTAAATCATACCGCGTCGCGCGAATCTCGCGGGCGCGAGCCATCCATTCGCGCAAACCCGCCGAGTAACGCAAATTATAAATGTTATCGAACAACCCTGCGCCTGAGAGCACCTCTTCACAGCCGGTGTTGTTGCCGACTTGCAGATCGATGCGCGCTTCGGGGTAACGTTCGCGCAGGGCGCGCAGGGCCGGCGTGTACATAATGAAATTGCCGAGGCCGTGATAAGCAAAGACGAGAATGCGCTTGACGCGTTCAGGCGTGAAGCGCGGGCGCGGACGGGCGGCAAGATAAACCTTCAGCATCGCTTCTGCCGGAAGCCGCATCGCCCGTTTGATTGTGCCTCTCGCGTCTGCCATTCGATTCTTTATGTGACCCGCTGCCGTATAGTCAAAGGCTTAAATCGTTGTTTTCCATAGCCGCCTTCAGGCGGCTTGCCCGCAGGGCAGCTAGGCCAGCGCTTTAGCGCTGGTGAACCGCCGCGTTTAAGCGACCAGGGCGCTTTAGCGTCCTTCGCGCGTCGGCTTAAGCCAATTGGATTAGGATGGCTAAAGCCGATTGCGGCAAGCCCGTTAAAAACGGGCTACGGATTTATGCACGGCTACGAACCAGCCCTAAAAGGGCTGGCCTAGCTGCCCTGCGGGTAAGCCCGCTAAAGCGGGCTGCACAATGCTGCCCGTTGATTCAATAATCTCTATCCAATATATCCGAGATGCTTCAAGCTCTCGATGATCTCGGCGTTCTCTGCGTCGGAATACTCGATTGCGTTCGGCGGCGCTGTCTCGTCAGCGTGTGAATAACGAATGGGATTCGCCGACAGATGCGCTTCGCTGATGATCTCAGTCAGCACGCGCCCATCCATATCATTCGGAACCGGCTCGTCCATTAGATAGAGCAACGTCGGCGCGACATCATAAATGCGCGCCGCGTCCAACCGCGCGCCCGCCTTCACGCCATCCGCGTTGCCGATCATCACGCCGTGCATTCGATGGCAGCCCGATATGCCGAACGCCTCAACCATAAATTTATTCGACGTGAAGTCGGCGTTGCCGAGCGGCAGGTAACGCATATCGCGCGGCAGAAACGCGATGTCCGGCGCGTCCGCGACGCGCGGCCCATCGTAGACCTCTTCGCGGCGAAAGACTTCGCCCGCCCACGCCTCGCCGGTCTGCGGGTCGCGCAAGGCGCTCAACCGTTCGACGATGCGACGACAGACCGAATCGTAATCTTTTTCTTCGACTGCGCCGCGCGGCTCGCGGCCTTTCAGGTTGACATAAATCTGCCCGTAGTTGCCTTTTGAAAACGCCAGCGTGCGCGACCAGTCTACGTCGTCGAACGAGAGAAAGAAGGTCGAAAGCAGCCGCGACGTGCCCGCTTCGTTGCTCGCGCCGCGCGCCGGTCGCAGGCGTCCGAGCGGCAGTTTCTTAATCAGCTTGAACGCGTTTTCCGGCGTGACGCCCAGCTTAAACATCGCCCGCTTGAGCCGCGTGCGGGCATCGCGCTTCAATTGCAAGAAGCCTTCTTGAAGCAGCCAGAGGTTGAACGAGCAATACTTATGCGCCGGCCCGAAGCCGTGATCGGAGGCGACCCAGACCATCGCATCACGCCCGGCCATCTCAATCAGCCGTCCGACGATTTCATCAACGCGATGGAAATAAGCGAAGACTTTTTCTTGATAGCGGCGCGCTTCCGTGCGGTCGTGGCGCGGGTGCGATTCATCGAAGATGTGCCACAGCTCGTGCTGTATGCGGTCAGTGCCCCAGAAGTATTGAAAGAAAGCGTCCCACTCGTGCTCGCTCATCAAGTACTCGCTGACGCGCGCCTTGTATTCAAGCTCGTCGTTCAGTTCGTCGAGCACGCCTTGCGCTTTGCCGCCGGCGTAGGTCTGCGAGAGGTGCAGGCGATAAGGCCCGAAGCGGTCTTCCAGTTCAGCGAGCAACGGTGCGGGATAAGTAAAGTCGCGGCGACCGCGCGGCGTCATAAAGTCGGCGATCATCAAACCGTTGAGCGTGTGCGGCGGGTAAGTGCAGGGAAAGTTATGCACGATGACGCGGCGGCCCGCATCCGACAGCAAGTCCCAGATGGCGCGCCCTTCGCGGAACGAAGCGTTGACGGCCAGCTCGCGTCGCGTGCCTTGATCGCGGCGGACGAATTCAAAGATGCCGTGCTTGCCGGGATTCTTGCCGGTCATAAACGAAGACCAGGCAACGGCGGTGATCGGCGGGAACGTCGTCTCAAGCGGCGCGCGCGCGCCACCCGCAATCAAGCGCGCGAGGTTTGGCAAATAACCTTTTTCGATCAACGGATCGAGCACGTTAAACGACGCGCCATCCAATCCTATGACCAGTAATCTCTTACTCATTCTCATCGCCCCAGGCCAGTTTATCACTATACTTGCCCGGCGGCGGGTTGAGCAACTTACGATAAGTCGTATTGAAGATGAATAACGATCAGCTCTTGCCGCTCAGCCGCGCGAGGCTGAGGATCACTGTTACCAGCTCAGTCGCCTCGACCGGCTTGGCGACGTGCGCGTCAAAGCCGGCGGTCAGCGCGCGCACGCGGTCTTCGGCCCTGGCGTGCGCGGTCAGCGCAATGGCCGGCAATCGTTGGCGTCCGGCTTTGCCGCGCGAGCGAATCTTGCGGATCAGCGAATAGCCGTCTTCGCCCGGCATCTCTATGTCAGAGATCAGCAGGTCCGGCTTCCATTCATCGAGCAGGCTAAGCGCCTTTGCCGCCGACTCGGCGACGCAGACTTCGGCCTCGCACTGTTCCAACATCGTCTTCAACAAAACGCGGGAATCTTTGTCGTCTTCGACGATGAACAAGCGAAGGCCAGTGAGCGGCGGCGGGCAATCAATCGGCGTGCTGCGTGTCCTCGACGGCTCGACTTGCGCCGGCGTCGTCATCGTTGATCGCCGAGGGCGGACACTCATCAGCGGCAGATTGATCGTGAAGGTCGCGCCCTGTCCATCGCCGTTGCTTGTGGCGTAGACGCTGCCGCCGTGCAGCTCGACCAGATTGCGCACAATCGCAAGGCCCAGCCCCAGCCCACCGTGCGCGCGAGTGAAGCCGGCTTCGGCCTGGCGAAAGCGGTCAAACACAAAAGGCAGGAAGTCAGCATTAATGCCTTTGCCGTCGTCGCTCACCGTCAACGTGACGTGCGAGTTCTGCCGTTCGAGACAGACCTGCACGCGGCCATCTTTGGGCGTGAACTTGACGGCGTTCGATAGCAGATTCCACACCACTTGCTGCAACCGTTCGGGGTCGCCTGAAACCGGGCCGGCCTGCGGGTCGAGAGTGGTCTGTAAGCGAATCTCTTTAGCGGCGGCGGCGGGACGAACCACGTCGAGCGCCGCTTCGACGACCGACGACAGTTCGACCGGCTGAACGTTCAGCCGCAGCTTGCCGGTGATGATGCGCGAGATGTCGAGCAGGTCTTCGATGATCTTCGCCTGAGACTTGCCGTTGCGCTCGATGGTTTCGAGCGCGCGCGCCGCCATCTCAGGATCGAGCTTGCCGTCGCGCAGCATGCCGGCCCAGCCGAGAATGGCGTTGAGCGGCGTGCGCAATTCGTGCGAGATGGTCGCCAGAAACTCGTCCTTCAGCCGATTCGCCTGTTCAGCTTCGACGCGCAGCGCCTGTTCGCGGGCCAGTGACCGCGCGCGTTCTTCTTCGGCACGCTGCACGGCGCGATAGGCCAGCGCGTTTTGAATTGCGATGGCGGCAGCCTGCGACACTGCGAGCAACTGCTCCTGATCCGACGGCGTGAAGCCTGAGCCGTCGCGTTTGTTGTGAATCTCGAAGAAGCCGAGCAGATTGCCTTTGGCGTCGAGCACGGGCGTTGACAGCGCCGACCATACGCCGAACTGCTGGCACAATGCGTGAACGATCTGCAAATCACTCATCGCGTCATTTGTAATGTAAGGCACTTTATGCTGAATGAGCCAGCCGGGCAGCCCGTGTCCCGGCGGCCAGCAATACTCAAGCGGCAACACATTGCCTTTTTGAAAGTAGCGGTGGCAGATCAACCCCTGCGGCGTGTAAAGACCAGATACGCCGCTCTCTGCGCCGACCAGCGTGATCGCTTCCTGCACCAGAATGTCGAGCAGTTCGTCAACGTCCAGCGTCGAGTTCAATCGCTCGCTGACGCGCAGCAACGTGCGAATCGTCTCTTCGGCGTGCCTGCGCTCGGTGATGTCGGTCGAGACGGCCAGCACGCACGGCTCGCCGCCGACCTCGATGACTTCGGCAGACATCAGCGCCGTGCGGACTTCGCCGGAGCGCGTGCGGTAGACGGCTTCGAGGTTGCGGAAGCCGCCACGCTCCCTGAGCCTCTCGCCCCACTGCTCGCGGTGTTCGTCGGCGACGACCAGATTCAGATCAGAGGCCGTGCGCCCGATCACCTCTTCCCTGGAAAACCCGGTGATGCGAAGGAAGCTGTCGTTAGCGGCAATGTAGCATCCATCACTGATGCGATGGACAGTCATCGGATCAGGGTTGGCGTTGAAGGCTTTGGCGAATCGCTCCTCGGACTCTTGCAGGCTAGCCTCGGCCTGCTTGCGATCAGTGATGTCAAAAGCTGCGCCAGCGACGCCGACGATGTTGCCATCGCTGTCGCGCTTCGGTTCGATGACCAGATCGTACCAGCGCGCCTCGCCCGGCAGCGTCGCGCGAATCTCTTGGCGAATGGGGACGCCGCGATTGATGACTTCCTGCTTCAATCGCATCAGCACCTGCGCGTCTTCGGCGGGGATCAGGTCGGCGTCGCGGCGACCGAGGTTGTCTTCGGGGAACTCGACGCGGTTAGGGTAGAGCCAGCGATAGCGCAGGTCGAGGTCTTGCTCGAACAGCGTCAACGGCGCGCCGCTGACGGCGAGCTTGAATCGCTCTTCGCTCTGCCTGAGTTCAGATTCAGTCTGCCTACGTTCGGTGATGTCCTGCGCCGCGCCGTGAACACGCAAGAACCCGGCTCTATCATCGAATGTCGCTCGCGCGTAGCTGCGTATCCAGCGCACCTCACCATCCTTCCTGATAATGCGCATATCGGAAACGGCAGTCTGCCCGGCCCGTAACTGGCCGAGTTGCTGGAAGGCAAGTGGCACATCGTCAGGGTGGATGATGTGCTGCCAGCCGCGCGCGTTGATCTCCTCTTTGGAATATCCGGTGACTTGCGCGAGCGAACCCGTCGCCCACTCGATCACTACTGATCCATCGGGGGTCGCGCGGAACGAGAAGGCGTAATCGGCTACGAGTTCCGAGATGATCCTGAAGTGTTCCAGAATCTCGTCGGCTGGCTGACGGTCGTCGATCATTGCTGTACAGACTCAGGCGCAACGCGGCGGGCAGGCGTCACAGCAGACCCGCGCAAAGGCTCTCACAAAGCGTCTCCGCATTTGTATAACGCTATGCGACCGAGGTCAAGGATGAAAAAGGCGCGTCAGACTTCTTCGAGCGGCCAGACCTCGACGCTGACCGGCCCGCCGCTATGCAACAACGGTGAACCGGCGGGCGTCGGCAGCCCGTCGGCTTCGATCATCGAAGATTCGCAAGCCGAGAGCGCGGCCCGCTGCAAAGGCCAGGGCTGATGATGTATGCGGCAGCGGTAGAGATTGTCGCCCTCGGCGGCGTAGAGGCAGTAGCGCTCGATCAGAAAAAAGTCGAGCGTGCCCGGCTCGGCGTGCGGCAAGGCGTCGCCAATCGTCCACGTCGCATTGAAGCGCGCCGCGCTGTCGTGCCGCGACACCGAGTAGATGATGGAGTGCCCCTGTTGCTCAAGGCGAATGTCGGCGTTCTGGTAAGGCAGATGAAAGAAAGTGCGCGCGCCCATCACAGCGGCAACGCTGTTGGCATCGAGCGAAAAGAACCAGACGCCAGGGACGCCGTCGAGGTGAACGTACGTGCGAACGTTGATCTCGTGAAAGTCGCTGATCCAGGGCAGCGGCGGCAGAAAGACCGGGCGCGCATCCCAGACCGTGAAGGGCGTGATGGCAATCCACGCCTGCCCGTCGAAGGTGTCAATCTGCAAACGCTCCGGTATCAGCGGGCGCAGTGTTTCGACAGGCATCTGCCAATGCATAAAAAGTAATTTGCCCCACGATTGATACATAATCGGCAAGCCACCGGGCCGCTCACGCACGGCAAGCCGCTCAGCCATATTCGGCGCTGACGCATCACTCATATTTGTATTCTAAGAAAGGCTATGGAAGATGAAAAGGATTGGAGCGGGTGACGGGACTCGAACCCGCAACTTTCAGCTTGGGAAGCTGACACTCTACCATTGAGTTACACCCGCTCTATTTCTTCGCAGAGAGTTTTACCACAGCTAATCTGACGCGAGCAAGCAGCCTTTTATTTAACCATTGCGTGACGGAGCAATCCTGATCGCTAGCGCACTCTTACCACTAAATACCTCTGGCCCAAGCCAACAGATCGCATCGATCTTCGGTACATAGACGAGAATCACATTGATTTCATTTTTTGAATATGGATGATTCCTGGTGGCCGGTGGCCAGTTGTGAGTTGATAGTTGTGAGTGGCTTTGTTGCATAAAGCAGGGAGACGATGATGCAGGTATTCTTAATTTGTGAAGACCAAGAAAACCAAGCGCACCTATCGTCTCCGCAACTGGAAACACTATAACGCCGCCCTCGTGCAGCGCGGAAGCCTGACGCTGTGGATTAGTGACAATATGCTGGCCGTCTGGCTCAACCAGCAAAACAGCGGTAAACCCGGCAGGTCTGTGACCTATACCGACACTGCCATCTTCTGTATGGCGACTCTCAAAGAGGTCTATCATCTGCCGCTACGTGCCACTCAAGGCTTGACGCTGTCGATTATGAAGTTGCTCGGCGTGGATTTGCCGGTGCCCGACTACTCGACTTTGAGCCGCCGCTGTACGACTTTGGAAGTCACCTTGCCTCGCCGCAAAAACAACCAAGCCCTGCACATGGTCGTCGATTCGACCGGCGTGAAAGTCTTCGGTGAAGGCGAATGGAAAGTTCGTCAACACGGCTACACGAAACGCCGCACTTGGCGCAAGTTGCACATTGGTGCCGATGAGACCACCGGTGAGATCGTTGCCGCCGTGGTGACGACTAACAACGTCGCCGATTCGCAAGTACTCGAAGACCTGCTTGAGCAAGTCGATTCGGCGGTCAAGCAAGTCAGCGGCGATGGCTCCTATGACAAGCGCAATTGTTATGAGGCGATCCGGGAACGAAAAGCCAAGGCGGCCATCCCGCCGCGCCGCGATGCTCGGATCTGGCAGCACGGCAATAGTAAAGAAGAGCGACTGATTCGCGATGAGAATTTGCGACGCATTCGCCAAATCGGGCGTAAGCAGTGGAAGCAGGAAGTTGGTTATCATCGGCGCAGCCTGGCCGAGACGCAGATGTTTCGAGTGAAAACGATCTTCGGAGACCGCGTCAGTTTGCTGGGCAAGCGACGCAGGTGCTGGTCAGATGTGCGGCGTTGAACACGATGACACATCTGGGGATGCCCGACAGCTATGCGCTGTGAGCGATTTCTGAGTTCACCCTTGTAGCAGTCTGCTTCCATTTCGAGTTATGCAACAAAGCCGCTGGAAAGCATTCGGATTCAGTCCGTCGCCTACGCCGCACCTAACAAGGCGTTGCAGCGGAGGCCGCGACGCGCAGTTCAAGTGATTGCTTGTTAGGCCGTTCGCGGCCCCGCTGAACGCGGGCGTTAGACGCCTGCGGCGATAAGCTATGTACACAGGTAAACAAGGGAAGTACTACTGGCTCGAACAAGTAAACCTCCGCTTGGACGAGGTATTAAAAGTCGGCCCTGAAGTTGTTGTGGGTAAGTATCTCGTGGTTACTTCATTCGATAGTGGCCCCTTGCAGTTAATGCCTGAAGATTTCAAAAGAGGCTGGCTACAGCACGGCGAATTAGCAACCAATCCGTCCGTTCAGTCAGTCGATGATATTCCATACGAGCAATACGATGAGTGGCATATCTTCTCGCCGGTTCCATTACTGGAAGAGTTCAAGTATTTGTAAATGAGTGCTTGTTTTCATGGCGAAATCCAGAATATTTGATAGCAGGAGCAGAACCGACTTGGGATTTAGTAGGCAGAAGACATGAGGCGGAAAGAATGAAAGAACTACAAGAATGGTTCTGGCTGCAAGTGGAATTAAAAGCACCAGAGACATACATTGCAGCAGGTGATACACTGATACTTGCTACACAACGGCGGGAGCTTTATAAAAGAGTTATGGATGCTTATGGCGGCGGCTGGAACGGCGTCTAACCATGCGTTGCAGCGGAGGCCGCGCAGCAAGTTTCTCATGATTGTTTGATTGCCGCTCGCGGCCCCGCTGAACGCGGGCGTTAGACGCCGCTATTGGCCCTGCCGCCTTACTTGTAAACGTCTCGACGGTGTCCAATGTGCAGTATCGTTAAGCTTTGCTGGGAATCGTCTATTTCATAGATCACCCGATAATCGCCTGCTCTTATTCGCCAGCCTTCTCGCCCACTCAGTTTCTTGCTTCCGGCTGGTCTAGGCTCTTGTGAAAGGCTCTTTATCGCTTCTTTGATCCGCTCGTATTCGTGTTTCGGTAATTGGGCCAGTTCCTTTTGAGCGCGCCGGAGAATCCCTATGCTGTAACTCATCAACTCCGGCTCTCTATTTCATTTATCGCCTGGTCAAAAGAGATTACTTCATCATCTGATGCCTTAGCTTCGTCATAAGCATTTATCGCTTCTAGTTCTTCGAGTGCCTCCAGTATTCTCTGATACTCCTCTATATCAATAAGGACGGCAATACGATTGCCCGTTTCATCTACAATGTATCGTTCTTTTAGATCAACGCTCATT
>JBJMGV010000074.1:0-104453 GCA_045807725.1 Blastocatellia bacterium | reverse complement strand
GATGGCGCATTATGCAATACGAACGTCCGGCCCCCGGCCCCCGACACCCGACACCCGCGAAGCTGATGGTGCGCGTGCCGAACTGGCTCGGCGATGCAGTGATGGCGTTGCCGGCGTTGCGCGAATTGCGCCGCGTCTTCAATGAATCTCACATCACGCTGGCGGCCAGAGCATCGGTTGTTGAGCTGTTCGAGGGCGAAGGGCTGGCCGACGATTCAATCGCCATAAGCGAAGGGCGCGGCTGGCTTGAGAAGACGCGGCGTTTTCTTGATGATGCCCGCCGCCTGCGACAGGCGCGATTCGACCTCGCCGTGTTGTTGACCAATTCATTCGCCTCGGCCCTGACGGCTCGCGCCGGCGGCGCAAAGCAAATCGTAGGATATGCTACAGACGCTCGCGGCCTCCTGTTGACGCAGGAGGTGGCCTTTGAACCGAACTTCAACCAGCTCCATCAGGTCCGTTACTACCTCAACATCGCCGCACAGATCGAACGAGCCTTCACAGGCGAGAGCCGCGTTGACTTCGGCGCGCAACCGACTCTGCGCGTGACCGGGTCCGCGAGACAGCGGGCGCGGCAGATGCTCGAAGCGGCAGGCGTAGACACGTCGAAGCGGCTCGTCGCGCTCAACCCCGGCGCGACCAACAGCCGCGCCAAACGCTGGCTGCCCGAACGCTTCGCGGCGACTGCCGACCAGTTAAGCGTGCGCGATGATTTTGCCGCCTTCATCGTTGGCACGGCGGGCGACGGCGACGCCGCACTCGCTGTCATTAGACATATGCGCGCCAATGTAGCCGACCTCACAGGACGCACGACGCTGGCCGAGTTAAAAGCCGTGCTCGCCTGCGCACAGCTAATTGTCTCGAACGACACTGGCGCGGCGCACGTCGCGGCGGCGCTCGGCGTGCCGACTGTAACCATCTTTGGCCCGACCGAAGATTTCGCCACGCGCCCGCTCGCGGCGCTCTCTCAGGTCGTCCGTCACCCGGTCGAGTGCTCGCCCTGTATGCTGCGCGACTGCCCGATTGATCACCGCTGTATGACGCGTGTTGACGTTACAGACGTTTCTCAGGCCGCGCACAATCTACTGGCCCACGCAGCCAAGTAAGGGCTTGACGGCCTGCATCAATCTGGCCGCCATCTGTTTCGATGGCAACACCGACGCGCATTCCATCCTGCCGTCCTCCGGCCCGTCTTCGTCGCCAAAGCCGCGAGGCCGCCCGTGCGTGGGCGGCCTCGCGGCCTGCGCAGTGCATCGCTATAGGGTTAAGGTTACTTCAGCGCGACCGCCCGGCTCGCGGTGCCCGTGAGGTTACTGGTCACTGTGATGTTCTGTGGATTAATTGGCCATGTGAGCTTGGCCGCGTACGAGCCGGCACCTTTGTTGGTCAGGGTGCCGATGACTTCGCCGGTCGCCGTCACCGTCACCGTCAATATAGCCGTCTGGCTCGTGCTGGTCGCCTGGACGGTCAGTTCCTTCTTGGAGACTACGTAATCGGCCTTCTGAATCGCCACCGTATCGACCGGCACGGGCGGCGGCGCAACCAGCAGCGAAGTCGTGACTGTGGCGGGGATTACATTGCCGTAGGTCGCTGTCAGCGTCACCGTCGTGAATGTGGCGATGACGCGGGTCTGGACCGGGAAGGTCGCGCTGAGCTGGCCGGCTGGGATCGTGACGCTGGCCGGCACGCTCACCGCTGCGTTGTTGCTCGCAAGCGTTACCAGCGCGCCGCCAGCGGGCGCGGCGCTGTTGAGAATGACCGTCCCCGTGGCCGGGTCACCGCCCGTCAGGTTACGCGGCGTGACCGCGAGTGATGTCGCATAGACCGGCGGGTTGATCGTCAACATCGCCGTCTCCACCGTGTCGCCATAAGCGGCTTGAATATCGACGAGGTAAGGCCGACTGAAGCCCGTCAGCGTCGTCGCGGCGGTCGCAACCGTGAAGCTCGCGCTCATCTGGCCTCGATCTCGCGGCAATGGCTGGTAACAAAGGGTTGAACGAGAAGGCCGCCACGAGAACGGCAATGATCATAGTTAAACGACGCTGTTTCATCCTTGACTCCTTGAAAATAGAGGGAAGATGGTCGGCGCTGCCAATCATCTTTCAAGGGAACAGTGCGCGGCAGGCGGGAAGAAATACATCGCGCGGCAGGAAAGTTATCGCTTCAGGCGAAGACGCGCTCGTAGGCGGCGTGAATCGCCGTCAGGTGGTGGGACAACTGCGACTCGAATTCGTCCGCTGAAGAGATGCCGAGCGCCCGCGCCAGATCATTCAGCGCGGCGTGCGAGGTCGGCAGCACAGGCGTCGGGCGGTCCAGCAACAGGCGCATCCAGTGATCGAGCCGGCGCAGGAAGGTGTAGCCGGCAAACAGGTCGCGCACCGATTCGGCATCCAGCGCGGCGCGCTCGCCGAGATGGCCGATGAGCGCCGCCGTGCCTTCGTCGGGCGGGTAATAGATGCGTCGGCTGAGTTGCAGGTAGCGCGTGATGAAGTACACATCCGTCATACCGCCCTGCCCCCACTTGACGTTGACCTGTGCGCCGCCGGCCTTCTCCGTGCGGATGCGCTCGCGCATCCCGGCCAGCTCGTCTTTCAGATGAGCGTTGCGCGCCGCCGCTTCAAAGCAGGCTTCGCTTATCGCTCGTCTCGCCCGTGCGCCGAAGGCCGGATCACCCGCGACTTCGCGCGCTTTTAAGTAAGCCGAGTGCTCCCACGCCGAAGCGCGATTTGTAAGATAAGCCACCAGCGCATTCAGCCCTTGCGCCAGCGGGCCGTTCTTGCCTTCGGGCCGCAAGCGCAGGTCTACGCGATAGAGTATGCCTTCGCGGGTAATCGAAGAGAGCGCGCGCACCAGCTCCGACGTGAAGCGCGCGTAGAACTCGTGCGGCAGTTCGTCTTTCTTCAGCGCGCCGCTCGCGGCCAACGAAGCCGGAGGCCACGCCGCTACGTCATCAAAGACGACGAGCAAATCCAGGTCTGAGCCATAATCCATCCCGGCGTGGCCGAGCCGTCCGAGGCCAAGAATGGCGAACGGCAGAGTAGGGGCCAGAGGTCGGGGGCCGGGGGCCGGAGGTGCATTGCCGTGGACGGTCTGTTCGTCACTCGATTGCAATGGTACGTCAATGACTGCTGTGCAATGCGCGGTTGTCTTCGCGCCCAATGATTCAAAGGTGATTTCAACGGCCAGCCGCAATGTCGCTTCGGCCAGTGCCGTTTGTGTAAGATTATTCACACGCAGAGAATCAGTGATAAGTTGGCTGTTGTCAGAGACGGTTGATTCGTTGCGGCTCTCACCGGCCCCGGCCCCCCGGCCCCCGACCCCTAGCACATCGCGGTAGCCGATGGCCACGACCTGCCGCAGCCAGGCGCGGCGCAGGCCGTCGCTCTTGGCCGCCGCGCCGCGCTCTTCCGCGATGGCCCGACTCATTAATTCATAAAAGGCCGCCGTGTCGCGTGGCACTGTTTCGGAAAGCGCGTCGGCCAGCAGCGGACGCGCGACCAGCAGATTGGCCAGATGTTGGCTGCTCAAGGTCGGCAGCAGGCGTGCGATCAAATCGAGAATGTTTACGCTCGCGCCGCCCGCCGCTACGCGGTCACGCAGGAACGTGGCGCAGGACTCGCCCCAGGCCGACAGGTTGCGAAGCGAACGCAGCGGATTGATGGCCGCACCGAGCGCCGCGACGATGGCGCGCTCGATGCTGCGCTCATCGACAACAGGTGCGGCGCGATCCGCATCGCCAGGGTCAGCGTCTGCGCGAATGCCGGACTGCGAAGCCACGGTTTTCATAAGCGCCGCGACGGCCTGATGTAGAAGCCGCCCGGTCTCATCGTCTATCGCGGTGGTGGATGATGGCTCTGTAGTCTTCGTCACAGATAGCGCAACGCGATTGCCTCTGGCAAAGACGCGCTGGTAGATCGCCCGCACGGCTGCCGTGTGCGCTTCCGTATCGCGCAACAGGTCGGCGGCGGGGTCGGCGCTTTGCAGATAACCGCAGCGCCGCGCCACCAGCGCCAGCCGTTGGCGCGCCAACGGCAGCGCGTGCGTCTGCGCGCCGTGCTCCATCTGCAAGCGATGCTCGACCGTGCGCAGGAAGGTGTAAGCGGCGCTCAATTGCGCCCGCTCCGATTCGCTCAAGTAGCCCTTCTCGGCGAGCCGCGCCAGAACGATCAAGGTCTGTGTCGAGCGCACCCACGGCTCGCGCCCGCCGTGCCGGAGCTGCAACGCTTGCGCGATAAATTCAACCTCGCGGATGCCGCCGCGACCGAGCTTGACGTTGAAGCCGCCGCCGCGCCGTGCGACTTCACGGTCGATCTTTTCTTTCGCGCGACGCACGTCCTGCATCGCGTAATCGTGCGGCTCCTCGGTGAAGATACGGTCGCGCACCATATCGAGAAAGCGCGTCACGACGATGTCGCTGCCCGCCGACGCGCGCGCACGCAGCAAGGCCTGGCGCTCCCAGTTCTGCGCCTTGTCGCGGTAATAAGCGGCGGCGCGCTCGATCTCCCATACGAGGTCGCCATCGCGCCCATAAGGCCGCAGTCGCAGGTCTATGCGATAAGCCGCGCCGCCCGGCGAACTGCCGGCGACCATCTGCGTGACGCGCTCGGCGACGCCTTTGAAGAAGACTTTATTCGAGATGACCGACTGCGCCGAGCGGCCATCACCGGCAGTCTCGCCGTCGCCCGCGAAGAGGAAGAACAGGTCGATGTCCGAAGCATAATTCAATTCGTGGCAGCCGAGTTTGCCTAGCGCCACGACGACGAACTCGGATGTTTGTATGCGTCCGCGCTCGTCGCGCGTGAGCGGTGTGCCGTGCCGTTTGGTCATCTCTTGATAAGCGAGCGCCAGCGCGTGACGCAGAATAACGTCGGCGAGGTTCGACAACTCTTCGGTGACTTCGGTAAGCGTGGCGATCTTCAAACAATCGCGCAGGTAGATGCGCAGCAGCTCGCGCCGCTTGAACTGCGCGAGGCAGAGGCGGTGGTCGGTCTCGAAGGTTCGCATCAGGAAGCGCGCCAGCTCGTCTGATAGCTGCTCGGCGGTCTTGACGCGATCAAAGCCGCTCTCGGTTTCGCGCCGCAGCCAATCAATCTCTTCGGGATGGCGCAAGAGGTTTTCGGCGAGAAATGGACTGTAAGCAGCGATGGTCAGCAGGCGCGAGGCCAACAGCGGTTCGCGGTTGTAATCGAGATTACGGACGGCTTGCAGCCGCTCCCAGAAGGCGCTCGCGCCCTGCGGATCGGGCAGCGCGTTGATGAAGGCTTCGATAGCGCCGGTTCGCTCCTCACTCATCGCAGAGATAATGTAGCACATCTGCCGAAGAGGAACAGATTGTGACAAACCGGCTCGATATTTTAGTGATATACTTAGGCCAAAAGGAACAAACCTATGGCAGGTGTAATAACTGAACGGATCACCAAAACGCCCGGCATCTGCGGCGGTAAGGCATGCATTGCCGGCCACCGCGTGCGCGTTATGGACATTGCTATCCGGCGCGAGTTGATGGGCATGAGTGCTGACGAGATCGTCGCTCAGTTGCCAAGCATTACACTTGGCGATGTCTATGCCGCACTGGCCTATTACTTCGATAACATCGAAGAGATGCGCGAGGAGATGCGGCAAGAAGAAGAGTTCGTCGCCGACTTCATGCGCAAGCACCCTTCCGTGCTCGACACCAAGTTGAAGAATCTCAGAGGCAGGGATGGTGAGTGAGCGAGTTCGCTTTCATCTTGACGAGCACATTGCTTCAGCCATTGCTTTGGCGCTACGGCTACGCGGCATAGAAGTGACAACCGCTGTCGAAGTCGGACTGCTCGCTGCGTCAGACGAAAATCACCTTGAATACGCCAGACAAGCCCGGCGGGTGATCGTCACTCACGACAGCGATTTCTTGCATCTGCATGCGTCCGGCAAGCCGCACGCCGGAATCGCCTACTGCCGGCTAGGCGCTCGCACAATCAGCGAAATGGTGCAGATGCTCGTGCTGATTTATGAGTTGTTGTCACCCGATGAGATGGCGGGCCAGGTCGTTTACCTTTGATTCGGCCTCATACCTCGCTCGCCATCTCATTGAGATTGTCTACGGCTTCTTGCCGAAGGGAATCTTGATCTTGTTGCCGCCGGGGATGGGGACGTGCACGCCCTTATCATTAATCACGTTGCGCAGCTCCGATGGCAAGTAGCTCTGCATGCGATACGACAGGCCGCTTTCGTTCAACACCCGCATCGCCGCTTTCAACGTCGGGTCGTAATCGCGCGCTTCGCTCTCGTGGCCTTTGCCGGCGGCGGCAATCTGTTCGCCTTCGCTGCCGCCGACCTCTTTGCCCTTCTCCTGATACAAGGCCGACAGCGCCAGGTGATTGCCCGCCATCTCGCCCGAATTATTCGTCTCGCTGCGATAGCCGGTCGCCGTGTTGTATTCGCGGATGGCGTTGTCGGTGTCGTCCGTCGCGTGATAGCAGTAGGCCAGCTCGCGGTGCGCGTCGTAATAATCGGGCCTGAGTTGTAGCGCCTTCTTCAACTGCGGGATCGCCTGCGGGTACTGCTTCATCAAGCGATAGGTGTAACCGACGCCGTAATAGCCTTCGGCGTCTTCGGGCGCAATCGTCGAGGCGCGCACAAAGGCCGCGTTGGCTTTCGGCTGATCTTTCGGGTCGAGCGTGTAGGCGTAGCCCAATGCTAAATTCGCTTCGGCAGAGTTCGGCGACATCTTCGCCGCAAGCTCAGCCACTTTGACGGCTTCTTTGCGAGCGTCTTTCTGATCAACGGCTTTGGCGGGGCGCGGCCTCGACGAAGTGTCTCCGGTCGGATCAATCAGCGCCCAGCGGCTCAGCGCGCGAGCGCGGTGCGCGGCGAGCAAGACGTTGTCGGGGAATTTTCCAGTCGCCGTCTGCAAGAGATCAACCGCATCGCGGTAACGCGCATTTTCAAGATAGGCATTCGCCAGCCGCTCGTAGACGGCCACAGCATTGGCATCCTGTTCGAGCGCCATCTCGTAAGCGACGATGGCCTGCGGCCACAAGTGTTCAGCTTCAAACTTCGCGCCCTTATCTAAAGCGGCGTTTGCTGCCGCCGGCTTCAATGTCAGCGTCACTTCCTGCCGCACGCCGGCAACGACGGTGATCTTCGTTTCCGCCGCCTGAAAGCCTTGCTGTTCGGCGCGTGCCGTGTAGACGCCGGGCGCGAGTTGCCTCTGCGCTGGCGACCCACCAATGGCTTCACCGTTCAGCGTCAACGTCGCCGAAGCGGGCGAAGTGATCAACGTGATCGCGCCGGTCTTCGGCGGCTGCACGTCTTTGGCAAGCGAAGCAATCTTGACGACGACGATGGGACCGCGCACTTCGGTTGCCGTCATCGTCGGCGTCTGCTCAACCTGATACTTAGCGCGCTGTTGAAACTCTTCGCTCCACTTCGCCACGTTGTCGCGCAGGTAAGCGGCCAGGTAGCCGGCCTCGACGCGACCGTCGGGACGGCCCGCCAGTTCGCGTATGCCGTTGAGGATGTAATAAGTGAAAACGCCGTGTTCGAGCTTCGGGTCTTCGTAGGCGCGCTCGCCGACCTGGCAGGCGTAGAAGACAACGGAGGTCGGCGGCGCGGCGTTCGCTTGCGACGGCGAAGGCGCGATGCGCAGGCCGCGCGCCATCACATCGGTCATCGTGTTGCCTTTGATGCCGCGACCCGGAAAGGGGTCTTCGCGGCAGGCGTCCATAAAGATGGTGAACTGTGACGCCTTCAGATTGCCAAGCCGCCGCGATAACTCTTCAAGGTCGAGTCCGGTGCGTTCGAGCGATTCTTTCGACGACGCATCAACATCAACCGGCAGGAAATAACTCTTAGCCTGCGCGCCCAGACCCCGCGCGATGCCGTGACCGGCGAGAAAGACAATCACTTGATGATTGGGCTGCACGCGCGCCGCCAGGTTATCGATGGCCGCCAGTATGTTCTGCCTGGTAGCGAGAGCTTCGCCCTGCCCTTCATCCGTGAGCAAGCGAACGTGATCGGCGGGCAGGCGCGCGGCGCTGACCAGCAGGTCATTGATGGCACGCGCGTCGTCGTTCGCGTAAGTGAGTTTTTGAATCTGGCCGGGATAGTTGCTGATGCCGACCAGCAGCGCCCACTGATCGTCGGCAGCGGGCGGCTTCGGCGTCTCTGGCCCCGCATCTGGTTTGGCATTCGTCGGCGCGGTCTTCGTCGGCGCTCCGGTATTCGGCTGCGGGCGAGTCTTCGGTTTGCCCTGCCCTTGCGCGCCGGCCCATACGGCGGTGAATAAGAGAATCAATCCAATCGTGACGAGCAGCATCGTTCGTCGCATACCAACCTCCTTGCGACGCAGACGCCACGAACCGTGCGCGACTTCACGCGCGGCGGTCGCGGGCTGGCCTGCTGATGATTAAATAAAATGAGTGGAGACAGTGAGGATGTTACGGCGTTGATCGTTGTCTTGCTTCATACCCAATTACCCTGGCTCAAGGACTCTGGCAGTATCGCACAGGCGCGCGGACAAGAGCAATCATCCGCATCCAACGACTTTGTACGCCGCCCTTTGATCGCTTAGATTTTACGGCGAAGGATGCGCTTGATGTTTCAATTTACATCTGCGCGGTCGTTTGTCGCTAGCTCACGAGCCAAGCTCAATCAGTGCGGCGCGCAGTCGTTCATGCTTTTGCAGCAGCCGCGCGTATTGCGCCTCACTGCTCATCGCCTTGGCGCGAATGATCCGCACGAACATCTGCTTTTCCGCATCTGTCCAGCGCGGCAGTTCATCAATCAAGGCCAGCACAGCGGCGAAATCAGCGAACGCCTGCCGCTCTTGCTCGCGCAACTCGTCCAATCTGATGCCGAGCAACCGCGCCACCTGTTTGATCGAAGCCGCGCGCATCTTTACCGCGTTGCCATTGAATTGGTCTGCCGCGCGCTCGGCCACGCGCAATCCGATGCATCGCACGCGAAAGCGATCCCAATCACCCGTCGTCGTGCCGGGCAGTTCATAAATCACCGGCGCTTCTGCAAGCCGTTTGAGCGTCCTCATCGGCGTGCGATAGTCGCGGCTCGCGGCGATGCGCTTCTCTTCTCTGCCGACCAGTTTGATCAGGTCAGGCCGCGTCGGGCGAAAGCCGAGCTTGCGATAGAACCAGAACGCGCCCGACTCCAGCGCCTCGTCGTTGTGGTGGCCGATTTGATATGGGTCTACGGAAAAGCAAGTCGCGCCAACGAGCGTGTGCAGCATTCGCAACACCTGCGCGTAGACCCACGCCGATTCGCCTTCGCGGTAGGTATAGAACAGATTGAAGCCCAGCTCCATCCGCTCGCTGATGGTGATGCCTTCGATGTAATTATTCGGCACGCCGTTCTTCAACGCGAAGCCGGCGTGATAAGCGCGCAGCGGCAAGCGCCGCTCCGACGGTAAGCCCCAGAGGAATATCTCAAGCCCGCGTCCCACCTCTGCACGCACGACGCTCGACGGGTCGCCGTAGGCGATGCCATACAACTCGCGGTAGCGCGCGCCGGTCGTCTCGCGACAGTGATTGATGACGCGCTCGCCATCACGACGCGATAGCTTATCCACTTTAAGCGGGGCGCGAATCACTTGATCGAGCGCCACATCGTTGCGGCGAATCAACAGCTCAGTGTGATAAAAGATACGTTGCGGCAAGCGGCGATTGTTAGTGCGCGAAGCCGCGCCATCGGCGAGCCGCCAGCGAATCCAGAGTTCGAGCGAATCATAAGCGACGGACTTCTCACGCTCTGAAAGATCAGACTGCTCGAAGCGCGCGACGAGCCACGCCAGGTCGCTCATCCCTTCAGGCTTTGCCGCTTGAATCCAATCGCGGTAAGGAATGTTGGCCTCGACCGCCGTGTCTTCAAACATCAGCGGCACGAGTCGCGGCAAGACCAGCGCCAGCCGCTCAGGCGTTTCGTAACGCGGCCAATCAATCTCAACATCGCCGCCGTGACACGCGACCAGCCAGCGCGCGAAGCCGTAGCTGTAATGGCCGTGCAAAGTCGTGCGGGCGATGCCGGAATACTCGATGTAATCAAACGTGATGGGATCAGCGCCCGCCTCAAGCAGCGCCGTCACACGCTGACCAAAGCCGTCGAGCAAGCGATCAGCCGCAACCAACGCGTCGCGGTCTAGCGGGTAAGCGCGGATGAACAACAAGGCTTCGTGAAAGCGGACGAGCGCGTCGGCGTCATCAAACTCACGCGCGTCGATCTGCGTAAGCAACGCAACGACACGTTGGCCATCCGCGCCGAAACCGCGTTTCGCTTCATCCAGTTCGTCGAGCAGTTGAGCGAGCGAGACAGAAGGCATAGGTATTAATGCAGGGGCCGGGGGTCAGGGGCCGGGGGCCAGTAATAGGTCAGGCTGTCAGTTGAGATTGTCTAGCATCTATCCCTGACTTCTATCACCGGCCCCCGGCCCCCGCCCCTGACCCCAAGATCAGATAACGTCGCCGCACCATTTCGAGTGCGGCGGTTGAAGCGCGCCAGCGAATCAGGTGGCGATCACCGAGCAAATTCAAGCGACGGTTGGTCGAAGTCACGTCATCGGCAAGTCCGATGTAGACCGTGCCGACCGGAACCGCCTGCGTGCCGCCGCCGGGGCCGGCAACGCCGGTGATGCTCAAGCCGATGGTCGCGCCGGTGCGCGCTTTGACGCCGCGCGCCATCGCTTCGGCGACCTCACCGCTCACCGCGCCGTGCCGTTCGATCATCTCCGCCGGAACGTCGAGCAGCTTCATCTTCACTTCGTTGGTGTAGCTGATGATGCTGCCGGCAAAGTAATCGCTCGCGCCCGGCACGCGCGTGATGCGTTCGGCGACCAGACCGCCCGTGCAACTTTCGGCGGTCGCAAGCGTGTACTGCTTCAACCGCAAGCGCCAGCCGATCACCTCTTCAAGCGCTTCGCCTTTGGTCGAATAACAGTTCTCGCCGATGGCTTCTTCTAATTTGTCGGCCAGCTCTTCGGCCAGGCTCTCGGCGCGGGCACGGCTTTCGGCAGTTGCGGTCAGGTGAAGCTCGATCTCGGAATCGGTGAACAGAATCGTCGTCGTCGGATTGGTGTACGCTTGATAGATCGGCGCAATTTTATCGTCGAGCTGCGATTCGCCGATGCCGGTGACTTTCAACAATCGCTTACTGATGCGCACGCCGCGCGACAGCTTCTCCAACTCAGGCATTACATAGGTATCGAACATCGGCTGGTTCTCGCGCGGCGGGCCGGGCAGCAGCACGATGAGCTTGCCGTCCTGATCCATACGCAAGCCGGGCGCGGTTCCGTTCGGATTCGGCAACGGCGTTGCGCCGTGCGGAACCAGCGCCTGCCGCTCGTTGTTCGGCGTCATCTGGTAGCCGCGACCGCTCAAGCGATTGCGAATGCGTTCGAGTATCTCGTAATCGAGCCGCAGTTGCCGGCCCGTGACGCGCGCGAAGACTTTGCGCGTAATGTCGTCTTCGGTCGGCCCAAGTCCGCCGGTCGAGATGATGACATCCGAACGCCGCAATGCGTCGCGGATCGCTTCTTCGAGCCGGTCTTCTTCATCGCCGACAATCGTCTTCTGATGCACGTTGATGCCAATAGAGTTCAGCCGCTCCGTGAGCCACAACGAATTGGTGTCTCTGCGAAGCGGCGTCAACAACTCCGAGCCGATAGCGATGATTTCCGCTTTGAGCATTTTGTAATGAACCTTATATAAAAAGAACGATGACTGGCCGAGAGCGACATCAGGGGGTCGCCCCGGCTTAAACGTACAGGCCGCGCGCTTCGATGTAGGATTCGACCGCCGGCGGCACAAGCTCTGAAATAGCCTGACCGGCGCGGCGCGCAGCGCGCACTTCGGTCGCCGAGCGTTCGCCGAGGTCTGAAGGGAAATCAAGATACGAAACGCGCTCGCCAAACTCTGCCGGCTCGGCAGCCAACAGCGCGCGTACGTCATCGAGGCCCGCGCCCGCGCGCCCCGCGACGATGAACCGGCTGTGCGAGAAAAGCTGCCGCAGCGCCGCGTCGCGGCTGCCGAAGCGATGATGATATCTGGCGGTGTAGCGGTCGTCCGTGTCCAACACGCGCTCGAATGTATCGAAGCCGACGATAAAGTGCAAATCGCTTTGCCCGTAAAGCGGCGCAAGCGCGTCGAGCATATCAACGTAGAACGCGTGTGATGAAAGACCAATCGATATGCGGGCATCATCGCCCAAGGCGAGCGCCAGCATGTTTAAGCGATCTTCGAGCGCGCATTCATACTGCTGTTTATCGGCATTGGCGCGGCCTGCCAGCGCCAGCACTTCATCAAGTGAGAACTCGGTGAGCGCGCGGCGCATCAGCTCAAAGTGAGCGACGGTGACGGGATTGAATGAGGAGGCGAAGACGCCGACGCGTGCGCCGCCCGGCTCGGCTCGTTTAATCAGCTCGATGTGCGGCTCGCTCTGCCGAGCCTCGCGCGCCACAATCTCGCGCAGCCGCGCAAGCGATGAATCAAGATCAGCCGTAAGGTCTTTGCGCATACGACCACTCACGTTTACAGAGACAGCGCCAGTGATATGAATGAAAGCTCCGTAGGAGCGCGATGTTTATAGAGCGTGTCTGAGAAGCCCTGAAGGGGCGGGATTCAATAGCCCGGCGCATCGCGCCGGGTACACAAGCGACAATTCGGCAAGCCCTGAAAGGGCGCACTAGATGATCGGTTATTGCGCCCTTTCAGGGCTTGGCGGTTTGCCCCGCCGCTCTCCCAGGGCGATGCCCTGGGCTGTCGAATCGCGCCCCTTCAGGGCTTTCTTTGGCTTTTCAGACACGCTCTATGAACATTAAGTTAGGTTCGGGATGATCAATGTGTAAAGCGAGCCGGCTTTTCAGACACGCTCTATAAACATTAAGTCCCTACGGGACTGCCGCTTTCAGCAACAGCTCTAAATCCACTTGAGATAATGCGCCAGCCACGTCAACACGGCGGCATAGATGCCGGCAAGCGCGTCATCGCTCATCACGCCGAGGCCGCCGCGCAGGCGTTCGAGCCGGCGGATCGGATACGGCTTGAAGATGTCGAAGGCGCGAAAGAGCACGAACGACACCGCTACGCCCGCAAGCGACGGATAGCCGAGAAGCGACGGGTAGACGATGAGCGGCGTCATCGCAATCAACTGGCCGCTGACTTCGTCAATCACGGCGACGCTTGGGTCTTTCAACCCGGTCGCGGCAATCGCACGATTTGCGGCCCAGACGCCGAGCGCATAAAGCGCGACATTGATGATGACGAACACGGAAAGCGATACTGCCGCTGGCAGCGCCAGCCGTTGATTGACGACCGCGTTGATGATGAAAAAGAGCACGACACCTTCCGCCGCGCCGAAAGTTCCGGGCGCTACGGGCGCGTGCCCCGCGCCGAAGCCTGTAGCCATCGCATAACCGATGCGATCCAGCGGGCGATTGCTTTTTGGTTTAACGGCGGCGGGTGGGCGCATTGGCATTTTCGAGGAGCTTGCGCGGCGGGCGGACTCGCCCGAATAAAGACGGGCGATCAATCGAGGTCGGCGAAGATCGCGGCCACGTCACAGGTGAATCCCGGCAGTACAATCGAGGTAAGCGCATCTTTTTCGCCGAGTTTGGCGACCGTCTGCAAGACGTTCTGCTCAAGGGCGCAGACTTCGACCGTCCGGGTTTTATAATCAACGATCCAGTATTCGCGCACGCCGTACTTGCCATACAGCGCGCGCTTGGCGACGCGGTCGCGCCGGCGACTCTCGGCTCCGGGCGAGACAACCTCAATCGCCAGTTCGGGCGCGCCTTTGAGCTTGCCGCCCGACAGCACCTTCTTTCGCGTCTTGTGCGTCAAGAAGAGCAGGTCGGGAATGACGCCGCTGATCTGACTGAGAATGACTCCGGGGCCGCCCACGACCGTGCCAATTGGATTCTGATCTAGGTAGTTGCCAATCAACCGGGTCAGCTTAGAGATAACAGCTTGATGTTCGTAGTTCGGCGCGCGTGTCACAAAGAGTTCTCCTTCGATGACCTCGTAGCGGTTGCCGTCATCCGGCATCAGCAAGAGATCATCTACGGTCATCAATTGCTTTTTTGGAATTGACATAACCCTTCCTCGTTGCGGGCCGATTCTACCACACACCAACAAGAGGCGGAACGCCGCGCCATCTTCAGACGATGCGACCGATGAGGTCGTAGTCGTGCGCTTCGGTAATCTCAACTGTGACGAAATCGCCGGGCCGAACGTCACGGCCTTCAGGCAAGTCGTTGATCAACACCGCGCCGTCTATCTCAGGCGCTTGCGTCTCCATACGGCCTTCGAGCAACAGGTCGCTCTCTTTCGAGCGGCCTTCGAGCAAGACCTTAACTTGCTTGCCGACCAGTTGGCGGTTGCGTCGGCGCGAAATCCGCGCCTGCTCTTTCATCAAGCGGCGCTCGCGCTGCTTGATCGTCTTCGCGTCCACTTTTTCGTCGAGCGCATAGCCAGCAGAGTGCTCTTCGTCTGAATAGGTAAACACGCCAACGCGGTCGAACTCGACGGCGCGCACAAACTCGACTAACTCTTCAAAGTCCTCTTCGCGCTCGCCGGGGAAGCCGACGATGAAGGTCGTACGCACGGCAACACCGGGCACGCGCTCGCGTATGCGCGCAATCAACCGCTCGTAAGCCGCGCGCGCGCCGCCGCGCCGCATGCGCTGAAGGACGCGACGGCTGGCGTGCTGCAAAGGAATGTCGAAGTACTTGCAGACATTCGGTCGCTCGGCCATCACGCGCAGCAGCTCGTCGCTGATGTTCGTGGGATAACAATAAAGAAACCGCACCCACTCGACGCCGGGCACATGGCTGATTGCTTCGACCAGCCGCGCGAGACCGTCTTTCAAATTCAGGTCAGTGCCGTAAGCTGTTGTGTCTTGCGAGATCAGCACGAACTCTTTGACGCCTTGCGCGGCGAGCGATTCGACTTCGTGCAGGATCGATTCGGGCGAGCGCGAGCGGAAGACGCCGCGCAGTCGTGGGATGATGCAGAAGGCGCAGGTGTGGTCGCAGCCCTCGGCGATCTTGACGTAAGAGGTGTAGGGCGCGGTGGCGCGCAATCGCGGCGTCGTCTCGTCGTAGAGGTAAAGCTCAGGCACGCTCGCGCCGTCGCTATAAATCGGCAGGCTGCGCGGCGCATTCGAGGCGACGACCGTCTCGATCTCTGTGAGCTGATTGACGCCGATCAGCGCGTCGATCTCTGGAATCTCCTGCTTCAATTCATCGCGGTAACGCTCGACCAAGCAGCCGGCAACGATGAGTTGTTTAGCGCGGCCCGTCTGTTTGAACTGCGCCATTTCGAGAATCGTCTCGACCGATTCCTGCCGCGCCGAATCAATGAAGCCGCACGTATTGACCACCAGCACGTCGGCCTCCGCCGAGTCGTTGGTCAGCTCGTACCCTTGTCGCGCCAGCAAGCCCATCATCACCTCGCTATCAACAAGGTTCTTTGGACAGCCCAGGCTCACCATTCCGATCTTCTTCTTTTCAGACATTCGCTATGGCACTGCTTTCTGTGACGAATTTATGGATCAACGTAAACTTCAATGGTAACGGATGCGGCAGGCTTTGGCTACCACTTTGATTCAGCGACAACGGAACACTCAACGAGGCAGATACTCGCGCATCTGCGCGTAAAGCGGCGTGAGACAGTCAATCTCGCACGAGTTGTCAGTGAGCGTGTAGGTCGTTTCAAAATCCTCGTAGCTGCGGGCGCGCCAGAGCCGACCGCTTACGTCAATTACCAGCGAGTGGCCAACGCCGCCTCGAAAGACGCGAGAGCCATCCGTGCCCGTGTAGATGGTACAGGTCCAGGGCCGTTCGGCAGGGTGTGCAATCATGAAAACTTCGATCTCGCCGACGAATTGCTCGAAGAGTCGAGCGCGCTGCGTTGCCGGAGCCTTGAGCGTTTCGGCGATTGCTCGTTCCAGCATTTGATCAGCAGGTGACGAGAGCACGCCGGATTGAAGCGGCGCAGTCTGCGCTACTGAAGGCGGCGCGGCCTGCGGATTGGCATTGCGTTGATTGGCCATCGGATCATTAACGCCTGACGTTCATTTCGCTGGCGCTTGATAGCTGGTGCGGCTGGCGCGGATGATCGCGCCGACGCGCTTACATTCGATGCGTATCTGGTGAACGCGCCCGTCGCGGCGACTGGCTTCCGGCGGATAGTAGGCCAGCGTGTAGCCGGATCGTATCTCTTCAGCGATGGATTTGAAGACCGGCGAGAAGTCGCGCGTGTCGGCTGAAAAGTCCGCGCCGCCGGTCATCGGCACGATGCGCGATACGTCGAGCAGCGTCATCACGCGCCTGTCCGACGGGCCGCCCGGCATATACGACGGCAGGGTGATCGAGAAGACGGTCACTTCGGCGTCGTTGGCGCGGCGAATCAAATCGCTCTGTTCAGGCGGCGAGACGTTATCGTAGCCGTCCGTTAATACAATGACGACGCGGCGCAGGCGGCGGCCCTGGCGAAAGCGCGGCGCACGCTTGAGCATCGAGACCGCCTTGTCAATCGAGCCGAAGATGCGCGATGAGCCGGTGACTTCGCCGATCTTCTGAAAGGCGGCGCTGATCTTGCGCGGGTCGCTGGTGAAATCTTGCAGGACGCGAATCTCGCTGTTAAAGGCGAGCACGGCAAAGACCGATTCGGGCCGCACGAGCCGCATAAAATTCTCGGTGGCTTCACGCTGACGCTGAATCTCTTCAGGCTTGATGCTGCCCGACGTGTCGATGGCGACGACGACCGCCAGCGGGCGACTCAGCGCCGCCTGCTCGCTCGCTTCAAAGAAGTCGAGCTTTTGCGCGATGCCGTCTTCGTAGATCGCAAAGTCATCGGCTTTGAGGTTGCGAATGAAGTTGCCATCTTTGTCCGTCACCGTCGCATCGACAGTGACAAGATCGGCTTTGAGCTTGATGACATCGTCCTGCCCTGAACCTGTCGCCGTTATGCAGGCGGCGACGATGAGAGCCGAGATAAGTTGCTGCGCGAAACGTCTAGTCACGATGAAACTCCGGGTCGTGTGCGCGTGATGGCTGACCGATGCGCGCTGACGCATCAAGGATCAATTCCAGTTGTCACGAGGATCAGCAAAAGAGCCATACGAGCGGATGCCTCTTTCAGTTTAACAGCGCCGCCAACCTGACGTGAAGAGCGACACGGCGACGCGACGACAGGGCGAGGGAAGGACACAGGGATGAACCGCTCCTCTTTCCGCGCGTCGCCGCGTCGCTTTTGCCTTTTGCCTTTTGCCTTTGATAGACTGAACCGTTCGTTGATAGGAGGTGCGAGGTGGCTGTAAGCGAGCGGTTACTTGAAATCCTTGCCTGTCCCGCCTGCAAGGTGAAGGTCGAGATGAAAGCGGATGGCAGCGGCTTGAAATGTCCGCAGTGCCACCGCGTTTATCCCATCAAAGACGACATCCCGGTGATGCTCATCGATGAAGCTGTGATCGAGGCGTGAGGTCTGACCCGTCCACCAACCTGCCGGACTGGTCCAGGGTGCGCAGCGTCCTGCTGATCCGGCTGCGCTCTATCGGCGACACCGTGCTGATGACGCCGTGCCTTGAGGCGCTCAAGGCGTGGCGACCCGATATCAAAGTCGCCGTCGTTAGCGAGCCATTGGCCGCGCCGATCCTTGAAGACTACCCGCTGGTTGATCGGCTCTTTGTCACCGGCAAATCATTTGCCGCCCGCGCGCGGGTCATCCGCGAGTTGCGCCGCGCGCGTTACGACGTAGCGTTCAACCTGCACGGCGGCACGACGGCGACGACCTTGACGCGGCTGGCGGGCGCGAGGCGGACGGTTGGTTATCGCGGCTATCGCCATTCGCAATGGCTCGACCTGCGCGCGCCCGATCCCGACGTGATACTGGGACGCGCGCAACTGCACAGCGTCGAGCAGCAGTTGGCGCTGTTGCACTGGGCCGGCGTGCCTTGGCCCTTGGCGCGACCGCAGTTGAGTCTCGCCATCTCAAATGATGCCGAGCGCAGCGCGCGTGAAAAGCTCGAAGCCGCCTGTCGCGCGCAGGCTGACAGCACACGCGTCGGCGATGAGATTCATCAAGGTCGCTTCGCCATCATCGCGCCGGCGGCAGCGTTTGAATCGAAGCGCTGGACCGAAGCGGGATTCATCGAAGTCGCCGCGCATTTGCGCGACCGCTGGCGACTGGCGAGCGTCGTCGTCGCCGCGCCGGGGCAGGACGCGCTCGCTGCGAAAGTCGCAAAGCAAGCCGGCGCGGTAACGCTCGGCGGGCTGACCTTGAAAGAACTGATGGCTTTAATCAAGCTGTCGCGCGTCTTCGTCGGCAACGACAGCGGGCCGATGCACATCGCGGCGGCGTTGCGCCGTCCGCTAGTCGCGGTGTTCGGCTCATCGAACGCGGCGGTCTGGCATCCCTGGACCGATTCGCCTTATCGCATAGTCGAGGGCCGGGAGGTAGGGGCCGGGGGCCAAAAAGATACGAACAGGCCGGATGCGGATGGCTCATTTGCGATTCGCCGCGTGCCGACGAGTGAAGTGATCGCCGCTGTAGACGATGTCTTGGAACTGGCTCCGGTCGCCAGTTAGCGGTCATCTTGATATTATCCAGGACGTTCTATTACGAACGTAACAATTCGGGCAACGGAGTCGAATAGCCGGCTACACCGGCCCCCGACGCCTGACCCCCGACACCCATTGCTATGTTGACGCTGGCGCGAGCGCGCGCTGAACAATTGACCGCAGGGTTCGCAGGTCGCCGGATGCTGGTGCTCGGCGACCTGATGCTTGACGAATTCATCTGGGGCCGTGTGCGACGCATCTCGCCCGAAGCGCCGGTTCCGGTCGTCGAAGTCGAACGTCAAACGCTGGTGCTTGGCGGCGCGGGCAACGTCGCCGCCAATCTGGTCGCGCTCGGCGCGCAGCCTGCGCCGGTCGGCGTTGTCGGCAATGATGCGAATACTGACCGTCTGCGCGCTGCCTTTCAAGAGATCGGCGTCGCAAGCGATGACTTGATCGTTGATGCGGAGCGCGCGACGACATTGAAGACACGCATCATCGCGCATAATCAGCAGGTCGTGCGCGCCGACCGCGAAAGCCGCGCGCCTATCTCGACGGCTATCGAAGACGCCATCATCGCGCGCTTCATCGCCGCGCTCGATACCGCCGACGCGGTGGTCGTTTCCGATTACCGTAAAGGCTTGTTGACGCCGCGCGTGCTCGCGGAGACGTTGCAGGCGGTGCGGCGGCGCAACGTTCCGGTCTGTCTTGACCCGAAGCTGCGTAACTTCGCCGGCTATCAGCCTGTAACTGTCATCACGCCGAACAATCAAGAGGCGGCAGAAGCGGCGGCGCTTGAGATTGAAGACGAAGCTAGCCTGAACGAAGCGGGTCGCCGCCTGCTCGCGGCGATTGATTGCCGCGCCGTGTTGATTACGCGCGGCGAAGAAGGCATGGCGCTGTTCACTGATGATGGCGAGGTGACGCGCATTCCGACCGTCGCCCGCGAAGTGTACGACGTGACCGGCGCAGGCGACACGGTGATTGCGACGCTGGCGCTGGCGCTGGCGGCGGGCGCAACCTTCGCGGAAGCGGCTATCCTTGCCAATCACGCTGCCGGCGTCGTCGTCGGCAAAGTCGGCACGGCCACTGTCACCCGCGACGAGTTGCTGGCGACGATGTGAGATTTTTCTGTTGACGGACGCGAGTTGAGCATAGTTACATAACTCTTGCCTGCGTGGATTCGGCAAGGTGAAGTTATCACAATGGGGACTAACGAATGAGTGATGAGTTGTTGAAGAAGATCAGCGAGCGACGCGCCACGGTTGGCGTGATCGGTCTGGGTTATGTGGGACTGCCGCTGGCGGTCGAGTTCGGGCGCGGCGGCTTGCGCGCCATCGGCTTTGACGTTGACGAGCCGCGCGTCGCTAACATCAACGCGGGCCGCTCGCACATTCCCGACGTGCCGACCGAGCACGTCGCGGCGCTCGTCGAACACGGCAAGCTTGAAGCGACGACCGATTTCTCGAAGCTCACTGAATGCGACGCCGTCGTCATCTGCGTGCCAACGCCGCTGCGCAAGACCAAAGAGCCGGACATCTCTTACATACTGGCCGCCAGCGAACAGGTGAAGACGTACCTGCATTCGCCGCAACTGATCGTGCTCGAATCCACGACCTATCCCGGCACGACCGACGAGGTGCTGATGCCGATGCTCGAAGAGACCGGCCTTAAATTGGATGAAGACTTCTTTCTAGCCTTCTCGCCGGAGCGCGTCGATCCGGGCAACCCGCAGTTTCAAACTCACAACATCCCGAAAGTGGTCGGCGGCGTCAGCCACCAGTCAACCGAAGTCGCAGGGGCGCTCTATCAGACCATCGTCGAGCGCGTGCATAAAGTGACCAGCGCCCGCGTCGCCGAAACCGCCAAGCTGTTGGAGAACACATTCCGCTCGGTGAACATCGGACTGGTCAACGAAATCGCGCAGCTCTGCTATCACCTGAACATCGATTCGTGGGATGTGATCCAGGCGGCGGCGACCAAGCCCTTCGGCTTTATGGCATTTTATCCAGGCCCCGGCATCGGCGGCCACTGCATTCCGCTCGACCCGCATTACCTGTCGTGGAAGGCGCGGCTGCACGGCTTCGAGGCGCGCTTCATCAGCCTGGCTGAAGAAGTCAACTCGCATATGCCGCAGCACGTCGTCCGCTTAGTGCAGGACGGCTTGAACGATCACAGCAAGCCGCTGAAAGGCTCACGGGTGCTGGTGCTCGGCGTCGCTTACAAGCGCGACATCAACGACGTGCGCGAGTCGCCTGCATTGGGCATTGTGGACCAACTGCTGCACAAGGGCGCAGAAGTCAGCTATCACGACCCGTACATCGCCGAGATGAATCTCGACGGCAAGGGCGTGCTGACAAACAGTGAGTTGACGGATGAAGCGTTGAGCCAATGCGACTGCGCGGTGATCGTCACGGATCATTCAGTGATTGATTACGCGCGCGTCGTTCGCCTCGCGCCGCTGGTCATCGATTCGCGCAATGCGACGCGCAAGCTGAACGTGCCGGAAGCCGAGAGCAAAATCATCCGGCTCTGATCGTGCGGCGCTGGCTTAACGCATTCTGGCTTAGCGCATTGATGTTGAAGTTATCGTAAGCCGCGAAGCGGCAGCGAGAAGGTAGCCAGAGGTGAAACCTCTGGAAGAAGGTAGCCAGGCGTGCAACGTCTGGAATGCAGTAGCATATGATCGCCGCGCTCTGAAGGAGCGCCAGAACATCTGCCGCGTCTTCAACGCGGGAAGGAGTTCGCCGATCAGTCCAGAGGTTTCACCTCTGGCTACCTTCTCAGCGCGCCTTTGGCGCGAGAGTCGAATTTCAAGACACGATCTCAATTCGCAGTATCCATCTCCCAACGATTCATTGCAGATTAAAGGCCGCGCCCGCGCCGCTGCCATAGTAGGTGATGTACATGACAAAACGCTTCTTTCTACCCAGAGTGATGCTGGCTGCGGTGCTCGCGGCCCAGTCGTTGATCGGCCCCGCGCACACGCTGGCGGCGCAGACCGCCGCGCGCATTGACCAGTCGCCGATTGAACAGGCGCTGAAATCCACCGGCACGGTGCGAGCCATTATCGAGTTGGAAAGCGCCCCGCTGGTTGAACGTCGGCGCGCTCAAATCTCGATGATGCAGCGCGGCCAGCGCAACGACTTTTCATCGGCTGAAGCCATCGCAATGGAAAGCCAGTTGCGCGGCGAGCAGGAAGATTTCAAAGCCCGCGCGCGGCTCGTCGCACCGGCGTTGCGCGTCCGCGCCGAGATGCGTGCGGTGGCCAATGCCGTCTCGGTCGAAGCGCGCGGGACCGAGATCGCGGCGCTGTCGGCGCTGCCCGGCGTCAAGCGCGTCGAGTTGGTGCGCGAGTTCCACACGATGCTCGACAGCAGCGTGCCGCTGATCAACGCGCCGGCGATGTGGGAGCGTCTCGGCGGCGCGAGCAACGCCGGCGCGGGCGTCCGTGTCGCCATCCTCGACACCGGCATAGACATCACCAACCCGTTCTTCAACGACGCCGGCTACAACGCGCCGCCCGGCTTTCCGCGCTTCAACAATGGCAGCCAGTCGCTGACGAATAACAAAGTCATCGTAGCCAAGTCGTTCATCAGCGACACGGCCAGCGATCCTTCAGCCAAAGACGAGAACGGGCACGGCTCAAACGTCGCGGGTATCGCCGCCGGCAACTTCGGCACCTTGACGCCGCTCGGCCTGGTGAGCGGCGTTGCGCCACGCGCCTACTTAGGAAACTATCGCGTGCTCGGCAAAGGCGGCAGCGGCTCGACCGACATGATCGCGGCGGGGCTTGACGAGGCCGTGCGCGACGGCTTCAACGTCGCCAATCTAAGCCTCGGCGCGGACGCGACGGCGCAGCTCGACTTTCTCGCCCGCACCGTCGAATCGGCGGTCGCAAGCGGCATGGTTGTCGCTATCGCAGCGGGCAATTCCGGCACAGGCGGCGTAGACGATCAGATGACCATCGGCTCTCCCGGCATCGCGCCGTCGGCTATCACTGTAGCCTCGATTACTAACTCTCACTTTGTCGGAGCGGCGGCGTTGGTCAATGGTCCTTCGCCGGTTCCGTCCGCTCTCCAGAGCATGGCCGTCGCTATTGGCTCTGGCAGCTCGACGCATTTCGATAACAGCTACACCAACCTGCCGATGACCAGTGTCAGTGATCTCGGCTGCCCGACCCTTACGCCCGGCTCGCTCGCAGGCAAGGTGGCGCTCGTTGAACGCGGCGACTGCACCTTTGTAGTCAAAGTGAATAACGCGGCGGCGGCGGGCGCTCGTGCGGTCATCGTCTACAACAAAGACCTCGCCTTAGGCGCGGATGGCGGCGACAATCTGCTGACCATGCAGGTTGATGGCACAACGATTCCGTCGGTCTTGATTGGACGCACAGCCGGGCTGTCGCTGCAAGCCTTCATCCAGTCGCACACGGACGCGACCGTCAACATCGCGCCGCTGTTCGCCTCGGTGAGTGTGTCGGACATTATGTCTACGTTCAGCTCGCGCGGGCCGACGATCTTAGAGGCATTCAAGCCGGACATTGCCGCGCCGGGCGACAACATTTATTCGGCGACGATCACCTCGGACGATCCGTCTGGCTTCAGCGCCGTGCGCGGAACCAGCCAGGCGACGCCGCACGTGGCCGGGTCTGCCGCGCTCATCATCCAACAGCACCCGGACTGGTTGCCCGCGCAGGTGAAGTCGGCGTTGATGAGTTCAGCGATGACCGGCGTCTCTACGACATCGGCCAAGACGACCAGCGCCGGCCTGTTATCAATGGGCGCGGGGCGCGTTGATCTGGCGCACGCGGCGACCGTCAGCGCAACGTTCTCTCCAGCGAGCTTGAGCTTTGGCATTCTGAAGCTGAAGAAACCCGTAGCGACAACCTTCCGTTTCAGCATTCTAAACACAAGCAGTCAGCAGGACACCTACACCTTCAGCGTACAACAACTCGACCCCGGCGATGGCGTTAGCGTAGCGTTGAATTCGCCGGCGACGGTGACGCTCGCGCCGGGACAGAGCGCGACGGCGACGCTGGCCATCAATGCGGTCAAGAGCGCCGAGAAACGCGATTACACCGGCTTCGTCACAGTCACGGATTCGCAAGGGCAAGTGATGCGCGTGCCCTACTGGGTGCGCTTCGTGAAGAAGAAATAATGAAACCACAGATGAACACAGATAAACACAGATAGCAAAAGAGAGCGTCAAGCTGGTTCTTTTATCCGTGTTCATCGGTGGTCATCTGTGGTTGCTTACTGCCCGCCAAAATCTGCTATGCTGTTGCCGACTCATCACCGACACAGGAGGACGGCATATGGACAAGTTGAGCCGCCGCAATTTTCTCGCGCTCACCGCAACCGGAGCGCTCGGCGCAGGTGTGTTGGCCAATCGCGGGCTGCGGCCCGAAGCGGTCGCCGCATCACCGGCGTTCGTCGTTGACCCGGCAATTAAAAACCCCACCGACAAAGTGCGGCTCGGCAAGACCGGGTTGAAGATTTCGCTGGTCGGCATCGGCACTGGCACGAATGGCTGGAATCACCAATCGAATCAGACGCGGCTCGGCCAGGAGAGCTTCACGCGCATGATGCGCCACGCGCACGACAGCGGCATCACCTTCTTCGATCTCGCTGACCAATACGGCAGCAATCCTTACTTCAGCCGCGCTATGCAAGGCGTGCCGCGCGACCGCTACGTCATACAGACCAAGACCAACAGCCGCGACCCGCAAGCCGCGCGACAAGACATTGACCGCTTCTTGCGCGAGCTGAACACGGATCACATCGACGTGATGATCGTTCACTGTGTCACCGAAGCCGACTGGACAACGCGCTATCGCGGCGTGATGGACGTGATGGAAGAGGCGAAGCAGAAGGGCAAGATTCGCGCGCACGGCGTCACCTGTCACAGCTATGAAGCGTTGCAGGCGGCGGCGGCCAGCCCGTGGGTTGACACCAATCAGGTGCGCTGGAACCCGCGCGCCGCGCACGCCGACGCCGACGTGCCGACGCTGCGTAGACTCTTTGCCGAGATGCGCGGCAAAGGTCAGGGTATGGTTGGTATGAAGGTCGTCGGCCAGGGCGACATCGTGCGCGGCGCGGACGCTTTGCCGCCGGCTTCGTGTTTCCGTTTCCAGATCGAATCGGGCGTCGTGGACGCTTTCGTTGTCGGCGTCGAAAAGCTGGAGCACATTGACGAACTGCTGCGCGGCACGCAGGTGGCGATTGCCGAACTCGGCTACCGCACGGTCGTGCCGGCTTAAGAAAATGATAAATGCAGAATGATGAATGATGAACTGAAGAGGAAAGGGAAGCCAGATCATCTATAGAACGTGTCTGAAAGGCCAAAGAAAGCCCTGAAGGGGCGCGATTCGACATCGACGTCCTGCCGGGCAACGTGACGGTCAGCGTGAAGAAAGCCCTGAAGGGGCGGGATTCGACAGCCCAGGGCATCGCCCTGGGTGAGCGGCGGGGCTAACCGCCAAGCCCTGAAAGGGCGCAATAACCGATCACCTATTACGCCCTTTCAGGGCTTGCCGAATGGTCACTGTGTGTAGCCGGGGCGCTGCACCGGGCTATTGAATCGCGCCCCTTCAGGGCTTCTCAGATACGCTCTATAGATCATCCCCGCCGCTCTCGCCGCGCGAAGCTAATCTCCAGCTATCCCTAAATTCATCGCTCATCATTCATCATTTCTCCAATGCTGTGACCGCCGTCACAACTGCGCGTGACCGCTGTCATAGCTTCATCCGCCCCGCGATTGTAGGGTTAGATCAGTAGCGCGGAAGCCCCGCGCGGCTTCGTTCCGAGCAAGCTGGATTGGAAGGCGAGACGACACCCTCTGGGAGCCTGAATGAGACATCGAAAATTGAAGCTCACCATCTTCCTGCTAATGGCCGGACTGGGGATTTACCCTGTCCTGATGGCGGCAGTCAATGGCGCAGCGGGCGAAGCCGCACAGCGCGGCAAGCGCCGAACACAACCTGCGGCGCGCAATGAATCGCGCGACTATTCGCACTTCAAGCACTCGGTCGCGGCGCACCAGCAGCAAGCCTGCGACGCCTGTCACAAGTTCCCTACGGCAAACTGGAAGACCGTGCGCAAAGGCGACGCGGCCTTTGCCGATGTGACCGATTATCCCAAGCACGAGTCTTGCCTGCCCTGTCATCGCGCGCAATTCTTCAGCGGAGCGGTGCCAACGATTTGTAGTAATTGTCACACCAACCCGTCACCACGCGACAACTCGCGCTTTCCCTTCCCAAGCCTGCGCGAAGCATTCGACGCCTCGAAGAAAGGTGAAGGGGCGGTGTCTGAATACCGCGTCTACTTCCCGCACGACAAGCACGAGCCGTTGCTCGGCGAGGCGAGTCAACGTGAACGGGAGGGCCAACGCGACGCCGCGCCGCGCTTTGTGCTGGCCGCTTATCATCAAGACAAAGCGAAGGCCGAAGAGAAGAAGCCTGAAGACAAGAACGCGATGTGCGCCAACTGCCACAAGACCTATCAACCGCAGGGCGATTCCGACGACGAGTACGTGACCAAGCCGCCGAAGGGTCTGGCCGAGGCCGATTTCTGGCTCAAGAAAGGAACCTATAAAACGCCGCCTGCGGGCCACGCCGCCTGCTTCACCTGTCACACAGAAGATATGTCGCCTGCGCCGAAAGATTGCGGCACATGTCACAAGCTGATGCCGGCGGCTTACATAGCGGCGCAGCGCCAGCCGCACGCCGACTTCGATCCAAAGCTCGCTGCGACGATAGGCATCAAAGATCGCACAGACCTTGATCGCTGGAGCCGCCGCGAAGCCGGCAAGTTCCGCCACGAATGGTTCAGTCACGCCGAGCTGAGCTGCCAGGATTGCCATCGGCTTCCGGCCATCAACACGACCGACGTGAAAGGGCCGGCGGTCGCAGTGATGTCGTGCGGCGGCACGGGTTCGGGCTGTCACGTCACGCCGACTTCTGCTGACGGCGGCGCGCTCAACCTGGAGATCGATCAGAAGAAAGCCAACCCGTCGTTCCAATGCACGAAGTGCCACGTTCAACTCGGTAAGCAGGCCGTGCCGGAATCTCACCTCAAGGCTGTGGCAGCGATGAAGGACAAGAAATGAAGAACAGGTTGCCGGAAAGTTTTACGCCTCGCGTTCCCGGTTGGCCGCGCTCTGCACAGCGGCGCTGGTTGTCGCTCGCCATCATCGCGCTGGTGGCGTTCGTGTTTGTGCTGGCGCTCACGGATAACGCGCCGGTCGCCGCGATCAGCGATGAAGCCGACGTGTCGCACTCGACAGCCAGTGCGGCGGCAAGCGGGCAGAATCAGGAGCCGGACTTCTCGAAGTTTTCGCACACGAGCGGCGCGCACTCACGGCTGCCGTGCGCTACCTGCCACCGCCGCGACAACAGCCAGCCGCAAGCGACGCGGCCCGGCCACCGCCCGTGCGCCGGTTGTCATTCGCAAAAGTTCGCCGCGCTCGGCGGGCCGATCTGCACGATCTGCCACAGGACCGCCGAGCCGAAAGACGGCGCGCTCAAGCCGCCGCTGACACTCAAGAGCTTCGGCGTGCGCTTCGATCATTCGCGCCACCAGAGCGCCAACTGCGCCAGTTGTCACAAGGCAGCCAATCGCGGCATCGCGCTGACCGTGCCGGCGGGCGCGGGCGCGCACACGACTTGTTATCAATGTCACAATGCCGGCGCGCAGGCTGACGGGCGCGACATCTCGACATGTTCGACCTGTCACGCGCAAGGGGCGCGCACGGCACGCGCGGCGATGGCGGCCAAAGCGTATCAAGTCAATTTCAGCCACGCCGCGCACACGGCTAAGGCGAAGCTGAGTTGCTCGGAATGTCACCGCCTGCGCACCGGGGCGGGACGCGATCAGGTCAGCGAACCGCAGCCGCTGATGCATCACGCATCGGCAGGGGCGCAGAGCTGTATGAGTTGTCATAATGACAAGCACGCATTCGGCGGCGACGACTTTGCCGATTGTAAGCATTGTCACACAGGCCCGACGTTCCGTTTTAAGAGATAGTCCGCTCGCTCACTTTGACGGTTATCGAAGGCGAAGCCAGGCTCGTGTCGAAAGGCGCGGCGCTGGTTTTGCACTCGTTCATTCATTGTCTTAATGAGGAGACGCGAATATGAAACGCAAAGTGCAGTTGATGTCGCTGCTGGCGGCTCTCGCGCTGGTCGCCGGTCTATATGTGTCGCTGTTCGCCACAACAGCCGTCAAAGCGCAGGACGCTCGCAAGCCGCCCGAAACCGTATCGTTCACTACCAAGCTCGGCACGGTCACGTTCAATCACGCCAACCACGTGACGAAGAATTACAACCTCGCAGGCAATGCTCCCATCGCTTGCGTCGAGTGCCACCACACCGAGCAACCGGCGGCGGAAGTCGCCAAGCATCCGCCGCTCAAAACTGCGTGGCCTGCCGACCGCACCACGACGCTCACGGCAGAGACGTTTAAGGATGAGAAGACGCCTGCCGTCGTCGGCTGTCGCAACTGCCACGCGGCGGCGGGCGAGAAGCCGAAGGTCTTGCCGGAAACGCCGACCATCAAACCCGAAGGCGGCGCGGTGGTGACGCTGACCAACAAAGAGGCGTTCCATCGGTTGTGTGCGGGCTGCCACGATCAGGCGGTGAAGACTCGACAGGCCGCCGCGCCAACGACGACGAAATGTATGATCTGCCACAAAAAATAGGATCGGATGCGAAGGTAAGGCGGTAATTGCATCTTCGCCGTGCAGCGGCGCGTGAACTTAGCCGATTCGCCGCATTGCAGCGCGTGAACTTAGCCGGTTCGCCGCGTAGCGGCGCGTGAGTTTAGCCGGCGCGCGGAAAATGAGCAATTCTCTTTGTCGTGTTCGCCGCGTAGCGGCGCGTGAGTTTAGCCGGGCGTTTCAACGCCCGGAATCAAAGCGGTCGGTATTCCGCGTCGCGTCAGCGACGCCTGATTGCCCGATCATTCAGGCGTCGCTGACGCGACGCGAGATTTGTGGGCGACGGCTTCCCGGCGTTAAAACGCCGGGCTAAAATCAAGCCGCCGCTATGCGGCAGCGGGAACACCGTGCGACAGCGGGAACACCGTCCGGCAGCGGGAACACTGTTCGGCAGTGGGAACACTGTCCGGCAGCGGGAACATCGGGTGGCAGAGGGAACACTGTCTGGCAACCGGAATGCCGTGCGGCAGAGGGAACACCGTCCGGCAACTGGAATGCCGTGCGGCAGCAAGAATACCAGGCGAGAGCTACAATACCGTATGGCAGACAAACGTTTATTGCTGTTGAGCAACTCGAAGAACTACGGGCAGGGCTATCTTGAGCACGCCGAGGCGCACATCAAAGAGTTTCTCGGCGCTCGTGTGCGCAAAGTGTTATTCATTCCATTCGCCGCCGTGCGCGCCACGTTTGATGATTTTGCTGCGAGCGTCCAAGAGCGGTTCCGTCAGTTCGGCTACGATGTCGATTCGGTTCACGCGAGCGAGGATGCGCATCAGGCTGTGCATACGGCAGAAGCCATCGTCGTTGGTGGCGGCAACACATTTCACCTGCTGCATCACCTCTATTGGCACGACCTGTTAGACGTGATCCGCGAGCGGGTCAACGCCGGCGTGCCTTACATCGGCTGGAGCGCCGGCTCGAACGTCGCCTGCCCGACGATCAAGACGACCAACGATATGCCAATCATCGAGCCGCCTTCGTTGAACGGGCTGGGACTCGTGCCTTTTCAAATCAACCCGCACTACCTGGACGCACACCCCACAGGCCATCAGGGCGAGACGCGCGAAGAACGCTTGCTTGAATTCATCGAGGTGAATCGAAGCTGTTACGTCGTCGGTCTGCGCGAAGGCAGCCTGTTGCGGATTGAAGGCGCGGCGATTCGATTGATTGGCGATAAGCCGGTTAGAATTTTCAGGCACGGACAGGAAGCGCAAGAATACGACCCGCAAGCGTCGCTGCAATTTCTGCTCTGAGGCCGCTTGCTTTGGCTTATGCAGGAGATCGAAGAGGTTCTAGCCCGCCTGAATCAATCGCCCTCGAATGGCGAGCCGCAAGCGTGAGGCGGCTCTTTTCATTTCAATGAGTCGGCGATTAAACGCGGGCCGGTTCAAGTCGCGGCGCGAGCAGGTGAATCAACCCGAGCGCGATCAGGTAAGCCGAACCCGCGATGATGAAGACAGGCATATAGCTGCCGGTCTTTTCCAAAATCCTGCCGACGACGAGCGAAATCAACATACCGCCGACCGCGCCGGCCATTCCACCGATGCCGACTACGGAGCCGACCGCGCGGCGCGGGAACATATCCGAAGCAATCGTGTAGACGTTGGCCGACCAGCCTTGATGCGCCGCCGCCGCCAGCCCGATCAACAACACCGCGACCCACACGTTCGAGACCTGCGAAGCGAATATGATGGGCACTACACTGAGCGCGCAGACCAGCATCGCCGTCTTGCGCGCCGCGTTGATCGTCCAGCCGCGCCGTATCAGCGTTGACGACAGCCAGCCGCCGGCGATGCTGCCCACATCAGCAATAAGATAAATAACGACCAGCGGCGGGCCGAAATCTTTAAGGTTCAAGCCGTGCCGCTTGTGCAGAAAGTCAGGCAGCCAGAAAAGGTAGACCCACCAGATCGGATCGGCCATGAACTTGCCGACGGCGAAAGCCCACGTCTGTCGATGCGGGAAGAGACGCGCCCACGGGATCTTTGTTGTCGCGTCGGGCGGGTCGCTCTGAATGTAACTGAGTTCGGCGGGCGATAGCTTGGGGTGTTCGTCGGGCCTGCGGTATAGCGCCAGCCAGAAGATGAGCCAGGCGAAGCCGATTGCGCCGGTGACAATGAATGCCCATCGCCACCCAAAGGCCAGTGTCAGCGGCGGCACGACCAGCGACGCGACGATGACGCCGACATTCGTGCCGGCGTTGAAGATGCCCGTAGCCAGCGCGCGCTCTTTCTTGGGAAACCACTCGGCGACGGTTTTGATCGAGGCCGGAAAGTTTCCCGACTCTCCCAAGCCGAGCATAAAGCGCGCGACGCCGAAGCCCATCACCGTGCTGACCAGCGCGTGCCCCATCGCCGCAAGGCTCCAGACGATGACCGAAAACGAAAAGCCTTTGCGCGTGCCGACGCGATCCATCAAGCCGCCGACCACCAGCAAGCCGATGGCGTAAGCCGTCTGAAAAGCGAAGACGATCCAACTGTACTCGACTTCGCTCCAGCCGATCTCGCTTTGCAGCGTCGGCTTGAGTATGCCAATGACCTGTCGGTCTACGTAGTTGATCGTCGCCGCAAAGAAGAGCAGCGCGCAGATGACCCAGCGATAATGACCGACGCGCGCGGCGATTGACGATTGGTGCAAGTCGGCGCGCGCGCTTGACGCGGCGGGTTCGTTCACAATCTTTTGGGCTTCGCTCATCTTTCGATCTCGCGCCGGCGGATGAATCGATAACGCTCGACCTCACCGAGCCGCCGCACGGCACAATAAGAAGTCACTCGAACGGCGCTTCGGCGGCTCCGGTGCATGTGGTGGTTAGATGGCCAGTTGGAAGTATGGTAATGCTTTCACAGGCCACGATACACCTCGCGTCGATGCCTGACACGAACTATCACTATTACAATCTGATCAGATTCTATTTGGTAAACTATCCGATAATCTCCAACACGTATGCGGAATAAATCGCCCTGTAGTTTTTTTGATCCTGGAGGGAGTGGATGATGTGCCAGCGACCGAATCTTACCGTCGGCGCGCTTGAACACGCTTTTTGGCAGAGCGGCCAAGTCGCGCCGGGCGGCTCTCGTCAGCACTATTTCGTACATTGCCAATTAATTCCTTACGTACCTGATCATACGGTATACGCTCATCAGATTCTGCCAACGCCTCACGAGCAGCTTCGATATCTAATCTATCTTCTGCCTCCTCAAGGATAGCCAGATCCTCTATCGGTACGATAGCAACGATATCTTTCTCTCGCCTGTGCAGAATGATTCGTTCACCGCGATAAGCCACGCGGTTAACGGTTTCGGCAAAATCCTCCCGCGCTTCGCTTATAGTCAATCTTCCCATGCGCCTTTAGTACTCCTTGTCTGTTCACATTCCTTCTATTCCACACTGGTTCGATTAAGACGCCTGCTCTGCCATCCACTATTACCTCAGGATTTCGTACGAGACGTACAAACCGTACATCAAACATATCTAGCCCGTCAACCGTACCCAACTCTTCTGTTTTCACGACGGAGTAGTAGCCATCTAACGCTCGACCTCACCGAGCCGCCGCACGGCACAATAAGAAGTCACTCGAACGGCGCTTCGGCGGCTCCGGTGCAGGACGTTGTTAGACGGCGGTTTGTCATTATTGAGATGGCTCCCACAACTCAACCTTGTTCCCATCGGGATCTATAAACCACCCGAACTTCCCATACTCGTGTTCCTCTGCCTCGCCGACGATTTGCCCTCCTCCTTCTTTGACCTGATCAAGCGCCTCTCTTAAATCATCGACAATCAGATTAAACATGTACTCCTTTGCCGAGGGGGCGAAATAGTCCGTTGAGGATTTAAAAGCGCTCCACACCGTCATGCTATTTTTAGGCATGGACTGCGGCTGGAAGCCGATGCCTGATTGGGGGTCGGCTCTAAAGCCGAGCCAACGCTCATACCACTCATAGAGTTTCTCTGGATCAGGTGATTTGAAGAAAACGCCGCCAATACCAAGAACCTTAGCCATACTTATTTCCTCCTTGATTGAGCCTGTAAATTAACATGCCGAAGCTCTGCGACCGAGGGAGCCTGGCTTGAGCCGTCTCACTACTGATTCACGCCGCTGGCCAGCATACCGCCATCCACGACCAGCACTTCGCCGTTGACGTAGCTGGCCGCGTCCGAGGCCAGAAAGATGGCGGCCCCGGCTAGCTCTTCGACTCGGCCAAAACGTTTCATCGGCGTCCGCAAGAGAAACTCGCGCCCGCGCTCCGTGCCGTTCAAAAGTTGTTCGTTCAGCGGCGTCGGAAAGACGCCCGGCGCGATGGCATTGACCGAGACGCCGTGCCGCGCCCATTCCAAAGCGAGTGATTTGGTGAGTGAAGCGACCGCCGCTTTGCTGGCCGAATACGCCGCCACTTCGTAGAGCGCGACGAAGCTCGAAAGCGACGCGATGTTGATGATGCGCCCATAGCCGCGCTCGATCATATGCCGCCCGAAGACCTGACAGGCGCGCAACGTGCCCGTCAGGTTCGTGTCAATAATGTCATTCCAATCCGCCTCGGCAAAGTCGAGCGTCGGCGCGCGCTTCGTCCGTCCCGCCGAGTTGACCAGTATGTCAACGTGGCCGAACGCGTTGAGGCTTTCGTCTAAAACGCGCTGCAAAGAGGCGCGGTCGCTAACGTCGGAAGCGACGCGCAGCGACCGCCGACCGCGCGATTCAATCTCGCGGGCAGCGGCTTCGACCTGCTCTTCGCGGCGCGACGTGGCGACGACATCCGCGCCGGCTTCGGCCAATCCCAGAGCGATGGCGCGACCGATGCCCGACGTGCCGCCGACGACCACCGCTACTCTGTCATTCAACGATAAAGGCGCATAGCTCATTGTCTGTTCCCGTGAGTACTTGAGATTGATGAGGCGATGAATAGGTGTATTGCCTTCGCCGCTGATTGTCAAGCGATGGCTTCTTAGCTTTTGCTGAATCGAGTTGAGCGGTAAAATGAAACGTCTCGACTAAAGCAGATTGGGTTTAAGCGGAATCATTATGACCACGCACATCACGCCGCCTGCGCCTATTCAGGATTACGCCATCATTGTTGACCCGCGTGACAATGTCGCCGTTGTCAAACAAGCGACCGCGCCCGGACTGGTCGTCACGCTCACGAACGGGCGTGCGCTTCGCGTCAAAGACGCCGTGCCGCCGGGCCATCGTTTCGCCACACGCGACATCGCGGCGGGCGATTTTGTGCGGCAATACAGTCAGCCCATCGGCACGTCGCTCGGCATCCTTGAAGGCGAATTGATCTCGCACGGCAATATGACGAACGACGTGCCCATCGTGCGCGACCTGCCCGAAGACCTTTTGACGCCGCCGCCCGATTACTTTCCCGAATCGGAGCGCGCAACCTTTCTCGGCTATCGCCGCCCGGATGGACGCGCCGGCACGCGCAACTTCGTGCTGATAATTCCAACCAGTATGTGCGCCAGCCACGAAGCGCAACAGATTGCGATGATGGCCGAGTTCCTGCTCTACAAACGCGAGCGCTACGCCAACGTGGATGGGGTTGTCGCCATCCCGCACAACAAAGGCTGCGGCTGCCAGGACGGCTCGAACCTCGACGTGATGCTGCGGACGCTGTCGAACTACGCCGATCATCCGAACGTCGGCGGCGTCATCCTGATGGACCTGGGGTGCGAGAAGACCAATCTCGCTTACGTTGAAAAATATCTGCTCAGGCGCGAGAAGGCGTTCGACAAACCTGTGGCGAAGATCGGCATTCAAGAAGTCGGCGGCACGCAGGCGGCCATCGAGCGCGGCCTCAAAGAAGTCGAGCGCATGCTGCCCGAAATCAACCGCGCCGAGCGCGCAGCGATCCCCATCAGCGAGTTGGTACTCGGCGTGAAGTGCGGCGGCTCGGACGGCTTTTCGGGCATCTCGGCCAACCCGGCGCTGGGCCGCGCCGCTGATTTATTGGTCCGTTCAGGCGGGACCGTGCTCATCACCGAAGTGCCGGAGTTTTGTGGCGCAGAACACATACTGGCTAACCGCGCCCGTGACGCCGAGACGGGCCGCGCCGCCTATCGTATGGTGGATTGGTACAAAGATTACGCCGCGAAATTCGGCGCGGTGTTGAACGAGAATCCCAGCCCCGGCAACATCACCGGCGGCTTGCTCAACATCACGATTAAATCGCTCGGCGCGATTGCCAAGGCGGGCACGACGCGCGTCGAAGGCGTCATCGAGTACGCCCAAAGGCCGAGCCGTCGCGGACTGAACTTGATGCAAGGGCCGGGCTACGATCAGGAATCGACGCCGGGACTGGTCGCTGCCGGCGCGACGGTCGTCGTCTTCACGACGGGTCGCGGCACGACCATTGGCAACGCCATCGCGCCGGTTATCAAGCTGGCCTCGAACACGCCCATCTTTGAGCGAATGTCGCGCGACCTCGACCTGTCGGCGGGCGGCATCATTGACGGGACAGAGACGATTGATGAAGTCGGCGCGCGCGTCTTCGATCACGTGCGAGAGGTGGCGAGCGGCGAGCGACTGGCGAAGGCCGAAGAGCACAAGCACCGCGAGTTTCAATTCTGGGCCGAGCAGGCCGTGTCGCTCTGACCGCCCCTGAGTGGTGTGGGCATGCGCAGGATAAAGCGGTCAGCGCGAGAGCTTCACTTCGCTGATCTGTATGCCCGCTTCAACGTCCGTGTAGTTGGGGATGTCGCCTTGCAGCGCGGCGGCGTGCGGCATAAAGGCCGACATAAACGATTCGACCGAATCGAAAAGGAAGTTGCACATAACGATGTATGGCGGCGGCGTTTCGGGCGTATCGCCGGTCAAGCCGTGCTCGACCGTGACGCCTCTGAGCGCCTCGCCGAACGCTTCAATCGCCATCGGCATATGCCGGTTGAGGTAGTAATCCAAATCGAACCGGCTACCCGGTTTGTTCGGATAAAAGATACTGACTTTAATCATTCGTTTCCTCGCTATAAAGCTAGAAGCAGGCCGCGCCGAATACGCAGTTATAAATGACAATGGGTGAAGAAACAAGTGCGACAAATCGGCAATCCAATTGAGGCGATTGCTTCGCACCACTCGCGCCGCAGGAGGCAGCGGCGCGGTGATATACTGACCAGGGATAACTACTCGGATGAGACGAGCGGTCATCCGGGCAGGGCGTTGCAACGGAAGATAACTATGAAGATGGTGATGGTCGGCGGTCACACGCGCAACATCGGCAAAACGTCGGTCGTCGAAGGCATCATTCGCGGTTTGCCTGAGATGGGCTGGACGGCGATTAAGATTACACAGTTCGGTCACGGCGTCTGCTCGACCAGCGGCGAGTTGTGCGATTGCGCGGTGGCCGAACACGCCTTTGCCATCACCTCGGAGCGGCGGACGGACTCCGGCACGGATACGGCGCGCTTTCTCGCTGCCGGCGCGCGGCGCGCGTTGTGGGTACGCACGGGACAGGGCGAACTGCTCGCGGCGCTGCCGGCGCTCAAAGAAGCGATTGCCGATGATGAATACGTTATCGTTGAAAGCAACAGCCTGCGCCGCTTCATCAAGCCGGCTCTCTACCTTCAGGTGCTCGACCCGCATCACCCTGACTTCAAGAAGTCGGCGCAGCAGTTCTTTGACCTCGCCGACGCATATCTGGTCATCGACAGGCCGTCGTCTGCAACGAGTGACGCGGCGGCAACGCAAGCCCTCTTGCTGGAGCGCGAAATCAAGCGAGGCAAGCCCGGTCTTGCGGTCAGCGCCGAAGACCGCTTTATGAATCAAGCCGTGCTCGATTTTATTCGCGCACAACTCGCCCGCTGATTTCTGCGCAACGAAATTAAAGTTGAAGAAGGGTGGCGGGTCGGAATAGCTGGGGAGGTTCGGCGCGCGGCGGGCTGTCACACCCGCCGCGCCATTCTCGCGGGTCAGCCGGCGAAGTTCCACACGGCCATGCGAACCATATCGCGCGGACTCTTGCGCAGCTCAAACATAGCCGACGCCTCAAAGCCGCTGTGCATCATGCAGTTCTGGCAGAGGCGATCTTCGCGCGACTCCCAGTACGGCCAATCGACGCTGTTCCAGAACTCGTCCCAGGTCGCGTAGTACTTCATGCCAATCAGATAGCAGGGGCCTTTCCAGCCGCGTGGCGTGCGCGTCACCGTGCTCCACGGCGAGCACTTGTAGTCGCGCATGCCGGCGGTGAATTCCAGGTACATCGGCGTGCTCATCAGCTTGTACTTCTTCGACAGTTCCAACACGCGCCGGAATTTCGTCTGAATCTCCTGCCGCGAAAGAAAGATGTCCGTTTCAACCGACTCGTACTGATAGCCGGGCGAGATCATCATCCCGTCAACGCCGATCTCGGTCATCAACTGGCAGAGGGTTTCGATCTCCTCCATCTCAGTCTCTTTGAAGACGGTCGTGTTGGTCGTCACGTGATAGCCGAGCGCCTTGGCCTGCTTGATCATCTCGATGGCCTTATCGAAAACGCCTTTGCGGTCACACACGAGATCGTGCGTCGCCCTCATACCATCGAGGTGGATGTTGAGCGTCAGCCGCTTGTGCGGTGCGATCTTGCCAAATACTTTCGTGTCGAGCAGCAGCGCGTTAGTGCAAAGATAGATGTGGCGCTTGCGCTGGATGATGCCTTCGACCAGCCCTTTGAGTTCCGGGTAGATGGTCGGCTCGCCGCCGCACAGCGACACAATCGGCGCGTGCGATTCGTCTACGGCCTTGAGGCATTCGTCGAGCGGCATACGGTCTTCGAGCTTGCCGGTGTGGCGCTCGACGGCGCAGCCGATGCAGGCGAGGTTGCAGGTGTAGAGCGGCTCAAGCATCAACACCATCGGGTAGCGCTGGTTGCCCTGAACGCCCTGTTTGATCTGGTGGCGTATCGCGTCTGTCGTGATGTGTAGCGGAAATCTCATCGTCTTATTCCTTGTCCTTCTAATCAGTCCTTAAAAAATCTCTGCGCGTACATGCCGAGCGCGAGCAGCGGAAAGTAGCAGGCGTAGAGATGGTAGCGCAGGTAAAAGACGGTCGGAAAGCCCGTGCCCGTCCACGACGCGTCCTTCCACGAGCCATCTTCAAGCTGCGTCTTCAACAGGTAGTCGATGCCGCGATGCAAGCCGTCGCTGTCATCGCCGGTTGCCATCAACCCCATCAGCGCCCAAGCGGTCTGCGATGGCGTGCTGATGCCCTGCCCTTTCAATGATGGATCATCGTAAGTGCGCGGCGACTCGCCCCAGCCGCCGTCTCCGTTCTGTATCGAGCGCAACCACGCGCCGGCGGCCTGGTACTTCGCCTCCCACATATCTTCGCCTATCGCCTTCAGCCCGGTCAGCACCAGCCACGTTCCGTAAATGTAATTCACACCCCAGCGACCGAACCACGTGCCGTCGCGCTCCTGCTCTTTAGCCAGATAGGCCATCGCCCGCTGCGCCGCCGGGTGGTCCGGCTTGAAGCCGAGGTTGGCCAGCGTCTCAAGCCCGCGCCCGGTGATGTCCGCGGTTGACGGATCGATCATCGCGTTGTGGTCGGCGAACGGAATCTGCGTCAGGAACTGCTCGTCGCAGTCCTTGTCGAATGACGCCCAGCCGCCGTCCTTGTTCTGCATCGTCAGCGTCCACTTCAAGGCGCGCTCCATCGCTTCGCGCTTGCGGCGCTCGCGCTCACTATCGGGAAAGCGGACTTTGCTCAGGCTCGTCAGCACCTGAAAGGTGTCGTCCACATCAGGGTAATACTCGTTGGCATATTCAAAGTACCAGCCGCCCGGCTCGCCTTCCGGGTTCTTCACCTTCCAGTCGCCGACCTCCCTGACCTCTTTATCGAGAATCCACTCGGCGGCCTTCAGCACGTCGGGATGATCGGCGGGCACGCCCGATTCGAGCATCGCGTTGAGCGCCAGCGCCGTGTCCCACACCGGCGAATAACAGGGCGCGACCCGCAGCGTGTCGCCCTCTTCGATTTCGAGCTTCTCAAGCTCGCGGACCTGGCCGACGGTTAGCGGATGGTCGTTCGCGTAGCCGAGGCAGCGCAGCGCGATGATCGAGTTGATGACGGGCGGGAAGATCGCGCCGATGCCGTCGCTCTTCTCGAAGTGATCGAGCATCCACTGCTCGCACGCCTTCAGCGCCTTGTCGCGCGACGGCTGCCAGCCGCGCCGCTCGATCAGCTTCAAGGTCGCGTCGGTCGTCTTGAAGAAGGTCTTCCAGAAGCCGCGCCGCGCGTTGGTCGTCGGCGGGTTATCGAGCATCAGTTCTCTGATGTTGGCGCTTTCGGGCACGGCGCAGAATGGCTTCATCGCCCAGATGATCGCCAGCGGCACGACGATGCCGCGCGACCACGATGACATCTCATAAAGGTTGATCGGCGCAGACAGCGGCAGCAGGATGATTTCAGGCGGAACCGCAGGGCAGCGCGCCCACGGGTACTGCCCGAAGATCGCCAGGTAGATGCGCGTGAAGCTGTTGGTCGCATCCAGCCCGCCGAGGCGGCGGATGATGTCGCGGGCGCGGCGCATATGCGGCGCGTCGGGCGAGTCGCCCATCAGCTTCAAAACGAAATAGGCTTTGACTGAGGCGCTGACTTCCGCCGGGCCGCCTTCGTAGATCGCCCAGCCGCCATCGGCCAGTTGTTTGTTGCGGATGTAGTTGGCCGCTTTGCGAACTTTGTCGGAATCCGTGCGGCCAATGAAGTGCATCGTCAGGATGTACTCGGATTCGAGAATGGTGTCGCCTTCAAGCTCGCCGCACCAGTGGCCGTCCGCGTTCTGTATCTGCAAGAAGTAGTGTTGGGCGTGGCTGATCGTGCGGCGCACGTCGGGTTCGAGGCGTCGTTCAGCCTGCGCCATCTTCACTTGATACTGTCTTGACATGGGGCCTTCCAACCTTTCAACGTCCGATTCTATTTTTTGCCCGGCTTGTATAATCGTTTCAGATTCGGATCAGGGGAACGTCTTGGACGGGAAAGAATACTATAACGGGCAATGATTTTGCCACTGCCAAGAGAGACCACTTAACCTGCGAGATGAGTTCGTCATCGTGCGACTCATAAGGATCAACTCAAGCCTCTTGAGCAACTCTCGCTTTGGCGCGAACGCATCCGCCTCTCGCCGCCGCGATGGCCATCTTACGCACGCCGCATCGGGCCGGATTTACTGCGCCTCGCCGTTCAGTTGCACCAGCAGCCGCTCAGGGTGCAAGACCTCCGGCGGCAGCGCAAAATGGACGTGCTCGTCGCCGCCCGATTGTTCTTCATACTCGCTCGCGCCAAGCCCGCGCAGGTGATTGAGCACGCGAATGACCAGTTCTTCGGGGGCCGACGCGCCCGCCGTAACGCCGACGACCTCGGCGTCCTTGAGCCACTCGGCCTTGATCTCGGTTTCGTCGTTGACCAGATAAGCCGGAGTGCCGCCGACAACCGCGACTTCGCGCAGACGCTGCGAGTTCGAGCTGTTCTGCGAGCCGACGACCAGCAACACGTCAACGCGCGATGACATCTCTTTGACCGCGTTCTGGCGGTTCTGCGTCGCGTAGCAGATGTCGTCTTTGGGCGGCGCTTGCAGCCCGGGGAATTTGCGCTTGAGCGCCGCGACGATCTCGGCCACGTCGTCGAGCGACAGCGTCGTCTGTGTGATGTAGATTACGCGGTCGGGATTCTCAAGTTCGAGCCGTTCAACGTCAGCCACCGAGCTGACCAGTTGCATCGGCGCTTCGCCCATCGTGCCTTCGACCTCCTCGTGGCCGGGGTGGCCGATGAGCAGCAGCGAATAGCCCTCGCGCGCAAACCGTATGGCTTCCATATGAACTTTGGTCACCAGCGGGCAGGTGGCGTCGATGATACGCAGATTCTTGTCTTCCGACAGTTGCACGACTGCCGGCGACACGCCGTGCGCGCTGAAGACGCAGACCGCGCCGTCGGGCACTTCTTCGAGGCTGTCCACAAAAATCACGTCGCGCTTGCTCAGATTGTCCACCACGTAGCGGTTGTGAACGATCTCATGAAAAACGTATATCGGCGGCGGGAAGAAATCGAGCGCGCGTTCGACAATATCGATGGCGCGAACCACGCCGGCGCAGAACCCGCGCGGCTTTGCCAACACTACTTTCTTGATGCCCATGCGATCTTCCTTCGTCGAGAATCTGTACTCATCAACCTGCAAGGCCGTCGGCTCGATATTGCGCGAGCGAAAGGCACAGCGGGATTATAGCAATCCCACCGCCGCACTTGCCAGTTGGCCAGGCAATGATGCCAGGCAAGTCTCGCTTGTCATCGTCAAACAAAAATGGCGGGCCGAGCGTGATGGCTCAGCCCGCCATAAGGCGGTCGGCTCAAGCGATGACTTGAGCCACTGAAGGAAATGATTAATGCAAGGTAATCATCGGATCGCCGAGCAGAATCCAGCTCTGGATGACGGCCTCGTTACGCGCCACGGCCTTGGCGCGCTGGACGGCTTCACCGATAGTCAGCGCGCCGCTCTTGGCCTGCGTGCCGCTGAAGAGTTGGCGCACGACCTCTTGATCCACCAACTCCTGCGCCCCGGCAACAGTCTGCGCCGATGAAGCCCAGACAGCAATCGCGCCGCCCTGCTCGGACAGCAGCAAGGCTTCGCCAAGATTGGCCTGATACGGATCATTGAACAGCCCATTCAAACAGGTCATCGAGATCACCACCGGCAACGCTTGCCCATTGCTCATCTGCACGATGCTGTCGCTCGTCAGCAGGTTGCCGCGCCACACGGTCGGCGAGCCGTGCCCGGCATAGTTCACCAGCTTCGGCCCGCGATTCACCGCCTCGATGATCGCTTGCGCCGCCGTCTGGTTATCCATCAGGCTGCGGTAGACCTTTTGTACGCGCGTGCCTGCCGGCAGCAATTGCTCGATGCTGTTACTGGCGGCCTCAAAGTCATATTCGCCGGGGAGGTCGGCCACCAGCAGCGCGCCTTGTGTTTGTGCGCTCTGCTCATAGCCGATGATCTTATTGACCAACGCCTGCGCCTGCGCCACACTCCGCACCGGCAATCGCCCAATCGCCACCTCTGACACGCCGTCCCCATTCACGTCTCCAAGCCAATCGTCACTCGCCGTCTCGAACGTGTTCGTCCACACCACCTTCGTCGGCACTAGATCATTCTCCCCCAACCCTAAATAATTCTTCGGGTCATAGCTCGCATCTCCCACCAGCACCATCCACTTCGGCACCCGCTTCCAACTCCGCGTCGCCGCTACCAACTCCTGTATCGCCTCCGCCTTCTTCTGCCCGTAGCTGAATTCATCATACACATCCTCCACATCCACCACCGCCACCGCATAGCCCTGCTGCTTACGCAGCCCCACCAGCGGCTCTAGCGCGCCGCGCAGGCTCGCCGTCGTCACCATCACCACGTCGGCTCCTTGACTCGCCACGTGCCAGCTCGACGCCACCTGCGGCACCACCTGCGCCTGCTGATAGGCGCGGTCGCCCACCACCAGCAGCACCCGTTCACCTACGTCTGCCACCGTCGCCGTCACTCGGTAGCTGCGATTGACCAGCTCCACCTTCGCCCCAAGCTCCACCGGATTGGTCTCGTCCGTCACATCCATCACCCGCACCACGGCGGTCGTAAACCCGCTGACCTGCACCTGCTCGTCTTGTCTGGCCACCAGCAGCAGCGCGTTCTGGTCGGCTTGGAAGCGATGCCCGTAACTCAGCCGCAGCCAGTCAACGGCGCCGTAATCGCCGCTGCCGCCGGTCGCTGTCAGCGTCACGCTGTTTGCGCCTTCTTGCAGCAGACCGGCGCTGAGACTGAACTGCGCCACCTGATGCGTCGGCCCGGCAAAGCTCACCGTGCCGACCTCCTGACCGTTGACCTGCACGCGGATGAGGTGCGGCTGCGGCGGCGAAGCCGTGCCGAGTCCCTGCAAAGCGACTTCGAGAGTGGCCGCCTCCTTGGCATCAGGATCGAGGTTGGCCAGCGTCAGCGTGTGAGCGTAAGGAGTCGCCGAGATGAGCGCGCCAAACCAGTTTTCGGCGTCGCCGTTGTTGAGCGAAGGCAAGTACAAGAAGTGGTCGCGGCGTTCGACTGAGGCGGTGAAGCTGGCGCGGCTTGAGGGCTTGCCTTCGCTGAAGGGCAATTGCGAGAGGCGGCGGCCCGGCTGCTGACCGTTGGTGAGATAGAAGGCGCGCAGGTTGGTCGAGGGAGAATCGACAGCGGCGGCATAGAACTCGATGGAGTCGGCAGGGTCGAGTCTGCCGCTTTGGCCGCCGTTGATGAGCAAAGGCAACTCTGAGCCGTCAACGAAGAGTTGATAGAAGCGCGGGTCTTTGGAGACATCGAAGCCAGCGGCGACGAGTTCGGGTTGCGAGATGCGATACCAGCCGGATTTGTTGATGAGCAGTTTCGCGCCCGGCTTGCTTGCTATGTCCCACTGTGTTTGCAGACTCTGCGACGACACCCGCCCCACTTTGCCGCGTGTGGCCGAAGTGACGACCGAAACGGTTTCCTTCGTAGCGCCGGGCGCGTTGCTGCGCAGTTGACTGAGCATCAGCGATTGCGATTGCGGCGGTAAGCTGTAGACGCTCATCGCGCTGATAGGGTCGCGCATTGTCGTCTTGCCGTTCACGTCCACATCTTCGAGCCAGTATGTCGCCAGGTCTTTGGGCGAAGCGAGCTGATCCATCCACGCGTAAGAGAAGCCGGCGGTAAAGGGCGTGCGCGCGCCGGCCAGCAGCGCCGTGCCACCGATCAGTGAATTGTTAAGCCGCGTGCGTTTGCCGCCCACGTCGCGGTAGAGGTTGAAGCCCAGGTTGCTCACTTCGTAACCTGTCTTCCATTCCAATAGGACATTGCCGCGCGGGTCGGTGGACGCCGCGAAGTTTATCAGGTCTATGGCGGTCGGCGATGAGCATTCCGCGCCGGAAGCAACGCCGGGTATCTGGCCGGAGGTCAGGTTGATGGCCGTCGTGCCGAGAGATCCCGCCGTAGAGTTATAGGCCTCAACCGAGGTAGTGGTGACGCCGTTCGCGCCGCCATTGACGGTGCGGCTGGCCGGCGCGCTTGGCGTAAAGATGACGCCGCCGCCGCCGCCGCCGCCCGGCCCGTGCCGTTCGCCCGGCGTGCCATTCGCAGCCTGTGTGCGCCACGCATCACCGCCGCTGCCGCCATTGGCGCTAATGTTTAAGGAGGTCAGGGTGCTGCTCAAGGCAAAGACGACGATGCTGCCGCCTGCGCCGCCGCCGCCTGCGCCATCGTTGAGCGTACCGCTGTAGGCGTTCGCGCCATTGGCCGAGATTGTGCCGCTGCCGAAAATCTTGCGGGCGCGAATGATGACGATGCCGCCGCCAGCCGCGGCGCTCGCCGCTGCTGTAAGGTTGTCATCGTTGTTGCGTGTGCCAGCGCCGCCGCCGCCACCCATCACGATGCGGCCCGGCCCGATGATGGCTGTTAGAGCAATGCCGCCGATGCCGCCGACGACGGTGTTGGCGCTCCAGCTATTGCCACCCCTGCCGCCACTACCGCCGTTCGCGCCGCCGCCGCCGCCAGAGTTCTGATCATTGCCGCCGGGATTGGCCGCACTCGGATCGGCGTCTGTGCCGCCGCCGCCGGCATTGCCCGGCGCGCCTCGCCCCATGCTGCCGTTCGGGTAGCCTTCAACGCCGGTGTCAACGATGGCGCTGGTCGCCGAATTCCAGACGTAGCGCGGCGTGCCGGCAATGCCTTCGCCTTTCGAGCCATGAAAGCCGGTCTTAGCGGTTAGCTGCGCTGCCGTCGGCGCGGTGTTGCGATAATCGGTATTCGCTCCGCCGGCCCCCTGCAATTGCAAGCCAGCGCCGCCGCGAAAGCCCAGCCCGTCCACGCTCGCTGTGCCGCTCAGATTCAGAGTGTCTTTCACGTCAAACGCGAGGATGCCGCCAGTCGTGCCATTCCAAGCCGCCGCCGTCAGCCCGCCACTCGTCGCCGCGCTGGTGTACTGCGGCACGCGCACGACTTGAAAGCGGCGTTGTCCACTGGTGCCGGCAACATAGTCGGCATTGGTGTAAGCATTCAGCAGACCGCTGCCTGTGCCTGTACCTTGAATGCTGACGCTGCCGCCAGTCAGCGGCACGGCGCTGGTCGCTTTGACGAATTCGTACTTGCCGACGTTGTTCGCGGCACTATAGCCGCCGCCGGTGTTGCCGCCGTTGCCGTCGCCATACTTGTTGTTATTGCTGCTGTCGATGGCTGCATCCTGCATCTGTATGACGAGCAGCATGTCGCCCGAACTGATCGGCGTCGTCGCGCCACGCGCCGTTCCCAGCGTAATCGAAGTCACGCCGGCGTTGGCCGATACCGTACCCGGATAGTAGGTGTTGATGATGCCGGTCAAGCTTCCGCCACTGCCGTCCTTGCCTGCCGTCGCACACGTCTGTCCCTGTGCAGGCGAAAACGTCATTAAAAAGGTGAGGAGGATGGCCTGGAGCGCCAAGGCGCGCTTGGTCCAGGCACGCAGGCATGGGTGAACGAGTTGTGGCTTAGACACGAGTGTTTCTCCTTACACTTCGCCGTTCTTCTTATCGGAGACGGCTTTCTCAGTTACCCTGCCGTTGCGGCGCGGCAGGTCTCATTCCGGTTGCCGCCCAGTCATACAAAAACTGGTTAGCGGGCCGGTGTCGGCAACGTTTTTTAGAGGGGCAAATGGGAGGGCAACACAGACAGGGCCTCAAAAAAACATGCACCATGCGTCCCCGGGTCGGGGCGAAAACCGAGTGAACCAACCTCATTATCGTGCAGTGCTCGATTCAGTCAATAGTTTTGTGCATTTTGGCAAGAGCTTATGCCCCGCGCACGCCAGCACGAACGATCATCGCCGCGCGACGCTCGACTATTCATCAAGGTTTATCAGAGCGGCGGCAATCCGGCCCGTCGCCGCCCGCGTAGTAGGGGCTGATGCGGCGCGGCAGTCAGCCGCGAATTCATTTTCACCAGGCGGTTTGGAATTCGTTAACTTGACGTGGCTTTGCGCCAGGAAGCAACAGTAGCTAAGGCTTGCCGGATCGGTTATCATATTTTTCTTGGCGTGATGGACTGAAAGGACAAAAATAGAAAGGCAGTCGATGAACGGCTTTATGCAGTTTCGCAGCTCCCCCCATCTTCATAAACTGGCCCGGTCATTCACGGCACTGGCGCTCCTGCTGGCCTTGCCTCTCAGCCTGATGGCCGGGCAGGCCCGCATTGCCGCGACCGTGCGCGTGACCACGCACGACGAAGCCGAGCAGGCCGTCGCCGCCGTCAATGTCGAGTTGAAACGAAACGGCGCAGTCGTCGCCAGAACAGTGACCAACGAGAAAGGCGTCGCCGAATTCAATAACGTCGCGCCCGGCAGCTATGAAGTCGTCATATCCAAAGAAGGTCTTGAGACGCTCAACCAACCCGACGTGACGGTGGCCGCCAGCGCGCCCGTCGAGATTGCCTTCACGGTGGTTGCCAAAGTCAATCTCAGCGACACGGTCAACGTGCAGGCCGGCGCTGATACGCAGATCGAAAAGGGATCATCAGTCGCTGATGAATTGCCGCGCGCGACCGTCAAGGAATTGCCCGGCAAGCCCGCCACCGTCAAAGATACGCTGCCGCTCGTGCCGGGCGTTGTGCGCTCGCCGGAAGGCGAGATTAAGATTGCCGGCCAGGGCGAACACCGCAGCGCGCTGATCGTCAACTCGGCGGACGTGACCGATCCGGCAACGGGTCAGTTCGGCGTCACCGTGCCGGTCGATAGCGTCGAAACCATCAACGTCTACAAGACGCCGTACCTGGCGCAGTATGGTCGCTTCACCGCCGGCGTCGTTTCGGTCGAGACCCGTCGCGGCGGCAACAAGTGGGACTTCGAGATCAACGACCCGCTGCCGGAGTTTCGCATCTGGAGCGGCCACCTGCGCGGCATCCGCGAAGCCTCGCCGCGCCTCACCTTCAACGGCCCGCTCATCAAAGACAAGCTCTACTTCTCGGAAGGCGTCGAATACGATCTGGCCAAGCGGCCCGTGCGCACGCTGCCCTTCCCATTCAACGAAAGCAAGAGCGAATCCTTCAACTCGTTCACGCAGTTCGACTACATTCTGTCGTCCCTGCACACGCTGACCGGGACATTCCACGCCGCGCCGCGCCGCATGAGTTTCGTCGGCCTGGAGTTCTTCAATCCGCAAGAGGTGACGCCGACGCTCAACGCGCACGACTACACGGCAACGGTGATAGATCGCCTGACCATCGGCAACAACCTGCTCGAATCGACGCTCGCCATCAAGCGTTTCAACGGCGGCGTCTGGGGGCAGGGGCAGAACGAAATGACGCTCGCGCCGCAGGGCAACAGCGGAAATTACTTCAGCGATCAAGACCGCCACGCCTCGCGCATCGAGTCCATCGAAACCTATTCGCTCGCGCCGATCAACACGATGGGCGTGCACAATCTGAAGTTCGGGTCGAGCATCGCGCGCACGACCAATCGCGGCGACTTCGAGGCGCGGCCCGTCAATATCGTTGACGCGAGCGGGCAGCTCGTCCGTCGCATCGAGTTCGTCGGCAGCGGCCAGGTATTCGACCGCTCAGACCTTGAGATGGGTTTCTTCGCGCAGGATCACTGGGTCGTCAACTCGCGGCTGGCGGTTGACCTCGGCACGCGTTTCGACCGGCAAGGGATCACTGAAACGATGCGCGTCGCGCCGCGCGTAGGCATCGCGCTGACGCCGTTCCGCAACCTCGACACGGTGATTCGCGGCGGCTACGGCTTGTTCTATGATCGCGTGCCGCTGATGGTCTATTCCTTCAACCGCTACCCTGAGCAGGTGATTACGACCTATGGCGCGAACGGCGAAATCATCGACGGCCCGCGCCGCTTCGCTAACGTCACTGACCGCGCCGAGCGCAGCAAGCAGCCGTTCATCTTCAGCAAAGACATCCCCGGCAACTTCGCGCCTTACAGCGCCACCTGGAACATCGAAGTCGAACACCCGTTCACCAAACAACTGCGCGTCCGGGCCAATTATTTGCAGAGTAATTCCTACGGCGTTATCACGATCACGCCCGACACCGTGCAGGGCAATGATGCGCTGGTGATGCGCGGGTCGGGCCGCGCCGGCTATCGTCAGCTTGAGTTGACGACGCGCTGGCAGATGCCCGACGGCCAGCAGTTGTTCTTCTCTTACGTGCGCAGCCGCTCGCAAGGCGACATCAACGAGTTCAACAACTACCTCGGCAACTTCCCCTTCCCGGTCGTGCGCGCGAACCAGTACAGCAACCTGTCGAGCGACCTGCCGAATCGCTTCCTGACCTGGGGGATGATTAAGCTGCCGAACCGTATGCGCATCTCGCCGATGCTCGAATGGCGCAACGGCTTTCCATACGCAGTGACGAACGCGGCGCAGAATTACGTCGGCTTGCCGTTCACGACGCGCTTCCCGCACTTCTTCTCGCTTGATTCGAGAGTGTCGAAAGATTTCAAGGTCAGCGACAAGTACAGCCTGCGGCTGTCGGTGAGCGGCTTCAACCTGACGAACCACTTCAATCCGTACAGCGTCCACGCCAACATCGACGACCCGCAGTACGGCGTCTTCTTCGGCAACTACAAACGTCGTTTCCGGCTCGATTTCGACGTGCTGTTTTAGAGCAACCACAGATGAACACAGATAAACACAGATAGAAGAAAGAGCCGAGATTTCATCACTCTTTTCATCCGTGTTCATCTGTGTTCATCTGTGGTTTCTTCATTTCTCCTGCCCTCGCTTGCGCCAGCTTCATCACGCCGTTCATAATCCTCGGCCAAAGGAGAATCTTATGAATGCTGTTTCACGCGCGGGCGCGTCGCGGCGACCGGCGCATAGCCGACTGGCGTGGCTGACTCTGTTGCTGATTGCCGCTGTGTTGCTGGCAATGATTATCATCCCGGTCTTTCTCATCATGCCGTTCAAGAGCCAGACGCCGCGCGCCATCGATATCGCGTTTCATCTCAAACGATGGTCGCCGCTGGCTACTGTCGCCGGTCTCATTGCGACCATCGGGCTGACCTTTTATTTGTGGCGCAGCGGGCGCTGGTTCAAGCGTACGGCGCTGGTCGTGTTGATCGCGCTCGCCACGCTGCTCACGTGGTTTGCGCGGCAGAATCATTTCGAGTGGATGTTCAACCCGCTGCCGACAGCTACATTCGCTAATGTAAGCGACACCACTTTTGTCGCCAGCGACGATCAAGTGATGACGATCACGATCAATGATGAAGCGGTGGCTTACCCGATACGCGAGATGGCTTACCACCACGTCGTAGAGGACACGGTGGGCGGCGTGCCCATCGTGGCGACGTACTGAACGCTCTGCCACACCGGTCTGGTGTGGGAACGCAACATTGAAGGCCGCACGCTGAACTTTCGGCTGCACGGCATCAACAATCAGAACTTCATTATGAGCGACCGCGAAACCGGCTCGTGGTGGCAGCAGGTGTCGGGCGAATGCATCGCCGGGCCGCTCAAAGGCAGACACTTGCAACTCGTCGCGCACGACGAACTGCCGTTCGCCGTCTGGAAACGCGAGCAACCCGCCGGGCGCGTGTTGAAGCCGGACGAGCGCGTCGCCTCGAAGTACGAGCCGGCGGACTGGGAAGAGCGTTACGCCAAGCTCCCGGTCGTCACGCCCGCGAGCGCCGACGACCCGCTGAAGCCGCGCGATCTGATCATCGGCATCACGATCAATGACGCGGCCAAAGCCTACCCGATGGCGAAGCTCGCGCAGCAAGCGCCAGTCGCCGACACGCTCGGCAACACGGCTATTATTATTCTGCTCGATGCAAGTAAGAAATCTGTCCGCGCCTTTGATTCCAGTGTAGACAGTCGGGCGCTGACCTTCTCGGCAAAGCCAGGCGGCGCGCAACTGACCGACGCCGAGACTGGCAGCACGTGGGACTTCGCGGGCCGCGCCACCAGTGGGCCGCTCGCCGGTCGCCAACTGCACAAGCTCATGGCGCTGAAAGATTACTGGTTCGATTGGCGCACCTATCATCCCGACACAGCGGTGTATTAACGATTCAGGATTCAGGATTCAGGATTCAGGATTCAGGGAGGGAAAGGAAGTCAGTACGCCGCGACTCCATTCTTCTCTGAATCCTGAATCCTGAATCCTGAATCCTTCCTCAATCCTTCCTCAATTTCTCTGCCTCCGGTCGTTGGAAAATGCTAGAATGCCCGCACTGAGAAGCAGTCAGCTTGATGATCGAGGGTGATGGCTTATGACCAATTGTATCGAGTTCACGTTGAACGATCAGCCGCGCGCGGTCGAGATCGAAGAGGATATGTCGCTGCTCGAAGTGCTGCGCGATCAGTGCGGCATGCTGTCGCCGAAAGACGGATGCAGCCCGACCGGCCAGTGCGGCTGTTGCACCGTCATCATCGACGACCGCGCCATCGTCGCGTGCGCCGTGCCGGCGAAGAATGCGGCGGGCAAACGCATCCTCACGCTTGAAGGCTTCTCGGAACTGGAGCGCGATACCTTCGCCGATTCGTTCATCGTCGGCGGCGGCTTGCAATGCGGCTTCTGCACGCCGGGCATTATCGTGCGCGCCAAGCATCTGCTCGATAAATCGCCTGAGCCGACCGACGATCAGATCAACCGCATCCTCAGCATGCATCACTGCCGCTGCACCGGCTACGTCAAGATTGTCGATTCGATTAAGCTGGCCGCCTGTGCGCTGCGCGGGGAATCGATACCTGAATGCGATTCCAGCGGCAAAGTCGGCACGCGCCTGCCGCGTTACGAAGCGCGCGAGTTGGCGCTCGGCGAGCGTCCTTACGTTGACGATATGACGTTCCCCGATATGCTGCACGGCGCGGTCTTGCTCTCAGAACATCCGCGCGCGCTGGTCAAGCGCATAGACGCCAGCCGCGCCCGCGAGATTCCCGGCGTCATCGCTATCGTCACCGCCGCCGACACGCCGGGCCAGCGTCATCAAGGCTTGATCTACAACGACTGGCCGATCTTTGTGGCCGAAGGCGAAGAGACGCGCTACGTCGGCGACGTGATTGCCGCCGTCGCCGCTGTTGATCGGCGCACGGCGCGGCGCGCGGCCCGCGCCATCGAAGTCGATTACGATGTGCGCGAGCCGGTGACGACTCCAGAAGATGCGTTGAAGCCTGACGCGCCGCCGATTCACAAGAAGGGCAACTTGCTCAGCAAATCCGAAATCCGTCGCGGCGATGTGGACGCGGCGCTGCGCGATTCGGCCTTTGTAGTCTCGCATACTTTCCAGACGCAGTTCATCGAACATATGTACCTTGAGCCGGAAGCCTGCATCGCGCTGCCCGAAGACGATGGGCTGCGAGTCTACACGCAAGGCCAGGGCGTCTTCGATGACCGCCGGCAGATCGCTTCGTTTTTGGGCTTGCCGCAAGAGAAGGTCAAAGTAACATTGGTTACGAACGGCGGCGCGTTCGGCGGCAAAGAAGATATGAGCGTGCAGGCGCAGACCGCTCTGCTTGCGCGCGTCACCGGCAAACCTGTGAAGCTCACCTTGAGCCGCGAAGAGAGCCTGCGCCTGCATCCCAAGCGTCACCCGATCAAGATGACCTACACGGTCGGCTGTGATGAACAGGGACACCTGACCGCCGTGCGCGCATTTATGGTCGGCGACAAGGGCGCGTACGCATCCGTAGGCTCGAAGGTGCTGGAGCGCGCCGCCGGCCATTGCACAGGGCCGTACAAAGTCTCCAATGTAGATGTTACGTCGCTTGCGGTCTACACCAACAATCCGCCGTGCGGCGCGATGCGCGGCTTTGGCGCTAATCAATCGGCCTTTGCGATGGAATCGCTCCTCGACATTCTCGCCGAGCAGGTGGGCATTGATGGCTGGGAGATTCGTTACCGCAACGCGCTCGACCTCGGCGATGTGTTCTGCACGGGCCAGCCGCTCGAAGCCTCGGTCGGCATCAAGAAGACGCTCGAAGCGGTGCGCGACATTTATCGCTCGGCCAAGTATGCCGGCATCGCCTGCGGCGTCAAGAACACTGGCATCGGCAACGGCCTGCCCGAATATGGCAAGGCGATGCTCGAAGTGCGCGATGACGGCACGGTCGGCATCTATACCGGCTACACCGAGATGGGGCAGGGCTTGTTCACGGTCTTGCAGCAGACCGCCTGCGAAGAGACGGGGCTGCCGCCGTCTGTCTTTACGTTCGTCGCCGCCGACACCAAGTATGATCTTGATTGCGGCCAGACGACCGCCTCGCGCGGAACGGTGCTCGGCTGTCGCGGCGTGCAGGAGGCGGCGCGCAAGCTGAAGCGCGACCTCGACGAGCGTCGCACGTTGCGCGACCTGGCGGGCCGCACCTATTACGGCGAAGTGCTGATCGATGATACGACCTCGCTTGAGGCGAACGCCGCGCGACCGAAGACGCATTTCGCTTATGGCTTTGCGACGCAGGTCGTCATTCTCGACGACGATGGGCGCGTTCAGAAAGTCGTCGCCGCGCATGATGTGGGCCGTGTAATGAATCCCACATTGCTCGAAGGGCAGATCGAAGGCTCGATTCATATGGGATTGGGTTACGCGTTGACGGAAGAGTTCCGCGTCGAAGGCGGCGTGCCGCAAACGATGACGGTCAACTCGCAAGGCTTGCTGCGCGCCCGCCATATGCCCGAAGTCGAGTTGATTATGATTGAAGATCAACACCCCGATGGCCCGTATGGCGCGAAGGGCGTCGGCGAGATCGGCTTAGTCCCGACCGCGCCTGCCGTTGCCAACGCGTTGTACAAGTATGACGGCATCCGCCGCTTCACCTTGCCGATGAAGGACTCGCCCGCCGCCCGCGCCATCACCGGCAAAGCGGCGAGCCGTTAAACGCGAACGGCTTCGCAAGGGTTCAATCAAGTTCTATACTCAAACCTACTTTTATTATTATTAAAAGATAGAAACGTTCCGGCCTTTTCACCATATAATAGGTGAGCATACTCCTAACGAGCTTTCGCGGCGCGATCAAGCGCACGGCCCGCCAAACGGAGTAATCATTCACTGAAAACTAACCAAAGGAGTTCTATATGCCGACAAAGAGAGGTTCAAGAAAAGGCCAGGCCCTCGATGCGAGCGCTCCGTCTTCGACAGAGACGGCGGCGGGAACACCGACGGATGGCGGCACCGGACGATATCTGGTGCTGCTCAGAGAAGATGCGGTCAAAGAGGCAACGAAAGTGATGTCTTCCACCGCCAGCATGAAGGTATCCGTCGCTTCTGATTTCGGGGAGGGCGACATTCCTCACGATCTCGGCGGCGCGGACGCTGTCATCTTTGAAAACCTTGGTATCGCTGTCGTCAACACGCCACCTGACCAGCTTGATGCTTTAAGTGTAACGGCGGCTGAAGACAATCCGATCCTCGTTATCGAGGCTGAACAGTACGTCTATGCGTTGCCGGCGTCAGACGATTATTTGCGCGGTTATCGCGATGCCATCAACGATCTGACCCAAAGAACGTTGGCCAAAGAAGCCGCCGCTATCGAAGACGCTTTTGCGGAGGCGCTTGATGAATCGAAGTTCACGTGGGGCTTACAGGCCACTCGCGTTCCCACCTCACGGTTTTCAGGGCGTGGCATCCGCGTCGCGGTCTTAGACACAGGCTTAGACCTCGGCCATCCCGATTTTGCCGGTCGCAGCATCACCACTCGCTCCTTCATTACCGGAGAACCCGTGCAGGACGGACATGGTCACGGGACGCACTGTATCGGCACCGCCTGTGGGCCGCGCACGCCCAGACAACTGCCCCGCTATGGCATCGCCTTTGAGGCACAGATTTTCGCCGGCAAAGTCCTAAACAATCAGGGCAGCGGCGCGGATGGCGGCATCCTTTCCGGGATTGACTGGGCGGTTGCCAATCATTGCGCAGTAGTCTCCATGTCATTGGGAGCGCCGGTTGCTCCCGGACAAGGCCCTTCGGCAGTCTATGAGACTGCGGCGCAGCGCGCTTTGAACGCCGGCACCTTGATTATCGCGGCTGCCGGCAATGAGAGTAGAAGACCGGATGGCACTCGCATGGAACCACCCGCGCCCGTCGGTCGTCCGGCCAATAGCCCATCTATCATGGCCGTTGCGGCGCTGGATGCGAACTTGCGGGTGGCGCCATTCTCGAATGGGGGCATCAATCCGAATGGCGGCGAGGTCAACATTGCCGGGCCGGGAGTTGCCATTCGCTCCAGTTGGCCGCGACCCCGCTTGTATAACACAATCAGCGGCACGAGTATGGCTACGCCCCATGTGGCAGGCATCGCCGCGCTGTTTGCGCAAGCCGCGCCGAATGCGCGCGGACGCGCTCTATGGCAGTTGCTACTTCAGAATGCCCGACATCTCTCGTTGCTGCCGCGCGATGTGGGAGCAGGACTGGTACAAGCCCTGCAATAGCCTGAAGCATCGCCACCTCGTTTCACACGTCTGCTGCGGCAGGCTCGCGCTCAACGCAAGCTTGCCGCAGCTTTGCCTCAGTGCTACGCTGAAATGGGTAAAGCGAGGGTTTAGTTATGGCCAAAGTACGGTTATCTGTCGTCGTTGAAGATAGTCACCTGCCGAAATTTCATGAGGTAGTGAAAAACCTTAAACAAGCCGGGATGACTGTCGAAAATGAGTTGAAGTCCACCGGCATCGTCACGGGATCGGTTGACGAAACGAAGATCAAGCACCTGCGGGCCATCAACGGAGTTGCTACCCTCGAACCAGAGCAGTCTTACCAGATCGCCCCTCCCGACAGCGATGTGCAATAGACACGCAGCGATTTTTTGCGGCGTGACACCATAGCCGGCAAGAGTTCCCCGTCGTTGAGGCGGCTGGAATTGGCCGGACAATATTATTGACTTCCGCCGCGCGCCGTTCATAATGGCCGAGAGCGTTTCGTCACGTCGGCTTCTACCCCCGAAGGAGTCCCAGATCATCACGCGACAAGAGGCAGGATATGAAAGGCTCCGGCTCACTCAGTTCTCCACCCGGCGACCTGACGGTCGTCAAGCCGAAGCCCGGCAGCACGGGCCGTCTGATCAGCGCCCATTACCTGGAGATCGGCCACCTGCTCGACCGCATTGATGGCGCGACGACGCACTATCAAATGCTGGCCGTCGAACGCTCGGCCAGCGAAGACGAGATCGTTCAAGCCTATCACGACGCCATCGCCGTGCTGCACCCGACCTATCACAAGGTGCGCGCCGCTGTCCCTGACGAGATGCTGGCCAAAGTAGACAGCGCGTTCAACAAACTCTCGAAATCTTTTATGGTGCTGACCAATCCGAGCAAGCGCGCCGAGTACGATGCCTCGATGGCGCGCAGCAAAGTCGTGCCGCTGCCGGTCGAAGTCAGTAAGCCGAAGAAGCGCACCACAGGCAATCTCAAGCGCGCCAAAGCCAACGCCGAAGCCGACAAGCCGGCTAGGCGGCACAGCGCGCCTCTCGACATCAAAGTCCCCGCGCCGCAGGTCATCTTCACCAAGCCTGCCGGCCCTGTCGCTGCGCCCGCCAACCGCCGCCGCTCGGAGCGCTACAACCTCGCCGTGCCGGTCTTCGTCAAAGGCTATGATCGCAACGGCAATCGCTGGCAAGAAGTGACGAAGACACTCAACGTCAGCCGCATGGGCGTTGCGCTGCGGCTGCAAGCCCGCGTGCGGCACGGCACAGTCGTCCACGTGACGCTGCCGCTGCCGATCAAGCTGCGCAGTCACGGCTTCAGCGAACCCGGTTATAACATGTATGCCATCGTTCGCCGCATTGAACCGACGATTGGCGACACGCGCGTCATCGGCCTCGAATTCATCGGCGGTCAACCGCCCGCAGGCTACCTGCACAAGCCTTGGGCGACGTTCCGCACGCAATGCTGGGACGGGCCTGACCGCCGCCGCGAGCCGCGCGTCAAGCACGTCGAGAACGTCTTGATCGAATACCTCGATGAATCGAAAGAGCGGCTGGCGCGCGAAATCGCCGTCACCGAAAATGTCAGCCGCAACGGCGCGCGATTGCGCGTCAAGCACGCGCCCGACACATTCGAGATGGTGCGCGTCACCAGCGGCAATCAACAATTCAGCAGCCTCGCACTGGTGCGCAACCGCTTCACCGGCGCGGACGGCGGCGAGCGACTCTGCCTTCAATTCATCGATGCCTGCTGGCCGCTTCGATAACCTTGTGGATGATCGCGCGAGTCAACCGGCGCGTCAGTGCTTGCGCGACTCGCCGAGTTTCGCTTCGAGTGATTCGAGCAGTTGGTAAGCGGGGTCGAGCGTCTTGTGCGGGCGAAAGCCATGCGCCGGCGCGACCATGCCATCGCGTTCGAGCGCCGCGACGATGCTCGACGCCTGGCGGTAACTGATCTCAAGGCGGTGTTGCAGCACGAGCGTCGAAGCGTAGCCGAGACTGGTGATGATGCGCAGCACCTTGCGGTACAGCTCATCGTCCGGGGCCTTGTCGCCCTGCGTGATCTCGGCGAAGAAGTTCCACGGCGCGTCGCTGACGGGCGAGCCGTCGGGCGCTTCGTCAACGCCGCTGCCGGCGTCGCCCGACAGCGTGTCGAGAATCTCTTCCAGCTCGCCGCGCACGGCCCGCAAGCCATCGCGTAGTTTTTGACACTTCTCGTCTTCGGCCATAAGCAAACCGCCCGCCTGGCTGCGTAATATCTTCTACGTTTCCGGCGTGTTGCTCAAGCACGAATCGGCCTCGGCGCACGGCAAAACGATTGACTTGCCCGATGATCTTCCCTAATCTTGCGCCTGCATTTAGAGAAACGAGATGCGCCATGAGCGATACGCTCTTAATTAAAAATGCCACCGTCGTGACGATGGATGCCGACAGTCGCGTCTTCACGGGCGACGTGCTCATTGAAGACCATCACATCGCCGCCATCGGCCAGGAGCTCACGGCGCGCGCCGATGAGACGCTGGACGCCAGTGGCCGCGCCCTGCTGCCGGGACTGGTGCAGACTCACATTCATTTATGTCAGACGCTGTTTCGCGGCGCGGCAGATGACCTCGCTCTGATCGACTGGCTGAAGCGGCGCATCTGGCCGATGGAAGCGGCGCACACGCCTGCGTCGCTTTACGCGTCGGCGCGGCTCGGCATCGCCGAGATGATTCGCGGCGGCACGACCACGGCGTTGACGATGGAGACGGTCAATCATACCGCCGAGGTCTTTCGCGCGGTCGAAGAGACGGGCTTTCGCGCCACCGTCGGCAAGTGCATGATGGACAAAGGCGATGATGTTCCCGCCGCACTTCAAGAGGCGACCGACGCATCAATCGCCGAATCGCTCGCCCTGCTCGAACGCTGGCACGGCGCAGCCGATGGGCGCATACGTTACTGTTTCGCGCCGCGCTTCGCCGTTAGCTGCACGCGAGAGTTGTTGGAGCGCGTCGCCCGCCTGTCTGATGAGCGCGGCGTCATCGTGCACACGCACGCATCCGAAAACCGCGACGAAGTGGCGCTGGTCGAGCGCGAAACCGGCTTGCGTAACATTGAATACTTAAAAGCCGTCGGGCTGGTCGGGCCGCGCGTCGTGCTGGCGCATTGCGTTCAGCTAAGCGACGACGAGATGGCCATTATCGAACAGAGCGGCGCGCGGGTCGCGCATTGCCCGTCATCGAATCTCAAGCTCGGCTCAGGCATCGCCCGCATCAGTGAAATGATAGAGCGCGGCATCTCGGTGTCTATCGGGGCCGACGGCGCGCCGTGTAACAACCGGCTCGATATGTTCACAGAGATACGGACGGCGGCCCTTCTGCAAAAAGTCTTGCGCGGCCCCGAAGCCTTGCCGGCGCTCGCGGTTTTGAAGATGGCAACGATTGACGGCGCGCGGGCTTTGGGATTGGCCGACGAAATCGGCAGCATCGAAGCGGGCAAGCGCGCCGATTTGATCTTACTGAATCTCGACACGCTGCACACGACGCCTCGTCCCGATGTGATTTCAACGATTGTTTACGCGGCGCAAGCAAGCGACGTGGAAGCGGTATGGATTGACGGTCGCGCGGTGCTGCGCGACGGCAGGCTGACGACGATGGACGAGCGCGACATCATCGCCGCCGCGCATTACGAAGCCGCAAAGATCGCCGCGCAGATCGATCAATGACTTCTCTCCTTATTCATTCGCACACAGTCTCTCACAACACCACGTCGAAGTAATCGCGCAAGGTAGCGGCAATCTCTGCTTCGCTTGCCAGTTCGCGCTCGTCGCGCGCGCCGCCTATGGTCGTTATCAAGCGATTGTTCGTGAGCGTCACGCGGCCTTCGGCAGTGGCCAGCGTGCAGACGCGCTTCTGCGTGAACGATGACTGCGGCGAGGTTTGATGATAGCGGCACATCTCGGCGTAATCCGCGTACCCGTACGGCTGCAACGTGAAGCGATACTCCGGCTGCCATTCGTCGCCGCTGCGCCGTTCGAGTATGCGATGCTCGCCGTCGCGGCGTATGCGATACGAGCCGAAGGCTTGCGCTTGCTCATCCTCTACATCGAGTCGCAGCGGCTCGCGGAAGCTTTCGCCGAACCCCACATCGGCAAGCCACGGCTCGTCGAGTTGAACCAGCAAAGCCATATGATCGAACAGCGGCCCGAAGCTGCCATCAGCTCGTCCGACGCCCGCCGCCAGCATCTTCACGTCAAACCCCAACGCCGCGAGCAAGCCGGCAAACGCGCCGTTCAACTCGTAACAGAAGCCGCCGCGTCGCTGCTCGACCACCTTGGCCGTGAGGCGCTCGGCCTCCAGCACGATCTCGCGTCCGAGATGAATGTCGAGGTTTTCAAATGGCACGGCCAGCAGGTGCGCGCGGTGCAGCTCGCGCAAGGTTTCTGCCGTTGGCTCCATCGGGCCGTCATAGTTGAGGCGTTGAAGATAAGCCGCGACGTTCATAATCAGCAAAGCATTTCACGGCGGCAGTGGCTTTTGCAACCGCAGGCTTGTCACGTCGATGAGCGGCGAGTAAACTAGGGCGCACTCGGAGGCTTGCGAATGGCGGTCGGGCAAAACGTGTGGCGCAAAGAGGGCATTGAGAAGCTGACGGGCGCGGCGCGCTACGTTGACGACATCACGCTCGACCGTATGCTCTACGGCAAGACGATTCGCAGCCGCATCGCGCGCGGGCATATCAAATCCATCACGTTCGATCCGAACTACGATTGGTCGCCCGTCGTCATCGTCGATTACCGCGACATACCGGGCGCGAATTATGTGGCCTTGATCGAAAACGATCAACCGCTGCTGGCCGAATCCGTCATCCGCCACCACGACGAGCCGATCCTGCTGATCGCTGCTGAAAGCAAACGCGAAGTTGAAACCGCCGCGCGCCACATTCGCATCGACTACGACGAGTTGCCGCCCGTTTTGACTATCGAAGAGGCGCTCGCTGCCGACCGTGTTCTTTACCCGCCCGATAATATCTTCAAGCGATTCCTGATCGGGCGCGGCGACATTGACGAAGGCTTTGCCCGCGCTGATCTCATCATCGAAGGCGAGTATCGCGTGCCGCATCAGGAACAGCTCTACATCGAGCCGCAAGGGATGATCGCCATCCCTGGCGACGACTCGATCACCGTGATGGGTTCGATGCAATGCCCTTACTATGTGCACAAGGCGCTGAAGCAGTTGTTCAATCTCGCCGACGAACAGACGATTGTAATTCAGACCACGACCGGCGGCGGCTTCGGCGGCAAGGAAGAATACCCTTCGATGATCGCGGCGCACGCGGCCTTGCTGGCCCGCAAAGCCGGTCGGCCCGTCAAGCTCATCTACGACCGCGCCGAAGACATCGCCGCGACGACCAAGCGCCACCCCGGCATCATTCGCCATCGAACCGGCGTGACGCGCGATGGCCGCTTGACCGCAAGCGAGATAGACATCGTGATGGACGGCGGCGCGTACGTGACGTTGACGCCTGTGGTCTTGTCGCGCGGCGCGATTCACGCGCTCGGCCCGTACCGTTGCGATAACGTTCGCATCACGGCTCGCGCCGTCGCTACCAACACGCCGCCTAATGGCGCATTTCGCGGCTTCGGCGCGCCGCAGGTCGCATTCGCTTACGAGATGCAGATGGAGAAGATCGCTGCGACGTTGCAGATGGAGCCGCTCGAATTGCGCCGCATGAATATGCTCGGCGAAGGCGACGTAACGGCGACGGGCCAACAACTGAAATGGAGCGTCGGCGCGAGCGAGGTGCTCGATGCGGCGGTTAGAGAATCACGTTATCAAGAGAAGCGCGCCGCTGCTTCGACCTTCAATGAAGAGATGGATGAAGCGATGCGCTCTGCGAATCCACCGGCTGATCGCAAGCGGCGCGGCGTTGGCCTCTCGTTCTTCTTTCACGGCGCGGGCTTCACCGGCAGCGGCGAAGCGAAGATGAAAGCCAAAGCCGGCGTCGAGATCACGGCTGAAGGCGGCGCGCGCATTCTCACAGGCTCAACCGAAATCGGCCAGGGCACGCGGACGATCTTCTGCCAGATCGTCGCCGACGAGTTAGAGATTGCTTTCGAGATGGTTGAGATCGAAGAGGCCGACACGTCGAAGGTTCCCGACAGCGGCCCGACCGTCGCTTCGCGCACGACGATGGTCGTCGGTCGCGTCGTGCAACTGGCGGCGCGCGAGGCGAAAGAGAAGCTGACCCGCTTTGTCGCTGAACGCTTCGGCGCGGCGGAAGCCACGTTGATTAAAGGTCGCTTTCTGGCCGGCGATAATTGGCTAGCAGATTACGACGAGATGCTGCGCGAATACATTGCGCAGCACGGCGCGCTGACGGCTTATGCGCAATACGCCAGCCCGCCGGGCGTCGTGTGGGACGACGAGACTTATTCAGGCGACGCGTATCCGGTCTACTCGTGGGGCGCGGAAGTCGCCGAGGTCGAAGTTGACCTCGACACTTGTGAAGTGATCGTTGCACACATCACGACGGCGCAGGACATCGGGCGAGCCATCAACCCTGTGCTTGCTGCCGGACAGATCGAAGGCGGCACGTTGCAAGCGGTCGGCTATGGCTTGCTCGAAGAACTGGTGTGGGACAAAGGCCGCGTGGTCAACAATCGTCTGACAAATTACATTATCCCGACCGCGCTCGACGCGCCTGATATGCAGACGATCATCATCGAGAACGCCTACCCGCACGGCCCGTTCGGCGCGAAAGGCGTCGGCGAATTACCGATGGATGGCGGCGCGCCGGCCATCGCGGCGGCGGTCTTTAATGCGACCGGCGCATTCATCGGCGAAATTCCGATCACGCCCGAACGATTGCAGGCGGCGCTGGAAGAATTATGAGAATCGCTTTCCGAATCAATGGCGTTGAGCGCGAAGTCGATGCGCCGCCGATGCAGCGGGCGCTCGACCTGCTGCGCGAGACATTGCGGCTGACCGGCGCTAAAGAAGGCTGCGGTGAGGGCGAGTGCGGCGCGTGTTCGATCCTGCTTGATGGCGAAGTCGTCAACTCGTGCCTCGTGCCCGCGTGCCAGTTGCAGAACGCCAGCGTCATCACCATCGAAGGCTTGGCGGGCGCGGGCCGCCTCGATTCATTGCAGCAAGCGTTTCTCGAAACCGGCGGAGCGCAATGCGGCATCTGCACGCCCGGCATGTTGATTGCCGCGCGCGCCTTGCTTGCTAGCAAGCCTCGCCCGTCACGCGACGAGATCAAAGAAGCCATCGCCGGCAATCTCTGCCGCTGCACCGGCTATGTGAAGATCATCGACGCCATCGAAGCGGCCACCATTAGAAAGGGATAAGGAAAAGGTAAGCGAATGGATGACGAACTACGTGAGCTGAAGCAGCGCATCACAATGTTGAGCAATGAGGAGTTGCTGCGTATGGTCGGCAAAGACCGCCGCGAGTACCGGCCCGAAGCCATCGAGTTTGCCAGGACTGAACTCGACGCGCGGCGCGCGGCAGAAGGCGACGAGACGGATGATGCCGAAGCCGACGAAGACACGTTCAATGATAACGGTAGCCCCGCTTCAGTCGTGCCCAGTGTCGAGGCGCAACCGTGCAACATCTGCGGCGGCTCGATGCGCAGGGGCGCGTTGTTCGCTGACCGCGAGATCACTGTCTACTTCGACGACACAGAGGAAGAGCGGTTCGTTGAAGTGATGGTGTGCGGCGCTTGCGGCAATCTGCGCATGTTCGTCGATCTGGATACAGACGTTCAGGAATGAGCGCCGCCTTGCCGCTGCATAAATCATGACCGACACGCCGACAGCTTACTCGGTTGAGACGCTGGCCGACGCTTACCGCGTACTGGCCGAGCACGGCAGCGCTGTGCGCGTCATCGCCGGCGGCACTGACTTGATGGTGTTGATGAACGCACATCAGCTCGATGCCGCGCGGTTTCTCGACATCTGGCGCGTCGGCGAATTGCGCGGCATCCGCGACGAAGGCGACTACCTGCGCGTCGGCGCGCTCGTGACGTATACGGAGTTGATCCGCTCGCCGCTGATTCAACAACACGCGCCCGCGCTGATCGCCGCATCGCGCACCATCGGCGCGGTGCAGATTCAAAATCGCGGCACACTCGGCGGCAACATCGTCAACGCGTCGCCGGCGGGCGATAGCTTGCCGGTGCTGGCCGTCTATGACGCCGCGCTCGAACTCGGCAGCCGGCGCGGCTCACGTCGTGTGGCCTTCAATGAATTTTATACGGGTTACAGGCAAACGGTGCTGGCGGCGGACGAGTTGCTGATCGCTGTGCGTTTGCCCAAGCTCGAAGCGAACGAGCGCGACTTCTTTTACAAAGTCGGCACGCGCCGCGCGCAAGCCATCTCGAAAGGCGTGATGGCGGCACGCGCGGCTACAGCCGATGGCGTCATCGAATCTATCCGCATTGCCATCGGCAGCGTCGCCCCAACTGTGATTCGCGCGCCGCAGACCGAAGCGCTGCTCGCCGGCCAAACGATCACACCTGATCTCATCAAGCAAGCGCAAGAAACCGTGATGCGTGAAGTCTCGCCCATCACTGACTTGCGTTCGACCGAACATTACCGCCGCACAGTGACCGGCAACGTGCTGACGAAATGCCTGCGCCAGCTTGGCCGTGGTTGAATCAAAGGCGGCTGCGTCACTTGCGATTCCCCTCGCCGAACACCTGCCCTCGCGTTCAGGATTATCCCGACTTTTTTCCGCGCCGCGCGTCTAAACCGCAGGCATCACAAAAATGCTCATCAAAGGAACAACTGAATGAATCGAGCCAGACTGGTCGTGGTCGTCTTCTTCATGCTGGTCGTCGTCAGCGCCGCCAATCTCCAGCCGAAAGCAACACCGCAGCACAAAGCCACCGACCCTGTTCGGGACGTTAATCCAATCCCGCGCCCGACCGTCGCCGGGGTGAGCGTCCTGACACAGCACAACGACAATCAGCGCACGGGCGCTAACCTTCTGGAGACGACGCTCTCGACCGCCAACGTCAACGTCAGCCAGTTCGGCAAACTCTTCACGCGCGCGGTCAGCGGTTATGTTTATGCCCAGCCGCTCGTCGCCCAGGATGTCAGCGTGCCGGGCGTTGGCCAGCGTAACATCGTCTATGTCGCCACCGAGGGCAATAACGTCTACGCCTTCGACGCGGATGATTCGGAGGCCGCCGCGCCTTACTGGCAGGTCAACCTCGGCACGCCGATGCCGAGCCAGGACATCTTTCCCGGCTACCACGACCTTACGCCGGAAGTTGGCATCACCGCGACGCCGGTGATTGATCCGACGAGCAATACAATCTACGTTGTCGCCAAAACCAAAGATGTAACGACCGCTACATATCATCACAAGCTGCACGCGCTCGATCTTTCAACCGGCAGTGAAAAATTCAACGGCCCCATAGAAATCACCGCCAGCATCGCCGGCAACGGCAGCGGCAGCATTCTCGGCACGATCACCTTCGATCACCTGCATCAACTGAATCGCCCCGGACTGCTGCTGCTCAGCGGTGTAGTCTACATCGCTTTCGGCTCGCACGGCGATGCCGAGCCTTATCACGGCTGGGTGCTCGGTTATAACGCGACGACGTTGCAGCAGGTCGCGGTCTTCAACACGACGCCCGACGGCACGGAGGCCGCCATCTGGCAAGGCGGGCAAGGGCTGGCCGCTGACGCCGCCAACAACATCTATCTGGTGACGGGCAATGGCACGTTCGATCTGGACCAGGGAGGCCGCGATTACGGCAACGCCGTTATCAAGCTGGACGCAGCAAACGGCCTGGCGGTCGCCGACTGGTTCGTGCCTTACAACCAGGACCTCCTCAACCCCAACAAGAAGGCCGCGCCGGCCACAGGCAAGACTATTGCGCCGAGAAACCTTAGCGACATTGATCTCGGCGCAGGCGGGGCGCTGTTGTTGCCGGGAACCAACCTGCTGTTGATCGTCGGCAAAGACAGGGTGCTGAGATTGTTCGACCGCAGCAATCTCGGCCATTACTTCAGCGATCACAACGCCAACGTGCAGGAGTTCCAGGCGGCCAGCAATATTTTTATGGGTGCGCCTATCTACTGGAACAGCCCCGCCGGGTCGCAGGTTTATCTGTGGGGCGCGGGCGATTACTTGAAAGTATTTCGCCTTACAGACGGCTTGTTCAGCGCCGCGCCGGTTTCGCAAAGCACGTTTCAGAGCGCGTTCGGCTACTCGAACTCCGCGCCGCTGTCGCTGTCGGCCAATGGCAGCCAGGCGGGCAGCGGCATCGTCTGGGCGCTCTGCGCGTTTAGCGGCGATGCCAATAGCCAGACGGTCGCGGGCATTTTGCGAGCCTTTGACGCGACAGACGTTTCAAAGGAGTTGTGGAACAGTAAGCAGAATGCGGCGCGCGACGACATCGGCAGCTTTGCGAAGTTCAACCCGCCGACCGTTGCCAACGGCAAAGTCTACGTGCCGACATTTTCCGGGCAGCTTCACGTCTATGGCCTGCTGCCGGCCATCTCACCGACGAGCGTCGCAGTGGGAACAACGGGCAGCAAAGGCGTCATCGAGGTCACGGCCCCCGCCGGCGTTCACTGGGCGGCAGAGGCGAAAGTGAATTGGATTACTATCACCTCAGAAAGCGGCGTCAGCGATGGTGAGGTCAGCTATGCGGTGGACGCTAACCCCACTGGCCGCCCGCGTCAGGGCACGATCACAATCGCTGGCCGCAGCCTCACGATCACACAGGCGGGCATCGATGACGAACACTGCGTCGACCTGATTGCGCCGACCTCCACGTCTGTCCCTGCGCGGGGCGGCATAGGCAGCCTCAGCATCTTCGCCATCAATCGTTGCAGTTGGCAGGCGACAAGCAACGCGCCCTGGATCACCATCGCCTCAAACTGTTGCGGCATTGGCGATGGTCAGATCGCCTATAGCGTCGCCGCTAACCCTGGCGCGAGCGCGCGCGTCGGCACCATCTCGGTCGGCCTGAAGAGCTTCGTGGTCAAGCAGAAGGGCCTCTGATTCAGTCTCATCCTTCAATGCCACAACGTCCGTGAGGGCAAGCCGCACCGGCGCAGCTTGCCCTCACGGCTTCTCTTCTTGAGCTGACAATCCGCTAGGCAGTCTCACCTCTTCTCTGCTAGAGTAGCGCCGAACACAGCCCCGAACGGCGCAAACACGAAAAGGAACTCGCAGGCAGACGGCTTATGCTCAACTGGGATCGCAATCGCAAATCCGCCAAGTCCATCCTCGATGTGATCGGCTACACGCCGATGGTGCGGCTCAATCGCGTCGCCGCCGATGTGAAGCCGCGCATCTACGTCAAGCTTGAATACTTCAGCCCGTCAGGCTCGCTCAAAGATCGCATCTACCTGAATATGATTGAGAAGGCCGAGCGGCGCGGCGACCTCAAGCCCGGTATGACGATTCTGGAATGCTCGACTGGCAACGCCGGCATCGCTTGCTCGTTCGTCGCGGCGGTGAAAGGCTATCCGTGCATCATCGTGATGCCCGAAGGCATGAGCGAAGAGCGCAAGAAGATAGACGTGGCCTATGGCACGGAGATGGTCTACACGCCGGGCGGCGAATCGGACGTTGACCTCGCGTTGCAGCGGCTCGAAGAGATTCGCCGGCAAGACCCGTCGAAGTACTGGGTTCCGTCACAGTTCGACAATCCTGATAACATACAGGCGCACTACAAGACGACCGGCCCGGAAATCTGGGAGCAGACGCGCGGCAAAATCGACGCTTACGTCGCTACGCAAGGAACAGGCGGCCAGCTCACAGGCATTGGCCGTTACCTGCGCGAGCAGAATAAGAAAGTGAGACTCTACGCCGGCGAGCCTGCCGAGTGCCCGCTGCTGTCAAGACGCGAGTGGGGCGAGCACAAGATCGAAGGCATCGGCGATGGGTTTGTACCGCGCGACCTTGAGCTGAGCCTGTTGACCGGCGTGGTCACGATCACCTCGAACGAAGCCATCGAGATGGCGCGGCGGCTGGCGCGCGAGGAAGGCATCTTCTGCGGCATCTCGTCGGGCGCGAACGTCGTCGCGGCAATCAAAGTGGCGGCCCACCACCCGAAGATGAAGCGCATCGTGACGATGATCTGCGACACCGGCCAGCGCTACTTCTCGACCGAACTCTGCGGCTCACCCAAGCACGTCGAGTCGCCCATCCGCGATCACTCGATGGACGATTACACGCGCGAGCAATTGGATAAGTATCAAAGCACGTGGGAAATCATCGAATAGTAGCAGTAGGCAGGAAGCAGGAAGCAGGAAGCAGGAAGCAGGGGCCGGGAGTCAGGGGCCAGTGGTCAGGGCCAGTTGTTTGTTAAGCCAAGCTCCGTTAGGAGCGCAATGTTTATAGTCAACGATGCGATAGATGAAACAAGCTCCGTAGGAGCGCAATGTCTATCGCGCCCCTACGGGGCTTCGTCACATCCTTCAGCCTTATCTATAAACAGGTCGTCCCTACGGGACTGCTGATTACTGACTATTGCTTCCTGCCTCCTGCCTCCTTGAGTCTTGCCTGCATGAATAATGTCTCTGGCTTCAAGTGCTTCGAGTGCGCCCGCGAGTTTCGCGGCGAAGTCAACTACGTCTGCCCGGCGTGCGGCGGTAATCTCGATGTGCTTTATGACTACGAAGCTGTCGGCGCGCGGTTGACCAAAGCGCGGCTCGCGGCGGATCGCAACCTCTCGATGTGGCGTTACCGCCCGTTGCTGCCGGTCGATGATTCATCCGCCGTGCCGCCGCTTACGGTCGGGTGGACGCCGCTCTACGATTGCCCGCCGCTCGCCGCGCGCTTTGCGATCAAACAACTATTCGTCAAAGACGATGGGCGCAACCCGACCGCGTCGTTCAAAGACCGGCCCAGCGCGCTCGCCGCAGTCAAAGCCGCAGAGGCACACGCGCACGTCATTACTACAGCTTCGTCGGGCAACGCCGGCTGCGCGCTCGCAGGGATGTGCGCGAGCCTGCGAATGCGCTCGGTCATCTTCGTGCCGGCGTCGGCCCCGGCAGCGAAAGTCGCGCAGCTCGTCGTCTATGGCGCAACCGTCGTACTGGTCGAAGGCAGTTATGATGACGCTTACGATCTGTGCCTAGCCGCCGCCGCGCGCTTCGGCTGGTATCAGCGCAGCACGGGATTCAACCCCTACACGCGCGAAGGCAAAAAGACGGCGGCGCTGGAAATCTGCGAGCAGCTCGACTGGCAAGTCCCCGATAAAGTCATCGTCAGCGTCGGCGACGGCAACATCATCAGCGGCCTGTGGAAAGGCTTTTGTGATTTTAATCGCCTCGGCTTCATTGACCGCCTGCCGCAAATGATCGGCGTGCAGGCCGAAGGTTCTGCGGCCATCGTTGACGCGGTGAACTCGGACGGCGTAGTGCGCGCGGTTGCGGCCCACACGCTCGCCGACAGCATCAACGTCAGCCAGCCGCGCGATGCCCGCGCCGCCGTGCGCGCCATTCAAGATTCAGGCGGCTGTGGAATCAAAGTCACAGACGAAGAAATTCTCGCGGCCATCGTGCAACTGGCCCGCACGACGGGCGTGTTCGCCGAACCGGCTGCCGCCGCCGGTTTCGCGGGGCTTGTGAAATTGGCCGATGCCAGCGCGATGACTTCAGATGAGCGTGTGCTGTTGATGCTGACCGGCAACGGCTTGAAAGACATCGAATCAGCGCGTCGCGCCGTCGGCGAGCCGCTGCGCGTGCGCCCCGACCTCGACGAATTCACAGACTTGTTCAACCACCACGAGGGCGGAGGCTGACGCGCCAGTCGCCGCAAGCCTTCGGCGCGGATTAGCCGATGCGTGGCGAAGAAGGTGAGTTATAATCAAGTCCAGATAGTGCGTTATTCTCGACGCAGGAGGTCATAATGAAATCTATCGCTTCGGTCATTCACCCAATCTTCCGCCTCACCGAAAAAGAGTATCTCGAAAATGAGCGCCATAGCGACGTGCGCCACGAATATCTTGGTGGGCTAATCTACGCAATGGCCGGCGCTAGCGCCACACACAATCTAATCGCGCTGACTTTGGCAACTCGATTGCGCGGGCAGGTGCGCGGCAAGGGCTGTCAGGTTTTTATTTCGGATATGAAGTTGAAGATCGCGGCGACTGATACGTTTTACTACCCGGACGTGATGATGACGTGCAGCCCGGCGGACAACGCGGATTATTTTAGAACCAGCCCCGTCTTGATTATCGAAGTGGCTTCGCCGACCACCGCCGTCACCGACCGGCGCGAAAAGCTGCTCGCTTACCAGGGCATCGCTTCGTTGCGCGAATACGTCATCGTCTCTCAGACCGAGATGAGCATCCAGCTCTATCGCCGCGACCCGAATGGGCACTGGTGGCTGGCCACACTCGGCGCTGATGATGCATTTGAATTGGACTCGGTAGGCTTGCAATTGTCGGTCAGGGAGATATACGAAGACGTAACAGAGCAAATGATGAATGCAGAATGAATCAGGAATTGAGACCAGAGATAATCTAAAGACAACTCGGCTTTCTTTCCCTCTTCAGTTCATCATTATCATTCTGCATTCATCATTTCTCGTTTCTGCCAATGGCTTACCTCATTAAATCCGCAACTCTCGTTCAACTCGCGCCGGCGAAGGTCGAGCGCGGCGACTTGCGCATCGAAGATGGCCGCGTCGTTAAACGCGGCGCGCGACTGCGCCCGGTTCCCGGCGACGAAGTCATTGACCTGAGCGGCAAACTCGTCCTGCCGGGAATGGTCTGCGCCCACACGCATCTCTACTCCGCGTTGGCGCGCGGCATGCCCGCGCCGCCGCGCGTGCCGACTAACTTCCGCGAGATTCTTGAACTCGTCTGGTGGCGGCTGGATCGCGCGCTCGATGAAGAGACGATCTACTGGAGCGCGGTGGCCGGCGCGATGGACGCAGCGCGCGCGGGTACGACCTGCCTCTTCGATCATCACGCCTCACCTTCGCACATCAACGGCTCGCTCGGCATCGTGCAGGAAGCGTTATCCGCCATCGGCTTGCGCGGCGCGCTCTGTTACGAGATCACTGACCGCGACGGCGAAAGGAAGCGGCGGGCCGGCATCACAGAGACGCGCGACTTCGCACGCTGGACCAATGTCGAAGCGGCGAAACCTGAGCGGCAGTTTCGCGCCCTGATCGGCGCGCACGCGTCGTTCACGCTCTCTGACGAGGCGCTCACGGCCTGCGCCGCGATGATGAAAGAGACCGGCGCGGGCCTGCACATCCACGCGGCGGAAGACCGCTGTGACACCGACGACGCCCGCACTCGATATGGCATCGGTGTCGTCGAGCGTTTGGCCAGGTTCGGCGCGTTGAATGATCGAACGATCCTCGCGCACGGCGTCCACTTGAGCCGGCGCGACATTCGCATTGCCCGCAATGCCGGCGTGTGGTTCGCGCACAACCCGCGCTCGAATATGAACAATCAAGTCGGCTACGCGCCGATCAATGAGTTTGGCGACCGCATCGTGATGGGTACAGACGGCATCGGCGCGGATATGTTCGACGAAGCGCGTTTCGCTTTTTTCAAAGGCCGTGACGCGCGGCTCGGCTTCACTGCTGACGACTGGCTGCGCGTGCTGGCCAACAATCAACGGCTCGCCTCCGAGACGTTCGGCATCGAGATGGGCACGTTCAACGAAGGCGCGGCGGCTGACCTCGTGGTGATGGATTATCATCAGCCGACGCCGCTCACAAACGAAAACATGGCGTGGCATTTCGTCTTCGGTTTGAGTTCGTCGGCGATTGAGAGCGTGATGGTGGCGGGCCGTTTCCGTATACGCGAACGGCGCGCGGCTTATCCCGAAGCGGCCTTGTATGAACGATCACAGCAGGCGGCGGCAAAGCTATGGCAGAAGTTGCAGCGCATCCGCTGACTGTCTTGCCGCGCATTGTTTGCGGCGGCAATCAAGACTGAAACGACCAGAGCGCCGTGCGGTCGTCATTGAATCGCAAGATCGTCTTGCCGAAACGATAAACTTTTTCGCCCTGCTTCGCATATCGCAGCGAGAACTTGACGCCAGTGATGCCGCGCGTGTCGCTCGTCGGCGCGACGAGGTTGAATACGACTTGCGGCCCTTCGCAACGCGAGCCTGAGGGCGCGGCCACAACCCGATAGCCGAAGGCTTCGCACATCTTCACCAACTGCGCCCGCTCCGCGTTGGGTAACGCCAATGTAATCTCAGTCACGTCTTCTAAAAACTTCTGCCGGCGCTTATCGTCTTCGCCAATCTTCGCGGCGTAGCGTTCAAGAATCTCTGCGCGCGTGATGCCGCGCGTCGCCGGCTTCAGCTCGCCGTACCAATCTCGAAGAAAGCTGTCGCGGTATTCCATCACCCAGGTTTGCAGCAACGCGGTGGGCGGCAGGTGTTCGGCGGTGGTCATAAAGAACCAGTTTACGTCGCGGTCGCCGACGCGCCGCGTGATCGGGAGCGTCGCAACAGGCGAGTTGAGCGCCGATTTCAGTTGAGCTTGCAAACGTGCGCTTGCGCCCGTTGCTTCAACGCCGAAGGCGAGGCCGCTCGCGCCGACTTCACGGCTCAGCCCGCGCCCCGCTTCAAAGAATTCAAAGTAGGTGTGCTCGCCATAAAAATAGCTGCCCGTATAAGTGATGTCCTGCCGCACGGTCGTGCGCTGCTCGAAAGGCGCGAACTCGTCGCGCAGAAACGGCGACGACTCGATGGCCTTGTAGCTCTCAGGGTCGAGCGTCACAAAGAAGTGATTGAGATAAACCGTGTCCATTTTGAATCGAAGCAATCGGCGCGGCTTTCGCGCCTGCGTTGCCGCGTCGCCGCCGCGTTTGTTAAACTTCTTAGCCCTGGAACAACTCCGAACTATAAAGGTTGTACAAGCTTCGACGCCAGGCGTCGATTCCATTAATCATCTATGCCTATGACTCACAAGATCACCTTCATTGCGCTTGCGGCGTTGCTCGTGTTTGCCGCCGCCTGCAATTCGCAGCCGAATGCCAACACGGCGACGCGCAACGCCACGCCGGTCGCTACGCCGACGACGCCAACGCCCGCGCCGACCGCGCCGACGGCGCAAGGCGAGCCGGAGACGACGACGATGGAAGTCAACAAGGCCGTTATGGTCACTGAAGAACTCGACCTCGGCAAGCCCGTGCCTTCCATCCCGCAGGGCTTGGCGCAGATCGAACGGCGCTACAAGCCCGACGACGGCGCGGGTCGCACCTTCGCCGTGCTTGACGCATACGGCGAGCCGACGCCCGACGGCAAGCTGCACATCTCTATGCACGTCAGCAGCGAAAAGCCGGGGCTTGCCGAGTTGGTCTTCAAGCCGACAGGCCGCGTGCTGTGGCGCGCGCGCATCCTGCCGAGCAGCGAAGGCGGCAAGCAGAAGAACCTGACGATTATGATTGACGATGGAACCGGCAGCGACAAGACCTTGCTGGTTGACGGCTCGAACAATCCGTCTTCAGTGCTCGACGCCAAGATCAACGGTCGCCCGCAACTCGTCAAAGAAGCGTGGCCGGATGGCGCAGAGCGCGAAGTGACGTTCGTCTACAGCGCGTGCGGCTGTCCTGTTAAGGCGATGGTGCGGCGCGTCGGCGACCGCACGGTGCGAACTAAAGATCTGCCGGTGATCTTTCCCGACGACCCGGCGGCGGTGGCGGTCATCTCGCGGCTGATGCGCTGGCAATAGCTTGATTAAAATCCACGAAGCACACGAAGAGGACACAAAGATAAAGCGCGCTTTGTGTCCTTCGTGTCTTTGTGATGAATTGTGAAAGATGTCACAAACAGGTAGGAAGAAAAAGAGGCTCAACCCGACACCGACCGCCGATGCGGCGATCAGTAAACCGTCATCCGTGCGGCAGGCGCGGCGCGAGCGTGCCGTCGCCGGTCGGCTAGAGAAGCGGCGCGAATGGCTGCTCGTCGGCGGCGTGCTGTTGATAACGGCATTCGCTTTTTTCAACTCGCTCGACGGCCAGTTCGTTTACGACGACCGTCTGCAAGTCGTGCGCAACCCGACCATCAAGAGCCTTGCGAACATCCCACGGATGTTTGTGCAGAGCGTCTGGCAATTCCTCAACGAAACGGATCAAGCCGCCGCCGGGCCATATTACCGCCCGCTGTTCAACATCGCGCTGATCGTCAGCTACGCGCTGTTCGGACTGCAAACGTTCGGCTGGCATCTCGTCTCGCTGCTCACGCACCTTGCCGTAGTCTTTCTGGTCTACTGGCTGGCGCGGCAGTGGGGGTTGTCACGCGAAACGGGGCTGGCCGCTGCTTTGTTATTCGGGTTACACCCGGCGCACAGCGAATCGGTCGCGTGGATCGCGGCGCTGCCCGACCCGATGGCCGCTGTTTTTATCCTCGCGGCGCTGTTGCTGTACGAGCGGCACTACCACGGACAGCGAAAGAGCAAAGCGGCGCTCGGCGCGAGCATCGCGCTCGCCTTTGCGGCGATGCTGAGCAAAGAAGTGGCGGTGATGCTGGCCGTCTTTCTCTTCGTCCGCGAGTTGTTGGATCGCAAGTCTGATCAGACAGTGAGCAACGCATTGACACAGGCGGCCAAACGCACCGCGCCGTACTTTGCGCTCATCGTGATCTATCTCGCGTTGCGTTACGTCGCGCTCGGATTCTTGCGCCAGGATGATGCGACATCGGCGCACGTCTCACAGTTTGAGGTATTGCTTACAATTCCTTCCGTGCTGCTCGCTTATGCGCGGATGCTCTTTGCGCCTTACCCGCTGGCCATCGTTTACAACAACACGTATGTGCAATCAGCAGCCGACCCGCGTTTCTGGAGCGCGGCGCTGGGGGTCGCAGCGATAATCATCGCCGCCGCGTGGCTGGTGCGCGGCTCGATGGTAGGTCGTCGCGCGCTGGCCTTCACGGTGATCTTCATCCTGCCGGTGCTCAACTTGAAAGCCTTTCGCCCGCAAGAATCGCTGCTGCACGACCGCTATCTTTACCTGCCGTCCATCGGCTTCTGCCTGTTGATCGCAATGGCGCTTACGTGGCTGGCGGCGCGTGTTGCTGAACGAAGGCAACAGGTCTTTGCCGCCGCAACTGCTGTTGTTGCGCTCGTGTTATTCGTGCTGACTTTCAGTCAAAACCTGACGTGGCAGAGCGAAGCCGCGATGACCGAACACGCTTTGCGCGTCACGCCCAACTGGCCGTTCATGCATAACTACATCGGCGCTTACGCCTTCGAGCAGAGCCGCTACAGCGACGCCGAACGCGCTTATCTCGATGCGCTGAACGATGACCCGAATTTCTATGACGCGCTGTCGAATCTCGGCGACGTTTATCGCGTGCAGGGCAAGCTTCCTGAGTCCGAGCAGATGTACCTGCGAGCCATCGCGGCGGGTGCGCCCTATGCCGACACGCATTACAATCTCGGCGTCGTCTACACGTCCGAAGGTCGGCTGGCCGATGCCGAGCAGTCGTTGCAGAAGGCCGTCGATATACAGCCGTCAAAGGCCGACGCGCGCTACAACCTCGCATGGGTCTACGACAACGAAGGCAAGGCGCAAGAGGCCGAGCAGGCTTATACAGAGACGCTGAAGTACAAGCCGTCTTACCCGGAGCCGCGCATCAATCTCGGCGTGCTGCTGACGAAGCAGGGGCGGTTCAAAGAGGCGCTCGATCAGTTGCTTGCGGCGCGGGCTTATGCGCCGACTCATCCGGTGCTGCTGTACGCGCTCGGTGATGTGTATTACCGACTGGGCCGCTATGACGAAGCCATCGCCTCGTTCGATCAACTGAAGCAGCGCGAGCCGCAGCACCGGCTGGTCTACACCGGGTTGGGCCAGTGCTACGAAGCGAAAGGCGACAAAGAGCAGGCGCGCAAGTATTATCAACTCGCCATCCAAGTCGCGCCCGACGAGCCTTACACCAAGACGGCGCGTATGCGCCTGGAGACGCTTTAAGCTGCAATTAAGGAGAACCGACTATGCCGCGAATCGTGAGATGCGGACTCATACAGGCCGCGAGTTGTGAGCCTGCCGAAAGTCCGATTGAAAAGATCAAGCAGGCGATGATTGATAAGCACGTCGCGATGATCGAAGACGCGGCGCGCGGTGGCGTGCAGATCATCTGCTTGCAAGAGCTTTTCTACGGCCCATACTTTCCCGCCGAGCAGGACCCGCACTGGTACGACTTTACGGAACGCATCCCCGATGGGCCGACGACGCGCTTGATGCAAGACCTCGCCCGCGCGCATCGTATGGCGATGGTCGTGCCGATTTACGAAGAAGAGATGACCGGCGTTTATTACAACACGGCGGCGGTGATTGATGCGGACGGCAAGTACCTGGGCAAGTACCGCAAGACGCATATCCCGCATTGCCTGCCGGGCTTCTGGGAGAAATTCTATTTCACGCCGGGCAACCTCGGCTTTCCGACTTTCGAGACGAAGTACGCGCGCGTCGGCGTCTACATCTGTTATGACCGCCACTTTCCTGAAGGCGCGCGGGCGCTGGGCTTGAACGGCGCGGAGATCGTCTTCATTCCATCGGCGACGACGAAAGGTCACGCCGATTATTTATGGGAGCTTGAGCAGCGCGCTCACGCGGTGGCCAACGGTTACTTCGTCGGCACGATCAATCGCGTCGGGCGTGAAGCGCCCTGGAACATCGGCGAGTTCTTCGGCTCGTCGTACTTCTCAAATCCTGATGGGCGCATACTGGCCAAGGGCAGCGAAGACAAAGACGAGTTGATCGTCGCCGACCTCGATCTCGACGAGATCAAAGAGGTGCGTACGCACTGGCAGTTCTACCGCGACCGCAGGCCGGATATGTACGGCCTGCTCAGCGGCAACAAAGCGTAAGGTTATAAAAATCCCTCCGATAAACAGGCGTTAGCCTGGCACAACAGGCGATGACCGATATGCTCATCGCCTGTTGCTAATCTTCAGCGTCGTCTCTTTCCCCTCATTCTTGCCGCCTGTGGTATAGTACTGCACATTCCAATGCGGCCCTGACCGAGTTTCCACCGGGTAACAGTTATGATGGGCGATCAGACTCACTCGTGAATGACTGACCGCCGGCGGCAACCACTCGATAGCTGCCAATCGCAACTTCTATTATTGCGCGATGAGGGAGATGAGCTAATGCAAATTCCTGAGACTCCTGAGAACGTTGAAGCGCTTGAGTTGATGAAGCTGCTCAAGAGCTATGCCGACGGCAAAGCGACGTGGCAACCGGACGGGGCCGCATTAGGCGATGATTTCAAGAAGGCTTGCCTGACGTTATATGACGGGCTGGCGCAATTGGTCGGCAAAGTCTTCGCGCCGCTGATGGACAGGGTCACGTCGCGTGAGATGGAAACATACACGATGCACGACCACAAGCATGGGCTTAAAGTCTTGCACTTGATGTGGCACATTCTCGCGCCGGAAGCGCGCGAGCGACTGACGCCGCCGGAGATTGGCCTGATGATCTGCGCCGCCCACTTGCACGACCTCGGCATGGGCTTGAACCGCGACGAGCGCCAGGCGCGGCTTGATCCCGATTCAGACTTATGGGAGCGGCTCGAACTCGACGAGCCGACGCAGGCCGCGATTGAGGCGTTGCGGGCGCAGACCGAGTCGCCTGAGCTTTCCGACTCCGCAAAAGGGCGGGCGCGTTTGCAACTAACACAAGCCGAAGAAGCGTTGCTCACGCAGGACACCCGCGCACGTCACGCGACGCGCGAGCGCTACGTTGCCCTGCTGAACATGATGCAGCGTATGCATGAAGACGACGCGGAAAAGATTCCCGACATTAAGGCGGCTCTCGCGTTCGATGGCGATTCGTTCCGTGACAAGCTCGTAGAGATTTGCATCAGCCACAACGAAGACGCCGAAGCGCTGGTTGAGGCCGACAAGAAACACAGCGGGCGACCGCGCTTTCCCAGAGATTACCCGATAGGCGGCTGCACGGCGGATTTGCAGATGGTCGCGGCGGCGCTGCGGCTGGCGGACATTCTCGACTTTGACCGCGAACGCACACCGGCAGCGCTGTTTCATTACCTGCTGCCGGGGCCGCTCGGCGAAGCGGAAAACCTGTCGGGGCGCGAGTGGGGCAAACATCTGGCTATCTCGAGCTGGCACATCGAAGAGGACGCCATTATCTTCAGGGGCCGCTCGAATAGCCACATCATTCACCACGCCATCGTGCTGTTCGCCAGTGCTATTCAACAGGAGATCATCGGCACACGCGCCACCTTCGGCGCGCTCCAGGAAGTCCGCTGGCCGTTTAAGCTGCCGACCACGGTCAAGACCGACATTCACGAAGACGGCTATCGGTACGTCCCTTATCGGTTCGAGATTGATGATGACCGCGTCTACTCGCTGTTGATGGGCGGGGCGATTTACGAGAACTCGCTCGACGCCGTGCGCGAGCTGGTGCAGAACGCGGTTGATGCGTGCAAGCTGCGCGACGCGCTGCTCTGTATGGACGGCGATGCGGTGCCGACAACAACCAACCGCATCATCGTTCGCTATGAAGAGCCGACCGGCGAATGCCCGCAACCGCGCTTGATCGTCAGGGACACCGGCACAGGGATGGACGCGTTGATATTAGAGCGATATTTCCTGAAGGTCGGGCGGTCGTATTACAACTCGACCGAGTTCAATCAGACACGGGTTGACCTGCGCAAGAAGAATTTAGATTTCGCGCCGGTGTCGGAGTTCGGCATAGGATTTCTGTCTACGTTCCTGCTGGCCAATCACGTAAAAGTTGAAACAGCGATGGGCGAGTCGCCGCGTAGCGACACGAAGAAGCGCACGCTTCAGATTGACGGCCCGACCCGGCTGATACGAATGGATGAAGACAGCAACGAGGGCCGACAACGATTCAAAGGCACGCAGATCACGCTCTATCTTTCGCAGGGCGATAAGCAGGACAAGAGTAAGCCGCCGAAGTGGGAAGACATCAAAGACTATCTCGAAGAAGTCTGCCAAGACTTGCCGTATGACTTAAATCTCGAATACGTCGCTGGCGGGCAAACAACGACGGGCGTTATCAAGCCGCTGCCGTTGCACATCGAAGTGCCGCCGGAGATGGAGCCATTCGCCTTTCGCATTCCGGTTGATGACCAGGAATCGGGCCTCGAAGGTGAAATCGTTTTGATCAACAGCTATGCTGCGAACAAAGCCGAAGAGGAGCGATTCAGAGGCAAGCCTATTTTAATTGCTGAGGAAGAGAGGGAGTTTCCGAAGAATCACATTTTTGCGCAGTCTGCGCTGCTTCGCGGCGGCTTCAAGGTTGGTGCAGTGCGAGGACTGCCTGATTCACTTAGCACAGGTGATGCAACCGCAAGGTTACGCCTGCGCTGGAATGTCAATCGTAACCGTCGATATATTTTAACCAACTTGGCTCGGAGCGCGGCAGCAGACGGGGAAAGGATTGGCAATGAGGTATACCGTCTCTGGCTCTCATATTTAATTGAGCACGTTGAAGAACTATCCCAAGGCCTTATCTATCGCTATTATCTGCCAGACGGTATTTTGAATCATCGCTGGTTGGAGAAATATGATGCCCTGAAGCTTTACCAGTTGGCATTGAATGGCTGGCGCGCGAAACTTCTGAACGACGGCGTGACAGAAGCAGAGATCAGCGCCTGGGAAAGTGGAACAGGTAGATCGTTAGACCTTCCAGGCCGTTTGTCGGGGTTCCTACTTCAAACCATCCTGCCACGGGTCAGCAACCTGCAAATAGCTAACCATCGGGAGGAACTTGTGAAGCCGTTAGATGCAGAATGGCGCACGCTCTTATCACAGTGTAGAGACTACCTCAGTGCGCCTATTAGCTGGGAAAGCTTTGCTGAGTACATTCAAAAGATTGAGGGTCTGCTCTATTCGCAATACAGCGACTTTTTTAATGCCTGTTATAGAGAAAGGCTTTCTCCATTCAAAGTAGATGAGCTTGATAAACTAAGGCGGCTTCTGAGTAGCCTGATAGATCAACGAGTACGCCAGTATGTGCTAAGTCTACCTCAAGAAGACGTGGCGCTACTGCGGCGGCTTCAGGAAGTGGCCGGAGACCTTGAGATCAGCGATGGAGATAAACGATGGCGGCTTGATAGCTTCGAGATTCCTGATGTAACTGAGTAGGCTATGCGGGTGTCAGGCTCTCGCCAGCGCAATGGCGTTGACCTGAGCAGCGCGATGCATCAAGGCGCTGCGCATAATGCGGCGGGCAGACAGCGAGGACAAATCGTATGAGCAATCCGTCTGGCTCGGATAAGAAAGCTGACTACAAGCTGGAACGCTACAAGTACATTCTGCAACAGCTCAACGCGCTGAATGAAAATGCCCACAAGTATCTAGCCCTCTATCAAACGCTGGCGACAGCGATCATTGGCGGCGGCGTGCTCGTCTTCGTTAGTTGGAAGCAACTGAAAATTGACGCCGAGGTGGCGCGCGTCGGCATTCGCGGCTTGCTCGGTTTGCTCATCATCCTGACGGCGTTCGTCGCGCTCTCGATCATCAGCGGCCTCTTTTCGTGGTTCGATTACCGGCGCGAAGAAGTCGAGCTTCTCAAGAAAGAGATCGGCAGCGGGTTTCGCCAGCCGCCGCGACTCAAGAACCTGTGGCGGTGGAGCGAAACCTACCTGCTGCTCTTCCTCGTCGCCGCCATCGTTTTTATCTACCGCTTTGTCGAGCATCAAGTGATTCCGCTCATTCAGTAACCATCCATCAAAACATCACGCGCAGGCCGAATTGAATCTGGCGCGGATCAGAGGCCGCAGTCGGTTTGCCGAAACTTGAGAGCGGCGCGACACCTGCGCCGTAAATATTATTCGGCAGTTGCCAGTTCGCGCGGTTCAAGGTGTTGAAGCTTTCGGCCAGCGCCTCGACACTGAAGCGATCCGTGAAGCGAAACGTTCTGGCCACTCGCAAATCGAGCGACGCGTAATCAAAGCCGCGCCCGGCGTTGCGCCCGACACCGACCGGGCGATCATTGAAGTTCGTGTCGAAGTTGCGATCCGTGCCGGTCTGTATGTTGAACGGCAGCGCCGACGCGTAGGTAAAAATAGTATTCAACTGCAAGCCGGCAAAGGCGCGGCGCAGTTTCGATTCACTCCTGGCGCGCGGCGCTTCAAAGACGCCGCTCACGGTCAGCCGGTGGCGCTGATCGTTATCCGACAGGCCGCGATCATCTCGCAAATCGAAATTGCTCTGCGGCGTGCTGAAGAAGAAGTTGCCGGCGTTGTCTATGGTCTTCGATAGCGTATACGAGACGCGAAAGCTGGCCCACCGCGTCGCCCGCTGATTAAACGCTACGACCAGCCCATCGTAATAAGAATCACCTGAACTTTCATAGCGCGAGATGTTGCCGAAATCAGGATCAGGCCGCCCCAGGTTCGCTACGCCCGCCGACGCAGGGAAGCGCGGCACGTTCAGATTGCGCGACAGGATCAAGTGCAGTCCGCGCAGGTGAACATAACCGACCGACAGCGCCGCACCGCTCGTCAATTGCCTTTCGATCTGCAAGCTCGCCTGCTGGCTGTAGCTGCTTTCGATGTTCGGATCAATGCGCGTAACGTTCGGCTTTGTCACGAGCGTCGCCGGTTGAGCGCCGAGCACGTTGGGAAAGACAGGAGCGCCCGCTTGAGTTGGCGCAAGCTGCACGACGACATAGCGCGAGCCGTCGCGCTGCAACGCGTTCGAGGTGGCGCGCAAAGGGATGCGGTCGAAATATAAACCGAAGCTCGCGCGGATCACCGTGCGACGGTCGCCCGGCGCATAAGCGAGGCCGAGGCGCGGCGCGAAGTTATTCTTGTCCGTACGAATCGGGTCGGGCAGGAATTGCGCGTCGTAACGCAAGCCGGCATTGATGGTCAGGCCGCGCCGCGCTCGCCATTCGTCTTGAATGAAGAGGCCGACATTCGGGTTCGATTGAAACTGCGACGGTGCGCCGAAGGCTTGTTGATAACTGCCGTACGCGCCGCTCAAGAAATTCGTTAGCGAAGTGAATGCATAAACGCCTTGCGTTGCGCCCGGAAAGAGAAGGTCTACGCGATTGTAGAGCCAGTCGCCGCCCGCCTTGATAACGTGGTTGCCGCGTATGTGCGCGAAGGTGTCGGCGGTTTCGACGAGATCAATGTCGCGCGCCAGCGGCGAAGACGTAGCCGTGCCGAAGCTGGCGACGCCGGCGATGTTCACCGCCGGCCCAATCGCATCATTGACCGGCGCGCTCAAGCGGCTGCGCGTATATTGAAAGCGCGCTTCGTTAATCGAGGTTGGCGTAACCGTCATTACATGATTGAGCGCCATCGTTTGATCGTTGTCTTCAAGCGCAGTGCCGCGACTGACGGTGTTCAATCCGCCGACCGTGCGCGAGTTGATGGCCGAGATGTCGTAGAGGCTGTAGCGCGCCGCCAGTTGATTGCTCGCGTTCGGATGATAGTCAACGCGCGTGAAGAAGTTGGTCGCATCAAATCCTGATGACACGATGCCGGTTTCAAGGCGAGGGCCGCCATAAAACAACTGATCGAGCCGCCGATTGATGGCCGCTATATTAGCCGGCGTAATCGTCACGATCAGCGCGTCGTTGCGGCGCGTCTGCTCGAAGTTAGCGAACCAGAAGGTGCGGTCGCGTTGCAGCGGCCCGCCGAGGCTCACGCCATATTGCGCCTGCGTCAACTCGTCTTTGCGCGGCGCGAGCGGGTTGCGCGCGTCGAAACGTTGATTGCGCAGAAAGCCATAAAGGTGGCCGTGCCAGTCGCGCGTGCCTGACTGTGTGATGATATTCACAATGCCGCCCGACGCGCGCCCGAACTCGGCGACGCCGCCCGAGGTGATGACTTGAAACTCGCGGATCACTTCCTGACTGAAATACGCGCCGGTCAAATCCGCCGCGTCGTCGTTGGCCGACAGACCGTCAACGATGAAACTGTTATAGAGATTACGCTGGCCGGCTATCGAAAGGCCGGTGCCGGGAACGGCGCTGGTTTCGGCGAAGCGTTGATTGCTGCCGGTGTTGGTGCGCGACACGCCGGGCACGAGCAGCGCGAGGTCGAGATAGTTGCGCCCGTTGAGCGGCAAGCGATCAACCTCTTGTGGGGTCACGACTCCGGCGACTTCTGTGCGCGACGCTTCCACTCTCGCCGCGTTCTCGGCAACGGTGACCACGTCAATGATCTCGCCGACGCCGAGCCGTATAGACAGATCAATCGCCTGCCCGACCAGTAACGTAACTTCCTGATCGGACGGCGTGAAGCCTCTGCGTTCGACTTTGATGTGGTACTTGCCTACGGGCAAGTACGCAAAGCGGAAGCGGCCCTGCTCGTCGCTCTTCGCCGTCCACGATTGATTGCGGTCGAGATAGGTGACGACGACGGTCGCGCCGATGATGACGGCGGCGTCCTTATCTTCGACGCGGCCAGTGAGCGCCGCCGCTGTGACCGACTGTTGCGCGAGCGCGGGCGCGGCTCCGCTTGCCAGGCTGCTGAAGAGCGCAAGCAGGATGAAGGCGTGAGCGAGCCGCCTGCGGATAGAGTTGGCGTTCATGTGTTCCTTCCCTGACGTTGAGCGGCGACGATGAGCCGGCCAATCAACGACGGCCATACGTAGCTTACAGGTAGACGGCGAACGATTGATCGCGCTGCCGATGAAGCGGCTACCTGTGCGTAGATCAGTTGGCGGGGTGAAGGAGACAAAGGGGAGGGGCGCGCGGCGCGGTTGTGTCGCGCGTCGCTGTCAGCGATTTGCTGACGAGCAACGGCAAGTGCATCGGTGAGGCGACAACATCATCTGCCCGATGGGCGGCAGAGCCGAGCGCCTGGCGCGTAAACGAAGGCGAAGGCGCGGGCGACCCGGCGCAGTCGGCAGGACACGGAGCGGCAATTTCATTTTCGGTAATGCGCGGCTTGCCGTCGGTGGCCTGGCCTTCAACGAAGGCGTGACGCGGCTTGCAGCAGCAATGGCCTTGCTCAACGCAACAGGTCATCGTGCAGACATCGCCGGCGGGGCTGACAGCGAGCGCGACCTGCGGGCTGAGTGCGCCGACGAGCAAGGCCAGCGCGGCTAGTAGCGCGCGCCATCTCGTTGCTCTGCTCTGCCGTTCCGCCTTCATGGCTCGAATGTTATCTCAGGCGCGGCTCACACTCAACAAGATTCTTTCGCTGAACAGTCGTTCATCGTTCAGTCTGTGGCCATCATTTTGACTGAATCACTCATCGGCTTATCGTCAAGCTGACCATTTCTCTCGCGCCTCATCAAGACTCGATGGCCTCGCCGATTGCTTCAACCCGTCGCCGGCGGAAAGAAACAACTTGCAGCATAACCGACAGATACGCGCCTATGCGACCGCCGCCCCGCTACCTTCATCTGCCGGAGATGACCATGTTCGTTGTTAGGGCACGGCAATTGATTCGAGCCTGTCGGGGTTCAGCGAAGACGCCATCCGGGTCTTGGCTGATGCTCCCGCAGGAATCACGGGAAAGATTATGAAACGCGTTCTGGTCAGTATATGCCTTGCTATCCTCTGCCTGCTGCAAGCCGTGCCGCTCTCGCCTTCTCACTGTTCAGCCAACGTGCTGGCGCAGTCGAAGCGAATGGAAGAAGCCGCTGCGCCCGCTCCCTTCAATGAAGACGCAAGGGCCGAGAAGCTGCCGACCGATTTGATTTCGATGATCGACAACGGCAGTGACGATAAGCGGCAAGACTTCATCGTGCAGATGAACGAGCCGCCGACGCGAGCGCATCGCCAGATGATCAGACAACGCGGCGGCACGATCAAACACCAGTTCGAGAACATCAACGCGCTGCTGGTCGCGCTGCCCGTGTCGCAAGTTCAAGCTCTGGCTGCCGACCCGATGGTCGCTTTCATCACGCCTGATCGTCAGGTCAACGGCTCGATGGATGCGGCGACTAAACTGGTCGGGGCCGATCAGCTCCGACAGGTTATGCCCGCGACCTATGGCGGCAACTATGCGCCGTTGACGGGCGCAGGCGTAGGCATTGCGGTGATCGATTCGGGCATCAGCTCTGCCAACAAGGACGACTTCCGATCAAACGCGACGATAGCTTCTCGCATCCTCAACTTCAAAGACTTCTGCGGCGATGTCAACGGCGCGATTCATACCAACGAGTATGATGATTATGGCCACGGCACAACGGTCGCCGGTGTTGCGGCAGGCTCAGGCTGGGGATCGCAGCAGTACGACGCGCAAGGGGTCGAGTGTTACCCCGGCAACTACGGCGACTTCATCGGCATCGCTCCCACCGCCAGTCTCGTGGTCTGCAAAGTCATCAACAAGTATGGCAGCGGCACGGCCAGCAACGTCATCAAGGCGCTCGATTACTGCATCAACAACAAGCTCCGGTACAACATCCGTGTCATCAACCTGAGCATCGGCGCGCCGGTGCTTCAGAGCTACAAGACCGACCCGCTCTGCCAGGCAGTCGAGCGCTGCGTTCAGGCCGGCATCATCGTCGTCTGCGCCGCCGGTAATATCGGCCATAACGATACGGTGGTCGGCTATGACGAGAATGGCAAGCCCCTCTACCAGACGGTCTATGGCGGCATCAACAGCCCGGCCAACGATCCTTACGTCATCACCGTCGGCGCGACCAAAGACCCGAAGGAATCGGTGCTGACCTGGCACTGGGACGCTGCGACCAGTTCATATCAGCTTGATCTCAACCCGTCGCCGAACCTGTTGCGCCGCACCGACCTGCAAGTGGCTTCGTTCAGTTCGCGCGGGCCGGCGCTGGTGGACGGCATCATCAAGCCCGACCTCGTCGCGCCGGGCGTCAAGATCATCGCCGCGGCGACGCGCAACACCGCTTACCTGACCGACGAAGTGCTGCCGGGAACCGTGATGCCGCGCAACGCGAGCGGCGGAGCGCCGCCGAAGCTCTACAATCAGCTTTCAGGCACTTCGTTCGCCGCTCCCATCGTTACAGGGACGGTGGCGTTGATGATTCAAGCCAACCCCACGCTTGATCCCAGCCTAGTCAAAGCGATCTTGCAGATGACCTCGCAGCAGTTGCCTACGCACAGCTCGATGAGTCCAATCGAGCGGCTGCTCACGGAAGGGGCCGGGCTGGTCAACACCTACGCCGCCGTGCGCCTCGTGCAGAACCTGCGCTCGTATGTCAACAAAGCGCTTGCCGGCCAAACTCTGCTGAAGCCGGGCGAGTCTCTGAGCGGCTTGAACGAAGATATGAAGCTTGTCCTCAAAGATGAGAACGGCAACCCGCTTGAATACGCTGTGCTGGACAGCGGCATTCTCCTTGTCAACGGCATCCTGCTGTCTGATGGCCTTCTGCTGGCGGATGGTCATCTGCTGGCCAACGGTCACTTAATCGCTAACGGCATACTGCTCGCCAACAGCATCCTGCTTGCCAACGGCAGCATCTGGCCCGAAGGCCACCTGCTGGCCGACAGCTACGCGCAGACCTATTGCCTGCAAGCGTCGGGGACGCAGACGGTCACTTTACAAAGGCCGATTGAGCACTGGATCAATAACAACCCGGCCACGCCGAACGCGAGCTTCTACGCCGATGGCATCCTTTCAGCGACCGGCTACATGGACGGCAACCTCATCTTCTCGCCGCAATCATTGGCCGTCTGGTCGAGCGCCGTCGTTGATCCGACGGCGATGACGGCGGGGCCGGGCGCGGAGAGCGTCTCGATACTGGCGAGCAACGACGACACCGCCATCTCAGGTGTGCGATTCATCCCCGGCAGCAGCCCTTACTTCCCGAAGCCGAGGCCGCCGCTCAGCGGCCCCATCCGTTGACCGCGTTAGATTCTTTCGCGACGTTGGCATATAATCTGACCCATCTCATTCAAGGGAGTTTTAGTATGAAGTTGAGATGGGCCATCTTAAGCATCGCCTTCTTCCTCCTCATCGTGGCCGCACCATCGGCCCGCGCCCAGAGCGAACGCACACTGGCCGGCGAGTGGATTATGGTTTCGACGCCGCTCAACGGCCAGCTCACTTCACGCCAGGGCATCTCGCTCGGCTTTCCCGACCGCGATATGGTCTTCACGCAAGAGGGCGACCTGCGCAATGGCATCGTCCTGCGCGAAGACGTTGGCGCGAACGTGCGCCCGCTCGGCTCTTGGCGCGTGATGGACAATCGCTTCAGCGCCGCCTTCCAGTTGTGGTGTCCCAATCTCGATGGGCCTTGTGGCTCGGTTATTATGCGCGGCCAGTTTCTCTCGGACGACACCGTGAAGGGAACGATGACCGTCTTCTTCGATGTGTCGGATGAGAGCACGCCGACCGGGTTTGACACGTGGACGTTCTTGTTCAGAGGCAGCCGCAAGGCGGAAGGGAGCAACTGATGCGAAGCCGGATTCATTCGCTGTCGAAATACCTGATGATCGCGCTCGCGTTCCTGCTCATCGGCCTGCCTGCCACGGTCGCGGGCAAAGGCTTTGATGGTCGCTGGGTCTTCACCGTCACGATTCCCGAATCGCCGACGAGCAATGCCCAACGCACCTTCACCGTCACGCTCGATGTCAGCCCGCGCGGCGAGAGCCTCAATGGTCGCCTGAGCGCCACCGACGGCGGCGGGCGCACGGTGAGCGGCGCGTGGCGGCAGGTCGGCAAGCGCATCTCGATTACCTACGAGCTGCCCTGCTCCGAAGACGGCAGCGCGCCGTGCGCGTCGGTCGTGATGGTCGGCAAGATGAAAGGCGACTTCGTGAAGAAGGGGACGGTCATTGTAATGTGGGACACACCGAGCGACACCAACCCGGCGCTTTACGACACCTCGAACGGCAAGTTCAACGGCGAGCGGTTGCAGTGACCGCCGAATGACTAAGGCTTACGCAACTCGATGATGACCAGGCCGTGCGGCGTCTCTTGAAGGGTAAAGCTGACGCGGTCGCCCGGTGCGATGTGGTCGAGCAGCGCCGCGCTCTGCACTTCAAAGGACATGCTCATCGCCGGCATCAAGTCTTTGATGTCCTCGTGATTGATCTGCACGGTCGTGCGCGCATCGCCTATTGATTCGACGACGCCGACCGCGTGATAGAGCTTTGCCGCGCCCGCTGCCGTTTCAAGGCTGGATGATGGACCAGCCGTTGATTTTCCTTTTTGTAATGAAGCTTCCTTTACCGATTGCTGCCCGCTAGCCGCCGCGCCCACCGATTTCAAAGCTCGCAAGTCAGCGACGATCTCCGCAGGCCGCCAGTCGTTGCCGCGATAAATCTTCACGAGCTTACCGTCAGGCGCGATCACCGCCGTGCGCAGCGAATGAACGATCTGCCCGCCCTCCGGCCAATATTGTAGTCCAAACCACGCGGCCACTTGCTTAATCTCATCCGGCTTGCCGGTGGCGAACTGCCAATGGCTGAGAGCAGCCGCGCCGCTCTCGCCCGTGTACTTCGCGCCATACTCGCGCAGCACGGCGGGCGTGTCGTATTCGGGATCGACCGTGACGCTGAACAGCCGCGTTTGATTGTAGAGCGCGGCATCGCTCCTGATCTCGCGGACGATCTCGGCAAAGTTGTTGGTCATCAGCGGGCAGTAATCGGGCAGCGGACAGCGCGTGTAGATGAAGGTCAGGACCAGCGCGTGGCCGTGATAATCGTGCAGCGCGATGCGCTTGCCGTCTTGATTGGTCAACGCGAAATCGGGGACCTCTGCGCCGGCTTGCGGCTCAGCCGCGCTCGTTGTCGCCGCCGCGTTGTCGGGCGCGTCCTGCATCAGCACGACGTCTTCGAGCCACGAGCGCAATCCGTCAACCACCAGCGTCGCCTGTATGCGATTGCCCGGCTGCGCCTGATCGAGCACCCACCGATCTTTCGGCTTGAACGGCATCGTCATCGCGTCCATATAACCGGGAATCTCCTGATGAGAGATGGTCACGGTTTCGCCGCGCGCATCAACGCTAACGACCGTGCCTTTCAAGTCGTAGCGTTGCGCGTTGCCGCTCGCGCCGTGCCTACAACCGGCAAGCAGAGCCGCAAGGCCGGTGACGAGCACAACCAGCGCGACGATGTGAAGACGACAGATTGAATGATGATTCATAGGCTCTGACATTCAATTTTGTCTTAGCGCGGCGCGCGACACAAATAAAATCCGCAGACCAAACAGGCGACCGCCGCCTGCTGCTCATAAGCGGCAACAAGCGGCGGTCAAGTCAATCAAGGCTTGAAGGATTGCGGCAGCGCGCCTATCGCCGGCGGGCGTGGCGCGCGTTGCTCTGCGCCGGTTTCTGCTTGGCGACTTTCGACTGACTGGTCAACGGCTCGGTGCGCCCCGCCGCCAGCACGTTGCTCGTCGTCAAGTCGCTGACGTTCACCGCAAACAACTCGTTGGCGTTAGCGCGGTCGAGCATCTGTTTCAATGTCGCATCGTCCAATCGCGCCGCATCAACGCCGGAACTCTGCAACTCGGCGCGCAGGTTTTCGACCGTGTTCGTGTTGCGGTCGTAAACGTCCGGGTAGACGCGCAGCACGCCGCCCTCAATGACCTGCGTGTCGTAGTTAATGTCTACAGGCACGGGCGGGTTGAGCTTGGCGACCAGGCGGTCGGTGTTATTTTTAGACTGCTCGATCTGCTGACGCGACACGGGCCAGCCGCGCGCCGCCATAATTTTTTCGGTCAGGTCATAGAGGTCGCTTTGCAGCATACGGACGCAACCGTGCGAAACCAAGTGGCCGAGGTTGCTGGGGCTCGTCGCCTGATGAATCAAGTACGCGTCGCCGAGCGGGACTTTAATTTTGCCGAGCGGGTTGCGCGGGTCGTCCGCGTCAATATGCTCGCCGACCTGCACATCGCTGTGCGACTCTTCGACCCAATCACTGTCGGGCGGAACCCACTCCGGGTTATAGATGATCTGTGCGGCGCGGCGCATACCGATGGCCAGCGGAAACTCTTTCTGGCCGACGCCGATCTCGTAGGTCTTCACTTCCTTGCCGTTCTGCCACAACGTCAAGCGAAAGGCCGGCACGTCAACCGTGATGCGAACGTCGGGTTGATTCTCGACCAGCGAAGCGGTTGCGATCTTGCCGCCGGTGAATTTGTCTTCGCGCTCCGATTCATTGCCGTGCGAAGCGTCTTTCGCCGCCGCGTCGGCGATGCTCGCGGAGGCTTCCGAGGCCAGCATGATTGGCTTCGTCTCTTTCTTCGAGCCGTCGGCGTAGCTGACTTCAGCCCAGACTTCGCCGGCAAAATCCGGCCCCATCTTGATCTGTGTAGTGAATCTTCCATTTGCATTATCCGCCGTCGGGGTCTTCTTTAAGGCGACGACGCGGTCGCCGGCATCCAGCGGGCGATAGAGAATGCGTGCTGACTTTGCGCCCGGCGCGGTGATGTTCAGCGTCGTCGTGTCGCCGCTGGCGATCTGCAAATTGTTCTCGCCCTGCTGCACAGGCGTCGCTTCAATCGTCGGCTCCTGCTGGCCGGTCGCCTGGCCAGTTGCCTGTCCTGTCTGATTCGAGCTGGCATTGGAATTTCCAGTTCCCGGCGCAGGCTCGCAGCCTTGTATCATCAACGCTGCCATCAACGTGACGACAAAGCCGATGAGTTTTTTGGATGAGTAAAGCATCGGTAATCCTCCTGAATAATATCCATCGAGACACAAACCCTTTTCATAAAGTACAACTCGGATGCCAAGCTCTGCGGCGCGCAAGTCGGCGTTGAATCAACATCATTCTTCGCGGCCCCCTCTGTTCGCCGCACCGCATTCATACGCGCACGTTTGCAAAGCGAACATTGAAGCGAGGCGCGGATAAACGCTTCGATCAGGCGGCGGGCGGTCTGTTACAATGCATCACCCGACCATCCCACTTGACGAACAGGAGACGCCGATGGCCGAAGATCAACAGGCAACCGCCTCATCCGCGCTCGACATTACCGCCGCCGCGCAAGCGCGCAACGCGCGACTCGTTGAGCATTACCGCGAAGCCTTGATCGAGATGGAGCCGCGTTACCTCGTGCAGATGGCTCACCTGACGACGCCCGCGACGGTGTGGAAATACATCGAAGGCGCGGTCACAAAATCGGCGGCCAATCTGGTGATGCTCGACCTCGAAGATTCGATTCCGCGTGACAACCCACAGCTTCTTGAACAAGGACGCGCCAACGTCATCCGCGCCTTCAACGAACTGGATTGGGGGCAGCGCCTGCGCTTCTTCCGCCCGCGTGGCATCGAGCTTGACCCGGCGCACGAAGACATCGCCGTGATCGTTGAACACGCCGGCGCGAACCTCGACGGCTTGATCTATCCGAAGATCGAAGATGCCGATGAAGTGCGCTCGATTGATGAAACGCTAACGGCGCTTGAATCACGATTCAATCTGCCGGCGGGTCGCATACGCATCGAGGCGTTGATCGAATCGGCTCGCGCCGAAGAGAATGTATTCGAGATCGCCCGAGGCTCGCGGCGGCTGGTCGGCCTCGTGCTCGGCACATACGATTACTGGGCCAGCCTGGGGCTGCGCGCATCAGCTTATCGCTTCGATCATCCGATCATCGATCAGGTGCGCGGACGCATCGTGAAGGCCGCCGCGTCCGTAGGCATTCCGGCAATCGCCGAGATGACGACGAACTACCCGACGCGCGACAAGAGCGAAGCGGAACGCCGCGCCGCCATCGAAGAGTTCCGCCGCGATGCCCATTGCGCGCGCGAATTCGGCTTTGCCGGCAAGTGGACGGGCATCCCTGAGCAGACACAGATGGCGGTCGAGATATTTCAGATTCCCGACCACGAGATCAATCGCGCGGTTGAAGAGGCGCGGCTGTTTCTCGAAGCCGAAGCGCAGGGGCGCGGCGCGGTGATGATCGAAGGCCGCATGGCCGACCGCGCCACCGACCGCGTCAATCGCAACACGCTGAAGACGGCTTATGCGCTCTCGCGCATTGACGAGGCGATGGCGCGCGAGCTGCGATTGATTTGAAAGCTGAAAGAATTTTATGAGCAAAGAGCAGACACCGCCGCGCCTCATCGAGCCGCAGTACGGGCGCAAGCTCGACGACTTCGAGGTGGGCGAGATTTATCATCACCCGTGGGAAGTGACGATTGATGATGGGATGACGGCGATGTTCGCGGCGTCATTTCTCGATGCCAATCCGCTTTATTCGAGCCGCCGCTTCGCCCGCGACCTCGGCTTTCGTGATCGCGTTGTTCATCCGCTGTTGCTGCTGAACCTGGCGCTCAGCTTCACCGTGCACGACGTGTCCGAGCAAGCCATCGCGCATCTCGCTTACATCGATTTGAAATTCCCGCACGCCGCGCACGCGGGCGACACGCTCAGTGTGTCAAGCGAAGTGCTCGGCGTGCGACCGTCCGAGTCGCGCCCGGATCGCGGCGTCGTTCACGTCCGCACGACGGGCGTGAATCAAGACAGCTTGCCGGTAGTTTATTTCGAGCGCAAGGCATTGATTCCCGCCGGCACGCTCGAAGGCCGCGCCCACCCGCCGCATAGTAATCTATCTAACCATTTGTCGCGCACGAGCGGCGCGCTGGTTCAGCCGCCGCAAACGATGAAAGAGCCGCTGCCGCAAGAACTGGCGTTGCAGATTCGCGCGCCGCGCTGGGCGGGCCGCCCGTCAGGACTGTTTGAAGATTTCCACGCCGGCGACATCATCCTGCACAGCACGGGGCGCACGGTCGGTGACAGCGAGCACATGCAGCTAACGGTGCTGACGCGCAACAGCCACCCGCTGCATTTCGATGAAGTCTATTCACGCGAGCACAGCTTTGCGCGAACGCGCGTCGTCGAAGGCGGTCTGGTCTTCGCGTGGGCGGCGACGATTGCGAGCCGCGACACGACGGCCAACGCGCTGTGGGAGCTTGGTTATGATCGCGGCAGCCACGCCGCGCCGGTGCTCGGCGGCGACACGCTGTATGCGGCGTCGCGTGTTATTGAAACACGCGACCACAACGAGCGCGCCGGCGTCGTCCGCTTTCATCTCGTCGGCGTGAAGAACGAGCGGCCCGCTGCGCTCATCAATAAGGGCGTGAACTTGTTCGCGGATAAATTCGAGCAGAAGGTGTTTGAGATCGAGCGCGCCGTGCTGTTGCCGAAGCGCGCGTCGTTGAGTTAGCGCGTCTTATTCCAAGCTCCGTAGGAGCGTGATGTTTATAGAACAGGATACGCGAATAAAACCAAGCTCCGTAGGAGCGCGATGTTCACACATTGCGTTCCTACGGAGCTTGCTTGAATGAGAGGTCTAGCCTTCTATAGCGTATCTGAAAAGCCAAAGAAAGCCCCGCAGGGGCGCGATTCGACACCCCACAACCGGGAAGGTCATTCTTGCAAACGCGAAAAGAAAGCCCTGAAGGGGCGCGATTCGACAGCCCAGGGCATCGCCCTGGGTGAGCGGCAGGGCAAACCGCCAAGCCCTGAAAGGGCGCAATAACCGATCACCTAGTGCGCCCTTTCAGGGCTTGCGGAATGGTCGCTGAGTGTACCCAGCCCGTTGGGCTGGGCTATTGAATCGCGCCCCTTCAGGGCTTCTCAGACACGCTCTATAAACATTGCGTGCCTACGGCACTCACGTCCAAACAGGCTCTTTAGCAACAAGTCCATTCATTTAGCAACAAGTCCATTCATGACGAGTGAGCGCCTTACCGATTCGCCATCTCGCCGCTGAGGAACTTCATCACGGCGGCGTTGAACTCGGCGGCCTTTTCCATCTGCGGCACGTGGCCGCATTTATCAAAGACGACGATCTCCGACCCGTTGATCTCTTTCTTGAATCGTTCGGCCATCCACATCGGCGTCAGTTGATCTTCGCGGCCCCAGACGATCAAAGTCGGCTGCTTGATGCCGCCAAGCCTGCCGTCCAGCATATCTTCACCATGCGCGATTGAATCGATGAAGCGCTGCACGGTGTAGCCGTCACCTGCCGCCACGCGCCGCGTCAACATCATATCTACAGCGGCGTCGGTGGTGTATTGCTTGTTGTAGAAGATCATCGAGAGGATGGTCTTGGCCTGCTCCCGGGTCGAAGGGTTCAAGGCGTTCAGCGTGCGCGGATCGAAGTCCTTCGGCATCGCAAAGCCGGCGGCGTCAACCAGCACCAGGCGCTCGACCTTTTCGGGATGCGCCAGCGCAAAGGCCGCCGCCGTGAAGCCGCCGAGCGAGTTGCCGACCAGCGAAGCGCGTTCGACGCCGACCTGCTTCATAAAGCCATCGAGAAAATCGACCAGCGTGGCGACGCGATAATTGAGCAGCGGCTTGTCCGAGCGACCGAAGCCGATCTGATCGGGAACGATGACGCGGAACTTCGCGGCCAGCGGCGCAATCGTCAGCGCCCAGTTCGAGGTGTCGCCGCCGAGTCCGTGCAGCAGAATCACCGCCGGGCCGCTGCCGGCTTCGAGGTAATGAATCTTCGCGCCGAAGACGGTGGCCGTCTTATCCGCCGGCGCTTGTGCGCTGGCCTGCGCGAACGTTGCCGTCGACGCGATCAATAACAAAAGCGCGGCCACGAGCAGTTGCCGCGCCCGCGTGAAGACAGAACGTGGGGGGAGCTTTAGCATAGGGTTTCCTTTACGGGATTAGAGAGAAGAAGTCAGGAGTCAGAAGTCAGAATAAAAGAGGAAGTCGGCTACCGCCCCCGCTTCTATTCTATCTTTCAACCTTCCTTCCGTTTCCATTCTGACTTCTGACTTCTGACTTCTGACTCCTCTCCAATCAGTACCAAACTTTTTCAATCGGCATGTTTGCCTTGCAGCTTGGGCAATCGCCGGGCGAGTGGAATTGCGTGTCAACGTTGAGCAGCGAGTAATACGGGATGCCGCCGGTCTCGAAGTGGGCATCTTTGAACTGCACGAGCGAGCCGATGGCGACGACTTCCGCGCCGGCTTCCTGGATCAGTCGCAGCATCTCTGTGAGGACGCGGCCCGACCGCACAATGTCATCGACGAGAATGCACTTCATACCGCGCGCATCGAGGTACTGGCGGAAATGGTAGCGGCCATCACTCTTCTCGGCCCAGAAGATCTGGTCGGCGTTGAGCGCCTCGCGGATGCCGAAGGCGACGGGGATGCCGCCCGCCGCCGGCGCGACCACCGCGCAATTGGGCAGCGCCGCCAGCACGTCCGGCTCGCGGCGAAGCAACCGCGACATCGCGACGTTCAACACGCGGGAGTTGTCGTGATAACGCATCGCCAGCGGCATCTGGAAGTAGTGCGTCGAATGAAAGCCGGTGGGGAATTCAAAGTGACCTTCGCGCAGCGCGCCGGTCTGTTTCAACAGGACTTCGACCTGATCGGCTGTAGGGATGAGTTGCGGTTTGGGAACGAGCATATGACCTCCTGATCGAGTCGCCTGTCGCCGCTCGGCGCGTGGTCTTCGGATGGCGCGGGCGCTCTCGGAAGAATTGAAATCGGCAGCGTTGCACCGAACGGCATTATATGGCCTGTGACCGCAGGGTTCAAGAAACTCGTGGCCTTATAGCTGGGGCCGAGCGCGGCGCTTGCTTGACACTGCTTTTCGCCGCGCCTTATGCTCACCCTTTAGAGACGCACGCCTTTTGACATTCAAACCCACACGGCGAACAAAGGAGCGATTGATGGACCCCAAACGAGTCATGCAGTACGCGGTCGATGAGCAAGTGAAATTCGTTGACCTGCGCTTCACCGACCTGCCCGGAGCCTGGCACCACCTGACGATTCCTATCGGCGCTTTCAACGAAGACACCTTTGATAACGGCATCGGCTTTGACGCTTCATCCTTGCGCGGCTGGGCGTCCATTAACGAGTCGGACATGCTGTTGATGCCCGATCCGTCGCGCTTCTGGCTCGACCCGTTTTTTGAAGAGCCAACGCTGACGATGTTCGCCAATGTCGTCGATCCGCTCACCAAGGAAGCCTATCATCTCGACCCGCGCTCTTGCGCGGCGCGCGCCGAAAGCTATCTTCGATTCACAGGGCTGGCCGAGGCGTGTTACTTCGGCCCCGAAGCCGAGTTCTTCATCTTCGATCACGTCAGCTATCATAACGAAACGAATAGCGCCGGCTACCGCTTCGACTCGTCGGAAGGCATCTGGAACTCGAACCGCGCCGAAGACAATCTCGGCTACCGCATACGCACCAAAGAAGGCTACGTGCCGGTTCCGCCCGTCGATTCGCTGCACGATCTGCGCTCCGACATTGTGCAGAACCTCGAAACCGTCGGCCTCAAACCGGAGATGCATCATCACGAAGTCGCCAGCGGTGGTCAGTGCGAGATCGACTTCCGCTTCGACACGCTGCTCGGCACTGCCGACAACGTGATGCTGTTCAAGTACATCGTCAAGAACACGGCCTTTTATTATGGCAAGGCGGCGACCTTTATGCCGAAGCCGATGTTCGGCGATAACGGCAGCGGCATGCATTGTCATCAATCGCTATGGGAGGGCGACAAGCCGCTGTTTGCCGGTGATCGTTACGCCGGGCTGTCCGAGATGGCGCTCTACTATGCCGGCGGCATTCTCAAGCATGCGGCGGCGCTGGCGGCGCTTGTAGCGCCGACTACAAACAGCTACAAGCGGCTGGTTCCCGGTTACGAAGCGCCGGTCAACCTGGCTTACTCGCGGCGCAACCGCTCGGCGGCCATACGCATTCCGATGTACTCGGCGTCAGCCAACGCCAAGCGGCTTGAGATACGTTTTCCCGACCCGTCGTGCAATCCGTATCTGGCCTTTGCGGCGATGATGATGGCGGGCCTTGACGGCATACAGAATCGTATCGATCCGGGCGAGCCGCTCGACAAAGACATCTACGACCTGTCGCCCGAAGAGTTGGAGAACGTGCCGACGCTGCCCGGCTCGCTTGAACGCGCCCTCGACGCGCTCGAAGCCGATCACGACTTCTTGCTCAAAGGCGATGTGTTCAGCGAAACGATGATCGAGCGTTGGATTAGTTACAAACGGCTAAAAGAGGTGGACCCGGTGCGTATGCGCCCGCACCCGCTTGAATTCCAGATGTACTTCGACGTGTGATTTTGGCTCTCTGCCAATTTCGCCAATTTCCAGCGGTTTCTAAGCTTAGCGGCTTCGGCAGTGGTAGATTTGTTGAGCAATTCGGGCATAGCGGACGCCTGACGGCGACGACGCTCTCGGCGTACCGAGGCCAGCCGCCCGCCGCGCCGCTGGCGATAGATACTCGCCGCCGTGTTTGCACTTCTGCGCGCCAATCAAAATCACTTCATTGCGTAAACGGCAATGCTTCACGTGCGCCTGTATCATTGATGGCATGGTAGCCTTCCGTTTCAGATTGATCGACGCTCAACTGCTCGATTGCGGAAACCGGTATTTGCCGATAGTGATTCTTCAACCTCAAGCATGGTCGCTCAAGCAGGTAGAACGAAAGCGACGCGCAGGCGAAGGTTGCCGCGAACTTCAAAGGCATTCTGACATGCTCAAACTCCGGCAGTACCATAATGGGCAGGTGCCAGAGATAGAGACCATAAGAGAGCTTTCCGATCCAGTTGAGTGGTGGAAACGACAAGGCGCGGGCCAACCGCCCGCCCGGCGCGCGCTCAAGAGAAAGGATTAGCCCGCCAGAGGCGAAAGCGGCAAGCGATAATGGCACAAATCCAAGCGATTCGCAGACTCTAAGCGGCACGCCAAAGAGCAGGCCGGCAAGGATCAACGCCGACCCCGCGCCGAGCCATGAACTTAGGCGCGCGCGACCGGCGAGCGCGCAGCAACAGCCGACCAGCAGCGCATCGGCCCTTGTGTCGAGTCCGTTGTAAATACGGTAGCTTGGAAAAACAAACGTCATCGCCAGCCTATAAACCATGACGGCGAGGGCTGCCAAAAGTAAAACGTGCGCCGGTCTTTTCAACTTCACGATAAAGACAGCGAAGATCATAGGCCACAGCATATAGAATTGCTCTTCGATTGAAAGCGACCATGTATGGCCGAGTGCGCCGATGTCAGCGACATACGCCCGCCACCAGTTTGCGGCATATAGTAAGACCACAAGCATTGCAACGTGATCTCTGAAGCCGGTCACGAAACCATAAAAGGCCAGCATCAAAAAGAGCGCCGGCAACAGTCTAAGCGCCCTGCGAATATAGAAGCGCTTGAAATCAATTCGACCATGCATGCGGCTCTCTTCGTCTATTAGCGAGGTGATCAGGTAGCCGCTCAAGACGAAAAATATGTCAACACCGAACGCGCCGCCAGGCAACAACCACGGCCAGGCGTGAAAGACGATAACGGCAAGAATGGCCACGCCGCGAAGGCCATCGAGATATGAGCGATGTGTGAAGGTAGTAGAAACCTGCGTCAAAGGCGGCTTCATTGGCATAGTCGAAACGATGAAAAGAGATGTGAGGGCGGCTACAGTGAACTATGGCAAGCGGGCGGGGTCAAGAGTTTTTCTGAGGGCGCTTTTCACAAACGGGCGAACTCCGAAACCTTCGCGTTCTTTTCTAAGTCTTTAGGTTCTATCAACAATAAGCAAGCACCATCACTTTCAAATGTACTTCGAGGTGTGAAGGGCGGGGCCTCTGTTCTACGTTATGGGCGGCACAGGCGGCTAGAGGTTGCCGCGCTTCATCTCTTTCACAGCGTGGTCGCAGGCCCGCGCCGTCAATGCCATGTAAGTCAGCGAGGGATTCTGACAGGCGGAAGAGGTCATACAAGAGCCGTCGGTGATGAAGACGTTGGGCACATCGTGACATTGGTTGAAGCGGTTCAACAAAGACACCTTCGGATCATTGCCCATCCGTGCGGTTCCCATTTCGTGAATACAACCGCCGGGCACAGGCTCCAGCTCCAACGAGCGTATGTTCTTCAAGCCGCCGATGGCGAGCATCTCTTCGGCTGACGACTGCATGTCTTTGCGCATCGTCAGTTCGTTCGCGCCGTACTCGATGTCGATGTCGAGCGTCGGCAGTCCCCACTGATCCTTCTTGTCGTGGTTCAACGTGACGCGGTTTTTGTAATCGGGCAGACATTCGCCGTAACCGACCAGCAGCATAGACCAGTTGCCGGGCCGCGCCATCTCGCTCTTGAAATCCGCGCCCATCCCCTGCCGATAAAATCCTCGCTGCCAGTTCTCTCTGCCCGAATAAGCTTCATAGGCGAAGCCGCGCCGGTAATCCGTCCGCTTCTCGCTGACATTGCGGAAGCGCGGGATGTACATGCCGTTGGGTTTGCGACCGCGATAATACTTGTCGGCAAAGCCTTCGTAAAAACCCATCGCGCCGCCGGCCTCTTGATGATCCATCAGGTAATGGCCCAACACGCCGCTCGAATTGGCGAAGCCTGCGGGGAAGTGAGCCGAGGTCGAGTTCATCAGAATCAGCGTCGTGTTCAATGTGCCGGCATTCAAGAAGATGATGCGGGCGAAATACTCGGTCGTCTTTTTCGTCTCGGCATCGATGACGCGCACGCCGACGGCCCGCCTCTTTTCGGCGTCGTAGATCAGGCTGTGCACAATCGAGAAAGGGCGCAAGGTCATTCGGCCAGTCTTTGTCGCTGCCGGCAGCGTCGCCGAGTTGCTGCTGAAGTACGCGCCGTATGGACAGCCTCGCGCGCACATATTGCGCGACTGGCAGCGGCCTCGGCCTTTGTGCGGGCGCGTCAGCACGGCGACGCGGGCAACGATCATTCGGCGGTCGGCGTAGTGACTACGGATGCGCTGCTTGACGTGACGTTCAAGGCAGTTCATTTCGAGAGGCGGCAATAGATTCTGATCCGGCAGTTGCGCCAGTCCCGCGTTTTCGCCGCTGACGCCGATGAACTCTTCGACGTAGCCGTACCACGGCGCGATGTCGCGGTAACGTAGAGGCCAGTCAATGCCTGTGCCTTCTCTGGCGTTGGCTTCAAAGTCGAGGTCGCTCCAGCGGAAACAGTGGCGCGACCACATCAGCGACTTGCCGCCGGTCTGATAGCCGCGCATCCAGTTGAACGGCTTGATCTGGTTGTAAGGATGATCGGTGTCCTTGACGAAAAAGTGCTTGGTGTCCTGCTTGAAGTTGTAGACTTTCTTTTGGATGAAATACTCGTCCTGTTCCTTGATCGTCAGCTCGTTGGCGTAAGGCAAATCCCACAGGTCAAGATTAGCGGTCGGGTAATCCTTGATGTGCTCGACGTGGCGGCCACGTTCGAGCACCAGCGTTTTCAGGCCCTTCTCGGTCAGCTCTTTGGCTGCCCAGCCGCCGGACATGCCTGAGCCAACAACGATGGCGTCGTAGGTGTGGGTTTCTTTCGCAGACATCCGTGAGTCTCCGACCATTGATTAGTTGATTAAATGAATGGCATCGCGTCGGCCCGCTGCCCTGGCTCCAGCTCGGTGCAGCCTTCAAAAGGGCCGGGCGACCGCGTGTATTCGGCAGCGCGGGTCGCGCCGGGTTGCGAAGAGAAGAAGCCCACGAGCGTGAGGTTTTTCAACATGCGAATGAACGACTTCTCGACCGGCTCGTCGCGCTCCCAGCTCTCGCGCTCCAGTTGTTTGAGCAGCGCGAGCCGCTCGTCCGGCGACAGCTTCAAAAAGCCGCCGCCCTGTTGCTTGCGGCTCGCGGCGTCAAGATCATCAAGACCTTTGAGAAAGACTTGCTGCTGCGCTTCGGGGTAGCAGTCTTTGACGTAGAGATCAACAAAGACATGCGCGAGAGCCGCTTTCGCGCCCGGCGTGTCGGTCGCAGGGATGATGACTTCGACCAGTTCCGTGAGCAAAGCGGCTTGCTGCGCCGACAGCAGTCGCGGCTGCCACGCGCCTTTTCCCTCTTTGATCGAAGCGGCGGTTTGTAAGAAGTCGGCGAGCGCGGCGGGAGCCAGAAGATTTCCCCCGACCAGCAGACCCAGAGCTTTAAGCGAGTCTCTTCTATTCATAAGTCCGTTGCGGCAGGTGAGTCTATCGGCTTCTGAAAGTGAAGTCAATTTTTCGAGCAGGCCGACCGACCGTATGTCATAATGTCGCTATGCCAACGAAACGCAAGCTTGTCATCGCGCTTTGGTTGATCGTCGCCTTAATCGGCGTGGCGCGCGCTGAAGACAAGACGCCGACCGTCAAGTTGAAAGGCATCGCGCTCAAGCGGCTCGATGTGAAGGGCCTGATTGCCGACGCCAGTGTTTCGCTTGAGATCGAAAATCCCGGTCCGGCCTTCAACGTTAAAGCGGCCAGCTATCGCCTCAAGCTCAACGGCCACGACGCCGCCGAGGGCAAGCGCGACGAAGAGGTCAGCGTGCCTGCCGAATCAACCACGACCGTAGAGCTGCCGCTCCAGGTGAATCTCGCGGAGCTGCCCGGCGTCACCTGGAGCACGCTCACCGCCGGCCTGAAGCTGGATTACGAGCTGGCTACGGAATTCAATGTGCCGGTGCTGGGCCTGTTCAATCACAAGATGGAGACTTCATTCAGCGGCACGCTGCCCATCGGTGATATGGCAATGGAATTGCCGGGCAAGCTGAAAGAGAAACTGTTCGGCAAACCCTAAAACAGTGATGAGTGATGAGTGATGAGTGATGAGTAATGAGTTGAAAATGATGAATGAGCAGGACAGGGCATTCAGCGCACAGTTTCCTACTCATCACTCTGTTTAAAGTGGTGAACGATTCAACTGCGCTCACATCCTTGCTGCTGGCGAAGGTCGAACAGCAGGTCGAGCTGACCATCGCGCTTGTGGCGCGTGTTCCGGTTGAGCGGCTCGAATGGCGGCCCGTGCCGGAGGCGTTTGAATTGAGCCACCTGCTCGGCCACTTGCTCGAAGCGTGCGCGGGATTTTGCGCCGCGCTCTACCGCGTGCGACCGCAGCCGCTCGCACACTTCGCGCGGCTGCGCGACCTGCCGGTCAATCACGCCTGCGACCCGGCGCAGGCCGTAGCGCGCTTGCGCGATTATCTGAACCACATCCGCGAGGGCTTTGCGATATTGACCGATGCTGACCTTGCTCGTCTCGTGCCAACTCTGTTTGTTCCTGCGGGCGAAGCCTTGCTAACCATCTTGCTCGCTAACCTGGAGCACCTGATTAATCACAAGCATCAACTCTTCTTCTACCTCAAGCTGCTGGGCGTCGAGGTCGGCACGGCGCAGCTCTACGACATCCAAGCGCCGCCCGCCTCATAACGAGATCATCCTTCATTCACTGTCGCCCACGACTTCGTCATAATGCCATTGTTCAGGCAAAGGCTGTGGGCCGGGACGAATGCCGGCGATATCCGGGTCTTCGCCGCCGATCAGGTCGGGGGCATTGCGCCGGCGCTCCTTGGATTCGACTCGGCGGCTCTCTTTATCCTTCTGCTTCTGCACGCGCGCTTTTTCTTACTCGCGCTTCTGAAAAGTGGGGCGTGATTTTTTCGCCATCTATTAATCCTCGCTTCCTATTATTAACGCCGCGCTCTGACCGATCAGGTTGTCCAGTCAGCCGCGCGGCTTACTCAATCATCAGATTCATTGAAGTCGTCGTCAGAATCGTCAACGCGACTGGCGAAGTTCTCGTCGGCCAGATCGTCATACGCTTCGTTGTCGTCACCGAAGAACTGCCCTCTGACCACTTCGCGCATCGGCCCTTTGGGGGCGCGCTCGGATTTAGAGGTCTTCTTAACTTTGCTGCGGCTGCGACGCGGCGGCGCATCGGGGCCGAAATCGCGGCCAGTCTTCTCGCCGCCGGCAGCAGGCGGTCGCTCCGGTGAGTAAGCCGGCGGCGGGCCTGGGCGTGACAGCGGCGGACGCGACGGCGCACCCATGCGCGGGCGGTCTTCTTTAGCGCGTGCCTCGTTCACCGCGATGGGTCGGCCTTTGAACATCTGGTTGTTGAATCGGCGCACGGCCTCTTCGGCTTGCGATGGATTATCGAACTCCACGAAAGCGAAGCCGCGCGGCCTGCCGCTCTCGCGGTCGGTTGGCAGATGAACATAAGTGAGCGGGCCGACCGTCGAGAAGTGCTCTCGCAACTCTGCCTCGGTCGTGTTATACGGGAGATTGCCTACGAAAAGACGGACAGCCATATTCCTCCATAAGGGTCGGGTCATTCAACTCTAGCTTTAGTGGCCAGCCCGGGTTGAAAGCAGGCGGTTGGGGCGGGATTGAGCTAGGCATCTGTTTTCGCATCAAGTTCCTTTGGACCATCAAGCGTCCGTAGAACAGTATACCACCGAGCAAGGTCTGAACGCCGCCTCGACGGTCGTTATCGCGCAGTAAAAGCAATTCTATTTTGGCGGCGTTGGTAGGCCAGAAGCGTCAGATTCGATCATCATTCGAGCAAGCAGTTGCGATTCGCTTGCAAGAGCGCCGGCGCTGGGATAGAAAGACAAATCAGTCATTCGTCAATCAAACCGGCGACGCGCATCTGGCGTCTTTTTGAGGGAACAGATATGCAAAAGAAATTTTTCTGGACACTGATGCTGGTTGTGGTGGGATTGCTGGCCGCCAATCCGAGCGGCCACGGACAGGGGCGTAGCGGCGCGACGCCGGAATTCATTGCCCGGCGTTACGCAATCGAGAAAGAGCTGCAATCGATTGCCATTGTCGAGCGCAAGCTGATGGTGCCGATGCGCGACGGCAAGCGCATGGCGACGGATGTCTATCGTCCGAAAGACACGTCGAAGAAATATCCGACCGTCTTCGTTCGCACGCCATACAATTTCAACTTCTGGGACGTGCGTGGCAGTGCGCCGCGCGATATGAGCAACGAGCTTGATGCCGTCAAGCGCGGCTACGTCTTTGTCGAGATGAATGAGCGCGGCCACTTCTTCTCCGAAGGCAACTACGACATACTCGGCGCACCGCTCAGCGACGGCGACGACGCGCTGACGTGGATCGCCAAACAGCCGTGGTCGAATGGCAAGGTCGGACTGATCGGCTGCTCGTCAACTGCCGAATGGCAACTGGCCGTCGCGGCGCAGGGCAACCCGGCGCTTGCGACGATCATTCCGCAAAGTTTCGGGGCGGGCGTCGGGCGCGTCGGCCCTTATTACGAGCAGGGCAACTGGTATCGCGGCGGCGCGGTGCAGATGCTGTTCATCGCGTGGCTCTACGGCGAGCAGAATCAAGTGCGCCCGATCTTCCCGTCGAATACGTCGCAAGAGGATTTGATTCGCGCCTCGAAGTCATTCGACCTCGCTCAGCAATTGCCGCCGGTCGATTGGTCGCAGGCGCTCAAGCATCTGCCAGAGAAAGACATCATCGAAGCGGTGGGCGGGCCGCACGGCATCTTCGCCGACCCGATGCCGGTCGATACGGGCGGCGCGATGATTGCGCGAGCGCCGAACGATCCGGCCTGGTACAAGGGCGGGTTGTGGCACGACAACATGAAGATCAACGTGCCGGGCTTCTGGTTTATGTCGTGGTACGACGTGTCTGTGGGGCCGAACCTGGCCGCCTACAATCAAGTGCGAAAGACGGCGCGGCCCGACATCGCCAATCAGCAGTACGCAGTGATCGCGCCGACGCTGCACTGCTCTTATAAGCGCGCCACCGAAAACACTCTCGTCGGCGAACGCAGCGTCGGCGACGCGCGGCTCAACTACGACGAGCTGACGTGGGCGTGGTTCGATTATTTTCTCAAAGGCGATAACAACGGCGTTCTCGAAAAGATGCCGAAGGTGCGCTACTACACGATGGGCATCAACAAGTGGCAGTCGTCGGACACCTGGCCACCCGCCGGCGCACGTTCGATGAGCCTCTTTCTATCGAGCAATGGAAAGGCGAACACGTTGAACGGCGACGGCGTGCTCGGCGCGGCAGCGCCTACGGCGGACAGCCCCGATCCATTCGATTACGATCCGATGAATCCCGTGCCGTCTTATGGCGGCAACGTCTGCTGCACGGGCAACGCGGTGCAGGGCGGCGCGTTCGATCAGCGCAAGATGGAAGAGCGGCCCGACATACTGGTCTACAGCACGGAGCCGCTGAAGGAAGGCATCGAAGTGAGCGGCCCCATCGAGGTGACGCTCTACGTGTCGTCGGACGCGAAGGACACGGACTTCACCGTGAAGCTGATCGATGTCTACCCGGATGGACACGCCTACAATCTGGACGAGACGATTCAGCGATTGAGATATCGCAACGGCTACGATAAGCCGCTGGCCTGGATGGAAGCGGGGAAAGTCTACAAGGTGACGTTGCAGCCGATGACGACGAGCAACTATTTCGAGGCAGGCCACCGCATTCGGCTCGAAGTGTCGAGCAGCAACTTCCCGCGCTTTGACCGCAACCTGAACACGGGCGGGAATAATTATGACGAATCGCGCGGCATCGTCGCGCACAACGCCGTCCATCATTCGCGGCAGTATCCGTCTGAGGTCAAGATTACAGTGGTGAAGAAGTAGCCGGCTGCGACGTGAACGCTGACGAGCTATAGAAGCCGAGAGCTTGACGGGCGCAACGATTCGCTTGCAGGCGCGGTAGGCTACTACCGCGAATCGGTCTTTAAAGCGCTCGGCGACGCGCCAGCAGCGGGCGGCTCGTGAACCACCTTCTGCTTCGCTTCGTCGAAGTAGAGCACGCGGCCTTCGCGGTACGATTGCACGCTCAGCCCGATTGTCACCATCGCTTTGTAGGCGGTGAGCGCGTCGAGCACAGGCGTCTGGCGCGTTCTGATGCAGCTCAGCCAGTTCTCCATATGCGACTGGCGCGGCTCCGTCTCAAGCATCATCTCAATCGTGCCGTACTTGTCCTTGAACTTCTGCTTACTGATGCGCTGTGGCGTCACGGTGATGTAATCGACGCGGCCCTCGAACTGGCCACCGGGAACCATCATAATCGTGCCTTCGTGTCCGCGAATCAGGCCGGGGATGTGCGTGTCGTTGGCCATCGACGAGCTGAGCACAACCGAATGCCCCTGCGCGTAATCGGCGGCGAGCATAAACGTGTCGGGCACTTCGCGCTCGTCTTTGAAGATGTATGTCCCGCCCGTGCCGACTACGCGATAAGGAAACTGCGCTTCGCCCCAGCAGATGTTGAGCGGAGCCATCACGTGATAGAAAAGGTCTGTCGCAATGCCGCCGGAATAGTCCCAGTACTTGCGGAAGCGGAAGAAGCGGTCGGCGTTATAAGGGCGCTTCGGGGCCGCGCCGAGCCACATCTTCCAATCAATAAAATCATCGCCTTTGGCGTCAGGCCCGGCGTCCGAGTTGATCGGCCAGTTCCACTCGCCTTCAGTTGAGTTGCGGTGATAAGACCCCTGGCTCATCAGGAGCTTGCCGATCATTCCGTCCTGAATCGCCTTGCGTGCCTTCCACCACTGGTCCGAGCTTGTCGTCTGCGAGCCGACTTGAAGAATGCGCCCGGTCTTCTTTACCGTCTCGTAAACTTCCTTCGCCTCTTCGACGGTGTGAGTCATCGGCTTTTCGAGGTAAACGTCTTTGCCGTTATTCATCGCCTCGATAGCCATCTGCGCGTGCCAGTGATCGGGCGTGGCGATGATCACGGCGTCAACATCTTTGCGCTGGAGCAGCTCACGATAATCGAGATAGCCGTCGCACCTGGCCGCCTCTTTCGCCATCCGCAATCGTTTGGCGTAGACATCAGAGACGGCCACGACCACGGCGGGCGTCGTGTCCTGCTGGCCGGTCTTCATCGCCCATTCCAGGAGCGCGTGCCCGCGCCCGCCCACGCCGACCAAGCCAATGTTGATGCGGTCGTTAGCGCCAAGTATTCGCCCGCGCACCGCCGGGCCGAGTGCGCTCACGGCAAGGCCCGCGCCCACTGCCGTCTTTACGAAATCTCTGCGATTGAATTTATGATCAGCCATTGTTGTCTCCACAGAGGCTTGTCGGGTAATCGTAAACTTGCCAGTTGAAACGGCTTTGTTGTATAAACCAAAATGGAAGCAATCTTCCACAACATTGAACTTAAAAACGATTCACACGGCATAACTGTCGGGCATTCCCAGATGCGTCATGGTGTTCAATGCCGCACACCTGACCAGCACCTGCGTCGCCTGCCCGGCAAATTGCCGCGCCCTGACGCGGTCGCCGAAGATCGTCTTGACTCGAAACATCTGCGTCTCGGCCAGACTCCGCCGATGATAGCCCACTTCTTGCTTCCACTGTTT
>JBJMGV010000073.1:0-20368 GCA_045807725.1 Blastocatellia bacterium | reverse complement strand
GCGGCGGGTAAAGTAAAAGAGGGCGCGGCAGTATGGCCGCGCCCTTGATGGTGAGCCTCTCGACTCTCAGGCAAGAGCCGTAATAGGCAGGGATGAGGCTCAGGTCCGCACGCGTGGAGGGGATCACCACGTCGAGCGGGTTGGCTGGCGCAAGCAGGAACCAGCCAAAACGAGGCAGCGCCAAAATGCTTGAGCGGAGGGTGCGCCACCGTGAACCACAGTCAAATATCCGTATGCATCAACACAATCAGAGTAGATTGCTTCTCCTTCTGTCTAATATGTAAAGACGCGGGAAAATCGCGTTTATGTCTTTTTTTTTGGTGAGGCTTAATTTTTTTTCGGACTGCTCGTCAGAGGTCGCAGGTGCAGGCCGTAAGAAGCGGCTTCGGTAGCTAAATGAAAAGCAGCCCGACGGCGTTTGACCTGCCGTCGGGCTGCTTTGTGAAAACGTCACACGCGAACACTGCGTCGTCCCGCCGCTAGCGGGCAACACCGACGCTCAGTTATTCGTCCACTCAGGGATGCGGCCCGGCGTCCAGGGAGCGCCTGCCGCTTCCATGCTCTTTTCAAGTCGGGTCAGGTCGCCTTCGACCAGTGAGCGCAAGGCCGAGAGCGCCGCCTCGAAATCCGCCGCTGCCGCCGCGTACTGCTCTTGCTGCGTGCGGGTCGGGCGCGAAGACGACATACGCTGCTCGGAGAGGATCGTGCCGACGCGGTCGTTGATTGCCGGCGGCGTATCCTGGTTGCGCGAGCGCGCCGTCTGATCTCCACGCAACGCCCGCAGGATGTCGTCGAGCCGCTTGTCGATAGCCTGCGCCTGTTCGGTCAGCTTGTAATCGGCGGCGGGCGTCTCTTGCAGCGCCCGCTTGATCAAGCCGAGCCGCGTCTTCAACTGATTCGCCGTCTCAAGCGCGCCCGTCACCGCTCGCTGCAAGCGCGCCACCTTCTGCTGGAACTCGACCAGCGCGGCGCGGTCTGCCGGACTCATCTGATTCTGCGCCTCGACATAAACCGTGAACTCCTGCGCCCCGCCAAGCGGTGTGATCGTGCCGGCGGCGCGGCGTGCCATCGAAACCGAGTACTTGCCGGGCAACACAGTCGGCCCCGACGCAGGGTCGCCGAATATCTCTTCAAGCGGGTCGGTCTGCCGCAGAGACAGCACCGGCGACGGATAACGCAAGTCCCAGTTGGCGCGATTCATTCCGGCGGCAGCCGGCACGGTCAGCCGCCGCACGACACGCCCCTCGCTATCTTTTACAGTGAAGATGAGGGCCGGCGCTTCTTCTTCATCTTCGGCGCGCAGCTCGTCGAGCGTCGGCTGATAGATCGGCTGGCCTTTCTTCTCGGCTTCTTTCTCGGCCTCTTGCCGTCGCTGCTTGCGCGTCCGTGGCGCTTCTTTTAGATAGTAAGTGAAGGTCGCGCCGAAGGGCGGGTTGTCAGCAGTGTAGAACGATTCGCCCTGAAAAGACTTGCCGCGCCCGCCGAGCGGCTGCGATTGAATGAACATCATCGCGTCCTTCACAGGCAGAAGCGCAGCCTCTTCGTTGAGCGATTCCGGCTTCACGCTTCGGAGCGGCGTGTAGTCGTCGAGGACGTAGATGCCGCGCCCGAACGTCGCCAGTACGAGATCGTTTTCGCGCTTCTGGATGACGATGTCGCGCACGGCGATGGTCGGCAGCCCGCCCTTGAGCTGAACCCATTTCCTGCCGCCGTCCACCGTAAAGAAGATGCCGAACTCCGTGCCGACGAAGAGCAGGTTCGGGTTGAGATGGTCTTCGGCAATCGCCAGCACCGGCCCGTTCTTCGGCAGGTTGCTGCTGATCGAACTCCACGAGCGGCCCGCGTCCGTGCTCTTGAGCAGGTAGGGCGCAAAGTCGCTGCGCTTGTGATTATCGAAGGCGGCGTAGACCGTATTGGCGTCGTGCTGCGAAGCGGCGATGCGCGACACATAAGTCATCTCCGGCACGCCGGGGAAAGTCTCAATCTTGCGCCAGTTCTTGCCGGCGTCTTCGGTCACTTGAATCAGACCGTCGTCTGTCCCGACATAAACCAGCCCATCTTTCTTCGGCGATTCATTCAGCGCCGACGCATTGCCGTAAGGGTCGGTCGAGGCGTGGCGCGCGACCGCGTCTACGCTCAGGACTTTGCCAAAAACCGGCAGCTTGTTGCGGTCGAGCTGGCGCGTCAGGTCGTTGCTCACCAGCGTCCAGCTATCGCCGCGATCATCGCTGCGGAAGAGTTTATTCGATGCGTAATACAACCGCGTGCGCGAATTCGGGCTGATGATGAAGGGCGCATCCCAGTTGACGCGCAGCGCCTCTTCGCCGCGACCCACTGCGGGCGTGATGCCCATGCGTTCGCCCGTGCGCTTGTCGAATCGCACCAGCACGCCATACTGCAATTCGGCGTAAACGGTGTTCGGGTCTTCGGGGTCAACTTGCGAGCGGAAGCCGTCGCCACCGAGCGTGACAAACCAGTCCGAGTTGACGATGCCCGAAACCGAGCGCGTCCGCGCCGGCCCGCCTACGCTGAAGTTGTCTTGCGTGCCGCCATAGACGTTATAAAACGGCGTCGCGTTGTCGGCTGCTACATCGTAGAACTGTGTGATGGGCAGGTTCCGTTTGAAGTCCCACATCGCGCCGCGATCAAAACTCTCGTACAGGCCGCCGTCGCAGCCGACGAGATAATGATTGGTGTTGGCCGGGTCAATCCAGATGACGTGATTATCGACGTGCTTCGAGCGTTCGCCGAGCGGGCGCAGCGTTCTGCCGCCATCGTCCGACACCATCATCAGCACGTTCGGGACGTAGACGCGATCCACCTCTTTCGGGTCGCAATAGATGTGGCCATAGTACATCGCCGTCGTGTCGTAAGGATTGCGCCGTTCCCAGCTCGCGCCCCGGTCGCTTGAGCGGAAGATGCCGCCTTTGCGGTCCGCCGCTTCGATAGAGGCATAGATTACATTTGAATCGACGGGCGAGACGGCCAGCCCTATGCGGCCTATCTCGGAAGTCGGCAATCCCGCGCGCAGCTTATTCCACGTCGCGCCGGCGTCGGTTGATTTGTAGAGCGCGCTCTCCGGCCCGCCGTTGACCAGCGTGTAGACGTGGCGGCGGCGCTGATACGCGGCGGCGTAGAGCGTGTCGGGATTGCTCGGGTCAATCGCTACGTCGGTGACGCCGGTGTTTTCGCTGATCGTGAGCACGGCCTTCCAGGTCTTGCCGCCGTCAGTCGTCTTGAACAGACCGCGCTCGCCGCCCGGTCCCCAGAGCGGCCCTTGCGCGGCGACGTAGACAATATTGGAATCGCGCGGGTCAACGACGATCTGGCCGATGCGCTCCGAACTCTTCAGGCCCATGTTCTTCCACGTCTTGCCGCCATCGTCTGAGCGATAGACGCCGTCGCCATACGAGACGCTGCGCTGGCTGTTGTTTTCGCCGCTGCCGACCCAGACCGTCAGCGGATTCTTCGGATCGATGACGACGACGCCAATCGAATACGAGCCTTCGTTATCAAACACCGGCGTCCACGTCGTGCCGGCATTAGTCGTCTTCCACACGCCACCCGACGCCGCGCCGACGAAGTAACGCGTCGGATCAGTCGGGTCTACGGCGACCGCGACGACGCGCCCGGAGGTGAAGGCCGGGCCGATCAGTCGAAACCGCAAACCGGAAAAGGTCGGCGAAGAGAACGGCTCAGGCTTCTTCGGCTCTTCTTTCTTTTCGTCGCTGGGCGCGGCCTTCTTGTCGGCGGCCTGCGCAGGCGTCGCCGGGTTGGCCGCCTTCTTCATCTCTTCTTCCCTCGACCTGGCGGCGGCCTTGTCTACGTTCTTGTCCTGCCGGGCGAAAGCCGCGAACGGCCCCGCCGCGAGCACGATGATTAAAGTCAACACGAGATTAGGAAACATTTTCATGGCAGTTGTTCTCCAAAGGTAGGGAAGAAGAGAGGCTAGAGGCTGGAGACTGAAGAGGGCTGGTCGCGCATCCTCAAGCTCCGTCAGGAGCGCAATGTTTATGGGCGCGCGATGTTTATAGGCAATGATGTAAGCCTTTCTCATAAGCCTGATAGGTGATGATTCGCAGCACGCGCGATGTTGATAGGCAATGATGTAAGCCCCGTCGAGGCGCGATGTTTATAGTCAACGATGCTAATGATGATGCAAGCTCCGACAGGAGCGCGATGTCAACATTGCGCCCCTACGGGGCTTCGTCACATCCTTCAGCCATACCTATAAACATTGCGCTCCTGACGGAGCTTAGGAATGAGCCGCCAATTCCTCTAGCCTCTCCCTAGCCTCTAGTCTCTAGCCTCTAGTCTCTTATTAATCCGGCAGCCGCTCGAAGGCGAACTCGACGCCGGGATTGCTGACCGGCTTGATCTTCAGCGTGTTGCCTTCAACCTTGTACTCCCACTTGACGGCCTTGCCCATTGTCATCGGGCTTGCCTGCGCGAGCTGCTGCAAGGTGATGATGTTGCCTTCGACAGCGAATTCGCCGCAGGTTGCCGCGACACCTTGATAAGCGGCGATGATCTTCTTGGTGCGCTCGTCGGCGGGTTCCTGCTGATCCCACGTCTTGCGGTCAACCCCGGCGCGCACGAACGCGATGTACTTGCCGTGGACGACGATCATCCCTTTCATTTCCGCATCGGTCTGCTTGCCGCCGTTGAATGTCGTCGAGACGTAACGGTAAGCGCCGTCCAGCTTCGGCCCTTTCGCAAAACTCGGCGCGCTCACCGCCAGCAGCAGCGCGCACAACAACAGTGTTTTCAATTTCATTCGAGATGCCTCCATAGTTTTTAAATGTGAGAGTGCTGTCAGAATGACGAATGATAGCCGCAGCCACGCCGCCTTTTCAACCCTGAAGAGAAGCCTTCAGTTAATCAGTCCTGCGAAAAAAAAGAAGAGAATGACACAAAGGCACGGAGACACCGCAGGCACGGAGAACGTTCCGTGCCTGCGGTGCTTAATCCACCTTTCGCTTCGAGCCTTGGCCGGGGGTATGGCTATCCCGCTTTCGTCTGCATGGCCGCCGGTTCTTTCTGCTCGGCGCGCGAACTCGGATCCAACTGTTCGTCCAGCACCTCCCGCAAGACAGTTGCCGGGCTGCCGGCGGGTAAACTAAAGCGCCGCTCATAAAGTTCCAGCGCCAGCGTGTAAGCCTCCGAGCCGTTGAACAGCCACTCGACTAAGCGGTGCAGCTCGTCAGAGACTTGCTGCCAGCCTTCGCCGTGTTCACCGAGGCGCTGGCGTAAATCGATGAGCAACTCGGCGAAGGCTTCGCGGCGTTCGGATTCGTCTCCACCTTCACAGATGGAGCGCATCACGACCTGCCTTTCCTCATCGCTGAAGATGCCGCGCCCTTGCGGGGAGTCATCATTTGATGCTGTCATGTAGCCGTCCTTTTGGCAGCGCGGGCGTATTCGGACACACCAATCCTGACACGCCTTCGCATGCAGTTGGGCAAAGTGAGCCGTCAGTGCAAGTGGCGGCTCACTCGCAGATATGAATCTGAGTTTTTGAGAGAACCAGTTTTTAGGAATGGGCCGTCGGGGCGCGAATGGGCGCGCAGATCAACAAGCACGCCAGGGTAGGCGAAGGCAGCGCGAGCGGCAGCCGTCGCGGTGATGAGGAACGATGTTGAATGAGTAAGGGCGGACGGTCTTCTGTTGCGTCCGCTTCAGTTGATTCCGTTTCAGCTTGCGGGAGCGCAACCGCCACCATCGCTTTTGACGGTTGCAGTTCGGCGATCTCTGCGGCGGTTTGCTTATATTCTTCAATCGACTGCGCCAGAGGCGAAAGGATGACGGGACGGATTGCCGCTTCTGCTTCTTCGATTCTCCCACAAGCCGCATATTCGACGGCGAGGCTGTTAAGAAGGTCGAAGTACAGGCGTGGGGTTATTCGTGAAACGTACCGGGCAAGGGGATGAAGCGCTTCCAGTTGTTCAACGGCCCGGCGATGATCTCCTTCAACCGAGCGAATCAGTGCGATGGCGCGGCTGGCTTCAATCCGGGTGTGATAATCGGCTTGCTCGATCTGTAGTGCCTGTGCGTAGTGCTGAAGCTCTACGGTAATGTTGCCTCTGACCCCTTCTATGGCACCGAGGGATAGCGCCGCTCTAGCCCTGTACTGTGCCGGGGCAAATTCTGATACCTGTTCAAGCAATCGTTGTTCATAAATTAAGTCACCCCTTCCTGGGGCGAGTGTAGCAAGCCCTCGATAGTACGTTCCTATGAACTTATACCGCTTGGTCAACTCTAATAGCCGGCCTAAAAGCTGAAGCTCATCATTACGTCTTTGGGCATAGGCAATATCGGCCATGGCGATCATACGCCTGGCCATTAACTCACTTTCAAAGGAGCTTGAAATGCTGAAGAAGGGAAGAATGTGTCTTGCGATGTTGGTGATGACCCTTTGTCTCTCAGGCGGTGCGTTTGCGGGGCATACAAGACCAGGAATGGAGTACTGCACGTGTGGGTGTAGCGGATGCTTCTGCGATCCGGGCGAAAGTCCGGGAGCCTGCACTAACAGCGTGAGCCGCGAGCCTAAGGCCGATCCGAGCAGCGACACGTCGCCAATGCCCGAATCATCCGGCGACGGCGGCGCGTTCTTGTTCGGCTCGCTCGTGCTCATGGCGCTGGCCCGCGTCCTGTGGCGCTAAGGGTGCTGCTTGATGCTTCACACACGCGCGGGGAAGTGCGCGTGATACGGCTGCGGCAGAAGTAACGACCGTAGTTTTAGCTACCGCCTCCCCGCGTGTCAATGCTGAAAGCGATATTTTCGCCCTCGTCTCGTGTCGGGCGTGACAGTCTTGCTCTGTCTATGCCCGCCTTCTTACAATGACGAGAAGTGAATCAAACAAAGGATGGAATATAAGCGATTATGCAATCAGCAAAAATCAGCCTCATCGTTGATGATATGTTCTTTGCGGCAAAGATCAACGCTGCCGCCAGCGCCGCCGGTCGAACGGTCGAACGCTTACGAACGCAAGAACAACTCGAACAACTCACGACCGCGCCACCCCAACTGGTCATCATTGACCTGAAGGCCGAGCGGCTCGACCCGATGCAGGCCATCGCCTTCTTGAAATCGAGCGACGAGTTGCGCGCCGTTCCCGTCGTCGCTTTCACGTCGCACGTGCAGACCGAAACGATCCGCCGCGCCCAGGCCGCCGGCTGCGACGTGGTGCTGCCGCATTCGGCCTTCACTCAAATGTTGCCGGAGATCGTCGCCGGCAATCTCGACAAACTCTCACGCCGTCAACAACCGCCAGAGCATTGAAGCGCCGGCTTTTCATCTCACACGCCAGATGCTCTTCTTGCGCGCGGCGCGCTGGTCGATCAACTCGGACGGCGCGTAATGCTTGCCCATCGCCCAGATGAAATCCATCTCGCGGTAGGTCGTCGCCAGCGCCAACCGCGCTTCGAGGATTTGCAACATGCTGCCGTAAAATAGCAGCCCCGCGCCGGCAAGGCCGAGCACGACGGGAACCCATGTATAGCGCCCGTGTATAATCGCTACCAAGCCGATGGCAAAACTCGTAGCGACAAAGATGCCGAGCGCCACATAGAAACTGGTCATACTGCGTTGCAGAATGCGGGCGCGGCTGGTCAGGCGGTCGAGCTGGTCGAAGATCATAGCGCGCTTCTCGTGCGCCATCGCAATGTCTGTATCCTCGTGCGCCATCCGTTCAAAGCGATCCGACAATTCGCGCACGCGGTCCACCACGCGGCCCAGTCGCGTCGAGGTCGAAAGAATCAACGACCCGCAAGCCGAGATCAAAACTGCCGGCGTTATCATCGCTGTCAGAATGGACAGTACCGATGACAGGCTTTCAAACATTCGCCTACCTCCTTCGCGCCTATTCTCTGTGAATGACTGCCGAAAGCGCAAACGCCGCCTGAGCCGATGAGGTTGTTGACCGCGGCGATAGACCAAATGCATGGTTCCGTTTCTTATGCTACACTGGCTCAACAAAGAGCGCAGAAAGGCAGATGTTGTATGGCGACCAATCGAAAAGACATGCCGCAGCATTACTTTACGCTGGAAGAGTATTTCGCGCTGGAAGAGGCCAGCGAAGCGCGATGGGAGTACTGGGACGGCGAACTCGTCTGCATGAGCGGAGGCAGCCGCAAACATATCATTATCTCCAGCAATGTATTTTTTCGGTTGCAGTTGCAACTCGGCGATGGGCCGTGCCGAGCGTTTACTGCCGACCTGCCGGTGAAGACGCCGACGCTGCCGCCTTATCGCTACCCTGACGCGACGGTGGCTTGCGGTGAGTTGCAGTTTGAACGCATTCAGAGCGTGGATGCGTTGCTCAATCCTCTGCTGATCGTCGAAGTTCTATCGCCGAGCACGGCATCGCGTGACTTCGAGGATAAGTTCACCGCCTATAAAGCGCTTCCAACTTTCTCTGAATACCTGCTGGTTGCTCAGGACGAGCCGCGCATTACTCATTATGTTAGGCAGGCGGATGGCACCTGGACCCGCGAAGATGTAGCTGGACTTGATGCCAGCCTGACACTTGCCTGCGTCGCCGGTATGCTGTCTCTGCGCGACATTTATAGAGATGTGACATTCGATTAAGACTGCCTTCGACTTTCCCGGTCATCACTATCGCTCAGATAGCTTGCGCCGTCCGTCTGCTTTGGATACGAGAGTGCAAGGATTGCATACGTCACTGCCATGTGTGCCTGGCGTTTAGCGCCGCCAACCGCCGCCTAACCATTTCTGCTTCTTAAAATTTCGAGGATTGAACTGCCCAGGACGTTGCGGCATTCGATTTGCCAAGACTAAGACCGGATTGAATGAGCAACATTCTTTAGGGAGCTGGTTATGGCACTTCTATGGCAATTCCTGACGAACCACCGGCATTACTGGGGCGTGCCGCATCGTTGCGAAGACGACGCGAATTCGGTGGTGATGATTTGCTACGGCTGCGGCAAGGTGAAGAAGGTTCAAGCCAACCTGAACGCGGCCTGAGATTGCCCCGATCCTGATCCGGCATTGGCGGACAATCGCGCCGGGTCAGGATCAATGATTGGTTAAACGGTTTGCTGCTTCATCGGCCAATCAATTCGCGCCCTGCGATTTTGATACGGGCTGTGCGATGATGCCGTAATGCTCCGGTCGTCGGTCGGCCAGCCGATCTACTTCATACGACCCCGCCACGTTGACGATCTTATTTCGATTCGACAGTTCAAGGTCTAGCGCCGCATAAACAATCTCTTCCTTGTCGCGGCTCGCTTCAACGACCGTGTCGCCCATACAATCGACTACCTTGCTTCTGCCGATGAATTGCCAGCCGCGTTCCGTGCCGACGCGATTGACGGCGGCAAAGTGCAGATGGTTTTCGTTGGCCCTCGCGTTGATGATGAACTCGGCGGTACGCCACGCGCCGCCCGGCCAGTTCGTCGGCAGTATAACTAATTCAGCGCCGAGCAGCTTCAATGCTCGCGCCGCTTCAGGGAAGCTGGCGTCGTAACAGATGTTGACGCCTATGCGACCGAAGGGCAGCGTGATGACTTCAAAGGGGCGGTCGCCCGGCGTCAAAAAACGATCAACTCCGAGGAACGGCAAATGGACTTTGCGATAGCTGCCGACGACGCCCGCCGGGCCGACGATCATCGCCGCGTTGTAATAGCTGTCGCCGGCGCGTTCGATGAAACCGACGACGGCGTGAGCGTTGGCCTCGCGGCACGCTTCGGCAATAGCCCGCGCCGATGCGCCGTCTAACGGCTCGGCAAAGGGCGCGGCTTCGGCAAGCGAGTCGAAGCAGTAACCTGTCAGCGCGCACTCAGGAAAGATCACGAGCTGCGCGTCTTGAGCAGCGGCTTCGCCGAGGCGAGCGATGATGCGGCGGCGGTTCTCTTCGACGTTGCCCATCGCAACGTCCATCTGCACACAGGCGATACGCGTGTCGGCCATGATCCACCTTCGATTAAGCGAACAGATTCGCGGATAAAAGTTTGGCGGAGGTGTGTGGGAATCGAACCCACCCAGGCCGCCTCTCGGCGACCCGCAACGGGTTTGAAGCCCGCGAGAACCACCAGGCCCCATTCACCTCCGCGCCGCAAGAAAACTAGCAAGCCCGTCCGCTGTGATGCAAGCAGGTCTGGCGAAAACCGCCGCCGTCGCGTCGTCTCATTCCATCTGCCGGGCTTTGGCTTCGACACGTTTCAGGAAGCGATTCATCTCTACGGGTGCGCGAACGTGCAGGCCCTCGCCGATCTTATCGAGACCATCGTGCGCTTCGACTTTGAACGTCACCGTCGAACCATCGACGGCGATGACTTCGGCGCGCACAGTGACCCGCGCACCGACCGGCGTCGCCGCCAAGTGTTTGACGTTGACGACGACGCCAACCGAAACCCAGCCTTCGGGCAGGTGCGGCGTGATGGCCGCGCCCGCAGTCGTCTCCATATGAAAAATCATGATCGGCGTGCCGTAGACCGCAGGCATCGTCTCGACGAAGTGCGCGACGGTCATCTCGCGTGTGACGACGATCACCTGTTCCGCCGCCGCGCCGATAGGGATAAGGCCAGTCACGTTCATGCTTAGCTCCCATCGATGGTTGTGAATCCGCTTGCTCATTTTAAAACAGCGAGCGCCATCCGCACAGCCCGCCGCAATAGCTCGGTGACTTTTCCAGTTGAGCCTTCGGAACTGTGCGCGCGGCGCAACACCGCCTGTAGCGGGCAGGCAACAGCCGGCGGCATCGTCTGTCTGATGAAGCGCCATTTCGCTTGAAAAAAGCGGCTCACGGCAGGCAGACTAATTGGCACGGCCCGTGCCTGTTGATGCAGGCTTGACGCGCAATAAGATGAAGAGGATAGACCTTTGATAAGACAAACGACGCTCGCAAGGGCGGTCTCGACCAACGGGCACGGCCTACACACGGGCGAGCCGGCCCGGCTGACTCTGCGTCCCGCGCCGGCCTACACCGGCTATGTTTTCCGCCGCACCGACCTCAACCAGTTCGAGATACCTGCCGCGCCGCAGTTCGTCGCGCGGGTCAGCTATGCGACGACGCTGATGCGCCAGGGCGTGATGATCGCCACAGTCGAGCACCTGCTGGCGGCGTTATCGGGCAGCCACATCGACAACTGCATCATCGAGATTGATTCGCTGGAAGTGCCGATTCTCGATGGCAGCGCCGAACCGTTCATCGAGATGATCGAAGCGGCAGGCACCGTGCGACTCGAAGCGCCGCGCCAGTTCCTGCGCCTTCGCAAGCACGTCGAAGTCGTGCAGGACAATCGCCGCATGAGCCTTGCGCCCGCCGACACGTTTTCTATCTCCTGCCTGATCGAGTTTCCGCACCCGATGATCGGTACGCAGCGCCGCGAAGTTCAGATCGTTGATGGGCAGTTCGCTCGCCACATCGCCTCGGCGCGCACGTTCGGCTTTCTCGATGAAGTCGAAGCCCTGCGTAATTCCGGCCTGATTCGCGGCGGCTCGCTTGAGAACGCCATTATGCTGACGCCGGAAGGCGGCCTCCTCAACCGTGAAGGGCTGCGGTTTGCCGACGAGTTTGTGCGCCATAAAATTCTCGATATTATGGGCGACCTCGCGCTGTTCGGTATGCCCATCCTCGGCCACGTCGAAGCCGAGCGCACCGGCCACGGCGTCCACACCGCCCTGGTATCGCGCGTCCTGCGCGACGACAAGGCGTGGGAGATTACCGACCAGCCGAGCCTCGCCCCGACGCCTTGATCGTTTGCTAACCCACCTTCAATGAAACCACAGATGAATACAGATGAACATGGATGGAACCGGAAATGAAAGGCCGACTCTATCTTCGATCTGTGTTCATCGGTGTTCATCGGTGGTTGCTTCTTCCTGCTAATTCAACTCTCGCCGCTTACTATTTTGACATCGCCATTCCGGCTGTGATATGACCTGCGCGAACTGTTGTAGGCTGAATCGCAAATAGCGAAGATGGCCGGCGCGCTCTCCTTGCTTCAACGGGCCAGGCTATCTCTGAATTGGCAAGCTCTATCTTCAACCGTCACCCGACCTCAGGAGGAACGATGCTCAATATGGAAGCGCTCGATAAGATCATTGCGGTCGTCACGGTCATTCTCGTCTTGAGCCTCTTCGTGCAGTCGTTGCAGGCGCTGCTCAAAAAGCTGTTCAAGATCAAGTCGCTGCAAATCGAAACCTCGCTCGTCCACCTGTTCCACTACGTCGTCAACGGCAACACGCTGGAGTTGATTAAGTCGAGGCTGAACAACTCGCCCTTCCTGCGCCTGTTGATGCGCGGTCAACATCCATCAGAGGCTAACGCGGATGTGAAGGCGCTCTACTGCGGCATTGAGCGAGAGTTCAGGAAAGTCGGGCGCGTCACCGCGACCGGCAAGATGATGCTCGACTCGATCTCTAAAGAAGACGTGCTTAAATTCATCGGCAAGATTCAGGACAGCGAGATGGTTAAGCGCTTCGCTCCTGAGCTGGCCACCGAAGTCACCACCTTGAAGGCGAAGGCCGAAGCGGTCGAGACTTCGTTACAGACCATCAAGACCGAGAACGCGGCGGTCTTGAGCACTGCCGGCGTGCAATTCGATAAGATCGAGCAAGCGGTCGCGCCGCTCGTCGGCGACATTCGCAAAATTCTCAGCGGCCAGACGGTCGCTGCCGATATGGCTTTGGCAGACATCGGCAAGCTCGGCGGACTCGGCCCGGAACAGGTCAGCGCCGTGCAGAGCCGTATCAACGAGGCCATCACGCGCTTGTCCAAGCTTGAGGGCGGCAACGCAGCGACGACGCAGGCGGCGGTCACAGCGTTGCGGGGATTGAACGACGCGTTGAATGGCCTGGCCACTGTCGCGCCAGGCATCGCTTCGATCAAATCGTTACTGGGCAAGGTGGAGACGTGGTACGACACCGTGATGCAAAGCTTTGAAGAACGCTACACGCGCGGCATGCGGACGTGGGCGTGGGTGATCAGCGCGCTGGTGGTCATCTTGCTGAATGCTGATTTGTTGAACATCTATCATTCGGTGGCGACCAGTGACGTGCAGCGCGCCGCTATATTGAAGGCTGCCGAAAACCTGAGGAGCCAGGAAGCGCAATCGTTCCCTGATCCGCAGAAAGCTGAAGAGTGGCTGAACCAAGCCCGCTCGGTCATCAATGAAGGGGCGAAGAGCTACACCAGCATGGGCTTCGAGGGGCCTGCGTGGATCAACCAAAGCTGGCAATGGTTGCGGCATGATGATTCTCCAGACAAGTGGAGAAACGGCATCGTCAAAGCGATCAAGACCCTCTTCGGATGGTTCGTTATGACATTGCTGCTCAGCGCCGGCGCGCCGTTCTGGGAAGACGTGCTGGAGTCGCTGTTCGGAGTCAAGAATCTGGTGCGCGGCAAGAGCGGAACCAGGAACGTCGAAGAGCGGAGCGGCGAAGGTCAGCCCAAGCCTTGATCGTCGATCAACGTTACTGACTCTTTTGCTTGACCGTGAATGACTGGCCGCCGATGCGGACTGTGCCGACGCGGCCCCTGAATGACGTGTTGGCAGCGACCGCTATCGTTACCGAGCCATTGCCGGTCCCATTCGCGTTAGTAATGATCGTTACCCACGGCACCTCCGCCGTCGTTCGCCACGCGCAGCGGTGCGATGATTCGATAGTAATGGTGAGGCTGCCGCCGGCGCTGCCGACGGTCTGCGATTGCGGTGTAATGTACGTGTCACAATTATCGCCCAGCCCGCCGTCCTGTATAACCGTGACGGTCTGGCCGGCGATTGTCATTGTCCCTTGTCGCGCGCTCAGGGTCGTGTTCTCTTGCACCATAGAGAAGACCGAGCCGTTGCCATAACCGGGTTCCGCCGATTCGACAGTGATCCAGTCGGCATTGCTGGTGGCTGTCCACGGGCAAGCTCCGCTCGCGGTCACGTTGATGGTCGATTGGTGCGCGCTCTCATCGAAGAAGGGATTGATGTCGGAAAGCGAATAGGCGCAGGTCGGGTTGAAGACGATGTCGATGAGCGGATGCAACTCGATCTGATTCGGCGCGGCCCCTGTCTGCCCGTGCGAGAAGTCGAACATCGCTATGCCGGTGACGCGCACAGGAATATTGGCGGACTGGAAACTGGTCGTCGCCGTCAGCGTCGCATTGAACGTTGCCCGCGCGTTATTGATCCTCGTCGCCACAGGGCTGCTCGCGCCGACGCAGCCGGGGCAGGGAATCTCGCCGATGAGCGTGTTGCCCGCCGCGTCGCGCAGGACGAGGTGATAATCCGAATCGTCTTCTTTTTTGTAGAGCGTCAGCGTCGCTTCGATGGTCCACGCGGTCGTCTCGTAAGGCGCGATGCGACTGTTAGCCGGAATGTTCGATTGAGCAGGCCAGCTTCGCATCGTGGCAATCGTCGTCGGCGTCGAGTGAGCCGTATCAATCAGCGCGGCGTCCGCATCCGTGCAGGTCTTCACCGACCAGCGTTCGACGCCGCAACGCGCACAACTGCCTTCGGGCGCGACGACGGTCAGCGCGATAGCCGTCGAGCCAGTGCCCGATTGCGCGTCCGTGATCGTCACCGGCAAGCTCTTATTGCCTGTCGGAGTCGTAGCGGCGACGGTGGCTTGGAATGAAAAGATGTTGTCGCCAGCGGTGGCGTCGCCGTGCGTGGCGTCGTCGTAGAAGGACTGATTTGTCAGACCTCCGATAGCCGTCAGGTCCGCCGTGACCAGGACTTGAGCAGTCACTCTCAAGCCGCTGCTCGGCGAATTCGCGGGCGGCAGAACTTGCACCGTGAGCAGCGTCGAGCCGCCGGGGTTGACGCTCGCCGGATTGGCCGCGCCAATGCCGCGCGGGCCGCCGCCGCTGCCATCATCGTTCGGCGTCAATGAGAAGTCGTCAATGCTCAGCCCATCATCCGCGTTCGTGACATTGTAATCGAGCCAGCGGATGAAGAAGGTCTGCCCGCTTGCGATGTTCAATCCTGAAATCATGAAGTTGATGCCGGTGCGATTGGCCGAGGCGTTGCCGTCGAGCGCGCCGACCGTGCCGCTCGTCACGGGACTCGAAAAATCGAGGCCGTCATAATCCGTCCACGTCCCATCGTTCAATGCGGTCGCCGTCGTGCTCAGTTGAAAGTCGAGGCGGTCCGCGCCGCGCCCGCTTGCGCCCAGCCGCCACTGCTCGCCCGCATAGGCGATGGCCAGCGAAGTAATCGTCGCGCCGGTGTTGTTGGTGAAGCACGCGCCAATGGTCGGCACAAGGCTGCCGCTCTGCACGCCGCCGAAGGCGCGGTCGTTGCTTCCCGAACTGCCGAAGCTATAGGTGTTGCCCGTGTTGTTTGAGCCTGTGCCGGCGGTGTAGGTGGTGTTGGCATTGGTGCCCGACTCGCTCAACGCCCAGCCGACAGGCAGCGCGCTCGACGAGCCGCTCGCGGCGAGCGTGTTGAAGTCCTGCGTGTAAGCGGCTCCGACTGTCGTCAGGCTGATACTCGCACCGCTCGCTAAGACACGACCCGTTGGCGAGCGCAGCGCGAACGTAAAGCATAATCCGCAGACAAGCGTGAGTCCGGCGACAAGGGCGCACACTCGCCCTAAGCGATTTGGGGAAGCGTTGACTTGCATGACGAACAAGAGCCGTCACCGCTGCGCACTTCCGGTCGGACAAAAATCCTACAACCCGGAAGGCACAACAAAGCGCGGCTGATCCTTTCAGTGGATCTGTTTTCTATTCTTTGTCTGAATAAAAGCTTTCAGCCGCTCCATCATACACGATGGCCGGGCGGCTGAATAGAAGGGCTTGCAGATCGGAACACGAATTGCTCCTCATCTCTTTTGTTGTTTGCAAAGACGGCGCGAAGATTTGACAGGAGGATCAACTACAAATGAGCAGCGATGTGAAAGAGATGAGTGAAGATGAAATTCTTGAACGCATTGTCCGTCTCGGATTCGGCGGCGACGGCGCGCGCTTTGAAGCGTTCAAAGAGAAGTTGCGCGCGGGCTTGCCGGAAGGAACCGGCGTTGCCTTGCGCGGCAGCGTCGTCACCGGCGAGAAGTATAAGGATGGCCGTCCGTTTGACGCCGATGGCATCGGGACCAGCGATCTTGACGTAGCGTTGATCGGCGCGAAGGCGATGGATTGCTGGGATAAGGATGAGTTCTACATCCCAGCGCTGCACACCAAGCCGCTCGGCGACAAAGCGCCTGACATCGCGCCGAGCCTCAATTCGTTACGCCGCGCGTTGCAACAACTGGTGAAGCGCCCTGTGAATTTTCAAGCCACTGCCAACATCATCTTGTTCGGGCGCGATGTGTTGTTTGGCGAGCCTTACTTCGTCATCATCGAGCCGGGCGAAGAAGCGTGACGCGCGTGACCGATCCGCGCATCAATGCGGCTGCGAGTTCTTCTGGAAGCACTGCTCGATTAAACCCTTGCCCATTTGCTGAACGACATCGGCAGGCACGTCTGCTTCGCGCACTTCCTGAAACTCGAAGCGGATCGTCCCTTCAGGCTCGCCCGCCGGGTTCACCGTCGCCAACAGGTAGCCGTAGACGTTCGTCTTCGCCGCCTTTGCATCTTTCGCGTTTGCGGGCAGCCCGTAGCGCACGGCTCCGGCTGTGCCGACGATCCAGCCCGGCAACACGCCGCCGTTCGAGCGCCAGTAGTCCGTGTTGAAGATGCCATCCATAAAGTAATGCGAGTGGCTGGCGAGCACATAGACGCGCTTGTGCTTGTTGTTCTGCAAGTCGAGCAGGTCGGCGTACAACCGCCTGCCGCTCTGCACACCGATCAATGATTCATTCATGCTGTGGTCGGCGGCGATGCTTTCGGGCAGCGCCTTGTGCATTCCTACAACAACGGTCTTGATGTTCGGGTCGTCGGCGTCGCGTTTGAGGACCGACTCGACCCAGCGCATCTGTGCGTCGTCGAACTGATCCGTTGAAGCGTTATCCATAGTGATGAAGTCCACGCCGTTCTGCACCCAGTGGTAATACGTTTTGAGCCGGTGATCGCGCGGGTTGTCGCGCAGGCGCTGGTCTTTGATGGCCGGCGCGTTGAGCCAGTCGGCGAACTGCGCCACGTAGTCAGCGCGGGTCTTGGGCGGAATCGTTTCATGATTGCCGATGCCGAGAAAGACCGGCACGCGAAAAGCCGAAAGCTGATTGGCGATGAAATCATCCCACGCGTTTGTTTCATAAGCGATGATCGTCAAGGGCACGGGTGACGGGCGCTCTTTCATATCCTGATCGAAATCGTAGATGGCGCGGAAGTCGCCCAGATGCCAGTAGAATTGCGCCTGACTGCTGTTCACTTTCTGAGCAATCGCCGGCATCGTGATGTCGCCGCAGTTGCGCGAGTCGCCCGAAACGGCGAAGCGCCATTCTTTCGCGTTGTCGGTCTGCGGAGCCGGCAAAGGCTTCTTGAGAGCGACGACAGGCGACGCGCCGCCGCTACCCATCAACAGAAGAACCAGTAGCAAGAGAGAGGCTTTATGTAATGTGCGATTCATCGTGCAGCGAGTATCGCCAAGCGATACGTATTTATCAAGCAGCGGCTCGATTGGTGGCGGCTAACGGCTTGAGGGTCTGGTTTGAAAGCGCGCGTCGATTGTGCAATCATCACCTGCTCGGCGTTCATCAACAATTTCATCCATCGGAGACAAAACCATGACAGACTTCAGGCTTCTCGTAGGTAAATCGGCAATCGTCACCGGCTCTGGTCGCGGCATCGGCAAGAGCATCGCCACCCTGTTTGCGCAGCACGGCGCGTCGGTCGTCATCAACGACATCGATCAGGAAGTCGCCGAGGCGACGGCGAAAGAGATCACCGATGCGGGCGGTCGCGCCATCGTCTGCGCCGGCAGCGTCACCGACGTTGAGTTCCCCGACCGCCTCGTCAAGACGACCGCCGAAGCGTTTGGCGGCATCGACATCATTGTCAACAACGCGGGCTACACCTGGGACGCGGTGATTCAGAATATGACCGACGAGCAGTGGTACGCGATGATCGATGTGCATCTGACCGCGCCCTTCCGCATCATCCGCGCGGCAACTCCCTATATGCGCGAAGCCGCCAAGCAGGAGATCAGTGAAGGCCGTCGCGTGCAGCGCAAGATCATCAACGTCTCTTCGACTTCGGGTGTCGCCGGCAATCCCGGCCAGGTCAACTACTCCGCCGGCAAGATGGGCATCGTCGGCGTTACCAAGACGATGGCGAAAGAGTGGGGCCGCTTCAACATCAACGTCAACGCCGTCGCCTATGGCTTCATCGAGACGCGGCTGACGCAGGCCAAAGAGAAACAAGAGAAGATCACGCGCGGCGATAAGCAGGTCGATCTGGGCATCCCGCAGGCGATGATTGATATGGCGAAGAACTTCATCCCGCTGGGCCGGCCCGGCACGCCCGACGAAGCCGCCGGCCCTGTCCTCTTCCTGGCCTCGCCGCTGTCAGATTACGTCACCGGCGCAGTGGTCTTAGTCACCGGCGGATCGTACGTTTGAGGATACAGGATACAGGATACAGGATTCAGGGATGGGTCAGGATTCAGGCCGCAGCAAATCTGCCATCAGTTCAACATCAGTTTGGCGGCGTTAACTGAATCCTGAATCCGCGCTGCGCGAAGCGCATCTTGCGCCAGGGTATCCTGAATCCTGTTCGTCGTGCTATATTGCTTGCTCTTTTGAGGCGAACGTTTCGCGCCGCTAGTTTCGATCTGGGAGAAGAACTTGAGCATACTGGTAGACAAAAACACTCGCGTAATCGTGCAGGGGATCACCGGCAAGGAAGGCTCGTTTCACACGCAGCAGATGATCGCTTATGGCACTAACATTGTCGGCGGCGTGACGCCGGGCAAAGGCGGCAGCGAACACAATGGCGTGCCGGTCTTCGACACGGTTGCTGAAGCCGTGCGGCAGACCGGCGCGAATGCCAGCGTCATCTATGTGCCGCCGGCCTTTGCCGCCGACGCGATAATGGAAGCTGCCGCCGCCGGCTTGCCGCTCGCGGTCTGCATCACCGAAGGCATCCCGGCAATCGATATGGTGCGCGCCTTCGATTACCTGCGTGACCGCAAGACGCGGCTGATCGGGCCGAACTGTCCGGGCATCATCTCGCCGGGCAAATGTAAGATCGGCATCATGCCCGGCCATATTCACAAAGAAGGCCGCGTCGGCGTTGTCTCGCGCAGCGGGACGTTGACCTACGAAGCCGTGCATCAATTGACGAACCTGGGACTGGGCCAGTCTACGGCCATTGGCATCGGCGGCGACCCGGTGATCGGCACGAACTTCGTCGATGCGCTGGCCTTGTTCAACGACGATCCGGAGACCGACGCCATCGTGATGATCGGCGAGATCGGCGGCACTGCCGAAGAAGCGGCGGCTGAGTTTGTCCGCGCCAACGTCAAGAAGCCGGTGGTGGGTTTCATCTGTGGACAGACCGCGCCGCCGGGCCGTCGCATGGGTCACGCCGGGGCGATCATCGCCGGCGGCAAGGGAACCGCATCCGAGAAGATGGCGGCGATGTCAGCGGCGGGCATCCACGTTGTCAGCAGCCCCGCCGACATCGGCGCGAAGGCCGCCGAAGTGCTCAAGTAAATTTTAGATTTTCGATTTTGGATTGGCAGAACAGACCCATAGATTCCCCTAATGTCCCTTAATCCAAAATCTAAAATCGTTTGTAGGGTGCTTTACAAACGGCACGGGACGAGTAGGCGGGTATCAAGGCAATGGCAAAGAAGACGGCGCGGATCGTTTGCTCAAACGATAACGAATTCTGGACGACGCAAAAGCAGTTCTGGCTGTGGGTGCGCGAGGGGCTGGTTGACGTGACCGGACAGCAACCGCTGACGGGCCGCTTTCTTGGCCGCCGCGAAAGACTGATGGTCATGGTCCGTCACGTCGTCCTCGACGCCGCCAGCCCCAACCATAAGCAGGAAGTCCTCGACAGCTACAACCGGCTCGCGCCGCACATCACCAAAGCGCGCGAGGAAGAGAAGAAGAAGTAGTGGTCAGTGGCCAGTGGTCAGTGGCCAGTGGCTAGTTGTTGGTTATCAGTAGCCAGTGAGTCCCGTAGGGACGCGATGTTTATAGTTGCTGAGAGTCCCGTAGGGACGCGATGTTTATAGTTATTGCTGATGGAGATGACGAAGCTCCGTAGGAGCGTGATGTAGACATCACGCTCCTACGGAGCTTGTTTGATCTATTGCATCGTTGGCTATAGAGCGTGTCAGAGAAGCTCTGAAGGGGCGCGATTCAATAGCCCGGCGCAGCGCCCCGGCTACACTCAGCGACCATTCCGCAAGCCCTGAAAGGGCGCAATAGGTGATCGGTTATTGCGCCCTTTCAGGGCTTGGCGGTTAGCCCCGCCGCTCACCCAGGGCGATGCCCTGGGCTGTCGAATCGCGCCCCTTC
>JBJMGV010000072.1:0-141242 GCA_045807725.1 Blastocatellia bacterium | reverse complement strand
TCGTTTACTGCGTGGACTACCGGGGTATCTAATCCCGTTCGCTCCCCACGCCTTCGCGTCTCAGCGTCAGGACCGGCCCAGCGAGCCGCCTTCGCCACAGGTGTTCCTCCCGATATCTACGCATTTCACCGCTACACCGGGAATTCCAGCTACCTCTTCCGTACTCTAGCCTCGCAGTATCAGTCGACCCTCCGGGGTTGAGCCCCGGGCTTTCACAACTGACTTACAAGACCGCCTACGCGCCCTTTACGCCCAATAATTCCGAACAACGCTTGCCACCTACGTATTACCGCGGCTGCTGGCACGTAGTTAGCCGTGGCTTACGCAAGGTACCGTCGGACGACGGGGGTATTCACCCCGTCGCGCTCTTCCCTTGCTTGTGAGGTTTACATCCCGAAGGATTTCCTCCCTCACGCGGCGTTGCTGGGTCAGGCTTGCGCCCATTGCCCAAAATTCCCCACTGCTGCCTCCCGTAGGAGTCTGGCCCGTGTGTCAGTGCCAGTGTGGCTGGCCGTCCTCTCAGACCAGCTACAGATCGAAGCCTTGGTAGGCCATTACCCTACCAACTAGCTAATCTGCCGCAGGCTCCTCTCCAGGCACGAGGCCCCGAAGGGTCCCCCGCTTTAACAACTATTCACCATTAGGTGCCGCTGCATTATGCGGTATTAGCGTCTCTTTCGAGACGTTATTCCCCACCCAGAGGTAGATTACCTACGTGTTACTCACCCGGACGCCACTCTACTTACCCCCGAAGGGGCTTTCGCGTTCGACTTGCATGTGTTAGGCACGCCGCCAGCGTTGATTCTGAGCCAGGATCAAACTCTCAGTTATAATCCCTGGCCACTTTAAGCATTAGCCGAAAGTGACCGTTCTACTTTTGGTCATTCTCGCTAAACTCATCAGAACGTCTGGTTCGTTTACGCACTATCTAGTTTTCAAAGATCGCTTTTACTATTTTCACCCTTCAAGGGCAAAACTTGATTCTACCCGATCTTTCGATTTTGTCAATCCCTCTTTTCTCTTTTTCGACTTTTTTATTTGTCGAGGTGAAAGAGAATCGAGTGGGATTCCAAATCGGGCGGGCGCGTCAAAGCGCCAACATCAGGTTGTCAATCTTCGATCATTTGTTGATGTGGAGTCAAACTTTATTTCTTTGGCTCGCCAATCAATTGCTTGATCTAAACTTGATTATAGCAGGGTCTTTAAAACTGTCAACCCCGACTCCAAAACGACTCCGCCAGTGCCTATTCGCCGCATAATAAACGGGGGCGTTCAATTCTATGGTGGCCCCGTCGTTCCTTATTAAAATGGGGATAGACAAACCGAGCGGTCTGTTAATACTGATCGGCGAAGGGCAGGTCTGTTTTGATTGCGTGGCATAGGCAGGGGGTGTATCATTCGATTGGTTTTATTGCCCCACAACACGCAAAGTGCCATCCTCATAGGAACTACGCGTCCGCTAATTTATTGCTCTTTAAGCCAGGAGAGGGTCTATGCGCACTATTCTCGTCGTCGAAGATGACTTTGACACGCTCTATCCGCTGGCCGAGTTGTTACGACTGAAAGGTCACACGGCTCTCACAGCCTCGAATGCCGAACAGGCGCTACGGGCGGCACGCGAAACAAAACCTGACCTTATCATTACAGACATTGTCCTCCCCGGAAAAAGCGGGTTGCAATTTATCGCCAGCGTGCGCGCCGATGCAACGCTTAAGTCTACCCCCGTGATGGTTATTAGCGGCTGCGGGCCGATGATTCTGGTCGAGGCAGAAACGATTGGTGCCGACATGTGTCTGGAAAAGCCGATCAATATCGAGCTTTTCTGGAACGCGTTGCAGGGATTGCTCGAATCCAAGACGAATGCTGGAGATTCCCTGCCGGTCAGCGGCGACCCGCCTGAACGGCGCACGGCGGCGGCGGAGATTGATCGGCTGGTTGAACAGTTACGTTATTGTTCGTCGAAACAAGAACGAGAGGATATGCTGAAACGGCTGAAGCAGTGCATCCTGGAGATGCAGGCTGTGCGCAAATCCTGCGCCTAGCGGCAAGTCGAGAACGGCGACTCTCTCTCCCTTTGGATGCTTCAATGCGGGATGCATCCTTTGGGCGGAATCAGATGCAAGCGCACGACGGCAGCAGCAGGTACGAAGGCCGGCTTTGCCGACTCGAAAGCGACGCTGACGATTCGCTGTTCGGCATAAGATTCAACGGAAACGATCCTGCCCCAATACCGCAGCCAATGCCTTCGACTCAACGGGCAGCACACATCCATTTCGACACGCGCACCTGTGGGAAGCGAAACCATTAGCCCTACAGCAGCGCCCGCCGGACTTAAATTTTGCAGGGAACTGAACGCTTCAAAAGACTGGCCGTGCTCGTCAACACCTCTAATGATGACCGGCCAAGCCACGTCAAAGCGGCGTGTTCTTCTGCGGTCGATGATTTCTGCCGGCGCACTCGCCACACGCTTGTTGATGGTCTGATGCACGGGCATCACCTTTCTAGCCTTCCCGAATGAGGAAAAACAAAAAGCTTCGAGTTTTCCTTGATGCTTGAATAAATCAGCCCCTTCTTGTAAGCTTGCTGCCGGTAGACGCTAAGTGGAGTGTAGTTCGTTGCCCTCCTTTACGCGTCACATCAATCAACAAAACAAAGCAGGAGTAGCGCAATGGCAATGAAAGCCCTCACCGCTGTTGCCCCGCGCGCGCGACGCCCTATCGCGCCTGCGAGGATTCCCCGTTCACCCGTCTGCGATTGGCGAGAGTTGCTTATTCGTCAGGACGCGGAAACAATCTGGCACAGGCTGTCAGCGCTTGTTCGATTAGGTCTTCCCGAACAGCCCGCTCAGCACGACGCCATCACCCAGGAGATATTTCTAGACCTCCTTTCCGGCGAACGAATCAATGCGTATCTTGAGCAGGATTATTCCAGTGAGGAGATACGTCAGGAGATTAAAACATTCATTTCCGGGGCGAAAAAGTCCCGCAATAAAGATTAAAGAAGCCTTCGAGGCTCAGTTTTCAAAGCGCCGGTCAGCCTATCGCCGCCCGGCGCTTTTTCATTTCCTGACTGCCTCGCTTACACGCTGCCCGTACCTCTTCAGCTTATCAAATCGCTCGTCGCGCCCGGCCCGAACATCCCACTTCCCGAGCCGCTGCCGTAATCGGAAAGTTGCAGCATCAGGTTCTGGCGGTTCGTCGCATAGACCAGACCATCATTCATAGTGATGACGCCGGTGCGAATCAACTGCTCGATGACATCGTCGAACACCTGCATGCCGTCGAGGTTGCCATCGCGCATCGCATCATAGAGCGACTTGCCTTCGCGCTCGCCCTTCTCGACATAATCGCGCGTGCGCGCTGTTGACTTAAGAATCTCAATCGCCGCTACGCGCCCGCGACTGTCGGCACGCGGGATGAGCCGCTGCGACACAAGAAAGCGGAACGCGCCGGCCAGTCGCATACGAATGATGTGCTCCTGGCTCTTCGGGAACAGACCGATCAATCGTTCTACCGTCTTCACCGCGTCGGTCGTGTGCAGAGTCGAGAGCACCAAGTGGCCGGTCTCTGACGCTTCGAGCGCCACTTCGCAGGTTTCCAAGTCGCGTATCTCGCCGACCAGAATCACCTTCGGCGCTTGCCGCAATGCCGCCCGCAGCGCATACGCGAATGTCGAGGTGTCCGAATGCAATTCGCGTTGATGCACGGTCGATTTTTTGTGCCTGTGCATAAACTCGATTGGGTCTTCGATGGTGACGATGTGGTAATACTTCGTGTCGTTAATGAGATCAATGATGGCTGCCAGCGTCGAAGACTTACCCGACCCAGTCGGCCCCGTGACCAGCACGATGCCATTTTTTATATCCGCCACTTCTTTCAAGGCGACGGGCAAGTTCAGTTGCTCGAATGTCGGTACAATATCAGGCACAACGCGCATAACGATGGCAAACGTGCCACGCTGCTTGAAGATGTTGACGCGAAACCGCGACAGCCCCGTGAGGCTGAAGGAAAGGTCGGCTGAACCGTGTTGTTCGAGCGTCTGTTCGGCCACCTTGTTATTACCGATCAGCGCCTTCGCTATGCCGGCAGTGTGCGCCGGTGTCAGCATCTCCATACCGGGAATGTTCACCGCCGTCAGCTTTCCGATCAATTCAACCTGCGGCGGTCGCCCTGGCGAGAAGATCAGGTCAGAAATCTTGTCGGATACGGAAAGCATCAATTGCACAACTTGTGAAAAGTTGATCGTTGACATGGGAGAGGTTCCTCACGCAGTGTACTTTATTACGGCTGCTCGCATTCGCCCGATTTTAGTGGCTGCTATTACTATTTATTTCGATGTCTATAACCAGATAGGGGCAGGGCGAGGGGCGGCTGGCAACCCGCACGTTTAACCAGCCGTTGCACACACAGGGAGTTTACTGCTGAATCGGCTCCTGTCAACAGTTCAAAGGAATAGTCTATCGAGTCTACCAAGTCAGGCCGCTCCTTATCCCCGACTCGAAAGACTCGAAAGACTTTCAAAGCTTTTGGATTCGCTCAAAGATGTAGAAGATTTGGCCCCTGGTGGCGCTGCCGATATAGCGCCACTTGTTATTGACAAGCTGGCCGCGCTTGACGCCTTTGAGTGCGCGCGTGCCGCCTTCAATCAACTCGGCCATCTCGGCTGCCGTCACCACGTGAAGCTCAGGCACGACATCTGCGCCGGTCTGTTTGACAATGTCCAACACAGCCTGGCGATGAATGGCAATGCGGCTGCGGGCGCGCAGGTAATGAGGGCGCGGGATTTCGTTGTGAGCGATCTGGTACTCCAGCTCGTCCTCTTCGTGGCGCATCAATTCGAGAAACGATTTGACTTCCGGGCCATAGCCGTTCGACTGTCGGGCAAAGGTCACCCCCGGTGGCAGCGTGAGTGATAAAAACAACAAACCAATTTGAATAGCAACACGGACTCGCATCCGCAACATTCCAACCTGTCTATATCAAAAGAATCTATTCCGCCGGAGCTATCAGTCAGAGTAAGCCGCGTCCAACAGCTCGACCGGATGGATCACGGCGATGGGCAACTGGTTGACGCGCGCGCCGGCGCTAATCTGCATGATACATCCTGGGTTTGCCGTCACAACTGTGTCAGCGCCGCTCTCACGAATAGCGGCGAGTTTATCTGCGAGAATCTCGCCGCTCAACTGCGGGTGCTGCAAGTTGTAGATGCCCGCGCCGCCGCAACACGTCTCCGCGCCTCTGAGCGGAACCAGCTCAATACCCGGCACGGCTTTCAGCATATCAAGCGGCGCTTGCGTCACGCGCTGCGCGTGGTACAGGTGACACGGCGCGTCGTAAGTCACTCGCCGCTTGATCTCCCGATCAGGTTTGGCGATGCCACGCTCGGTCAGCAGTTCTGTAATGTCTTTTACTTTGCGGCTGAAGGCGCTGGCTCTGTCGGCGTACTGCGGATCATCGGCAAGCAGCGCGCCATATTCCTTCATTGCCGCGCCGCAGCCGGCGGCGTTGACAACGACCCAATCACAGTTGCTCGCCAGAAAGGCGTCGATGTTGGCGCGCGCCAGTTGCCTGGCTGATTCAAGTTGCCCCGCGTGCGCGTGCAGCGCGCCGCAGCACATCTGCTCACCGACCTCAACCAACTCGCAGCCATTGCGTCTCAGCACGCGCTCCGTCGCGCGATTCGTCGCCCCGAATAATCCTTCCATCACGCAGCCGCGCAGCAGAGCCACTTTCGCCGCGACACCGCGCTTCTCGGCTTCTGCGCCTGCGATCAATTCCCTTCTCGATGCGCGACGCCGGCTCACGGGTTTCACTTCAGGCGAGCGCGTAGCCAGCAACAACGCCAGCGCAAATTGCAGCCGCCCTGTCACCAAACCGGCTTCCAAGGCCAGTTCGGCCAGTCCGCTATCGCGCAGGAATCGCGTCAGCCGCATCGCAACCCGCAATCTTGCCGGTCGCATAAAGACTTGATTCAGGAATAGCCGCGTCAGCTTTTCAGCCAGCGAGCCGCGCCTTGCTTTGGCAGTAGAAGCCTCGGCGCGCGCCGCTTCGAGCAAGTGCCCGTAAGGCACACTCGACGGGCAAGCCGATTCGCAAGCCCGACAGCCCAGGCACAGGTCTATATGGTTGATGAATGTGTCAGCGACATTCAACTTCCCTTCAACGACGCCGCGCATCAGGTAGACGCGTCCGCGCGGTGAATCATTCTCGTTGCCAAGCACACGATACGTAGGACAGGCCGGCAGACACAGGCCGCAATGCACGCAGGTCAACAGCCGTTCCGTGTTGGCGGCGAGGAGCGATGCCAGGTGGCTTTGCTCGCGTGTCTCTTCGATAGGAGTCGCCATAATTCAGATGCTTGCAACAAACCGGCCCGGATTCAAGATGCCTTGCGGATCGAATTTTTCTTTGAGCGCTTTCATCAGCCGCTCGCTCGCGCCGACCTCGCCCCACGCATCTACCTGCTGCTTGACCACAAGCGGCGCTTTCTCGATGAAGAGTGTGCCGCCTAGTTCCTGAGCCATCGCGCGCCAACCTTTCATCGCACAAACGACCTCATCATCATTGCCGCTGCACGCGGCGCGGATGATGCCGCTGCTGAAATCAGCCGTGATCGCCGTCTCGCCTTCCTCTAACATTCTTTCACAGGCAACCGCCGTCTGCGCAAGCGGCACGCTCATTCTTATGACAGCCGCTGACTCGTCCGCCATATTATTGATGCGTGTCCAGAGCGCGCTTTCCGCATCGCCGGTCACTTCGTCAACTTCGCGCTCGATCCCGCAAGTCTGTCGCAGCCAGTTGACTTGATGCGTCACAGCCGCTTCGTTATCCGCGAATCGCAAGAGCAAGGCAGTCGCTGCATTTCTCAATCCGAGTCGTTCGACAACCGGCGTCGAGGCCAGCACGAACGCGACCGGCTGTAATTCAGAGGCGCGGATTTGCCGGGCTAATGAGGTCAGCCGCTCAGGCTGCTTTTGAGTCAAGGCTATCGTCACGCTTCGCTCAGGCAGCGGGCGCAGCTTAAAGGTCGCTTCGGTAATCACCGCGAGCGTGCCGTAGCTGCCGACATACAGCTTATTCAAATCGTAACCGGCAACGTTCTTGACGACGCGACCGCCCGATTTACTTTCTGAGCCGTCGGCGTGCGCCAGCTTCAAGCCGATCACGTAATCGCGCGGCGTGCCGTAGCCGCCGCGCAACGCGCCGCTCGAATTGCACGCGACCACTGCGCCCACCGAAGCCGCCGCGCCCGGTGGGTCGAGCGGTAGCCACAAACGGTCGCGTCCCGTCTTTTCATTCAACTCATTCAGCGTCATCCCGGCCTCAACCGTGACGGTTAAATCAGGCGCGCTGTAATCAACAATGCGGCTCATCCGTTCGAGGCTCAAGACCACGTCTGCCCGCCGCAAAGGATTGCCGCACTCCAACCACATTGCCCGCCCCGCCGGCACGACGGCGATTCGCCTCTCGGCACAGAGGCGCAAACAGTCAGCCGCTTCCCGCGCCGACGCCGGCTTGACCAGCAAGGCCGGCGCTATCCCATCGAGGCTTAGCGCCGGATTCGCCAGAATGTTGGCGCTGCCGACGACACCGGCGAATGTGGCGGTAAGGTCTGTCTGCGGTTTGCTCATTCGTTGAGTTTGGTCGTTATCCAGCGCGGCGCTTGATTCTCATCGATCAACGCTCGCTCATCCCATGCGGAGTCAGCCGCTTGTGGCGAAAGTCTTCGACGCCAAAGCCGCAGAAGCGGCACGTCTTCGTCGTCGGAATGACTTTGCCGGGATTGCACAGCCCTTGCGGGTTGAAGACTTCACGCACTGACATCATTCGTTCGAGATCGCTGTCGGAAAAGATCAGCCGCATAGATTCGATCTTATCCATCCCAACGCCGTGTTCGCCGGTGATCGAGCCGCCGACGCCGACGCACAATCGCATAATCTCTTTCGATGCTTGCTCGACTCTGCGCCGCTCGTCGCTGTTGCGGCCATCAAAGCTGATGTTTGGATGCAAGTTGCCATCGCCCGCGTGAAAGACGTTCGCCACTGTCAGTTGATGGCGCGCGGCGATGCGATAGATTTCATCGAGCACTTCAGGCAAACGCGAACGCGGAATCACCGCGTCTTGCACCATCAAGTCCGCCGCGATGCGGCCCATTGCGCCGAATGCGCGCTTGCGCGCCGCCCAGAGCCGCGTGCGTTCCGCTTCGTCTTTGGCCACGCGCACGGCGCGCGCTCGATTATGCAGACATATCTCGGCAGTGCGCGTGGCGGTCTGTTCAAGCCCCGCCGCCAGCCCATCCACTTCGATAATCAGCAGCGCCGCGACATCCGTAGGGAAACCGCCAGCGAAGATTGAATTCTCAATCGCTTCAATCGTTCGGTGGTCGATCATCTCAAGCGCGGCGGGAAGAATGCCTGCCGCGATGATCTCGCTGACGCTGCGGCTCGCATCCGTAACCGTCATAAACTCGGCCAGCAACGTCTTCACTGACTGTGGCAGGCGCGTCAGCTTGAGCGTGGCTTTCGTTACAATTCCGAACGTCCCCTCGGAACCGACGAACAGACCGAGCAGGTCATAGCCCGGCGCGTCAACGCCGCCACCGCCGAGCGTGACGACCTCGCCGTTCGGCAAGACGACCTCGACCGCGAGCACGTGATTCGTCGTCATCCCATACTTCAAACAGTGCGGGCCGCCGGAGTTTTCGGCGACATTGCCGCCGATGGTGCAAGCCATCTGGCTCGACGGGTCGGGCGCGTAATGAAAGCCGTGCGGCGCGGTCGCTTGCGATAACTGCACGTTGATGACACCCGGCTCGACGACCGCGAGTCGGTTTTCATAATCGAGCTTGAGAATGCGATTGAGCCGCGCCAGCTCGAAGATCACCGCGCCATTCAGCGACAGCGCGCCGCCCGATAGTCCAGTACCCGCGCCGCGCGGCGTAAACGGCACACCCGCCTCGGCCAACACCTTTACAGCGGCGGCAACCTCTTCGGAGTTTCGCGGGATAACGACGGCAGTAGGCAATTGCTTATGCAGCGTGAGCGCATCGGCTTCATAGACCAGCAACTCGTCGCGCTCGGTCAACACATTTTGCGCGCCGACGATTGACCTCAGTCGTTCGACAACGGATGCCGACAGCGCACTCGATTCTTCGTGATTGACGGTTGTGGCCATTCGCTCAGGATTTGCCACAGAGGCACAAAGACACAGAGAAAATGAATTAATACCTCTGTGTCTCTGTGCCTCTGTGGCAAAGGTTCTTTAGTACTTCGGCACGGTCGGGTCCACGTCATCGGACCAGCGCAGGATGCCGCCGACCATGTTCTTGACGCGGCGGAAGCCGGCCTGCTTGAGAAAGTCTACGGCCATGCCGCTGCGCACACCGCTCTTGCAATGAACAACGATGTCGTCGGCGCTCGACAGCTCGTGCACGCGCTCAGGCAAGGTCGCGCGCGGAATCAAACGCGAACCCGGTATGCGCGCGATGGCGTACTCTTCCGGCTCGCGCACGTCAATCAACACGAAGTCGTCGCCGCGATCCATCTTCGCCTTCAACTCGGCGGGCGTGATCTCAAACTCCTGACCGACGCTGACCTCTTCGTGTGGAGTGACACCGCAGAATTCCTGATAATCGATTAGCTCGGTGACGGTCGGGTTCTCGCCGCACACAGGGCAATCAGGATTCTTGCGCAGCTTCAACTCGCGGAACTTCATCTTCAGCGCGTCAAACAAGACGAGCCTGCCGATCAGCGACTCGCCTTTACCGAGGATCAGCTTGACCGTCTCAATGGCTTGCATCACGCCGATGATGCCGGGCAGCACGCCGAGCACGCCGCCTTCAGCGCAGCTCGGAACCAGTCCGGGCGGCGGCGGTTCAGGATAGAGGCAGCGATAACACGGCCCTTCCTTCGCATAAAAGACTGTCGCTTGTCCCTCGAAGCGAAAGATCGAGCCGTAAACGTTCGGCTTGCCCAGCAGCACGCAAGCATCGTTGACCAGATAGCGCGTCGGAAAATTATCCGTGCCGTCAACGACGATGTCGTAGTCGCGGAACAGATCGAGCGCGTTCTCGCTCGTCAACGCCTCTTCGTAAGTATCGACCTGCACGAAGGGGTTGATCTCGGCGATGCGCTCTTTGGCCGAGTCGAGTTTCGGGCGACCGACGTTGGCCGTCGAGTGAATGATCTGGCGCTGAAGATTGGTGAAGTCAACAACGTCGAAGTCAACGATGCCCAGCCGGCCCACGCCCGCCGCCGCCAGGTACAACGCCAGCGGCGAGCCTAAGCCCCCCGCGCCAATGCACAGGACTTTCGCGGCCTTGAGCTTCTTCTGCCCTTCGAGCGCGACTTCGGGCATGATGAGGTGGCGGCTGTAGCGCAGGATTTCGTCTTTGCTCAACTCGACCGCATTGGCCGCCGTCTCTTCGATGACCGCTGAGCCGCCGGCTATCGAAGGCACGATGCTGAGCGTGTCGCCATCTTTCAACTTCGTCTCGCCTTTATCGAGGTAGCGAATGTCTTCGTCGTTGACGTAGATGTTGACGAAGTGACGCAATTCGCCCTGGTCATTATAGAGGTGCTTCTTCAGATTCGAGTGCTCGGCGATGAGCGCGCCGAGCGCATCGGCGACGGTGCCAGCCTCGACCGCGACCGATTCATTACCTCCGGTGAAATTCCTCAAGGCAGTGGGAATGTATATGCTCACAGCCATAAGCTTGTTTAATTCTCCTTGTCTGATTATCAGTGCTCGCCTGCAAATAAGGATTCTAATCGTGGCGGTGGAAAAAAGAAAACGGCGAGCCAGCCGTCGTGTGTTGGCTCGCCGATCATCTGTGAAGATGCGGCAATCTGCGGCGGCCCGGCTCATTCGTCAACGACGATTTCTTCCGGCTCGAACTTTTCGTAGTCGGGCTTGTTGAACGAGTTGAGCGCGCCGGCTTTTCCTCTTTCGACGGACACGATCACGTAAGACTGGTTGGCGAAGCACGAATGATCGAAGTCGTAGCCGGACGGCTCTGCCGGGTGGTCGGGATGCGAATGATAATAGCCGACGATCTGCAAGCCGTGAGCGCCCGCATAAGTGTCGGCGCGCTTGTACTGCTCGGCGGTGATCCAGTAGCGGTTGGCGTGTGACTCCTGCTTGCGGTAATCGCGCGCGGCGGGGATGCCTTCGCCAAGCGTTTCGACTTTGCGGATGGACTCGTCCCACTCGTTTTCCGCCGGGTAGACTTCGACTAACACGTTCACGTCGTCTTGCATCGTGCCGAGCAGGAAGCCGCAGCATTCGTAAGGGTACGTCCGCTCGCCGTGCTGCTTGATGGCGTCGAGATTGGCGTTGGTAACTTTAATAGCCAAATCAAAATCCTCGGTAAGAAGGTTGGCTCAACGTTCATCCCAGAAGCGATCACTCAGGTACTTGTCGCCGCTGTCGGGAAAGACCGTGACGACGACGCCCGACTCCAACCGGCTCGCTACGTTCAGGGCGGCGGCTACCGCTGCGCCCGCCGAGATGCCGACCAGCAAGCCCTCTTCCCTGCCCAGCCGACGCGCGAACTCGTGCGCCGTTTCGGTGCTGACCTCGATCTCGGCGTCGGCTATCGCCGTGTCGTAGATGCCCGGCACAATGGCCGTCGCCATATGCTTCAAGCCTTCGAGGCCGTGAAAGGGTGAGTCGGGCTGGAACGAGATGCATTGGATGTTCGAGTTCAGCTCTTTCAAGCGGCGGCTCGTGCCGACGAACGTGCCGCTGGTGCCGAGGCCGGCAATGAAATGTGTAATCGCTCCACCCGTCTGCTCCCAGATTTCCAGCGCCGTCGTCTCGTAATGCGCCCGCCAGTTTGCCGGGTTGTTGTATTGATCGGCGTAAAAGTAGAGGTCAGGATTTTCAGCGTACAAGCGACGCGCTTCACGAATCGCGCCGTCCGAGCCTTCGAGCGGGCTGGTCAAGACAAGCTCGACGCCGTAGGTGCGTAAAATCTTTTTGCGTTCTTCGCTGGCGTTCTGCGGCAAAGCGAGCTTGACGCGGTAGCCGCGCGCCGCGCCGATCCAGCCATAAGCGATGCCGGTGTTGCCGCTCGTCGCATCGAGGATGATCTTGTCGCGCGTGAGCAGGCCCGTGCGTTCGCCTTCCAAAATCATATTGAGCGCAGGCCGGTCTTTGACCGAGCCGCCGGGGTTGAACCATTCGGCCTTCGCATAAATCTCGACGCCTTTGGCTTGCGCGGTGAGCTTGCGCAAACGGATGAGCGGCGTATTGCCGACCAGTTCCCAAGGTTCGAGCGCGGCGCGCATACGCCGCCCGAACGCTTCATTGATTCGCCTACTGACTGTCGCATCCATAACTCAATCCGAGCATAGCATCGGCATTCGTGAATCTCAAAGATAGGCGCGTCGCACATTTCACTTGTGTCACAGGCGCGGGCGTTACTGTCTCAGCTAGCCTGCGCCCTTTCCAGACAGTGCTGTATGAAATTCGTTAGCTGTCGAGAGATGAAGTCAGCGAAGTGGTTTAATGAATAGCCAGATGTGACGCGAAGTTTTCAACCGAATCAGCGCGCGTTTATACGTTGATCACACTTCGTCAATCGGCATAGAGGTTGCTCATCAAAGCAGGAATCCCAACCAAAGGAGAGATGAGCATGGCATATCGAGACCGAAGCACGAGCCTGACTCGCAACGATTGGGGACGCGACGAGCGCGACCGTAATCGCAGCGACCGGGGCTATGGCGAAGACTATCGGGGCTACACGCGCGGCTACAACCTGACGCGCGAACCGAACTATCGCACCGAAACCGATGAAGGATACACGGGCTATGGCCGCAACACCGAGGTAGACAACTATGGGCGCGGCCAGACTGGAAATTGGAGATCAAACAACGCCGAGCGTTGGGAGACGACGCGCGGCTTCACACAGAGCGGGCCGCAACGTTCGCATCTGCGCTGCCGCGATATTATGACGCGCGACGTGGTCAGTTGCCGGCGCGACACGCTCATCAACGAAGTCGCTCGCTTGATGCGCGATCAAGACACCGGCGCGATTCCCGTGCTGGACGAGAACGGCAAGCTTTGCGGCATCGTCACCGACCGCGATCTGGTCGTGCGCGGGCTGACAGCGGATAGACCCGAAAGCGAGATGCGCGCCGAAGACTGCATGAGCGATGACGTGTACACCGCCAACCAGAACGACCGCCTCGTCGAAGTCATCCGCGAGATGGGCGATCATCAGATTCGCCGCATCCCCGTCGTTGACAGCCGCGACCGCCTGGTCGGCATTATCTCGACCGCCGACATCGCCGTGCAGACGAATAAAGACCGCGAACTGGCTGACGCGCTCGAAGAGATCAGCCAGCCTTCGTCATGGCTTGGCCGCCTGGCGACCCTTTTCAACTGGTAGCCGTAACGTGAATCACTTTGCAGGGGGAAACGAGTATGAGCAGAAGCAAAACCGGAATGGACAGAGAGCAACGCAACGAAAACACCGAAGCGGCAAGCGAACCGCGCACGGCTAACACCGACCAGCGGTTCGCCAATGATCGTTACACGATGGGCCGCGAGAGCCGGCGCGATTTCCCGCGCCGCTCGTCTTCGATGCGTGGGCGTGACCGCGCCGATTTCGCGCGCAGCGAAGACGACCGCTTGAACATTGACGATTCGCGCAATGCGAACCGATATGACCGCAATCGTGGCCGTGACACAATCAACAATCTCAGCCCCGATTACCGCGACGTGTCGGGCGGGCGGCAAGGCGCTTCACGCGTCAATCAAGGCTATGGGCAAGAGTATGGCCGCTATGGCAACCGGGATGAAGAGCGCCATGGCTCGCGCAACGCCTACCGCGAAGAAGACTATGGCCGCCACAGCTACAACGATCTGGCGTCGGGCCGCTCCGATCACGAAGACTTTCAGCGTTCGGGCGGCGGTCGGTTCCGTGGCTATGGCCGTGATAACTTCCCCGGCTATCGCCGCCACGAGCTAAGCTCTGACTACGATGTCCACGAAGACGAGTACCGCCGAGAGCGGCGCGATTATGACGAGCCGTACAACCGACAGACGACGGGCGGGCGCTATGAGGCCGAAACCGATTACCCGTATTCGAGTCCCGACCGCGCCTTCAGCGGCCCGACCGGCTGGACTGGCGGCGGCTATGAATCAGGCCGTGATTATCGCCGCGATGACCGCCGCGACGAGCGCAACTGGGGCAGAGGGCGCAGCGAGCTACGTTGCAGCGAGATTATGACGAAGAACGTCACCACCTGCGGCCCCGACTCGGTCATCCGTGATGTTGCCGACCTGATGGAAGACGACAACGTCGGCTCGATTCCGGTGGTTGAGAACGGGCGACTGATTGGCATCGTCACCGACCGCGACATCGTCTGCCGCATCATCGCCGAGGGATCGGACACGCGCACGGTGAAGGCACGCGAAGTGATGAGCGAAGACATCGTCACCTGCACGCCGGACGATTCGGTGATGGAGGCCATTCGCAAGATGGGCGAGCACCAGATACGCCGCATCCCGGTCTGCGACCCGAACGGGCGGCTGCGCGGCATCATTTCGCTGGGCGACATCGCGCTCGAAGCCGAACGCGATCAAGACCTCGCCAACGCGCTCGAACAGATTTCGCAGCCGACGCCGCAGCAGGCTCGGCGCGTGTAACCAGCAGAGGCTAGAGACTGGAGGCTGGAGGCTAGCAGGAGATAAGCGCGCCGCGCTTCCGTTTCCCGCTAGTCCCTAGCCTCTGCTACTTGAGGAAAAACGAATGGCGCTAGACCTGGAAAAATACCGCAAGCAACTGATCGAAGAACGCGACCGCTTGACCGAACAGATTCCGACCGTCGCCGAAGCCGCAGAGCCGACGCCGGACGACCGGCAGATCACAGCGGCTGACGCGCCGGTCATCGGTGAGATCAAGGACGTGCAGAACCGCGTCATTGATATGAAGAGTAATCGGCTCGAACGTGTGCAAGCGGCGTTGCAGAGCATCGACGATGGCACGTACGGAATCTGTATTCGCTGCGGCAAACCGATTGACCCGCGCCGCCTGGACGCCGAGCCGACGGCCATTACCTGTATGGACTGCCTGAGCGCCGAAGAGGAGAACTTCGAGACTGCCACGATGTGAGCGCGGCGCACGCGGCGCTGCGCTCTTTCTTCTATCATCTCCCGCTGTGATTGGTTTATCATAGGGCCACCTCGGTTCCCGTGTGCCAGCCGTTGGATCACCGGCGGCACTATCCATTTTGCCGCATGCTAATGAAGGTGTGTGATGAGCACGAAGATTGAAGCGACAATCGAAGACCTCTACCACGTCCCCGAAAACGGTAAGGCCGAAATCGTTGACGGAGAGTTAATCCTTATGAGTCCAACAGGCGATCTGCCCGGCAGCGCAGCTTTAGAAATCGTTGTCAGTCTCAGAGAACAATCCCGCCGCACTGGCTTTGGTCGCGTATATGGCGACAACGTCGGCTTCATCGTCAATTTGCCGAACCGCAAATCGTTCTCACCTGATGCGGCGCTCTACGTCGGGCCGCGCAGCGGCGGTAAGTTTCTTGATGGCGCGCCCATATTCGCCATCGAAGTCCGCAGCGCAAGCGATTACGGCCCGAAGGCCGAAGCCGCGATGGCGCGCAAGCGCCGCGACTACTTCGCCGCCGGAACATTGGTAGTATGGGACGTTGATGTGCTCAAAGAAGAAGTCATTCGCGTTTACCGCTCCGACAATCCCGATCATCCGACCGTTTATCATCGCGGTGAGACGGCGGACGCTGAACCCGCCGTGCCCGGCTGGTCAATGCCGGTTGATGATCTGTTCACTTAATTGCTAATCTTACGGTTGCGTTTCGGGGGAGCTACGCCAGCGGGCGCGGCTGAGAGTCCTGCGAAGGAGACCCCTTGAACCTGATGCGGATAATGCCGCCGAAGGAAGAAACTTGGAAAAGGCAAAGACTAACGACACGGTGACGCGGCGACGCGGCGAGGGAAGGACACCGAGACGAACGGCTCTTCTTTCCCCGCGTCGCCGCGTCACCGTGTCGCCGTGTCGCATTTGCCTTCTTTCTGTTTCTCGCTCGGCAACGAGGTGAAACATGAGCAACGCCAACGACCAGACAAATCAGACCAGCAACTTTCAATTTCCCAGCTCCACACGCATCTACGTCGAAGGCTCGCGCGACGACCTGCGCGTGCCGCTGCGCGAGATCAAGCTCAACGTGACGCGCGGCATCAATGGCGCGGTCGAAGAGAATGCGCCGGTGCGCGTCTACGATACGAGCGGCCCGTGGGGCGATCCCAACGCGAGATGCAATGTGCACGACGGCGTGCCGGCGCTGCGTCGCCGCTGGATCATCGAGCGCGGCGACGTTGAAGAATACGAAGGCCGCTCTGTGAAGCCCGAAGACGACGGCTACCTCACGGAAGGGGCGCGCGAATACGCTCGCAAGAACGACCGCTTTGAAGCCTATCCGGGTCTTCGCCGTCCGCCGCTGCGCGCCCGCTCAGGCCGCGCCGTCACGCAGATGCATTACGCCCGGCGCGGCCAGATTACGCCGGAGATGGAGTTCATCGCTATCCGCGAGAACCTCGGTCGTCAGGCTGCCTTCGAGGCGCAGCAGAACGACCGCAGCGCCCTCAGTTTTCAACATCAAGGCGAACGCTTCGGCGCAGCCTTGCCGCGCATCGTCACGCCTGAGTTCGTGCGCGACGAAGTGGCGCGCGGTCGCGCCATCATCCCGGCCAACATCAACCACCCCGAAAGCGAGCCGATGATCATCGGGCGCAACTTCCTCGTAAAGATCAATGCCAACATCGGCAACTCGGCGGTCGCCTCTTCGATTGAAGAAGAGGTCGAGAAGATGCGCTGGTCTATCAAGTGGGGCGCGGACACGGTGATGGATTTGTCTACGGGCCGCAACATTCACGAGACGCGCGAATGGATCATCCGCAACGCGCCGGTTCCCATCGGCACTGTGCCGATCTATCAGGCGCTTGAAAAAGTGACGGGCAAAGCCGAAGAGATGACGTGGGAGATCTTCCGCGACACGCTGATCGAGCAGGCCGAGCAAGGCGTCGATTACTTCACGATTCACGCAGGCGTGCGCCTGCCCTACATCCCGCTGACGGCCAAACGCACGACCGGCATCGTCTCGCGCGGCGGCTCGATTATGGCGAAGTGGTGTCTGGCGCATCACGAAGAGAGTTTCCTCTATACCCACTTCCGCGAGATATGCGAGATTATGCGCGCCTACGACGTGTCGTTCAGTTTGGGCGATGGCTTGCGGCCCGGCTCGATTGCCGATGCCAACGACGACGCGCAGTTCGCTGAACTTGAAACGCTGGGCGAGTTGACGAAGATCGCCTGGGAGATGGATTGCCAGGTGATGATCGAAGGGCCAGGCCATGTGCCTATGCATTTGATTAAGGAGAACGTAGACCGTCAGCTTGAAGTCTGCGGCGAAGCGCCTTTCTACACGCTGGGGCCGCTCGTTACGGACATCGCGCCGGGCTACGATCACATCACCAGCGCGATTGGCGCGGCGATGATTGGCTGGTTCGGCACGGCGATGTTGTGTTACGTGACGCCGAAAGAGCATCTCGGCTTGCCCGACCGCCAGGACGTGAAGGATGGTGTGATCGCTTACAAAATCGCGGCGCACGCGGCGGACTTAGCTAAGGGGCATCCGGGCGCGCAGCTACAGGACAATGCGCTATCGAAAGCGCGCTTCGAGTTCCGCTGGGAAGATCAATTCAACCTCGCGCTCGACCCGGAACTGGCGCGCGAGTTTCACGACGAAACCTTGCCGCAGGAAGGCGCGAAGCTGGCACACTTCTGCTCAATGTGCGGTCCGCACTTCTGCTCGATGAAGATCACGCAGGAGGTGCGCGATTATGCGGCGCAGAAAGAGTTGGACGAAGTGGTGGCCTTGAAGTCGGGCCTGCGCGAGAAGGCCGAAGAGTTCAAGCAAGCCGGCGCTGAGATTTACACGAAAGCTTGATGTGAAGAATGCCATCCGCGTCATCAGAGAAAGGGTTGAGCATCAGGAGTATGAGTTCACGATTCCGCATTTCTTTGAAGAGATGGCCGATGATAACTTGATCTTCGCGGATATTGAAGCGGCGATTGCTAACGGTCGGGTCAATCGCCGCTTCACCAAAGACCCGCGAGGCATACGCTACGAAGTCTATGGCAGGGCAACTGATGGCCGGGCAATCGCCGTCATCTGCCGAATCAAAGAGACTGGCAAGTTACTCTTCATCACGACCTTCGCGCTGGAGCAACAGGATGAGTAATCAAAAAGGCGGCTACGATTACGGCGCTTGCCACGTCTGCGGCGAGCAGATGCAGGAGCGACAGATCAAGCAGGATTTCTGGATCAAAGGCAATCTCGTCGTCATCGAGAACGTGCCGGCGGGCGTCTGCCCACAATGCGGGGAAAAGGTTGTCAATGCGCCAGTCGGCCAGCAAATCGCCGCTCTTCTGGCGAACCTCAATCGCTTGCCGCAAGAAAAAACGATCAATGTCCCCGTCATCAGCTTTGCTCAAAAGGTAGCTTGATCCGGCCCGCGCGAGGCCGAAGAGTTCAAGCAAGCCGGCGCTGAGATTTACACGAAAGCTTAACCAAATAGGATTGGCAGGATAGCTATAGATTAATGTTCTGCTCTTTCATCTTGCCAATCCTGTTTCTCCCTTCTATCCTCTTCGCAGATGACGAAAGCAGCCGCAATCAAACGGATTGAAGAATTGAGCGAACGAATCGCGCGCGAGTTTCATCCTGAAAAAATCATCCTGTTCGGCTCTTACGCGTATGGCTATCCGTCGGCAGATTCCGACATTGATCTGCTGGTTATCATGCCGTTTGAAGGCGAGCAACCTCAACAAGCCATTCGCATACTGAACCGTCTCAACGTACTCGCGCCGATTGACCTGTTAGTGCGCAGACCAGAAGAAGTCCAAAAGCGGTTAGCAATGGGGGACTCGTTTATGCGTGAGATTATCGAGCATGGCAGAGTAATGTATGAAGCCCCTCACGATTGAGTGGATCAACAAAGCTGAAGGTGATTGGGATTCCGCTCAACGAGAGTATCGTGCGCGCAGACGGCCCAACTTCGATGCTGCCGTCTTTCACGCGCAACAGTGTGCGGAAAAATATTTAAAAGCTCGCCTGGAGGAAGCCGGCATTATCGTCGGCAAGACGCACAATTTGATTATGCTTTTGACATTAGCACTGTCGGTCGAACCTGCGTGGACGACATTGCAGCCTTGCTTAACGGCGCTCAACGTCTACGCCGTCGCTTATCGCTATCCCGGCAGTTCAGCAAATAAAAATGACGCCAAAGCCGCGATAACAAGTTGCCGCGAGGTTCGTCGTGAGGTTCGTTTAGCCTTAGGCTTGCCAGTGTAGGTGCTGGGCACAGCGCGATGAAAAGCAGGACAGCTCACGGCGGGGCTGTCCCCTCAGAGATCGAAATTAAGCGCCGGCGCGAAACGCCGCAACGGCGGCTTCCGCCGCAGCCGGGTCTTCGTAGTACTGCTTGTTGATTTCAGTAAACCCCTTCCATTCCTCAGGCAGATCATCTTCCGTGAAGATGGCCCCGGCGGGGCAAATCGGCTCGCACGCACCGCAATCAATGCACTCGTCCGGGTTGATGAAAAGCATCTGCGGTTCTTCAGCGCCTTCCGCGTCCTTGTGTGGATGAATGCAATCGACCGGACACGCCTCAATACATTCAAAGTCACGAGTGCAGTTTGCGGTTATAACGTAAGTCATTGTTGCCTCTCCTCGATTTGTTTTCGCAGCGATGGTCGCTACGGGATTAATAGTAGAGGCTGCGGCGGCGCGGCGCTGTGCGGTGCGGCACAGCCTGTTGTGACGCTCGTCACAACAGGCTGTTAAGCGCAGGCCGCGCTTTATTAAAGAGCAGATTGTGATGGCAATAACGTGTCGGGCGACGCGGCGGAATGACGGCGCTGCCAGAAAGGAGAATGGGGCCAGCGCCGCTCGCGGCCATAATACTCCAGGCGCGTTTCAAGGTAACTTTCGTACTCGCGCGCCAGCGCCGCCGCGTAGCGCGCGAGGCCGGCGCGATTGCCTTTGAAATAATCGAGAATGGCAAACGAGGCGAGCAGGCCGGAACGCAGCGCTTTGAAGATGCCTTGCGATGAGAGCGGATCAAACGTCGTCGCCGCATCGCCTGCGGCCAGCCAGCCTTCACCTGTCAGCGGTTCAAGGCGATGTGAATAAGCCGCCAGCGCCGCCGGTCGCATCAACGGCTCGGCGTGCCGCAGGCGACCGCGAACGTGATGCGTCTTACACAGATGATCGAGCCATTGCGGCGGCGACTTCAAGCCGTATTGCCTGACGATGTCGGCATCGCTCATACAGGCGACGACCATTCGCGCATCGGGCAACCGCGCCGCGTACCACCACCCTTGCTCACAGGCTTCGACCAGCGTCGTCTGCTCAACCGTCGCTTGCTCATCGAGATGTTTGAAGAAAACGAAGACGCCGAGCAGGTGGTCAAGCAACCGCTTTCGCGCGCCCTGCTGCCGCGCAAAGCTGGCGCGCCGGCCCGTCGCATCGACGACGAACTTCGTGGTCAGGCACGCGGCGGGCGCATTTTTACGATGAATGCGCAGAAGCCAGTTGCCGTCGCTTGTTCGTTGAGAACCGGAAAGCATCGCGCCGGTGAGAAGCGTTACGCCGCGCTCGACCGCCGCGCTCGCCAGCATCGCGTCGAATGAGCGGCGGTCAAGATGCCAGCCGCGATTGTGCGGCGTGTAGATGAATTCGTTTTCGGCTAACTCGTCGCTGCCCCAAGCCGAGCACGTGCCGTAGGTCGTCAGGTGGGTCGCTGTGTTGAAGCGCTCCCAGACGCCCAATTGCATCAGCAGCGATTGCGCGATGGGAACAAGCGTCTCGCCAATGCGCGGGCGGTCGTATTCAGACGCTTCGATGATGGCGATGGAGAGTTCAGGGTTATGCCGGGCCAGCGACAAAGCGGTCGCTGTGCCCGCCGGGCCGCCGCCGAGGATGACGACATCATATGCGAGGGTGTCGGTTGTCGAGCGCAACGGTTTAAAGAAAGAAGACTGATTAAACAGAGAGGCACGGAGACACCGCAGGCACAGAGATAACTCCCTGCCTCCATGATTAGTCCTTATGCGCCGGGGTCATCTTGCCGCACAGCGATCCAGGAACAGACGACGCCGGCAGGAGCCGTGCCGCCGCTGCCGCTCGAATGCGGAATGGTGCGCACGATTGAGCCGACCATTGCCATACGTTGATCTATGCCGTTCGGCCACGGGCGTATGACATAACCGATATAGTCGTATATCCACTCTTCACCGCCGACCACGCCCTTGCCTTGAAAGCGAACCGTGAACGGATTGCCATACGTGGTCGAGCCTTTCAGCGTAAGCTGCCAGCCCGGCCCGCCTATCGTGCCGCGAAACTCGTTCATCGGCGCGGGCACGACTTCAATCGTTCCCAGCCCGAACTCAAGGTCGTTGAACTGCGTGGACAGGTCGGGATCGTTGAGAAAACTGCGGTACGTCCACTTGCCGACCAGTATGCCGCTGTCAGGTTGTGCGCTCATGCTCTCCTCCTCTGCGGTGATCAGACGTTCTCGCTTTCGACCAGGATGTAGGTCTGCGTTGCGGGGTCATATTTGATGAAGCCGAGTTCCTTCCACGCCGTCACCATCTTGAGATCGCCGAGGTGGCTTGCCGCGATGCCCTGCGACCAATTGACCTGCGGCCCCGATGGCGTTTTAAAGACGGTCATCGGGCGGTGCGCCGGCCACCAGTAAGTGTTGACGACGATCTCCTGCGCCGGGTCGCCCGTCGTGTTCGGGTAGTTCTGGTTCCACTCTGCGTAGGTGATGTCAATCGCTTGCACCGAGCACTCGTTGAAGTCCGACTGCCAGGGAATGCCGCTGTACTTGGTGATGTCGCCCGGCTCAAGGCCGGTCGTGAAATCGCCCTGCAAGCTCAGCGACGGCATCTGCTTCAACACCGGCTGCAAGAAGTTCTGGTTGAGATTGATGCGATACGCCTCGCGGTAGACCGCCGGGTTACGCATAACCCAGCTCGTCTCTGCGCCCGGACAGAACGAGCCGCCCATGAGATTGCTCAAGACACCTTGATCGAGGTCTCTGCCGGTCGGCGCAGTTGGCGAGGCAGGCGGTGTCGGAATGTCTTCCTGCTGTTCGTTGATAAACTTGCCTTCGGCCCATTGCCTGATGAGGAAGAGTTGCGTGTCCGTGAGGCGCAGGTACTTCGACGCCGCGATATTGGTGATCGGGTTGTCGCCGCACAGGAAAGGCATCAGCACGGGCCGATAGTTCGGCGTCGCCGGGTTGGTCGCGGCCATATAGAGGTTCTCCTGGCCGGGCTTGCGCAGCACGCTATAGATGCGCGTGCGGTACTGGCGGCGCTGCTCTCTGAGGCCGGGGTCTTCGCCTTCATAGGGCGGGATGCTGAGAATGTTAGGGTCGAAGTTATTCTGCGAGCCGGGCGTCGTGTCGTGCGGCTGACCGCCGGTGAATGCATCGAAATCCATGACCCACTGATAATTGTTCGGCCTCATCAGCAGCGGCCAGATGTCGCGCCAGAAGTATGGATAGTAATCTGCATTATACTGCGCCGCCTTGCGCCAAGAGGCGAGCGCCTTGGCATCGCTGGGGTCGGGCGGCGTGTGCGTGCCATCGAAAGGCGGCACACCATAGATATAGATGTCATAGCCGAACTCGCGGACGGCCACATCATAGACGAGGTCGTCCATAGTGATAACGTCGGTGATCTGTGGCGCGAAGCGCGGGTAGCCGACGATGACCCACGCCGAGTTTTCGACGATGGCATAACCGGGGTTCGGAGGATTCTTAGGGTCGGGCTTGATGCCGTCCACCGAGATGATCTTGTATTGAATGCGCGCCTGCACGGGGCCGTCTGAGGTGTCGTCGAACCAGCCATCGTTGTTGGCATAGTTAGTGATGACGGGATTGCCGAAGCCGGGTTTATAAGAGCCGGAGTTGCCGTAGCCGCCGAGCACGACGAGCCGGTTGTGTTTGCTCTGCTGCGTCACGATCAACTGGCCGAGCGAGTCAATCGAGTTGGGCACGAGCGGCGGCGGGAAGGTCTGCGTGAAGCCGGGGTTCTGGCCTCTGGCGAACTGCGCCGTGCGATGCTTCTTGTTTTTATAAGAGACGGTCAGCGGCCCCGGATCGATGATGAGCTGAGCGCGTTCGTCGTCGTTCGTCACATCGGCATTGCGCAGCGGATGATCGGGCGCATAGCCGTGCTCGCCCGCCGTCTCCTGAAACTCGTACCAGCTCGCCTTCTTGTTGGCCAGATAAACCGTCCACTCAATGTCGGTGACTTCGCCAATCGTCAACTGGCCGGTTTTAGGATTCGTCACCTGAATGTGCTGGCCAATCTGTACCTCTTGCCCTGCGCGCCCGTCATCGTCATAGGCGTAGAGGCGAAAGCGCGCGCTCTGCCGGCGTATGCGCCCTTTGTCGTCTTTGAAATTGGAGATCGGCTGCTCCTGTCCGCCCGACGAAAGAATGGCGTTGCCTTCCTGATCGCAATCAATGGGGAGCTGGCCGACCTGTTCGGGCGCGAGGTAAAAACTGTTCGGGCTGTCGCCCAGACGCGCGATGCCAATCGCCGGGTGTATCTTAAATTTCATTGGGCCTCCTAATCTGAATCGTCCCTGATGAGCGGCGCGTCCGCGCCCTTAGTCTGTGAAGTTCAACGACACGGCATCGAGCCAGAGCGCGTTCGGCTTCGGCGTTCCGTCAATGTCTAAAACGACGAGATTGATTTGAAACTCTGTCTCGCCACCAGCGGCCAGCTTGCGAATCGTATCGGTCACGTCGATGCGGAAATTGCCCGGCGTCTTGCGGTGGCGCGGCCTGAAGTCGAACTTGCGGCGCTTCTCAGGCGGCGGGTCGCAGTGGCCCGGCCCGCCGATGCATTCGCCCGAAAAGGTGGCGACCTGCGTGACAAAGTGATCGTTGCCGCGCGTCGGCGTGTCTTTGTTGGCGTCCGGCTCGTTGAGGAAGACGCGAATGAATGCGCCGGCGGCGGTCGAGTATTGCACTTTGTGCAAGCGGACTTCGGCGCGACGGTGGCGCGCGAGGACTTTCGGGTGGACGCTCGTCTTCGCCGACTTGAAGCGCGTGATGGCGACGTTGCTGTCAGTCTCGAACAGCGCCGACGAACTCATGTATTCGTAGCCTAAATCACTCATCGTTAAAACGTCTTCGACCTGTTGCGTCCACGGCGCGAGAATGTCTGTCGGGTCGTCCGGGTCTGCGCCGGGATGCAGGCGCTGCCACTCGGCCCACAACCTATCGACGTTGCTGTGATGGCCCCAGAAGATCATGTCGCGCGCGGTCGAGCCTGCCGAAACCATATCGCCATACTGCGGCTCATTCGGGAACTGCGGGCTGAAGTTCGGATTCGCGCCGCCTGAAAAGTTGTGTATCAGGTTGTGAATGTTTTCGAGCGCGCCGAAGAAGTGGTTGTTGGTCGGGCCGCTGCCGAAGCTGAAGAAGTTCTTGATCTGCAAGATGCGCTCAACGTCTTCGGGCGTCGGGTAAGCTTCAAAGATGATGCTGCTGTCGCCGCCCGGCCAGCGGTTGCGCTGCCACAGCGGGTTGGTGTTCTGAAGCTCGCCCATTATCAGGTCGTCGGTGTCCGTGCCGGTGAAGGTGAGGCCGGCCTTCTCATACAGGCGGTTGCCGGAGTTGAAGTCTTGCCCCTTAACCGAATTGAGCTTCTGCCACATATCGCTCGGCAGCTTGCCCTTGAGCGCATTGAGCATGCGGTCATCGACAAAGCAGCGATAGGCGCGCGGGATAACGCCGTTGTCGGCCTTCTTCAAATTGCCCGGCTTGTTCGGGTCGAGCTTCATATCTTCGACCGAGGTCAGCACATCTTCGCGGTACATCGGCCAGTCGTAGTAAGGCAGCGTGATGGTCGGGTCGATGTCCTGCAACTGCTGCTCGAAGTAGTAGAGGTAGAGGCGATGCCAGGACAGGAACTGCTCCCAGCCGTGCTGGCAGTTGTTGGCGTGTATGTCGGCCCAGAAGCGAAAACTGCGCTGGTCGTACTGATGATAAGTGTCATAGCAACGCATCACGCGAATGGCGCGGCGAAAGGCGTCGAGTTCGGTCGGCGTCAGGCACTCGATGTTTTTACGGACTTTGACGTTGTTGGCATCGTGCCGATACTCGTTGATCGAACGACTAGAGAGCGGGTGTTCTTCTTGGCCTTGCGCGCGAGCCATCACCAGGCTGGGCGACGCGGTGACGGCGGGACGGCTCTCACTGCTCGCAGGTTGACTCGCGCTCATCGCCGGAACGTCGTCGATTGCCGGGCAGCCATCATCAATCCATTGTTGGATGAAGAGAATGTCAGAGCTTGAAACGCGCTGCCCGCCCCACATCAACGGCGGGAACTGTGTGCCGTCGAATGGGAAGACGCCTTTCAGCCCTTTAATCAAGCCCGATGCCGCGCCGCGACCGGGCGAACGCGGCGGCGCGGAGCTAGTGATTGACATCGCGCTCGTCTTCGATGAGCCGCAACACGACTCTTGCGGCGCGGGGGTTCCTGACGGCGCGCTCTCGGCTTTGGCCTCTGGCGCTTCCTGTCCGCCCGTGCCAGCCGCTTCGTCGCCGCCCATTCCCGATGAGTCGCAGCACGAGCCGCGCGCGGCGCGTGGCGCGGGCATGTTCTGCTCGCAGAAATTATCCGGGCCGGCGGGCGCGATCATTCGCACGCCGTAGATCGTCACCTCAAGGAACTCGTTCAGCGGCAGCTCCCAGAAACGGCCATAGCCCTGATAGCTTGGCAGGGCATTGCCCTGCGCGTTGTTCAAAATATCTTTGACGCGTTGATAGCGCGTCGGTTGTTGCGGCGTCTCTTTTTGATCTTCGTTTGCCATTTCTGAAAGCACCTCAATTCAAGGGCCGATGTTGCGCCCGCACAAGCGACGAACTGATCGACTCAGCCACTCAACAGTGGCAGCCGACCTGGGCGGCCTGCTCTTTCTTCGGCCAGGAGTTCCACACCGATGCGGCCAGCAACACCACCATACCGGCAACCAGCAGCGGCAGAAAATCGAGGATGAACTTGCCGGCGACAATCATTGCCACCGCGACAACGCCCAGCAGCAGCGGCCTGTAACCCTGCCGTCGCGGCGCGCGATAAGCCAGCATCATTAACGCCGTCGCCGCGAAGGCGAGCGTCACCGGCAACAGCCACGCTCGATAAAGAATGGGATCAAACCCTAAGCTGCCGAGCACGCCGGCATAGGCCACCAGGCACAAAGGGCATTTCGGCAGCGCCGCAAGCAACAGCGTCGGGACGAGCGCGACGTTCAGCCGCCACGGTCGTCGCCGCAGTGGTATGGCTTCGGGATGTCGCGCCGGATTCAGTTGTGCCATAGGCTGTTCGCGTGGGCCGTGTGCGAATCGGGCGGAGAGCCTGCCTGTTCGTGCGCGCTCTCCACCCGTGCGTCTTGCTTGACCGCTCAATGATGATGCGTCTTGACGCCGCTGGCTTCGTCCACAACTTCATCCACTTCCATCATCCCCAAGTCTTCGTGATCGAGAATGTGGCAGTGCATAACGAACTTGCCGATGTAATCAAGATAACGCGTGAAAATATTCAACGTCGCTCCGCCAGGAATCAGCAGCGTGTCCTTCCAGACCATCTCAGGGTTGCCGTCCGGGCCGGTGCGGCTGAATTGGAACGGGTTGACGTGAATGTGAAAGACGTGCGGCAAGGGCGGGATGGCGTTCGGCACATTGGAGGGATCGCCGACCGTCGTCAGCGTCCACTGCTCGGTTTCGCCGAGTCGCAGTTGGCGGACGTGGCTCTCGTTGAACGCCTGGAAGTTGATCTGAAAATAGTTACGCTGCTTGCAGTCCTTCGCGTTCGGGTTCTGCTGGCAAACGCCGGGCACTGATCCCATATCTGTGCCGAGCTTGAAGGTCGCCTGCTGAACGCCAACGGCGGTCTTGCTCAGGTCAACGCCGGGGAACGGCGCGAGCGGAGCCATCTCGGCAGAAGTCGGCAGCTTCATATCCATCGCCACACACGCGGAATCTTTGGCCGGGTCGCAAACCTCGACGATGGCCAGCAGGTTCTCGCGCTCGGTGACGGCGCGCAGCGAACGTGTCGGCGGCGTGCCCGCGTCAATCAGGTTGTAGCGTCCGGGCTTGCCCGCCTGCACCAGCACATCGCTGCGGTAGCCGGCTTCGAGATCAATCGGCTGATCGGGGTACCACGTATCAATGCGACCGAGATAGATGCCATCGAGCGCAATCTCGTGCAAGGCATGGCCTTCGAGCCGCACCATAATGGATTCGCGGAACGAGGTATCGATCATGCGCCAGCGCTGAACCTCGCCGGGACGCATACTGATGATGGGAACGATCTGGCCGTTGATCGTCACGCGGCGCTTGGCGCAAGGCCAGGTCCCGGCGTTGCCGGGCTGCGCGCAGTTCTGCGGCGTCGGGTCGCCGGGGCCGGGAAACAATGTCGTGATGTTATCGAGCCGTCCTTCAGTGTTGTAGAGGATGGTCTGAAACACCAGCACCTTTTCGTGCTGGTTGGCTTCGCGCAGCGATTGCGGAATCTTGGCCGGGTCGTCTTCGATAATCAGCGCGCCGGCCATGCCGCTGCCGACTTGTATAGAGGTCGAGCCGTGCGTGTGCGCGTGATACCAGTACGCGCCGCTCGGATGGTTCGCGGGCAGCTTGACTTCGTATTGGAATTTGTTGCGCGGCGGAATCGCCAGCAATACGTTATCGCTGTTGCCGGTCGGCGAGACGTGCAGGCCGTGATAGTGCAGGTTGGTCGTGTTGAACGAAAAGGGCGTCATCGAGAGCACGGCGTTCTGATTCTCTTGCTCGTATTGCTTCTGTACCTCGTTGGGCGTCTCTTTCGGCAATTGGTTATCGAGCAGGATATTCATCACGTCGCCGGGCTTGACGCGCAAGGTCGGGCCGACCAGCTTGCCGTTATAAGTGCGCAGCGTCACCGGGCAGCCGCCGAGCTTGGTATTCTCGGTGTACTGCACGACCATCGTCGTGTTGAGGCTGCCTTTTGACGAGACGATTTCAGGCGGATTCTGAAACGGCTGCATGCCGTAGAGCTTCGGATCGATGTCTTTGTAAGCGCATGGATTATCTTTGCCGACCGGATTGCTTGATTGAGCGGCGGCGGTCGCGGCCAGGCCGCAGACGACTAGCCAGAACATCGCCGCGCGAAGGGTAGTGCGTATCACGTTCGACTCCTTTCCGACCGTGAGGTCAGCCACTTTATAGGCAAAGCGACGAGAGGCTTCAATCAGGCAGAGGGGGCGCAACCCGACCGAAGACGTGCCGACGCGGAGATTGGTGAGCGAAAAACAGCAGGTGATCGCCCGTCGTACCTGAGAGCTACAACGCTGAACAGCGAACTGAGAAAGACTTTAGTGCAACCTGAGACTGAATGCATTATCGCGTCCCGCTCATTGCTTAAAGAACGCCGAATCGGTCGGCGCTCGACGCGTGAGAAGGCCGCGCTGGTTATGGGCTATACGCCCGCGTTTTGACTTTATAGATTCAAGTAGGTGACGATCTTTACTTTCACGAAAGCAGCCGCATAGTAAGTCACCGGTGCGGCAGTGTCAAGAAAAAAGTGGGAAGTTACAAAAGACTATAGCGAATCCACTATGCCTGCCGCCGCTCGTTATTGGCATCCGCCAATCTTATTTGCAACGTCTCGTTTCCACCCTTTGCATAACCGAGTTGGTTAGCAAAGCGACAGGCTGTAGATTAAATTAATCAAGGCGCTCTGGCTTGTGTCGCCGGGGCATCACCGGCTGAGAGGACGATAGAGAGATCACGCAATGAATGAACACCGCATCGTTTCGCTGATCGCCAGCGCCACCGAGATCGTCTGCGCGCTCGGCCTTATGGATCAACTCGTAGGCCGCTCGCACGAATGCGATTACCCGCTCGCCGTCAAGCGCCTGCCGCAACTGACCGAGCCGAAGTTCAAGGTCGAAGGCGCAAGCGACGAGATAGACCGTCGCGTCAAGAGGTTCGCCGAGCAAGCCTTGAGCGTCTATCAGGTTGACGCCGCCGCGCTCGAACGCTTGCAGCCGACCCACATCATCACGCAGACGCAATGCGAAGTCTGCGCCGTCAGCCTCAAGGACGTTGAAGCTGCCGTCTGCGAAATGGTCAACTCGCGCCCGCGCATCGTCTCGCTTGAGCCGAACGCGCTCGCCGATGTTTGGAGCGACATACGCCGCGTCGCCGAAGCGCTCGACATCAGTGAGCGCGGCGATGCGCTGGTTTCCACCTTGCAGCGACGTATGGAGATGATCGGCAGCCGCGCCAGTGCGATAGTGAATCGTCCGACGGTCGCCTGCATTGAATGGATCGAGCCGCTGATGGCCGCCGGCAACTGGATGCCGGAGTTGGTCGAGATGGCCGGCGGCATCAACCTCTTCGGCGAGGCGGGCCGCCATTCGCCCTGGATGACGTGGGAAGCGTTGGTCGCTAAAGACCCTGACGTGCTGTTCGTGTCGCCGTGCGGTTTTGACATCGCGCGCACACGCGACGAGATGCGCTGGCTGACAGACAAGAATGAGTGGAAGCAACTGCGAGCCGTGCAATCAAGCCGCGTTTATCTGGCCGACGGCAATCAGTACTTCCACCGCCCCGGCCCGCGCCTAGCCGAGTCGTTAGAGATTCTCGCAGAGATGCTGCACCCGAATGAGTTTCGCTTCGGCCACGAAGGCGCAGGCTGGATACGCTTTGAAGAAGAAAGCCGGTGATTCTTATTTTGGGCGATGGCTGCGCGCCCATTCGCGGATGCGCTCTACCCACTCCGCTCGCTCCATTGTGGAGAGGGCTTCGATAAAACGAACGATGACCTGACCAGTCAATCCGGGCAGCGCAATGCTCTGCTCTGCTTCCGCATAATTATTGCCCGCGAGCGTCAGCATCACTAATCGGTTGCCGATGTAGCGCCAGACTTCGGGTATACCAAGCGCAGCATAGATGGGAAGCTTATCAATCGAGTCGCTGGTGATATCAATCTCAATCACCAGATCGGGCGGAGGGTCGCTGTATAAGTCTACTTTACGTTTTCCACGAATCCGTTTGGCGTTCTCGAAGTAAAAGCAGGTATCCGGCTCGAACCCTTTCTTGAAGTCTACGCGCTTGAACGTCGTCGAGCCGAGGTTCATCAGGTCAATTCTCCATTGATCAGCAATCGCTTCAACCATCGCGGCGATGCCACGGTTTGCTTCCTCATGCTCCATTGATGGACTCATAATCTCTAGCGTCCCTCCATCGTAAGTAAAACGCGGGCTGCTCGAATCAAGGTGATCGGCGAGCAGGTGCTCATACGTCGCCCAGCTTACGTCGTAGAGCACGACGCGCTGCTCGGCCTGACTGACTACGCTTGCCATATCGGTTTCCGCTCCTTACGAGGACTTACACGCTGGAATCACCAGCCATCTTGCGCTCAGTATAGCACGACCTCGACGGCGCAAATCAGGTAACGTCGAGGTCTTTCGGTAAGACGACGTGGCGCATCAGGCGGACGATGAGGTTGCGGCGGCGGTCAACGCGTGGCCGGTGACGGGCGGGATTGAATGCGCCGTTCGGGCTGGGAATGATGGCCGACAGGAACGCCGCCTGATCCGAACCTAGATTGGCCGCAGCGGTGTTGAAGTAATGACGCGCGGCGGCCTCTGCGCCATAGATGCCGTCACCCCATTCGATGATGTTCAGGTAGATCTCAAGGATGCGCCGCTTGCCGAGTATCCATTCCATCTCTTTAGTGATGAGCGCCTCGTGCAGCTTGCGCAGCGGGTTCTTTGAAGTCGAGAGAAACAGGTTCTTCGCCAACTGCTGGCTGATGGTTGACGCGCCGCGACTGAACTTGCCTTCGTTCCAATCCTTCTCCATCGCGTTGCGAATCTCTTCCCAATCGAAGCCGGCGTGATCGAAGAAACGCGAATCTTCGCCGGCCAGCACGGCGCGCACGAGGTTGGGCGAGATGCGATCATACGGAACCCAGGTCTGCGTGCGCTTCGGCTCTTCACCAGCGGCGCGGGCTTCAGCCATTCGCTGAGCCATCAACGCCGTCACTTCCGGGTTGTGTGAGCGATACCAGAAGACCCGCCCCACTACATAGCCCTGATAGAGCAGCGCGATGGCAACCAGCGACAGCAGGATGATCTTCACCCACCGCCGCCACTTCGGCTTCTCGGTCTTTCGTACAACCGTTGTGTGTGCGGATGCCGCCATGCGGACAATTATACAAGAGACAGGAAGCAGTAGGCAGTAGGCACGAAGCAGTAAGCAGGAAGCAGGAAGCCGCACAGATGCAAGCTCCGTTAGGAGCGCGATGTTTATAGTCAACGTTGCTAATAATGATACAAGCTCCGTCAGGAGCGTGATGTAGACATTGCGTCCCTACAGGGCTTCGTCACATCCTTCTGCCATATCTATAAACATCGCGCCCCTACGGGGCTTCGTCACATCCTTCAGCCTTATCTATAAATATCACGCTCCTACGGAGCTTGCTTCTTCTACTACATCGGTAACTATAAACATCGCGCTCCTGACGGAGCTTGGGGAACTATCAACTTTCAACTGACCACTGGCCCCTGCCCCCCGGCCCCTGCCTCCTGCTTCCTGCCTACTGCCTACTGCTTCTCGTCCACAGGTAATAGGCCGGTATGCCGGCGAGGATGATCGCGGCGACCATCAGCGCGCCGCTCCATTCGTGCGGGTTCGGGCCGCCGGCGAACCTCGCCAGGTAATAGCGAATGTCATTAACGAGCGCGTTGCCGACCAGCAACAGCACGGCCAGGATGAATAAGGCCGGCGTCACCGGGTAGCCGAGCGTTTTGTACGAACGCGGCAGGTCGGGCCGTGTGCGCCTGAGGCGGTAGACCGCCGCGACACCGAGCGCATAAAACGGCCAGATGCCGAGCACGAACGTGTCGGATAGCTGCTCGAACGACCGCACCATAACGAAGTTGATGGCCAGCAACGCCGCCAGCGAGATGGCAACGTAAGGCGTCTTGAAGCGTGGATGCACGGCAGCAATCTGCTTGAAGAACAGCCCGTCGTCGGCCATCGCAAAGAAGATGCGCGGCCCGGTCATCATCGAGCCATTCAGCGTCCCAAACGCCGAGATCATCACGGCTATCGAGATCAACCGCACGCCTGTATCGCCGATGATGCGGTAAGCAACGTCGGCGGCTACCAGCTTTGAATGAGCAATCTCGTTAATGTCGAGCAGGTGCAGATAAGCGAAGTTTGCCAGCAGATAAATCGCAATGACCGCCAGCGTCCCGCCGATCAACGTGCGCGGCAAGAAGCGTTCGGGCCGCTGCACTTCCCCGCTCACAAACGTCACGTCGGCCCAGCCGTCGTAAACCCAGAGGAGCGATATGAACGCCAGCCCGAATAGCGCAGCCGTCGGCGAGGCGAGGCTCTCGCCCGGCGGCACAACGACCGGCGAAGGATGATGCGCGCCGATCACAAACGCCGCCAGCACCAGTAAGATCAACGCCACATACTTGGCGCTCGCGGTCAGGTTCTGAATTAATGCGCCGAGTCTTATACCGAGAATGTTGAAGATCGCAACCACAAGAATGGCAGCGGCAGCGACGTAATGAACAGCCGGCGCGCTCTGTGCGACCCCGCCATCACCGACCACGGTCGTCGGTTGATTAAGCAGCCTTAAAAAGTATTCGGCGAAGACCGTCGAGATGGCTCCGAGCGCCGAGGCGCGGATGATGATCAACTCGCCCCAGCCGAAAAGAAACGCCGCCAGCCGCCCCCAGCCTTCGCGCAAGTAAACAAAGATGCCGCCGGTCTGCGGCAACGCGCCGGCCAACTCTGCCAGCGTCAACGCGCCGCACAGCGAGAAGAATCCGCCCAAGCCCCACAGCAACAGGTAGGCGCTTTCAATCGGCACTTTCGTGGCAATGCCGGCGGGCGTGCGAAAGATGCCCGTGCCGATGGTCGAGCCGACCAGCACGGCGATGGCGCTCAAGAGTCCCAGGCGGCGCGGCAATGGCGTATGTCCGCGCTCGGCCTCTGCGTCGAGGCGTCGTTCAGTATTGCTTGTCATCGGTTATGCGAGACTAAAGCGCGTTGCGGTAATCGTCAAGGCACGACGTGCAGATGACGCGGCGACAGCCGCAGACTTCGCGGCAGAGAAAGGCGAGGATCAATTCGATGATAGTCGGCGGGATGGCGAGCCGCGCGGCTGCGCCTTCGATGGACTCAGTGGCGGCGAAGGCTTCGGAGACCGCCGCCCAGCGGTCGCGGTAGAAGATAACGCCGCGCCACTTCACCGGCACGCGGTGCGCGGCGATGTCGAGCGCCAGCTCGTCGCCGCACAACGGGCAAGCCGTCACCAGATCGGCTATCGCCTGAGCCATAAGCGGACCGATAAGAACAGCACGACAAAGCCAGCCAGCATTGTCGCGCCCATCAGGCTGACAGAGACGCCGTGCAAGGCGTTGAACTCGACGCGCAGCGGGTCGGTTATCGGGATGTCATCAATCGGCCCGCCGATCTGAGCGCGCAGCAGATGCATTTTTGCCGACACCCAGAACCGCGACCCCATCACAAGCAGCGTCATCAAGCCGAGCATAACGATGCGCAAGACGCGTGACTTCGCTTCCGTATCGCGCTTCGGCCAGGCAAAGAGTTGCGATAGCAACAGCAGCGGCCCGCAGATCAGGCCGATCCATTCAAGCTTGCCGATTAAGCTGTTGACGACCTGCCCGGCCAGTTCGCGCGTCGGCAGCACGGCGAAGACAGTCGGCGCGACCGCGAGACTGAAGAAGATCATACCGCCGAGCCAGAGGGTGAGCAGCAACGCTTCGACCGAAGCGATCAACTGCTCGCCAGCCCTGAGCGTGGCTCCCAGAGCTGGTTTCGCGGCTTCCGTGTTTGCGACATTAGTGGCCATCTTGAATTGATCGGAAGCGCTTCGCGCCCCTTCTACTAGCCTCTAGGCTCTAGTCCCCAGCCTCTGCCGTTTCGCCTTCAGCTTTGTTTGAGACGACCTCGCCGTCGGGCAGGATGATCTTTTGGTGATCGGCAGTGACGATCTCGCCTTCAATCGTCACCTCTTCGCCCGAAGGCATTTCGACCGGCAGGTTGTCGAGAAAGCGCTCGGCGTCAATCGCGGCCATACAACCCGTGCCCGCCGCCGTCACCGCCTGCCGATAATACGAATCCTGCGCGTCGCCACAGGCGAAGACGCCCGGAATGTTGGTCGCCATCGTGCGGCCATTAGTCTTCAGGTAGCCTACGTCGTCCATCTCAAGCTGGCCCTTAAAGACAGACGTGTTCGGCTCGTGACCAATGGCGATGAAGACGCCTTCGCACGGGAAGATTCTTTCTTCGCCGCTCTCGATGTTGCGTATGCGAATGCCGGTGACGCCGTCCTTCGGGTTGCCGAGAATCTCTTCGACCGTGGTGTTCCAGAGAAAATCGATCTTGGGATTCTTGAACGCCTTCTCCTGCATGATCTTCGACGCGCGCAGATGATCGCGGCGATGAATCACCGTGAGGTGCGAGGCATAACGCGTCAGAAATGTCGCTTCCTCCATCGCCGTGTCGCCGCCGCCGACCACGACAAGCGGTTTGCCTTTGAAGAAGAAGCCGTCGCAAGTGGCACAGGCCGACACGCCCAAGCCGCCGAGTCCATGCGGCGCGGGCGCTTCGCCGGGAATGCCGAGCCATTTGGCCGACGCGCCCGACGCGATGATCAGCGTCTCGGCTTTGATGACATGCTCGTCGGTCGTCAACGTGAACGGTCGCTTGCTGAGGTCGGCGTGCGTGACGTAGGCAGTCAGGAACTCTGTGCCGAAGCGCGCCGCCTGCTCGCGGAACTCATGCATCAACTGCGGCCCCATGATGCCTTTGGCGAAGCCGGGATAGTTTTCGACATCCGTTGTAATCATCAACTGGCCGCCCGGCTGCTGGCCTTCGATGACCAGCGGGCTGAGGTTGGCGCGTCCGCTGTAGATCGCCGCCGTCAAGCCGGCGGGGCCTGACCCGATAATCACGACTTCACGATGAATCAGTTGCTTTTCCATTTCTCTTTCGCTCGCGTCCTTTCGTCCAGTTCTGAAATAAGTATAGCGGCACGCGTCAAGCGAGGCGACTTGAGCGGTTGCGCACGAAGTTGGTCAGCAGCCTGACGCCGAAGCCGGTCGCGCCTCTGGCAAGGTAAGGCTTGACCTCTTCAGTCCACGCCGTGCCGGCGATGTCAAGGTGCGCCCAGGAAGTCTCGCCCGCGAAGTGCTTCAAGAACCAGGCGGCGGTGATCGATCCCGCCACGCGGTTGCCGATGTTGCGCACATCGGCAATGTCGCTGCGAATCATATCGCCGTATTCTTTATCGAGCGGCATTTGCCATAACCGCTCGCCGGATTGCTCGCCCGCGCCTATCAATTCATCAATCAATGCTTGATCGGTTCCCATCACCGCCGCGCGGTTCTCGCCGAGCGCAACAACGCACGCGCCGGTCAGCGTCGCGGCATCGACAATCGTCGTCGCGCCCTGCTGGATGGCGTAGGTGATGGCGTCGGCCAAAACCAAGCGGCCTTCGGCATCGGTGTTGGCGACTTCAATCGTCTTGCCGCTGAGACTGCGCACGACATCGCCCGGCTTGACGGCGCGGCCCGACGGCAGATTCTCTGAAGCCGGCACGAGGCCGATGACGCGCGCGTTCGGCTTCAGCCGCGCGATGGCCTGCATCGCGCCGATGACCGCCGCGCCGCCGCCCATATCGTACTTCATCTCGTCCATCTTTTCGGCGGGCTTAATCGAAATGCCGCCCGAATCAAAGGTGATGCCTTTGCCGACCAGCGCGATCAGTTGATCGGTCGCCGCGCCTGCGGGTTCATAGCGAAGAATGATGAGCCGCGCAGGCTCCTGGCTGCCGCGCGACACGGCCAGCAACGCGCCCATGCCGAGCCGCTTCATCTCGTCTTCGCCGAGCGCTTCAAAGGCCAGCCCTTCACGCGCCGCCATCGCTTCAGCGCGATTGGCAAGCTCTGTAGGCGTCATTACATTGCCCGGCTCGAAGCCGAGCATGCGCGCAAAGTTGGTCGCTTCGGCCAGCGTCTCGGCCACACGTATGGCCGGCTCAATGTCGTCCGTGTCGGGGCGTTCCGTGACCATGTGCAACGTCTCAATCGCCGTTGCGGCTTCACCCTGCGTACGGTACAGGTCACTCTGCACCTGTCCGAGCATTACGCCTTCGACAAGAGCGCGCACGCTCAACTCGTCTTCCATGTTTTCTCGAACGAGGAAGGCCGCCGCGCGAACACCCCGCCCGACCAGCACGCGAGCCGCCGCGCCGGCGACGCGTTGCAGCGTCAGCGGCGACATCGCGTCGCGCCGGCCTGCGCCGTACAGCAACACGCGTCCGGTCGAAAGATGCCCCGCCGTATGCAGCAGCGTCCAGCGGTCACGCTTGCCGCTCATCTCGCCGCTTTGAAAGACGGCTTCGAGCATCCCGCTCGTCAGGTGATCGAGCGAAGCCAGCGCCGCAGCAGTCTGCGCGTCCATCGGAGTTTCGCCTTCAAAGACAGGGACAATTACAACGTCGTCGTTGATTTCGCCGAGACTGGTGTGACTGGCAATGATCTTCATAGCGGCTGGCGGCCTCCTTCACCGCGCCCTTCAGAGCGCCTCTTTAGAGCGCATGAATGATCGCTTCGGTGAACTCAATCGTCATCGCGTTGCCGCCGAGATCACGGGTCAGGAACTGGCCCTCGGCAAGCACACGCTCAAGCGCGTGCTGAATGCGGTCGGCGGCTTCGCGCTCGCCGATGTGCTTAAGCATCAGCACGGCGGTTTGGATCAGCGCCGTCGGGTTAGCGATGCCGCGCCCGGCAATGTTGGGCGCAGAACCATGCACCGCTTCAAAGACGGCAATCTCTTCGCCGATGTTCGCGCCGGGCACGATGCCCAGGCCGCCGACCAGCCCCGCGCCCAGGTCAGACATAATATCGCCGTAGAGGTTTTCGAGCAGTAGCACGTCGAACTGGCTCGGGTCCATCACCATCTGCATGCAGGCGTTGTCCACGATCAGGTCATTGGCTTCGATGTCGGGATAGCCTTTGGCGACATCGCGGAAGCAGTTGAGAAACAGGCCATCGCTCAATTTCATGATGTTGGCTTTATGAATGGCGGTGACTTTCTTGCGGCCTTCGCGGCGCGCGTGCTCGAAAGCGAAATGCGCGATGCGGCGCGAAGCGCGGTCGGTGATGATCTTCAAGCTTTCAATGACGCCGGGCACAACTTCGTGCTCAAGGCCGCTGTAGAGGTCTTCGGTGTTCTCGCGCACGATGATGAGATCAACGTCATCGTAGCGCGTCTTGACGCCCTTGAGCGATTTTATAGGCCGCAGATTGGCGTAAAGATCGAGCGCCTTTCTGAGTCGCACGTTGGCGCTAACGAAGCCTGTGCCGACCGGCGTAATGACCGGCCCTTTCAGCGCGATCTTGTTGCGCTTGATCGAATCGATCAAGTCCTGCGGCAGCGGGTCGCCAAAGCGCGACAGCGCCTCTGCGCCGACGACGAATGAATCCCATTCAAAGTGGACTCCGGCGGCGCGCATCACTGAGATGGCCGCGCCGGTGACTTCCGGCCCGATGCCGTCACCGGGAATGAGCGTGAGCTTGTGTTTATTCATCAACGAGTGCCTCCGTACAATCAGCTTATGACTGCCCTGAATAAGCTTCTAATCATACCGAAGGCAGTGGCCGGTGACCAGTGGCCAGTAATGAGTCGCCAGTGATCAGTTGTCAGATAGTCCCGTAGGGACGCAATGTTTATAGTTGAAGGCTAAGAGAAAGACGAAGCTCCGTCAGGAGCGCAATGTCTACATCACGCTCCTGACGGAGCTTGCTTCATCTCTCGTATCGTTGACTATACACATTGCGCTCCTAACGGAGCTTGGCCGAACTAACAACCAAACAACTATCAACTGGCCACTGGCTACTGATTGACAAAGGCAGCGGCGTTTTCTAGCCTATTGATTGAATAAGCGAGGATGGAGCAATCAATGTACGAAGTTATGATTGAAGAAGAGTTCTCGGCGGCGCACGCGCTACGCGGCTATCGCGGCAAGTGCGAAAACCTGCACGGCCATAACTGGAAAGTCGAAGTCTATGTGCGCGGCGAGCGGCTCGATGCGGTCGGCATGCTGGTGGACTTCAAAGAACTGAAGACCGCGACGCGCCGCGTGATGCAGTACCTCGATCATCAAAACCTCAACGAACTGAAGCCGTTTGATGTCGAGATGAACCCGTCGAGTGAGCACCTGGCCGGCTTCATCCTGCACAAAGTCGGCGAGCAGATCAACAGCGATCAAGTGCACGTGTTCAAGGTGCGCGTCTGGGAGACGCCATCGACCTGCGCGACTTACGAAGTGCAACCCTGATTCCGCCTTCGCGTCCGGCGACGACGCGTTGATATTGTTGTGTGCCCACATCTCATAACCACTGGCCCTACCGAGGAGACATGATGAAGAAGAAACGGCTCATACTGGCAACCCTGCTTGTAACTGCCACCCTGTTTCAGTCAACGTTAGAGTCAACCGCGTTTGCTGCCGCAACCGCCCGACCCATCAAGGAGAAAGCGACCATGAGTAACATAGGTAAGGAGCAGGGCGAAGCCACGAAAGCGGCTCCCGAAGCCAATCCTGCCGATGTGAAGAGTATGGATGCGATTCTCGCGGCGCTCTATGATGTGATCAGCGGCCCGGCAGGCAAGAAGCGCGACTGGGATCGCTTCCGCTCGCTGTTCGTCCCTGGCGCGAGATTGATTCCAGCAGCGAAGCGGCCCGACGGCGGCATCGAAGCGCGCGTGCTCGACCCGGAAGGCTACGTCACGCGGTCCGCTCCCTTTCTAGAGAAGCAGGGCTTCTACGAGCGCGAGATTAGCCGCAAGGTCGAGAGCTTCGGCCACATCGCGCACGTCTTCAGCACCTACGACTCGCGCCACACGGCTGAAGACAAGACGCCGTTTGCGCGCGGCATCAACAGCATACAGTTGTTGAATGACGGCAAGCGCTGGTGGATCGTCACCGTCTACTGGGACTCCGAGCGCCCTGACAACCCGCTGCCGCCGCAATACCTGCCTGCCAAATAAGCATGAGGGCTGCCCGCCACGTTGATGCCTGGCCGGCAGCCCTTCGACAACCCGCCGTTAAATAACCAGCCCTTAGCCTGCTGAGCTTCAGTAAAGTCCTCGCAAAATACTTTGAAATGTTTTTGGTGAAACCATCATCTTGAGTGGAAGAAGAAATCAGGTCTGTAGGGTCACCGCCTACGAGCGAGACGTAGGATATCACGCAGCGAGACTGAGGAGGTAGCGTGGCGTTAGGTAGTCTGCCTTTAAGCTCTGTGTAAGCCGAAAAACTTGTTGACATTGATGGGCAGACGGAATACACTCGCCGCCGCAGTTCGTCTCAGGTCCTTCAGCTAAGGCGGTGAAAAAACCAGATTGTCAATAGAATGACCTGGCCATTAATGGCCGGGCACTCGGAACTGTCATCTTCAGCCAAATCTTGTGCGAACAACTTAAGGAAGGAGAATCCAATGGAACAGGTAGGAGCATCTCTCTACATTGTCGAATCAGATGAGACTGTCACGCTCACGGTGACGCCAGTCCAGGTAGGACCGTTTGTTAAAGTGGGGGTGAACGACAGCCTGCTGGAAAATCAAGACGGCGCGACTCCGGTATTCAGCTTCCCTATCACGAAGCCGGCGGGCGGCAATCAGATTGCAGACGTGTTTTGTAATTTCCCAGGCAATCCCCCGGATACTGCCGAATACGATATTCAGGTTTCAGGCTCGAACGGCGGCGATTTCGTAGGCCCGGTCGTAGTAAAAACCGACCAACTGCATACCATTGAGATCAGTTTCCACATAGCCGAGCACGCGGCTGGTTTCATAGCTGCCATTTCCGCCCCGGTTCGCGCCGACACATCGCGGGGAGCCGCCGCAAAGAAAGGCGGTGCAAAGAAAGCAAGTGGCGCAGCGAAGGGCAGGAAGAATCGCTAAGTACCCTGCCATTCACGCGAATCGGCCCAGCCTCGAACGGGTCCTGATGTAAGACCCAATAACAATAGGAGAATGAAATGGTGCGTAAAGCAACGCTTTTCAGGATTTCTGCCATCGTCCTTCTACTCTGGCTTCCATCTCAGCCGGCGATGGCAGCAGGCTGCTATCCTAACCCTCCCGAAGCGCTCGCAATCAATGTTGATTGGGTCGCCAGACAAATCGTCGCCAAGAATGACGCTGACGTCTTTAGACGGAATCTAACCAACCTCTTGTTCTTCACGGTCGCTGATGCCACGGTGGGCATTCCCAAAGGCGTGGGCGCAGATGTCGAGAGCTATCAGTTCCTGGGTGAAACGGCGCGCACGGATAAGCAACTGAGCAGCTCGCCCAAATCTACGGGTTCGACATCGCTCGTTGAAAAGCCCGGCTTCGCGCAGTTGCTTGGGTTTGCCGTTGATCGCGGGGCGATCAAACAAGCCGTAGACGGAACGACGCTCACACTCAGCACGTCGCCATACGCTTTCGTCGCTCTGGCCAACCGCAAGGACACGGCTCAACTCTACCAGGACATGGGCTTCTTGAATCGCCTGGGGATATCGGCGTCGTTTGACATTACCAACCAGAACGACATCATCGGCAACGTCACAGAGAAGCAGTTGACGGAGTGGTCGGCCAAAGCGCGCCTGACTCCCGACCACGGCGGGCGGTCGGGAGAATTCACGCGGTTCTGGCGGGACAAAATTGAGCCACTGCTTGCGCGACGTTGGCTGGCCCGGGTCGGCGAGAATCAGGTCGTTGACGATCCTTTCGTCAGCGGGGTATTCAACACGATGGTTGGCTTACCCGGAACCACCAATTCAACCTTCAGCAAGATCGCGTCTTACCTGACGACCAATAAAGACAATACGAACGCTGACCAAAAGGTGGCTGACATCAAGGAGATCATCTACTGTGATTTGCGGCAACTCCTTTACGATCCACTCAAGCAAGGGGCCAAACAGCTTAATCCGACTATAGCAGCAAATATAAGCCAAACCCTCGCGCTGACTGCGGCGTCCATGCGCAGGGTCGAGGAGGCGAGCCAGTTGCTCAAGGATTATCTCGCGGAAGTCGAACAAAAGCCTGAGGCGACCTTGGAATACACGAACCACCGCTTGGCGATGGCGTCAGATTACTCGGAGATGAAATTGCTGTTTAGAGTCGGGTTGAAGCCTCTGAAATTGACGGCTAACGCGGGCGTGTCGGTCTATAACAACCCCGACAAGATGTTGAACCAACAGAAAGTCCGTGATTACACCGCTGCCCTTGCCTTTGAAGGCGGCACACGCAGCCCCTTCGTCGCACCTGACGACCTGAGCAAAATCACCTATACGTTCAGCGGCAGCTATGAGCGGCTGAAGGAGAACGAAGGGGTGATAGGCAAGCGGCCCGACATTGCCAGCGTCCAGTTTAAGCTCGAAATCCCAGTCTATGCCGGCTTCAGCATCCCGATTTCCTACACTTACTCGAGTTCGTCTGAAACCAGCATTAAGAAAGAGAACAAGTTCAACATCGGTTTGCACCTTGATATAGACAAGCTCTACGCCCTGACGCGCGCGCGCCGATGAATGCAGAGCACCCTGATCCCTTGCAACGCATGGTTTCTGCGATTGGCGGCGGATCCTTTTTGCCAGCCAATCGCAGAAACCATCATAGTCTGAGAGCTACTACATTATGAAGCGATTGCTTTTTTTCGGTTCGCTGTTTTTGCTCGGCGGGTTGTCCTTACCTGTTGCGCTCAGCGCGACACAGACCAGTCCGAATCAATCGTCTTCGACGGAAGCATCGGACAAACCCGCCGGGTCACAGACAACCAAGTTTGATATCCTGGACTCGGCCCAACCGCTGGTGATCCCGATTTCTAAAAAGGATGGTAACGGGCAAGGGGAAGGGACACTTATTGTCTTAAATAGCCAGGGCACACCGATCAACAGCTTCACCTCTTCGTTCGCACTTCAAGATGAAAGCGGGCGACGCCACGACGCAGGTACAATTCACGTTCAGGTTTCGCCTAGCGGGCCATTAGCTGAATATGAGCCGGAAGCCTTCACCGTATCTGTATCGCTTGACCACCCGCTGCCGCCGTTTGAAAGTACATTCTTCAGTAAGTTCTTCAAAGGCGGCTTGGCCTCACAGAATCTCTCCGGCTACCTATTTCTCCACGCGGGCAACCTGACGGCAAGGAGGCCGCTGCAACTCATCTCAGCGGAGCAATCTCCTCTTGCAAACTTCCCGGTCTATCTTTCGCTTGGTATCGCTGTGACAATCGGCCTCGTTTGCATCTGGGTATTGCGGGATAAATTGGGGAAGCAAATGGGGCTGCCTGCCTGGAGCAGCAGCAGTCTGGCGACCAACCTAGGGTTCATCACCAGCCTCGCTGCGGCGACCGCGAACCTCTTGGTGCCAGTCAAGCCTCACCTCCTACAGAAGAGTGAATACACAACCCTTTCGATGCTGTTTGCGGCTCTAATTACAGTCGCGCCCTTGGCCTATAGCTCGATTCGATTGCAACCACAGTCTGATGGGTCTGCCGCAACTCCCAACTATAAGGGGTATGTAGTCCTTCTGATTCTGACTAACATAATTACTCTTTGGGGTGCGTTTGGGGCACTGACGGTCGTCGCCTTCTACTTCATTGAGCTGGCGGAAGCGCATTTGCTCAGCCCTTTTGCCTCTTGGGTTTTTCTAATCTCTCTGGTATTAATAGGCCTTCTTTTGATTCTCTACGCGATCAGTTCGACTCTCGTCACCGTAAGGGCCTCGACGAGCGATGGCGGTGAGCCAGTAAGGGTATCTGGGGAAACAACGAGCCAGCCACTAAGATGGCCGTTGCTTTAACCGTCACCTGTGCCTGCACCCAGAAAAAGCGTCGTAGATCAATGACGGTTTCAATTCTGTCCCTCGGAGCAAGTTATGTCAGACTATGCGCCAATTCCCCTGACTCAGGTTCTCAGGGAAGAGTACACGAGCTTTCACGGCGGATCATTTCCTAGCCGGTATCTGACGTGGTCTTTTTATAAAGATCATCTCGCCGACCCGGCCCGATTCGCCATCAAGCTCTATTCGATCAAGGCCAGCGAAGCGCCCGATCCCTTTGAAGTCAACTTCAGAAACAAGGTCGAGGCGAAAGCGCCGGGAGAGCTGAAAGCTTATATCATCCGGGCGCGACAACAATCGCCCGATTGCACCCTTATGGAGTACGACGCGCTGGACGCCGACGCCCGCCCAGACCCGCCGCCTGACAGTCTGCAAGAGGTGCTCATCGCGCAGTTGAACACTTTTCTTGCGGACCCGGACCTCTATCGTTATTTCGCCAGAGACGTTGCCGCAGACGCCTTGAAAGAAGCGGGCATCACTCATTCAGTCAAAGACCTGGAGACGCAGTGCCTGGAGTGCAAAGACCTTTTTTACGTCAACCGCCTGCTGCTCGAACAGGCTTATCCTAACGATATTCTTCCGATCAACGAAACGCTCTCAGGCATCTACGCGCACATTCACACGCAGAAGCATGCGGCGATGTGTTTGTCCGGCGGCGGCATCCGCAGCGCGTCATTCGGCCTCGGCGTCTTGCAGGGACTGGCGCGGCTCAATCTGCTTGGAATGTTTGAATACCTCTCGACGGTTTCCGGCGGCGGCTATCTCGGCGGCTGGCTTTCGGCCTGGATTCACCGCCACCCCAGGCATATCGAAGGCGTACTGGAAGACCTCGCCAATCAGCAACCCAAGTCCAAGCTCGACCTGGAGCCGGAACCGATTCGTCATCTGCGCGATTACAGCAACTATCTCAGCCCCAAACTCGGCTTCCTGTCGGCAGACACCTGGACGCTGGTTTCGACCTTCTTCAGAAATCTGCTATTGAACTGGCTCGTGCTGGTTCCGCTGATCGCCGCCGTCTTGATGATTCCAAGAGTCGGCGTGCCAGTCACCAAGCTTCCTCTCGACGGCAGGCATTACCTGTTGTGGGTCTCCTTCATCACTGGCTTTGTGTCGGCGGCGGCGGCGATTGGCTACATGGGACTGCACCGGCCCAGCAATGGCTCGCGCGCCGGGCAGACCAATTTTTTAATTAAGTGTCTCGCGCCCCTGCTCCTGTCTGCCATCACCTTGACAACGTTTTGGGCCTGGCTGTGCAACTCGGCGATTAATTCCGATCAAGGCATTAATAACCTAGAAGAAATAGTCAGCACGCTAGGACACCGGCTCCCACAGGTCAGCGGCATCAATAGCCTGGTGGTCTTCGTCGCTTACGGCGTCCTGCTTCATATCGGCGGCATGTTCTGGTGGGGCATCATCAGGTTGATCCAGCGCCTGATGTCGAAGGCGTCTCACCGAGAGAATCATTCCAGTCTGAAGCCGGAACCCCGCCCCGATCAACCGGCAGGATTTAAGAACGGCTTTCGTGAAGCCCTCCTGGTAATTCTGACCGGCGCATTCGGAGGCTGGGCCGCCTGGCTGATCGCCTTCAAGCTCTTTGCGCCACTCAAGGCCAAAGGCTGGTACGAGATGATGTATGTCTCGTTCGCCGCGCCGTTGTACCTCGTCGTCTTTCTGCTGGTCGTCACCCTGTTCGCCGGGCTTTCGAGTCGCTGGACGATTGATGAAGACCGCGAATGGTGGGCGCGTTTCGGCGGCTGGGTGTTGATCGGCGCTGCCGTCTGGTGCATCCTTGGCCCGCTGGTGATCTACGGCCCGGTCGCGCTCTCTGTAGCTAAGATTACGATCTCGTCGCTCGGCGGCATATCCGGTGTCATCACCTTATTCCTTGGCCGCAGCAGCAAGACGACCGCCGATGAAAAAGGCAAGGACGCCTCGAAGCTCTCCTCGACGATCAGCAATTACGTGCTGAAGTTTGCTGCGCCCATCTTTGCCGCCTTCATCGTCATCGTCATCTCTGTCTTAATCACGCTGCTGGATCGCTGGCTCGCCGATAAGCTGTCGCTCATCGATTGGAATTATTTCTCGAATGTCACGCCCATCTCGCAGAACTGGGGCAATGGCGTCTTCGCCCATCTGGCCGTCGTGCGCGATTCGCAATGGTGGTACGTCGTGGCTCTGACCGCCGCCTTCATCACCGGCGGCCTGATTATGGCGAGGTTCATCAACACCAACAAGTTCTCGCTGCACGCGATGTATCGCAATCGCCTGATCCGCGCCTACCTGGGCGCGTCGAACGACAAGCGTTACCCGAATATGTTCACCGGGTTTGATGAGAACGATAACGTGCAGATGCACGAGATGTGGCCGAATAAGAAGGCCGATGCGGCGAGAAGGAAACTGCTGCACGTCGTCAATATGGCGTTGAATCTGGTCAGCGGTGATAAGCTCGCCTGGCAGCAGCGGCAGGCCGAGAGCTTCACGGTATCGCCGCTGCACGCCGGCAGCAGCCACCTGCAATACCGCCGCACAGAGTATCCGGCGCAGGGGCACAAGCGCGAAAGGTATTACGGCGGAACGCATTATGACGACACGCCCAACGGCATCTCGCTGGGCACAGCCATCACCATATCGGGCGCGGCGGCCAGCCCGAATATGGGCTATCACTCGTCGCCCTTCATCACCTTCCTGTTATCGCTTTTCAACGTGCGGCTAGGCTGGTGGCTCGGCAATACAGGCGAAGCCGGTGACGACACGTTTTACCTGGATGCGCCCAAAGTCTCTGTGCAACCGATTATCGCCGAGACGCTGGGGCTGACCGACGACAAGAGCCCTTACATCTACCTGTCGGACGGCGGCCACTTTGAAAACCTCGGCCTTTACGAAATGGTGCTGCGTCGCTGCCACTTCATCATCATCAGCGATGCCGGCCAGGACCCCGGTTGCTCATTTGAAGACCTCGGCAACGCTGTCCGCAAGATCAGAATCGATCTCGGCGTGCCCGTTGAATTCGACCCGCCCATTTGCATCTATGCGCGCAGCGACGACGAGAGCCGCAACCGCAAAGGCCGCTATTGCGCCATCGGCAGGATCAAGTATTCGTGCGTTGACAATCCGCCGCCCGCCGAGAACTTCGATCATTCGGACCCGCCGGCCAATGCCGCCGAAGATGGCATCGTGATTTACATCAAGCCGGCTTTCTATGAAAACGAGCCGCGCGACATTTATCAGTATGCGAAAGCCAACCTGGGCTTTCCGCATGAATCGACCGCCGACCAATTCTTCAGCGAGTCACAGTTGGAGAGTTACCGCGCGCTCGGCTCATACGTTATCGACACCATCCTGAAGGATTGGAAAAAAGGCAATCCAGAGTTCGACCAGTTTGACGCAACTAAAGTCATCCCCGATTTCTTTCTGCTCAGGGATCATATCGCGGCGTGCCATCTGCGAGACTGCCAGGGCCAGATGTATTGATGTGGGCGGTCGTCGCCCGATGCGATGCCTGGCAGTCTTCGCCTGCTCTGGCTAACGGCCCTTGAACTCCGGCTTGCGCTTCTCAAGAAAAGCGCGCACGCCCTCTTCCTTGTCTTCGCTTGAAAAGCAGAGCGCGAACAGGTCCACTTCCGTGTCCAGACCGGCGCGCAGGTCCAGCCGCGCCGCGCCCTTCACAGCCGCCTTCGCCATCGCCAGCGCGACGGGACTCATCTCGGCGATCTTGTTAGCCATCTCCATCGTCGCTGCCTCTAACTCTTCAGCCGCGACGACGCGGTTGACCAGCCCCAGAGCTTGCGCCTCTTCGGCGCTGACCATATCGCCGGTCAGGATCAATTCCATCGCCTTGCCCTCGCCGACCAGCCGCGTGAGCCGCTGCGTGCCGCCGCCGCCCGGTATGATGCCGAGCTTGATTTCAGGCTGGCCGAGTTTAGCCTTCGCCGAGGCGATGCGAATGTCACAAGCCATCGCCAGCTCGCAGCCGCCGCCGAGCGCGAAGCCATTGATCATCGCAATCACCGGCTTCGGGAAATCCTCAACCGCGTCAAAGGCACGACGCCCTTTCATCACGGCGCGCTGCGCCACCGCCGTCATACCAGCGAACTCGTTGATGTCCGCGCCGGCGATGAAGGCTTTCTCGCCCGCGCCGGTGATGACAACGACGCGCACCTCGTCGTCCTTTTCGAGTTGATCGAAAGCGGCGAGAATCTCGTTGCGCGTCGGAATGTTCAACGCATTGAGCTTGTCCGGTCGGTTGATCGTCAGTATCGCCACCCGACCACGTTTCTCGATGAGTATGTTTTCAAAGGCCATCATTCCTCCTTCTACTCCCATTTGTAGAATCCCTCGCCCGTCTTCTTGCCGAGCTTGCCTTCAGCAACTTTGCGCCGCAGGATGTCGGGCGGGCGAAAGACTTCGGAACTGAGTTTTTCAAACAGGTACTCGGCGATGTTCAGACGAATGTCTAAGCCCACGAGGTCGGTCAGCCGCAAAGGCCCCATCGGGTGGTTGTAGCCCAGCGCCATCGCTTTATCAATGTCTGCGGCGCTGGCGACCTGCTGTTCGAGCATACGCATCGCTTCGAGTCCGAGCGCCACGCCGAGCCGACTGGTCGCAAAGCCGGGCACGTCTTTAACGACGATGGCCTCTTTGCCGACGCGCGCGGCGACCGCAAGCGCCGCATCGAGTGTCGATTGTGACGTGGACGGCGCGACGACGACTTCGATCAGCTTCATCAAGTGAACGGGATTGAAGAAGTGCATGCCGATGACGCGGTCGGTGCGCGCGGTCGCCTCGGCGATGTCGGCAATGCTGAGCGATGACGTGTTGGTCGCCAGCACCGTTTCAGATTTGCAAAGCGGGTCGAGTCGCTTGAAGAGATCGCGCTTGGCTTCAAGCTTTTCAATCACCGCCTCGATGATGAGATCGGCGGCGGCAGTCTCTTCGAGCGACGTGGTGGTGCGAATGCGTGAGAGCGCCGCGCTGCGCGCCTCTTCGGTGAGCTTGCCGCGCTCGATTCCCTTCTTCAAATTGTCGTCAATGCGCGCCAGGCCGCGCGTCACCAACTCATCATTCACGTCGTGGAGCACGACCGCGTAACCGGCCTGCGCCGCCACCTGCGCGATGCCGTGTCCCATCGTGCCTGCGCCGATCACCGCGATAGTTTCAATTGACATAGTTTATTCGTTTCGGTTGAATTGAGGCTGACGTTTTTCCAGAAACGCATTCAACCCTTCGGCAGAATCATCGAGGTCGAAGCAAGCTTTCTGCGCGGCGGTTTCAACATCGAGCATCTCATCGAACGTCGCGTTGAGGCTCTGATAAACGGCGCGCTTGATCATTGCGTTGATGAGCGGCGAGTTGCGCGTGAAGCGTTCGGCCATCTCCGATGTCGCGGCTTCCAGTTCGTCGTGAGCGACGACCCGATTCACTAAGCCAAGCCGGTAAGCCTCCGCCGCGTTGATGACATCACCGCTCATCATCATCTCGATGGCCGCTGCTGTGCCCGCCAGTCGCGGCAGAAAGAACGTCCCGCCCCAGTCCGGGTGCAGGCCCAACCGAATGAACGTCTCGCCGAATGTCGCGCGGTCGCTTGCCACGCGAACGTCGCAGGCGAGCGCCAGGTTGATGCCGCCGCCGGCGGTCGCGCCGTTGATCGAAGCAATGACCGGCTTCGGCAGCTCGCATATCTTGCTCACTATGTCACGCGCCAGTTTCAGCACGCGGGCAAGCGACGCCGCGTCGTTCGTGTTGCGAACCTCGGCCAGAAAGCGCACGTCCGCACCGACGCAGAAGCCCTTGCCCGTGCCGGTGATGACAACGGCGCGCACCTCTTCGGCTTCGCACAGGCACAGCGCTTCGTAAATCTCTTCGCGCATCGTGCCGACAAAAGCGTTGAGCTTTTCGGGCCGGTTGAGCGTGATGCGCGCCACCGCGCCGACGTGATCGAAGAGGATGTTATCGAATGCCATCGTCAGCTATCACTCGCCTTTGAATTGCGGCTTGCGCTTCTCACGAAAGGCGCGGATGCCTTCGCGGTGGTCGTCGGATTTGATCAACACGCTCTGCGCGAGGGCTTCGAGCATGCGACCCGTCGCAAAGTCGCTCGTCACCGCGTGCCATAACAATCGCTTGGCCAATCCCAACGCTTCGGGGGCGCGGGTCAGCAGGTGCTCGGCCAACTGCCGCACGTGATTCATCAACTCGTCGTGCGGCACAACCCGATTGATCAGGCCGATGCGCTCGGCTTCCGTAGCCGGGAGCATCTCGCCCGTGAAGATCAACTCTTTCGCCTTACCGTAGCCGATCAGCTTGACGAGCCGCGAGCAGCCGCCCGCGCCGGGGATCAAGCCGATGTTGTTTTCGCGGAAGCCGAACTTCGCCTGATCCGACGCAATGCGCAGGTCGCACGACAGCGTGATCTGCAAGCCCGCGCCGGTGCAAGGGCCATTGATCGCGGCGATGACGGGCTTTTCAATCAACTCAAGCTCGTCGAAGAACTGCGTCAGCCGGTGGTTCTCGGCGCGGAAGCGCGTCGTGTTCCAATCGCGCTCGAAGTATTCGATGTCGCCGCCCGCCGAGAAGGCACGGCCCGCGCCGGTGAAGACGATCACGCCGATCTCTTCGTTCGTTTGAATCTCGTCGAACAATCGAGCGAAATCTTCGCGCATCGCTTCGTTGATGGCGTTGAGCCGGTCGGGGCGGTTGAAGGTAATCGTCGCAACGCGATCTTTCAACTCGTAGAGTAGCGTCTGGTATTCCATAAGCAAGATAGTAAGCAGTAGGCAGGAAGCAGTAGGCAGTCAGGAACTGATTTATGATCGGCTGTGAGGCAACACGGTATTCACGATTCAGAGAACTGCCTCCTGCCTCCTGCTTCCTGTCTACTTTTCCTTTGTGGCGACGACGACGGCCTTCGTCTCGGTGTAATAATCGAGCGCCTCGATGCCGTGCTCTTTGCCATAGCCGCTCTGCTTGAAGCCGCCGAAGGGCAATTCGTCGTAGATAATCTGCGCCGAGTTGATCCACGTGTAGCCCGCTTCAATGCGCTCGGCGGCGCGGGTGGCGCGCGTCAGGTCGTTGGTCCAGATCGAAGAGCCAAGGCCATAGATTGAGTTGTTGGCCTTCTCGATGGCTTCGTCGAGCGAGCCGACGCGGAAGATTGGCAGCGCCGGCCCAAAGACTTCTTCGGTCGCAACGCGGGCGTCTTCGGGCACGTCCGTCAGCAGCGTCGGCGCGTAGAAGTGGCCGTTGTCATACGCCTCACCACGCAGACGGTCGCCGCCAACCAGCACGCGCGCGCCGCGATCAACCGCATCCTGCACCTGTGATTCAATCTCGTCGCGCTGCGATTCGCTGTGCAGCGGGCCTAGCATCGTGCCTTCGGCAAAGCCGTTGCCGACACGCAGCTTCTTGACGCGCGCCGCCAGCTTGTCGATGAACGCGTCGGCGATTGAGTCGAACAAGTAGAGCCGCTTGATGGCCAAACAAGCCTGGCCGCAGTTGAAGAAACGGCCCACCGCCGCCGCCTTCGCCGCTTCGTCAACGTCCGCGTCGTCGCAGACGATCATCGGGTCCGAGCCGCCCAACTCAAGCGTGACGCGCTTGATCGTCTGCGCGGCGGAGGCCATCACGCGCCGCCCGACTTCGGTCGAGCCGGTGAAGCCAATCTTGCGAACCGTAGGATTGGTTACAATCTCGTTGCCGACCACAGACCCTTGCCCGGTGACGACGTTCATCACGCCTCTGGGCAAGCCGGCTTCGAGGAAGAGGGCGACAACGCGAAGGTCCGTTAGCGGCGTTGTCTCGGCGGGCTTGATGACCATCGTGTTGCCGGCAAGCAGGGCCGGGCCGATCTTGTTGCCCATCAGCGAGACGGGAAAATTCCAGGGCACGATTGCGCCGACGACGCCCAGCGGTCGCTTGATAATCAGGCCGTACTTGTTCTCGTCTATCTGCGGGATGTAGCCGCCGCGAATGTTCTTGCCCAGGCCCGCGTAGTATTCAATCGTGTGGGCAAAGCGGCGGATTTCGAGCATCGCTTCGCGCAACGGCTTGCCCTGCTCTTTGGTGAGCAGCGTCGCCAATTCTTTTTCGTTGGCGTGAAAGAGCGCGACGGCGCGGCGCAGCACGTCGGCGCGTTTGGCCTGCGTCCATTCGCTCCAGACGGCGAACGCTTCGCGCGCATTGTCAATGGCCTCGCGGGCGTCTTCGGCAGTGCCGCGCGGCGCAGTGTCAACCGCCTCGCCGGTCGCCGGGTTCATCACCTCTGTGTAATCTCCGCTACGCGAGCCTACCCACTCGCCGCCGATCAGCATTTGAGCCATGATGGTTCTCCGATAACTCTGTAAAGATAGCCTTGTTCATTTTGCGAACAGCGACGCGACCGGGCAAGAGAATCCCGGCAGCAGCGGCGATTCCAGCTTATCGGTATCGAACAACGTGGCAAGGTGTTTAAGCTGCGCCTGCTCTCTGCGGTAGAGTTCGATCTGCCGCGTCCGCCAATTGACGATCCAGTATTCGCTGACCCCGTGCCGCGAGTAAAGCTCAAGCTTGAGCTTGCGGTCGCGCCGCTCGTTGGCGCTGCCTGATGAGAGGACTTCGACGACTAATTCGGGAGCGACGTGCAGCTTGCCATCTTCTTCAAGCGCAGTGGCGAGACGATCATTGCTAATCCAGACCACATCCGGCGCAACGTCATCGTCATCGGCAAAGATAACGCCCGGCGCTATACTCACCTGTCCCAACTTGGATTGCTGATTCCACAACTCAAGCTGAAAGCCAAGATTGAAGCAGGCAGCCTGATGATACCAGTGAGGTTGTTTCGACATATGCAGCTCTCCATCAATGATCTCGTAACGCTTGCCGTCATCGGGCAGCAGTTCGAGGTCAGCGGATGTCCAGCGGGTGGTTGTGCTCATAACAATTCTCCTATTCACCAATCGCCGCTTGCCGGGTTGGCGGAAGGTGATGGCTCACCTCCCGCCAACTCATCGCACTTCTCTTCAGCCCTATCGCGTAATCACAACGCCTTTGGGTTCGAGGTAATAATCGAGCGCCTCTGGGCCGTGCTCGCGCCCGAAGCCGCTCGCCTTGACGCCGCCGAACGGCAATTCGTCGTAGCCGTAATGCAGCGAATTCACCCAGACATTGCCCGCCTGTATGCGATCAATCGCCGTCTCGATGTTATCGAGGTTCTTCGTCCAAATGGACGAGCCAAGTCCGTAGATCGAATTATTGGCCTTCGCAATGGCTTCGTCGAGCGAGTTGACGCGGAAGATCGGCAAGAGCGGCCCGAAGGTTTCTTCCTGCATGGCCCGCGAGTCTTCAGGCACATCGGTGAGCATTGTCGGCAAGTAGTAGTTGCCCTTTTCGTACTGCGCGCCTTCGGGCCGCGCGCCGCCGAGCAATACCTTCGCGCCGCGATCAATCGCATCATTCACCTGCGCTTCGATCTCGTCGCGCTGTGCGGCGGTGTGCAGCGGACCCATACGAATCTTTGGCTTCTCGGCTTTCGACATGCCGTCGCCGAGTTCATAGCGCGACACTTTGCTGATCAAGCCGTTGATAAATTCGTCGTAGACTTTATCGAAGACGAACAGCCGCTTAACCGCGAGGCACGCCTGCCCGGCGTTCCAGAAGCGCCCGACCATCGCGCCCTGAATCGCCTTCTGAATGTCCGCGTCGTCGCAAACGATCATCGGGTCCGAGCCGCCCAACTCAAGCGTGACGCGCTTGAAGTCGCCGCAGGCCACTTCCGCCACGTGCTTGCCCGTACTCGATTCGCCGGTGAAGGCGATGCGGCGCACCTTCGGATTGACCAGCAACTCTTCGCCGACGATGCCGCCCGGCCCGGTGATGACGTTGAGCACACCTTTCGGAATACCGGCCTGATTCATCAGCTCGATAATGCGAATGGTCGTCAGCGGCGTCGTCGAAGCGGGCTTGACGATGACGGTGTTGCCGGCGGCGAGCGCCGGGCCGACTTTCGTGCCCATCAAGGTGATGGGGAAATTCCACGGCACAATCGCGCCGCAGACACCGAGCGGCTTGCGTATCACCATGCCGTAAGCATTCCTGGCCGGCAGCGGAACCTGTGCGCCGCGCACCTTTGACGCAAGGCCGGCGTAAAACTCGATGCCGTGATGAAAGTGCTCAAGCTCGCCGCCGGCTTCCATCAACGGCTTGCCTTGCTCTCTGGTCAACAACTCGGCCAGCGTCTTGCGCTCGGCGTCAACCATCGCGGCAGCTTTGAACAACAACTTCGCGCGCTCTTCAGACGTTGTGTGCGACCATTCGTCGAAGGCCGCTTCCGCCGCATCAATCGCGCGGCGCGCATCCTCGGCATTGCCGCGCGGCACGGTGTCAACCACTTCGCCGTTGGCCGGGTTGCGAACTTCATAAGTCTCGCCGGTCAGCGAATCGACCGACTCTCCCGCAATAAACATTCTCGCCATATGATGAGTCCTCCTTAAATTAGGAAGCAGGAAGCAGGAGGCAGGAAGCAGTTCCCGTATCTGACTGCCTCCTGCTTCCTGTCGCCTGCCTCCTATTTTCCTTTGAACTGTGCCTGCCGCTTGCGAGTGTAGGCGTCGAGTCCTTCTTGCGCGTCCTCGCTCTCGAAGAGTTGCTGCAACAACTCGCGCTCAAGCGCCAGCGCTTCGGTAAGCGGCAGCTCATAGCCGGTCTGCACCGAACGCTTGATGAGGCCAACGGCTTTGCTCGCCTTCGCCGGCGCAACGAACTGCCTGGCATACTCGATAACTTTTTCGTTGAAGCCTTCTTCGTCGAAGACGTGATTGACCAGCCCCGCCTGCTGCGCTTCGTCCACATTGAGCAGTTGGCCGGTGACGAGAATCTCCATCGCGCGGCCTTTGCCGATGATGCGCGGTAAGCGCTGAGTGCCGCCCATGCCGGGCAGCAGTCCGAGATTGATCTCCGGCAGTCCGAGTTTGCCGGGGCCGCGTTTGGCCAGGCGGATGTCGCAGGCCAGAGCGATCTCCAAGCCGCCGCCCGTCGCGTGGCCATTGATAGCGGCGATGGTCAGCTTGTGCGTGTTCTCCAAACGCATCAGCGTCTCATTGCCATGCAGGCTGAAGAAGTAGCGGAACTGCGGCGACGCCGACAGCAGCATCTTAATGTTCGCGCCGGCGCAGAAGAACTTGTCGCCCGCGCCGCGTATGACGATGACGTGAACATCTTCGTCGAGCCGCGCTTCGAGGATGGCATCATCGAAGTCGCGCATCATCTCGTAGGTGTAAGTGTTGGCCGGCGGATCATTCAGCTCGATGACGGCGATGCCATCTTCAGCGCTGTAATTGACCAGCCGGTTCTCCATTGCTTCTCTGGTCATAAATGCCTCTTAGAAAGGATACAGGATACAGGATTCAGGATTCAGTTTCGGAAAAGGAAGTCAGCGCGACGATGTCTTCGCTTTCACCCTGAATCCTGTATCCTGAATCCTGTATCCTGCTCATTGTTGCCAGATCGAAACCGAGCGGTCGAGGTGTGATTCGCGCCCGGTTTCGAGTTGTTTGGACTGAATACGTTTATCGCCAAGGAACCCCGACAGGAACAGCCGCGTGATGCTCTGCGACAGGCCCGTCACGTCCACGTCCTTGCGCGGGTTGTACCAGTTGTAAATCCAGTTCATCATGCCGAAAAGCGAGAAGGTCGCCACGCGAATGTCCATATCGCTGACGCGGTATTCGCCGGCGATCTCTTCGAGCAGCTTCATCGTCAGGTCAACATACTGTCGTTTTTTGTTGTTGACCTTCTTGAACAAGTCGCCGCCGATGGCGTTGGCTTCGTGCGACAAGACTTTCATCTCGTTCATATTCTGCACGAAATAGTTGAGGTGGTTCTCGATCAACAGCTTCAGGCGGTGGACCGGGTCGGGGACGCCTTCGAGCAGCCGCCGGCAGTCATCTATCACCGTGCTGAAGCAGTAGTCCTGAATGAGAAAGAGCAGTTCCTCTTTGCTCTTGAAATAGTAGTATAGCCCGGCAAGGCTCATCTTCGTAGCGCGGGCGATGTCGCGGATGGAGGTGGAATGGTAGCCTTTTTCAGCAAAGATGGCCGCCGCCGTTTTGAGCACGAAGACGAGCTTTTGATCGTACCTGGACTGTGCTTCAACCGGCATAACAAGTAGCTTCGCAAATCAATTCGAACGAGTGTTCGATGATAGATGGCTGCGCCGTCGTTCGTCAAGCTGCGATGGCTCGGCGTGAGGCGTCGGATCAGAGCGGAAGACAGAGGCGAGACAGGAGGAAATTAGCCGAGCAGGTCGTCCACATTGAAGCCGAGGCCGGCAACCGTGGGCGAGACGAGCCGCCGCCCGCGCTTCAGCCGCTGGACTTTCTGATACTTGCCATTCACGGGCTGGCTGTGAACTTCGACGGTATCTTTAGGCAAGACCATCACCCACGTTTCGGGGATGCCGGCGCGAGCATAAAGCGGCAGCTTGATGCGGCGATCAAAATCAACCGAAGAGTCTGCGACTTCGATAATCAACAGCACGTCGGCAGGCGTTGGATGCCCACTGGCATAAAAATCTTTGCGCCGCTTGAGTAAAGCAATGTCCGGCTCGGGCTCGGAAAAATCATTCAAACGAACGGGACCCTGTACCCGGACAATCACTTCTCCCTTAAAGATAAGATTCAGTAGCGTACTCAGCCGGTCTACACACGCGGCGTGGCGATTACCGATAGCACACATCTCGACCACCTCCCCTTCGATCAACTCAACATGAGTGCCCCTGGGGAAGAGGCCGGCGTCGGCCATCCGGTAATAATCGTCTACGCTGAAGTAACGTTTTTGATATTGTACTGACATCTTATCACTCGGTCTTTGCCAGTTTTACATTCGCTTGCTCAGACGCCCTCATCATACCACGACTTTCTTTATTTCCCTCAACGATCACCCGGCGGTTGAAGCGCGAAAGCGCCTCAACCGCAGACTGTTTGTAACGACCGATACACTCGACAGCGACATAGCCGCGCTCGCAATGATCGGCGACAGCAGCCAGCCCGTAAACGGATAGAGCAGCCCCGCCGCAATGGGAATGCCGATGACGTTGTAGATGAACGCCCAGAATAGATTCTGCCTGATCGTTCGCACCGTCGCGCGCGACAGTCGAATCGCCGTCGCCACGCCGCGCAAGTCATCACCCATCAGCGTAATGTCCGACGCTTCAATGGCCACATCGGTTCCGCTGCCGATAGCGATGCCGACATCAGCTTGCGCCAACGCCGGCGCGTCGTTGATGCCATCGCCGACCATCCCGACGACTCGCTTCTCCGCTTGCAGGCGCTTGACCTCTTCGGCTTTCTCGTTCGGCAACACTTCGGCGAGCACACGACGGATACCAACCGCGCGGGCGACGGCTTCAGCGGTGGCGCGGCTGTCGCCGGTAATCATCACGACTTCCAGGCCCATCTCTTGCAATGCGCCGATAGCGGCTTTCGATTCCGGCTTGACTTGATCGGCAACCGCGAGCACACCCGCCACGCGGCCATCGATTGCTGCATACATCGGCGTCTTGCCTTCAGCCGCGAGCGCCGCAGCCCGCTCAGCCAGTTCGCCAGGCGATACGCTGCGCTCGCGCATCAACTTCGCATTGCCAACGAGCACATCACGACCATCAACACGCGCTTCAAGGCCGTGACCCGCGACCGCCTTGAACTCGCGCACCTCGCCCAAACTCAAGCCGCGCTCAGTTGCGCCGCGCACGATGGCCGCCGCGATGGGATGCTCGCTCGCATTCTCAGCCGTCGCAACCAGGCGCAATAACTCTTGCTCGTCAAAGCCGCTGGCCGCCACCACGTCAGTCAACTCCGGCTTGCCTCTGGTGATCGTGCCGGTCTTGTCGAGCACGATGGTTTGCAGGCGATGCGCGGTCTCAAGGCTCTCGCCGCCTTTGATGAGAATGCCGCTCTGCGCGCCTTTGCCTGTGCCGACCATAATGGCGGTCGGCGTCGCAAGGCCAAGCGCGCACGGGCAGGCGATGATTAACACAGACACGAACGCCTGCAACGCCATCGGCAATCGCACGTCGGCAGGCATCACCGCGAACCAGACGATGAACGCTGCCGCCGCGATAGCGATGACCACCGGCGTGAAGATGCCGCTGACGCGATCAGCCAATCGCGCGAGAGGCGCTTTCGACCCTTGCGCTTCTTGCACCATACGAACGATCTGTTGCAGAACGGTGTTCTTTCCTACTTTCAAAGCGGTGAACTTGAACGCGCCGCTCTTATTGATCGTCGCGCCGTAGACTATGTCGCCCGCCGCCTTATCCGCCGGCAGGCTCTCGCCGGTCAGCATAGATTCGTCAACGGCGGACGCGCCTTCGATGATGCGGCCATCGACCGGAATCTTTTCGCCGGGCCGCACGATGACCGTATCGCCAATCATCACGTCACCAATGAGGATGTCCTGCTCGCGGCCATCGCGCACAACCCGCGCTGTCTTGGCCTGTAAGCCGATCAGCTTGCGAATTGCGTCGCCCGTCTTCCCTTTCGCCCGCGATTCGAGCATGCGACCGAGCAGGATTAAAGCGATGATGACGGCGGCGGCTTCAAAGTAGACCGGCGGCTTTGCCATCCCTGCCATACCCTCGTGCGGCGACACGAAGAAACCCGGCGCGACCGTCGCCGCCACCGAGTAGAGATAAGCCGCGCCCGTGCCAACGGCGATCAGCGTATTCATATCGGCGAACCGCTGACGCAAGGCCGTCCACGCGCCACGATAGAATTGCCAGCCCGAATAAAAGATCACCGGCGTCGTCAGCGCGAGTTGCAACCACTCCGCGCCGGCGAAGTTCAGCGCCGCGATGCGCCCGTGCGACATCGCTATCAACAGCACGGGCAACGACAGCAGAGCCGCGACCCGGAACTTGCGGCGCAGATCAAAGTATTCTTGCCGGCGCGCTTCCGCCTCGGCGTCGATTCCTTCGGCGTATTCTGCGTCAGATGGCCTGCTCGCGCCGTAGCCCGCGCCCTTGACCGCTTCGACGAGATGATCGATGTCCATCACCGATGGGTCGAACTCGACCGTCGCGCGCGATGTAGCGAAATTTACATTTGCTCGACTGACGCCTGCCGTTGCTGACAGGCTCTTTTCAATGTGAAGCGCGCAGGCCGCGCAGTTCATCCCGGTGATCGAAAGATCGGCCTTCTCAAATGATGAATCGGATGATCGCGGCAATTCAACGACAGCGCGCGGCGTGGCTGGCGCGAGCGTCACCAGCGACTGCGGCGCGCGGTTCATCCTCAAACCGCCGAGGTGGACGACCGGCGCAGGCACTGGCCGCGATGCCGGGTCGGCTCTCAGGTAAGCATCCGGGTCAGCGTCGAAACGCGCTTGGCAACCCGGCGCGCAAAAGTAATATACCTCTCCTTTGTATGCCGACTGCGCGGCAGCGCCTTCAGGCGTCACGGTCATACCGCAGACCGGATCAATGTGCTGACTTCTCATCGTCTGCCTCTCTTCAGCACGGGCTTCTCAGGCAACGTGTGTTTGATGGCCGTGCCTTCAATCAAACCGCAAACGTGACCTTGACGGTCGCCTGTCACTTCCCACTCGGCGAGCGCCGTGGCCAGTTCTTTGCGATAGCGCCGCATCTGGCGTATGCGTTCGTCAATCTCTTCTAAGCGTGCGCGCACCACGTCGCGCACCTCTGCGCAAGGACTCTGCCCGGCCTGTTTGTGCGCGATGATGCGAGCGATCTCGGCCAGTGAAAAGCCGAGCACTTGCGCGCGCTTGATGAATTCAAGCCGCTCTAAGACCTCCGCGTCATATAGGCGATAACCGCTCATCGTGCGCGCAGGGCGTCCGAGCAATCCTTGCTTCTCATAAAAGCGCAGCGCCTCGATGCCGACGCCGCTCAGGCGCGACACCTCGCCGATCTTCAGCGCCTTGCGATGCGCCGGTTCGGCTGCTTTGCTGTGGGTCGTTGCTTTCATCTTTTTAAGCTCCACTATCATTATAAACCCTGTAGCCGAATCCAGAGTCAAGGGCTTACGCCCGGTCAGCATCTCGGCCTCGCCGACTCGCACCCTTAATCCGGCGGCTGCTAGGATAATGGCGTATGAAAGACGTGTTGATCATAGGCGGCGGCGTCATCGGTTGCGCGGTCGCGCTGCGGCTGGCCCACGAAGGATTGCAAGTCGCCGTCACGGAGCGCGGGCGCGTCGGCTGCGAAGCGTCGCGCGCCGCCGCCGGTATGCTGTCGCCGCAGGCCGAAGCCTCTGAACCCGGCCCGTTCCTCGACCTCTGCTTGCGCAGCCGCGTGATGTACCGCGACTTCGCCGAGCGGCTCAAAGACGCATCGGGCATCGATATCGAATACCGCGACGACGGCACGCTCTGCATTGCAATGGCAGGCGAAGACCCGAACCAGATTGCGCGCTGGACTTCGTGGCAGAAAGCCGCTGCGCTGCCGCTCGAAGAGTTGAGCGCTGGCGACCTTCACGCGCTTGAGCCGTACTTGAGCGAATCGACGGCGCGCGGCGTCTTCATCCCCGGCGATCATCAAGTTGAAAACCGCCGCTTGATGGATGCGCTCGACGCGGCGATTCGTAACGCGGGCGTCGAAGTGATCGAAGGCGCGGAGGTGGCCCGCCTCATCATTGAACGCGACAGAGCGGTTGGTATTGTCTGCAACGATCAAACGATCTATGCCGGCGCGGTCGTCGTCGCGGCGGGAAGCTGGTCGAGTCGCCTGTTGCAGCCTGCGGGCTTACGCGTCCGCGTGACGCCGGCGCGTGGGCAAATGATCGCGTTGCGTGGAGCGGCGGCGCGATTGCGGCACGTCTTGCATTCGAGCCGCGCTTACATAGTGCCGCGCAATGACGGGCGCGTCGTCGTCGGCGCAACGGTCGAATACGTTGGCTTCAACAAAGCCGTCACGGCTGCCGGCGTTCGCTCGCTGCTCGACGCCGCCATTGAAATCGTGCCGCGCCTTGCCGATTGCGAGATCGTTGAGGCGTGGGCCGGCTTCAGGCCCGACACCGAAGACCATCTGCCGGTGATCGGGCCGTGCGAGATTGCTAACCTATGGCTCGCCACCGGACACTTTCGCAACGGCATCCTGCTGGCCCCCATCACAGCGGAGTTGCTGGCCCGCTGCATCACTCAACAGACCGTGCCCGATGAGCTGCGCCCGTTCCTCATAAAAAGGTTTGACGAAAAAGCAATCGCTGGTAGCATACAGGATGCAATCCCCAGCGCCTTGTAACAGCTTAGCAGGATTCTAATTTTGAAGGGTCTCTGGTCTTCAGTGAGCACCGCCGTCGAACCAGTCGAAAACCTTGAGGATGTCCGTGCGACGGCTCAGCCGTATCGCGCCGGCGTCGTCATCGTCAGCTACAACGCCAGGCAGAAGCTGATGACCTGCCTGGACTCGCTGCTCAACTCATTGCCGGCGGATTGCGATCTGATCATTGTTGATAACGCTTCGTCGGAAGGCAATGCCGATGCCATCGCCGAACGCTTTCCTGAAGTGAAGCTGATCCGCTCGCCGGTCAACCTGGGCTTCGCGGGCGGCTGTAATCTCGGCGCTCGGCACACGCGCAGTCGCTCGCTGGTCTTTCTGAATCCCGACACGACAGTCGAAGCGGGCTGGCTCGACGCGCTGGTCGCGCCGCTTGAAGGGAATGATCGCACGGGGCTGACGACATCGCGGATTCTGTTGATGAGCGACCCTGAGCGGTTGAACACCTGCGGGTGCAACATACACGTCACGGGGCTGACGCTCTGTCGAGGTATGGGCCGCGCGCGCGACACGTATGCGCGACGCGACGAGGTCGGCGCGATTTCGGGCGCGGCCTTTGCGATTCGCGCCGAGCTGTTCGAGCGGCTCGGCGGTTTCGATGAAACGATGTTCGTCTATCTCGAAGACACCGACCTGTCGTGGCGGGCGCGGCTGGCGGGCTGGCAAACGAACTATGTGCCCGATAGCGTGGTGCTGCACGATTACGAGTTGCGTATCACGCCGCTGAAAGTGTTTTGGGAAGAGCGCAATCGCTACCTGATGCTGCTCAAGAGCCTGCGCTGGCCGACCTTGTTGCTGCTCGCGCCGATCTACCTGCTGGCAGAGGTCATCACCTGGGCGTTCGTGCTGCTCAAAGACCGGCACAACATCGGCAACAAGCTGCGGGCTTACGCGTGGGTGATGGCAAACTGGCGCTTGATCCTGAGCAAGCGACGCGAGACGCAGGCGCGGCGCGAAGTCGGCGACCGCGAGATGCTCAAGAGCACCGGCTTCAGGATAGATTTCGGACAGGCGTCCGGCGGCTTCGTCGTCACGGCAGCGCGGCTCGTCTTCAACCCTTTATTCTTTATCTTGCGCGGCTTCGCGCTGGCCCTGTTGTGGTGGTAGCCCCGAAGCGAGGGGCGAGTCTACACTGGAAACAAGCGAGGAATGTATAAAGGACAGCAGGTAACGACCGTCGTACCCGCCTACAATGAAGAGCGCCATGTCGGTCAAGTGATCCGCACCATGCCCGCCTTCGTTGACCGCATCATCATCGTTGATGATTGCAGCAAAGACGGAACGCTGGCGGCAGCGACGGCCACCGACGACGGGCGCGTCCTCGCTGTGCAGACGGCGCAAAATCAGGGCGTCGGCGGGGCTATGATTATCGGTTATCGCCGCGCGCTTGAACTCGGCGCGGACCTCATCGTCAAGATGGACGCCGACGCGCAGATGTCGCCGGATCACCTGTCGCACTTGCTGGACGCGCTGATTGATGAAGGTTACGATTACGCGAAAGGCAATCGGTTTCTGGCCGGCGAATCGCTCGTCTTCATGCCGAAGCACCGGCTGTTTGGCAACATCGTTTTGACCTTCTTGACCAAGCTGGCTTCCGGCTACTGGCACATCTTCGACCCGCAGAACGGGTATACGGCGATCAAGGCGGCGGCGCTCGGCGTGCTCAATCTCGACCGCCTGCATCCGCGCTTCTTCTTTGAAAACGATATGCTCGTACACCTGAACCTTTTTCACTTTCGCGTCAAAGACGTGGCGATCCCCGCGCGCTATGGAGATGAAAAGTCGCACTTGAATGTGATGGGCATCTCGCTGACCTTTCCCTTCTTGCTGGTCAGACGGTTCTTGCGCCGGGTCTACGAGAAATACGTCCTGCGCGATTTCTCGCCCATTGCGCTGTTCTTGTTTTTGGGGGCGCTGCTGTTCGGGTGGGGCGCGGGATACGGCATCTACCTATGGGCGCATGCGGCGGTCACAGGCATCCCGACGCCGACCGGCACGATCATGTTGTCGCTGCTGCCGCTGATCCTGGGCTTTCAACTCCTGCTGCAAGCCATCGTGCTGGACATACAGGAAACGCCGCGTTAATCAACTTGGGTAAGAATCATTACTTTTCAATTATGGGTAGGACTGATGATCATTCACATTCCCCTCTCGCCACGACAGACCGGCGCTACGCCACCGGCCTGGCCCGGCGCGAAGCGGTCTGGTGGAAGCGTTGGCTCGACGTGCAAGCGCCGTATCGCTGGAATCTGCGGCGGCTCGACCCGGGCTTCACGCTCGACATCGGCTGCGGCGTAGGCCGCAACCTGGCGCACCTGGCGGGTCACGGCGTCGGCGTAGACCACAATCCGCACGCGGTTGAGATCGCCCGTGGGCGCGGCTTTCAGGCCGTGACGACGGACGAATTTCCGGCCTCGCCTTTTAACACGACCGCACGCTTCGACTCGCTGTTGCTGTCGCATGTCGTCGAGCACATGACGGAAAGGGCTGCCATTGACCTGCTCGCAACTTACCTGCACACGCTCAAGCCGGGCGGCAAGGTCATTCTCATCACGCCTCAGGAACTGGGCTATCGCGCCGACCCGACACACGTCCAGTTCATGGACATGGCGGCACTGAACAGAATCGCTTGCGCCTCTAGTCTTGAACTGGTAAAAGCGTTCTCCTTCCCCTTGCCACGGGCTTTTGGGGGCATTTTCAAATATAACGAATTCGTCCTGGTCAGCCGAAAACCCAGATGATGGCATCAACTGCAAGCGATCAGACAGCCGACGCGCCCGTGCGCTCCATCATGCGGTTCATCAAGTCAGCCAGCCCGCAAGCGCGGCTGCTGGCTGGCGTGTGGCTGTTGTTTGCGCTGCTGGTCGCCTGCGGGATTCACGGCTCGTCTACCGCACTGACGGCGGGGACGTGGATGCCTGAGAAGCCTTACGCGGGCTACCTCTTCGGGCTGTCGCCGGAACGCGAGCAGAAAATATCGAAGGTCAGCGCCTACGGGCTACGCAGTTTGCTGCTGGCCAACGCCCGATACTTTCGCTGGGACGAGGCCTACGTTTCGACGCCTGCCGCCCTCAGCCAACTCGCGCAGCAGCCGCGCTTCCCGGTCATCAACCCGAGCTTCGGCAACGGCCAGAACATGCTGATCAGTCCGCACACGCCGGTCTGGCATGTAGCGACGCTGGCGAGGCCGGCGACCTGGGGTTATTTCTTTCTTGGCGCGCAACGCGGCCTCGCCTGGTACTGGTGGTTTCCGCCGCTGGCCTGCTTCACGGCGCTCTTCCTGTTATTGGAAATCGTCTGCAAGGGCGACTGGAAGCTGGCCGCATTGGGCGCGCTGCTGTTCGGCACGTCGGCCTACGTCATCCTCTGGTCGCAGTGGCCGACCTATGTGACCTTCTTCGCGGCCCTGGCCTGCCTGTCAACTTATCACCTGTGCCGCTCCGACAGCCGCCGCGTGTTGATGATTAACGCGCTGCTGCTGGGGCTGAGCCTGCCCGGCTTCGTGATGTTTATGTATCCGCCGTGGCAAGTGCCGCTGGCCTACCTGTTCCTGATTCTCTTTGCGGCGCTGTTCGTCCGCGACCGCCTATATCTGTCGCTCCGGCCCATGTTGAGCTACCGGCTCGCCTTCCTTGGGCTGGCGCTCCTGCTGGCAGGCGGCCTCACGCTGGCCTGGCTCGTCCGCTGCCTGCCGGCGCTCCAGCTAATGGCTAACACCGTATACCCCGGCAGGCGCTTTTCTACGGGTGGCGACGAGCCTCTGGCGCTGCTGTTTCGCGGCGTCTACAACGTTATGACCTCCGACACCTCCATTGCCGCGTTGAAGAACGAAAGCGAATCGGCCTCGTTCTATTATTTCTTCCCGGCCATCTTCTTGGCCTTACCATTCTCCCGGCGGCTGGCGCGCGGCCTTGGCGCAGTCGGCTGGGCGATGATCGTCTTCATCGCCGCGATGATCTTGTTTCTGATGATCGGCGTGCCGGCATTCATCGCCAAGCTGAGCCTGATGCGCTTTGTCCCCAGCAATCGCGCCGATCTCACCATCGGCCTGGCTTCGATCATCCTGAGCGTTTATGCGCTCGCCGCGATGCGAAGCGACGAGCCGGAATCGACGAGTCGCTTACATCGCTGGATGCCGTTGATGGCCAGCGCCGGTTTCGCCTTGCTCATCATCGTCCACAGTCTCTACCTGCTGCGCCTGACCGGCGACTTTCCGACGCCGCCGTTCACGTTGATGATGGCCTTCTTTCTTGCGATGGCGGCTTACCTGCTGCTGGCCGGCAGGCGACGGCAGTTCGCCGTTATGATTTTGGCGCTGCAATTCGCCACGACGTGGCTGATCAATCCGCTGTCTACTAATCTCGATCACTATTACGACTCGGAACTGGGCAAAGAGGTCGCGCGGATGAATCGGCAAACCAGCGAGCGACCTTTATGGATCGTTTATGGCGGCATTCACGTCGGCCAGCTCATCGCCGCGCTCGGAGGCCGGGCGATGACCGGCATTCAATGGACGCCGCAGCTTGCGCTCTGGCGGAACCTCGACCCGGATGGCCGCAACGAAGCAGCGTACAACCGTTACGCCGAGATTTCGTTCAACTACACGAACGACGATCACGCCGTGTCGTTCGATAACCCGCAAGAGGGCACGCTCATTGTCACCGTCTCGCCGACCAACCCGGCGTTGAAGACGATGGGGACGCGCTACGTCCTGCTGATGGGCGCGGCGCAGACGATTGTAGACACCAGCCGTTTATCCCTGCTCTATCGCTCGTCGTTCGACAACTTCTCAATCTATGAGATACCCTGATGGTTTTGGCCATTCACTCGAAAGGGATCACTTCATGTCTGAAGTTCGCCAAACCGATGCAGGAACTATAGTCAACGCCACGCCACCGGCGCGGCCATCAGCGAAGGTCTATGCGCTCGGCCTGATCGTCGCGCTGGCGCTCGGCGCGGCGCTGGTCGCGCCATACTTTTTCTCTCACTCGCAGACGGTCGGCGGCAAGAAAGAGTACCTGCTGATCCTGACTCATGATATGACGAATCACTTCTTCTACATGAATCAGTTTCAGGAGGGCGTGCGCTCAGGAGCGCTCTACCCGCGCTGGTTCGCCGACGCCAACAACAGCTACGGCATCGCCGTAGCCAACTACTACCCGCCGGGCTTTTATTACACGACGACGCTGGTCAACGCGGTATTTGATAATTGGCACACGACGCTGTTCGTGCTGATGACGTTGATGATGGCGGCGTCAGGCCTGGCGATGTACGCGCTTTCGCGCACCTTTTTTTCGCCAGCGACGAGCGTGATTGCGGCGCTGATGTATATGGCGCTGCCGTACCATCTGCTCGACCTGTACTGGCGCGGCGCGCTGCCGGAAACCTTTGGCTTCGTCTTCCTGCCGCTGATTTTCTATTTTGTCTTCAAAGCCGGCCACACGGGCGCGTTGCGTCATATCGCCGGACTTGGCTTGATCTATGGCCTTTACCTGCTGACGCATTTTCCGGTCGGCGTGATGTTCTCGTACGCGCTGGCCTTCTACGCATTGCTATGGACGGTGTGGGCGAGAGATTGGCGCATTCTCTTGCGCATCGCCATCGGTATGAGCATCGGCCTTGCGGTCAGCGCCATCTACTGGCTGCCGGCGGCGCTGGAGATGAATCTCGTCTACGAATATACGCAGGAGATATTCCCATATCACCTCTCTTACATTCAGCCGATACCGAACCCCGACCCGTTCAATGCCGGCATCTACAACTCGTTTAAGCTGTACGCCCTGCTGTTCCTGGTCGTCTGGTTGATCTATCGCCACACGCGACCGGACAGCATCACCAGCGAGCCGTTAGAGCGCGCGACAACCACCGAGGCAATGGCCGAAGTGACATCGGCAGCGCGCCGCTTACAGGTCAGCCTCTGGCTTGTGGTCGGCAGCGTCAGCCTGTTTATGTCAACAGCATTCTCGTACGACATTGGCCGCTGGCTGCCGAAGATTGAGCTGACCGTGCCGCCGTTTCGCTGGCTCGCCATTGTCACGCTGTTTGGAGCGCTGCTGGTTGGCGCGGCCATCGAGCGGCTGCGAACCGTGAATGACTGGAAGACACGCCGGCTCCTCGCCTTGCGCGTCGCCTTCGGCCTAATCATCGCCTTGAATCTCCTGGTCAGCTTTTACGGCGTCATCGGCAAGGCGCTCAAGAATGCGAGCTTCGCGCCGCCGCAGAACTACGTTGAATCGAGCATGACGCCGCGCGACGCCACACACCCTGAGCAGTTGCCCGACACGGCGCTGGTCGTCATCGACCCGCCGAGTGGCCGCAGCAACATCGTCACCTGGATGCCCGAACACCGCGAGATTCGCTTGCAGGTCGAACAGCCGAGCCGCGTCCGCTTGAAGACGTATAACTTTCCCGGCTGGACGGCGCGAGTTGACGGCGCACGCGTCCCGATGGAGAGCGATGCCGACGGCATTCAAGTCGTTCAAGTCCCGGCGGGCGTTCACACTCTCGACGTGCGCTTTCAAAATACCGCGCCGCGATGGGCAGGGATGATTCTCACGTGGCTCGGCCTCGTCGCTGTGGTCGGACTTACAATCGTCGGTCGCGCACGGACGCGCAGGCGATCACCGAAAGCAGCCGACTCGCCCGCTGTGGCCGGGCGTCGTGTGCGTTTTGCCGTCATCGCGGGCGCGACCGTTATCGCTCTCGTCATCATCTGGGCGCTGGTGACTCGGCTCAATCGCAACAAGCCGCCGGCTGCCGGCTCGACGCCGGAGCAGCGGCAGAGCGCCGTTCGCGTCGGCGGTCAGGCCACACTCTTCATCGAAGGCCAGGACGGAGTCTATGTGGCTACGGATGAGCAGGCGCTGCCTGAATTGCTCGGCGCGCTGGCGTCAAAAGAGAGCGCCAAAGTCGATGCGCTCGTCAGCTCAGGCCGCGTGCTGCGGCTTCCCAACAACACGACCGTAGAGGTAGTAGAGATTGCGGCAGGACGGGTGAAGGTGCGCTTGAGTGAAGGCTCCAATGCAATGCGGGCGGGCTGGGTCGTTGACCGCTGGGTGAGATAGGCGGCGACACGCGATGACCGGCTGCGTTGACATGCGCGGAGCCGGCGCGATAGCATTTTTGCTACGCCAATCAGCGGTAACAGCCCTGATCAATTTTACAACTCATCATTCGCGCACAGGTTTTTCATGAGCAGAAAGAAACGCACACGCTCGCAAGCCGACCCGGAAATTGTCCAGCCAACTGAGAGGCGGCCACGGTTCACGTCTTCGCACAGGTGGATTCTCGGCCTTATACTCGCGGCCACTTTTCTGACCTTCGCCAATACGCTGGCTAACGGTTTTGCCTACGACGACACGACGCAGATTCTCGGCAACCTGGAGATACGCAGCTTTGCCAATCTGCCCCTCGCGCTGACGAAAGAGGTCTGGTTCTGGCGCGTCGCGCAAGACAAAGACCCGAACAAGGAGGCCGGCCCGACGACGCCTTACTATCGCCCGTTGTTTACGGTCTACCTGATGACCGGATGGTTTCTGTTCGGCACGTGGGCGCTGGGCTGGCATCTGGTCAACGTGCTGATGCATATGCTGGCGGTCACGTTCGTCTTCCTCATCCTGAAACGCATCACCGGCGACGATAAGGTCACAGGCATAGCAACGCTGCTGTTCGCGCTGCACCCGCTCAGAGTCGAATCCGTAGCCTGGATCAGCGGCATCACCGACCTGTTTATGGCGCTTTTCCTGCTGCCGTCGTTCTATCTCTACATGCGTTACCGTGACAGCGGCAACAAGAATTATCTCGCCGGCTCAGTGCTTCTTTTCCTGCTCGCGGCCTTCTCGAAAGAGCCGGCGATAGCGCTGCCGATCTTCATCGGCGCGTACGAGCTGCTCATCATCAATCAGGATCGACGACTGCGCGAGCGGCTGCGGCCTGCGCTGTTGTTCCCGGCGTTGTTTCTGATGATGGCCTTCACTTATTTCGCCATGCGTTATCACGCGCTCGGCTTTTTGCTCAATGACGCCAGCTTCACGACCTACACGCCGATACAAGTAGTGCTGACGATTCCACTCGTGGTCTGCAAGTACATCGGGTTGCTGTTGTGGCCGATGAACCTGTCCATCTTTCACGACACGCCGATGGTGAACAGCCCCGCGAGCCTGTACTTCATTCTGCCGCTGCTCGCAGTTGCGGCGCTCGCCTACGGCGCGTGGCGGCTCAGAGGTTCGCGCGCGGCGCGCTTTGCCGTGCTCTGGTTTGCGATCAACCTGCTGCCTGTCTTAAACCTCGGCGCGTTCGGCAGCGACTTTCTGGTGCAGGAGCGATACGTCTACATTCCGTCCGTAGGCTTTTCGCTGCTGGCAGCGATGGCGCTGGCGCGCGTGCCCGTCGAGCGCTGGTTCGCAATCGGGCGGCGAGCGACGGCGCAAGTGGCGCTAGTGGCCCTCATCGCTGTGCTAATGACAGCGAAGACGGTCGCGCAGAACAGCGTTTGGAAAGATGATATGACCTTGTGGTCACACGGCGCGGAAGTCGCCGACGATCAGCCGATGTCGCATTTTATTCTCGGTCACAAATTCATCAACGAACAAAAGATGGATAAGGCGGTTGAAGAGCTGGAGAAGTTCAACGAGTTGCGGCGCGATAACGTCGTCGTGATGCACAATCTGGCGGCGGCGCACCTGCTGCGTTACGAATACGAGTACACTTTTGACCGCGCGCACGCCGACCGCGCACACATTGACCGCGCCATCGCGCTCTGCGAGGCCGGCTTGAAATTGCGGCCTTCGACCGCGCTGACGGCGAATATGTACGACCTGCTCGGCAAAGCTTATTCTTACGAGACGCCGCTGAAGAACCTCGACCGCTCGGTCTACTTCTTTCAAAATGCCTTGAAGATGGACCCCGGCAATGCGGTCATCAATTACCACCTGGGAACCGCCTACTTTAAACAGCAGAAATTTGATCCGGCGCTGGACTACCTCTCTATCGCTATGCAATTGACCAGCGAGATACCGGATGTCTACAAAATCATGGCGGCGTCTTATCAAGGCAAGGGCCAGTTAGAGGAAGCGATCAAGTATTACGACCTCTACTTGAAACGTATTCCCAACGCCGTCGATGCGGCCTCAATCAGCCAGCAGGTGAAAGACCTGCGCGCGCAGTTGCCCCCGAAGGGATGAGGAACAGGAGGCAGGAAGCAGGAGGCAGTCGGTCGCGGAGGTCTCAGCTCCGTCAGGAGCGCGATGTTTATAGTTCACGATGCAATAGATGATGCAAGCTCCGTCAGGAGCGCAATGTTTATAGTAACGCGGGCGGCTTAATCTTCAAGCTCCGTCAGGAGCGCGATGTTTATAGATATGGCTGAAGGATGTGACGAAGCCCCGTAGGGGCGCGATGTTGACATCACGCCCCTACGGGGCTTCGTCCGTTCTAGCAGCCGTAACTATAAACAGATCGTCCCTACGGGACTACTTCCTGCCTCCTGCCTCCTGCCTCCTACTTCCTGCCTCCTGCCTCCTATCTTCTGCCTACTACTTACTCGCGGTTGCTTTCAGCGCCGCGTCGATGGCGGCTTTCAGGCTTTCAGCGGTCTTGTCGCGCAGGCGCTTGCCGTTGATGAAGACGGTCGGCGTGCCGTTGATGCCGAGCTTTTCGCCTTCGCGCATATCGCGCGCCACCTTGTCGCGGAACTTGCCGCTGTCGAGCGCCTGGTCGAACTTGGCGCGGTCCAATCCAAGCTGCGTCGCGTACTCTTTCAGCTTCGGCACTTCAAGCGCCGTTTGATTCTTGAAGAGGGTCGCCACGTACTCCCAGTACTTGCCCTGCTCGCGCGCCGCCTCGGCGGCTTCGGCGGCCTTCTCGGCGTACTGGTGCATATCTATGAGCGGGAAGTCGCGCACCACCAGACGCACGCGGTCGCCATACTCTTTGAGAACGTCTTCGATGATCGGCTGCGTGCGGCCACAGCTCGGACATTGAAAGTCGGTGAACTCAACAATCGTGACCGGCGCGTTCGGGTTGCCCTTCATCGGCTGATCGTCTATAGCGATCTTCACCACCGGCGGCTCCGGCGCGCGCAGGTAGGTTTCCATCGTCACCGACTTGCGCAGCGACGCAGCAAAATCGTTTTCCGCCTTCTCGTACGCCTTGCTTTGCAGGTACTGAATGATGTTCACCTTCAGCTCGTCATAAGTGCCTTTCAGGTTCTTCTGGTTCTCTTTATAAAACTTCTCGGCCTCTTCATCGGTAGGCGGCTTGACCTTCGCGCCGACCTCCTGACGATAGAGGTCTTGCGGCGTCAGGCCGCGCTTCTTCGCTTCCTGATCGAGCAGTATGTCGTTGATGCGCGCGTCGAGCGAGGTCTTGCGCAACTCGTAAATCTGTTCCTGCACCGAGCTGACATAAGAAGCGATGGCGTCTTCAACGTCGCCCACCGTGATCGAATCGCCGTTGAGCGTCGCCAGCACGCGCGCACGATCCGATTCCTTTTCGGGCGGCGTCGCCGTGCCAAGAATCTTGATCTGTGCGGTGGCGCGCAACTGGTCGGCCAGCCGCTTGGCCGCCACGCGCATACGCTCGGCTCTGAGGTAAGCGAGGATTTGCGGCTTCAAATTGTTGAAGTCGCCTTGCAGGTTGGCGCGGTTCTGGTCATAGAACCGCTGCACGTCTGCCTCAGTCGGCGCGATAATTTTGTTCTCGACTTCGGTCTCTAAAATCTTTTCGGCAGTGACGCCGCGCTTCCTGGCTTCGGCATCGAGCAAGCGGGCATTAATCAGCGTGTCCACCTGCGCCTTGCGCATCTCAACAATCTGATCCTGCAATTCGGTGACTTTGTTTTTAATCGGCTCGTCAATCTCATCCAGCGTGACTTTGACGCCGCTGACGATGGCGACGCGGCCTTCGGGCAACTTCACCTCGCAGCCGCACTCGTCATCCTTTTTGGCGGGAGCTTGATTCACATTTTGCGGCGGCGGTATCTGCGCATAAGCATTCGCGCAGACGAAGGCCGTAAGCATAATCAATAACAGAATGCGTTTCATTGAATCCTCCAATTACTAAAGCGGTACAGGCCGGCGGCACGACGCCGACTGGCAATAAGTATTATTCAGCATCCGTCGCCCGGCTGACAACCGCCGATGCGCCGGTCGCCCGCCGCGATCACTTCTTGCTCTTGAGCAGGGCGGCGATGTCTTTATGGTTCTTCTCTTCAGCATAGGTCAGCGCGGTCTTGCCGGCGACATCTTTGACGGAAGGGTCAGCGCCGGCGTCGAGGAGAATTTTGATGATGTCGGTCTGGCCGACCAGCGCCGCCTGCATCAGCGCCGTGAAGTTGCCCGAAGCCTTGGCGTTGACGTTTGCGCCCCTGGCGATCAACAACTGCACGAGTTCTTTGCGGCCCATGCCGGCGGCGTTCATCAACGGCGTGACGCCTGATTCGTTGGCGGCGTTGACGTTCGCGCCGCTCTCAATCAATTGCTTCGCGCCTTCCTCGTTGCCGGCGTTGATCTCGCGCAGCAACGGCGGCGTGCCGTCCGTCGAAGCAGCCGTATTGCCCTGCGCTGAATTGCTCGTCGCGGCGTTGTGGTTGTTCTGCGACGGCCTGGCGCAGGCGGCAAGCATCACGGCGGCTATTAAACAAACGACGACATAAACGATCCTTCGCAAGCGTCCCATCATTCTTCTCTCCTGAGTGGAAGTTGGAGTGCGTTGATCGGTCACTCTACCACACAACGCGGAGGGATGCTAAACGCGAAAAGACAAAAGTAAGGAGGAAAGGAACCACAGATGAACACAGATAAACACAGATGGAAAGAGCAGGCGAACGGACAGGCTTTCTCTTATCCGTGTTCACCTGTGTTCATCTGTGGTTTCATCGTTTCGTCAAATTCAGGTTCGATGAATCCGGCGGCCCGCGCTATAATAAGCGACCGCAGAGCGCAGTCCTGGCTAAATCTCAAACGCAATCGAGGAAACCGCATGGACTTGAACCTTACTCCGCAGGAGCAGCAGTTCCGCGATGAATTCCGCGCCTGGCTTACGGTCAACGCGCCGACGGGCTGGGAAGACCAGCACGGGCGCAGCGAAGGCTCGCGCGAACGCTTCGACTTTCTGCGCGCCTGGCAGAAGAAAATGTACGAAGCCGGCTGGGTCGGCATCAACTGGCCGAAAGCATATGGCGGGCGCGGCGCGACGCTGGTCGAGCAGACCATCTTCATCGAAGAGATGGCCCGGCACAGCGCGCCGCCGCTCATCAACGTGCTCGGCCTGTCGCTGCTCGGCCCGACGCTGATCGCCTACGGCAACGAAGCGCAAAAGCAACGTTATCTCGCCAACATTCTGAGCGCCGACGAAATCTGGTGTCAGGGCTACTCGGAGCCGAACGCCGGCAGCGACCTTGCCGCGCTGCGCACCGAAGCGATGCGTGATGGCGATTACTTTGTCGTCAACGGCCAGAAGACTTGGACGAGCTTCGGCCATTACGCCGACTGGTGCTTCGCCGTTGTGCGAACAGACTCGGAAGCCGCCAAGCACAAGGGCCTCACATATATGCTCATTGATATGCATTCGCCGGGCGTGTCGGTGCGCCCGCTGAAGCAGATGACCGGCGACGCCGAGTTCAACGAAGTCTCGTTCCGCGACGTGCGCGTGCCGGTCGAGAACGTCGTAGGCCGTGTCAACGACGGCTGGAATATCGCTATCGCTACGTTGATGTTCGAGCGCGGCACGCTCGGCGCAAGCCTCCAGATCACCTTCAAGCGGCAGATCGAACGGCTGATGGCGCTGTCGAAAGAGATCACGCGCAATGGCCGGCCCGCGAGCGAAGACCCGGTGATTCGGCAGAAGCTGGCGCAGATGTATACCGAGATTGAAATCTTCAGCTTGAACCAGATGCGCACGTTGACGCGAATGAGCAAGACCGGCGTGCCCGGCCCTGAAGGCTCGATTCAAAAAGTCTTCTGGAGCGAGATGAACCAGCGAATGCAGCAAGTGGCGATGGAGATGCTCGGCCCGTACGGCCAACTGACCGGCCAAAGCGACCGCGCCATCGATCACGGCGAGTGGGCGCACGGCTACCTGCGCGCGCGCGGCAACACCATCGAAGCCGGAACCAGCGAGATTCAACGCAACATCATCGGCCACTTTGTGCTCGGCCTGCCCAAGAGCTACTGAGCGTGACAGAGGAGACTTCATGGACTTTGACCTGAACGAAACGCAGCAGCTATTCAAAACCTCGGCGCGCGAGTTGTTCGCGCAAGAGTGCCCGCCCGAAGCCGTGCGCGCCAGCATCGAAAACGGCCAGCCATATTCAGACGCGCTCTGGCAGAAGCTCGTCGAGCAAGGCTGGACCGGCTTGATCTTTGACGAAGCGGACGGCGGTATGGGCTTGAGCCTTGTCGAGATGGCCGTCGCCTTTGAAGAGATGGGCCGCGCACTGGTTCCCGGCGCATTTCTATCGAGCGTGCCGCTGGCCGGTTCGCTGATTGCCAAAGCTGGCAACGATGGCCAGCGCAAGCAATACCTCAGAGCCATCTGCGAAGGCGAAGCCAAAGCGACGGTCGCGCTGCTCGAAGCAGGCGGCGACTGGAACCCTGAGGCCGTGCAGTTGGCGGCGACAGAGACGGCGACAGGGCTAAGGTTGAACGGCACGAAGCTGTTCGTCAGCGACGCCGGCGCGGTCGATTACATCATCACGGCGGCGCGGGCCGGTTCGGACTTGCTGCTCGCCGTCGTCGCCGCGAACGCGCCCGGCTTATCCATTAAGCCGATGCCCTCGATAGACGCGACGCGCCATCTTTACGAAATGCGTTACAGCGACGTTGAAGTGGCGTCGGCTGACGTGCTGGCGCGAGGCGGAGCGGCGCACGCGGCGCTCGAATCCGCGCTCGACGTGGCAACGATTGCGATTACGGCGGAGATGGTCGGCGGTATGCAGTGGGCGCTCGATGCGACAGTCGAATACGCCAAGACGCGCAAGCAATTCGGCAAGCCCATCGGCCAGTTTCAAGCCATTCAGCATCACTGCGCCAATATGCTGCTGCTGACCGAAAGCGCGCGCTCGGCGGCCTATTACGCCGCCTGGCTGATGGGTAACGACCCGGAACGGGCCAGGGTGGCCGTTTCTGTGGCGAAGGCGTATGCCAGCGATGCCTACCGTGAGGTCGGCAATCTCGGCATACAAGTGCACGGCGGCATCGGCTTTACGTGGGACGAGCCGATGCACTTTTATTACAAGCGCGCCAAAGCGTCCGAGCTAATGTTCGGCGACGCGACTTACCACCGCGAACGCATCGCCCGCCTGGTGATCGACCGTATGGCCGAGCCGGCGAAAGCGGCGCGCACCAGCGGCGACTGATGATGGCGGGCCGTAGCTTTGAGCGATCAACTTGAGCGATGCAATGTCGCGGAGGTTATCTGTCGCCGGCACGCTGACCGCGTGACGCGAGTGGCGCTGCTTGAGGCGAAGCCGCTGGCCGACAACTGCTATACGTTCGGCGGCCTCGACTTCCTGTCGGACAAGTTCGCCTCGGCGCTCGACGAGTGCGGCATCGGTGAAGGCAACGCGGTCGCCGTGATTCTCCATCCGTCGGCGGCGCTCGTGGTCGCCGTGCTCGGCGCGCTCAAGCGCGGCGCGGTGGTCGTGCCGCTGTCGCCTTCGCTCGATTTGAGCGAGATCGAAGCGGCGATCAGCGATAGCGGCGCAAAGGCGTTTGTCGCGCCTTTCGCCGAGCGCGCGGCTTATGCGGCAATCGCTCATCGCAATTCGATAACGACCGTCTTTCTTGCCGGCGATTCGAGCGAAGCCATCCACTACAAAGGCGCGGGGCGCAGTTTTTGGCGCGACGTGTTTTTGGCCTCGTCGGATTTCACGCCGGCGGCTATGCCCGCGAGCGCGGCGGCTTTCATCTTTTACGTCAAGACCGCTGAAGGCGCATGGCGTCCAATCACCCACAGCCAGGGCGCGATACTCGAACAACTGGCTCAGTTCGACAAGCGAAATAATCAGGAATACGATACAGACAATGCGCAGTGGTGCGGCGGCGATTGGTCATCACCTGACGTGCTTATCGGTTTGATCTTTCCGACGTGGTGGAGTGGTGGCGCGGTGTTGACTGAGCCGAGTAAGAGATAGCGGATGTCAGGTGTTCAGTTGTGTGCCCTACGACTGAACACCTGACACCTCTTTAAAACGCTCATCGAAGAGGCGGACTCTCTGAGCGTCGGCTCGACCGCAATATAACCAAGCGGCGTGCCAAAGGGAATTTTGGATTTTAGATTTTCATGGCTTAGCGCGTCGCGCCGGCGATTTTGGATTAGGCGCTGCTGCACAGCCACTAAGCAAACTATTTCATCACAAAGGTTTGCTAAGCCGCAGCGATTGCGTGTAGGTGCAAGCCTCCCTCAATCCAAAATCCAAAATCGCCGACGCGACGCGCTAAGCCATGAAAATCCAAAATCGGCGTGTTGTTCGTTTGCGGAATCGGCGCGTCTCAGAAGTGGGACGCGCCGATTCGCCTGCTCGATTCAGGCTTCTTCGTTGGCGTTGGTGGCGCGCAGCAGCCCGTAACGGTAATAGCCGATGGCGTTCGAGAAGATCATCGATTCGACCTTCTCAGCGGATGGGAATATCTCTTTGATGCCATCGTAGATCATATCGCCGGAGCCGCCCGCCACCAGCACCTTCTGCGGGCGCATCGGGCGCACTGTCATCGAAATGCGGTCGAGTATCTGCGGCATGTGCTTCTGCATCACCTCGCGGCGCATCGCTTCGAGGTCAACCGCCTCGCCGGTCGGCGTGATGTAAGGCGTCTTGCTGCGGATGTAAGATTCAATCGTGCTGCGCTCAAGGTAATCGTCGTAGCGCGCGTCGATCTCGCGCTGCAAGTCGTGGTAGACCGCATCGAGCGAAGACGGGATCGACTTGGAATAGGTGTTGATGTAACGCCCATCCGCCGCAACAATGTCAATCGTCTTTTCGCCGCCGTCAATCACCGCCGTCGGCACGATACGCTCGCCGACCTTGTGACCGTCGCGGTCGAGCGCGTAGCTCAGGTACGAGCCGTAGCCTTGCGGCAGCACGAGAATGTTGTCGAGCGCGAACTCGACTTGGTGATCCACCTTGCCGTTGATGTGATAGAGCGTCACCGTGTGTTTGCCTCGCAGCCGCTCGATCAGCGTCTCTTTTTGCGAGGTGAAGTAATTGACCGGCAAGCCGACCACCAGCACGTCGGGCGCGGGCAGTTGCTTCTCTTCCATAACGCGAGCGATGCCGGCGATGGTCAACGCCGGGTTGTAATGCTTGGTGAACATATCGCGGTCGGCGGTCATCTCGCCGCCGCGATTCAAGCGCACTGCCGTCTCGCCGAAGTTGCGCACCTTGCCGGGGTAGAGGCTGAGTTCGGCGATGAAGTTGTCTTCGGTGGTGCCAAGAAAATCTTCGCCGAATTCGGCAGGGCCGATAACCGAGGGGAAGATCAGGGTTTTGCGTGAGCCTTTGACTTCGGTGTAGATTTTCGTGGCCGAATAGCCGGTATCAACCGCAAGCACATTCATACGTGATGCTTTTCAAGGCCAACTGCGGCCCTGACGGACGCCTCCAACGCCCACACAGGTGTAATGGTTTCGGATGTAGATTATCAGCCGACGCGCGAAAAACAGCAAACCGCTATCCGCTGATTAAAGCCGTTGCGGCATCGGCTGCCTTTGCGCCGTTGAGCTATCGGGGTTCATTCCGATTATAAGCCAACGCTGCGCGATCAATAAAGCGACTGCAACTGCGCGCCGGGGAAATAGTGCAAGAGAATTTCGGCGTGCGAATATCCACGATCAGCCATCACTGCCGCGCCGATCTGGCAGAGGCCGACGCCGTGCCCCCAACCCGCGCCGATCAACGTGAAGGCTTGCGGATGATCGGCCTCGCCTGTTTCCGCCTCGATGACGAAGGCCGAGCTGTAGAGGTGCGAGCGCGACAGCGCGCGGCGAATCTCAAGCTCCTTGCCAATGACGAGCGTGCGACGGTCGCCCGTGATTCGCAGGCGAATGATGCGGCCCGAACGCCCGCGCTCAAGCGGCTCAAGCGAACGGATGCGCCCAACATCAACGCCGAGCCGCGACTGAATGAGCGCGCGCAACTCGTCGGCTTCGTAGCGCACGCGCCATCGATAAAAGTCCAACGTCTCTTGATCGAAGCCGGGCAGGATGCGGCTCAACAGCTCTTTCGATTGCGTATTGCAAAAAGCTGGCGGCGCGTTGCGTATCCACGCTTCGGCGTTCGCTTCATCAGTGAGCGGCATCCGGTACGCGCCAATGTCAGCCGTGCCGTCGTAAACGTCGGCGAGGTACGGCACGTCGCGTTCTTCCCACGCAGCGGAAAAGACTTCGGTCATACCGCCGCAGCTTTTTGAGTAGCGCGTATCACACACTTCATCGCGCCACGTCATCGCCTTGCCGCGCGTGTCGCGCACGGCGTCAAAGGCGGCGGGCGAGAAGGCTTTCGAGATGCCTTGATAACGCTGGCAATGATCGTCGGCGCAGACATCGAAATCGGTGTGGTTCTCGCGGTCATACCAGCGAATGATTTCAAGCGCCGTCCCCGTCTCGCTTTCCGCGAGATTGCGGTTCGCGCTCGTAAGGTCATCCGCATCACTCGTGCTCGTCTGTGCGATTGAATCGCCGGTCGGCGTGGCGGCTTGAGCCAGTTGCGCCAGCAGCCAGCTACGTGAGACGACCGCGTGCGCGCGAAGCAATTCCGGCGGGCACGACGCGCTCATCTCGGACGAGATAACGCTGACCAGATAAGCCTCAAGCGGCAGTTCGTTGATGATCGTCAGCCCTTCATCGGTCGCTTGGATCACGAGCGCGCCTTGAAACTGTTGCGCCTCTTTGCGCTGCCAGTGAAAGTCTAGGCCGATGGTCACGTCGTGAACCGTGACGCGGCACGAATCAAAAGCGCCGGGCGACAGGCGCAATGCGCGGGCGGCTATTACCTGAATGTCAGGCCCCTCTGCGGCCAACACCACACCGTCATCTTTGAGCCTCGCCACGTAATCGCCTGCGCCGAGCGGCTCGCCTGTTTCGTCCGTGTAGCCTTCGCTGAGCGTGATGCGCGCCTGCTGCGCGCCGGTCATCAAGCCGACGCGAATCAGCGGCTCGCGGTCGTAATTAATCAAGGCTCTCCTCCCCGCCTGTCGCTCGTTCGAGAATCTCGTTGACGCGCTCATCGCTCAGACTCACTTCCGCGAAGATGGCTTCGACCTGCGCGCCGTCGAGTCGCGCGAAGTCTTCGGGGCGCGGTGTGACGATTACGCCGGCCATATCAATCGCGCCGGGGCTGACGATCAAGCGCGCCTCGCCTTCGGCAAAGAAGCTCGCGGGACGATGCCGTGAGCGCGGAAAAAGAAAGGTCGTATAGATGCCGCGCTCAAACGTGCAGACGATGTTCATCATCGGCTCGATGTGGCCTTCAGGTCGCGGCAGCTCATCGATGATTCGATAAAACCATTGCGCCATCTCTTCCGCGTTGTTGCCGCGCAACACGATGACGCTGCGACCGCAGCCCGCGAGCGTGAACAACTCGAATTGATCGCGCGGCAACGCTTCGCACACGTCGCAGTGCGCCGGGTCGCTCGTGATCTCGGCCCGCAAATCATTTTCAATCGGCAAGACCTCGCGCGAGCAGGCTTGAAAGTGCAAGTGATCGGGAGCCGACGCGCCGCATTGCGGGCCGTTGTAGAGCGCGAAATAATCGGGCGCGAGATCAGCCGCCAGCCTGAGCAACAACTCGAAATTGCCGATGATCGTCTGCTCGACGTGACGCCGAGCGACAACCGTCAGGTGCTTGTTCAGCACCGGAAACGGATTGCAGAAGATGCCGAGGCCTGCCGAATAAGCCAGGCCCTTCTCTTCAGGCGGCAGGTTCTCGGCGCACAAAAAACAAGGGCGCTGTTCAATGGTTCCCTTGTCCACCGCCGCTGCCGTCGAACGTATGCGCTTAGGATTGTGCTGCACGATCACTTCGGATTCAGCAACCGGCAGGCGCTTCGTTTCGATCTCGCCGAGCGCCGCGATGCCTTCGGCAAGCAGCGGCCACGTCGCCCGCTGTTGTTCGATCAGCGCGTCGGCGCGCGCGGCCCAGCGCCGATCATCAGGGTCTTTAAGATACTTCGACAACTCGTCGTCGCGGATGAGGCGGTCGTTCCAGCTCACGATTGATTCATCCTCCTCCGCGCTTCGATCTCGACCGTGCGCAGATAGTCTTTGTAATAATCATAACGATTCGCCGTCTGAAGCGGCAGCGCCGCGTCCGAGTTCCCTTCCCAGCGCCGCGCATAATAAACCGATTCGTAGATGCGCCCAATCTCATAGTCGCGGCTGATGCGCAAAGCGGCGGCGTAGTCTTCGCCGTAGCTCACGTTCGGCAAGCCAATCTCGCGCAGCAACGGCACGTAGAAGCCGCGCGGCGCGCCCAGCCCGTTAATACGCAGCGCGTTGTTGCGCCCATTGTCGCGCGTCCATTCGCGGTGATCGATCAAGCCGGGCGGCACCTCCCGCAAATCGAAATCGACGATGGTGTACGAGCCGATGACCATCGCGTAGCGGCCTTCATCAAACACAGCGACGATCTTCGCCAGCGTCTCTTCGCTGGCGTAGAGATCATCGGAATCGAGCTGCACGGCGTATTCGCCGCAGTGCGCCGAGTAGACCGCTTCGTTCCAGCAGCCGCCGATGCCGAGGTCTTTGCGCGCCGGGATGAGATGAATCAACCGCTCATCTCTGCTCGCTAATTCGGCCAGTATCGCCGTCGTCTGATCGGTCGAATGATTGTCAACGACGATGATGTTGAAGGCAAAGTCGGCCTGTTGCGCAAGTGCGCTGCGTACGGCTTCGGCTATCGTGCGCTCGCGGTTGCGCACAGGGATGACGACCGAAGCGCGCACGGGAAAATTTGTCGCGTGCGCCGGGCGCGGCGCAAACTGCGGCGCGAGATAAGCCTTGATGCGTTGCAGGTGAGCCGTGGCAATGGCTTCCATCTCGACCTGAACGTCACGGCGGCGCGGGTCTACGTAATCGAACTGTTTGTCGCCGGTCTTGCGCAGATCACGCGGCACACGCGTATACAGCGGTTCAGGAATACGCAACGGCTTCGCGGCAACCGACATCTTCAAACGCAAATCGTAGAGCGCGCCCCACTGCAAGCGTTCATCAATCGCGCCGTGACGATTAATCGCTTCGCGCGCCGCGCCTGTTGTGACGAAGATCACTGAGCCAAAGTCGAAGCTGTCGCGGATGCTGCCGGGTTGATAATCAATCAACGGGTGATCACTCAAGCCATTGCCGGTGTCGTCACGAAAGTCTGAATAGATGAACGCCGCGCCGGTGTCCGTGGCAGCCTGCGCGTATCGTTCAATCGCGCGCTGGCCAAATTCAACCTGTTCGCCGGGCAAGACGACAAGCAGGTAATCGCCGGTTGCCGCCGCGAGCAGCGCGTTGATGCCGCGCCCGCTAATCACATCACCTATGATGACTCGCGCCTTCGCGTGCATCTGCGCATCACGCGGCGAGTGGCTTTCACGAGCGAGCAGGATAATTTCACTTACAGCCGATTGCGCCGCGAATGATTCGATCATTGCCGGCGCGCTGTCGTCAAAACCGAGGACTGCGGTTATGGTTGGCATAAAGGTCTCAGCAGAATGATTCCAGATGTGCGCTGCGCTTTCAGGAACTCGGTGAGGGGCTGCTCGACGACTCGCCCGGATGTGCGCGAGGCGTGGCGCAGCCACAGGTCATCGCCGCGCCGAATGAGAAAGCCCATATGAAAGACATCGAGGTTGCGCCGCGTCGAAGCGAACAGCGCGATGTCGCCGGTCTGCGCTACGCGGCGAACGTGCGGCAGCGTCCGCTTAGGAAAGACACGGAAAGCCGCGCTTTTCGCCGGCAATTCTTTAATCAGCGACAGCCGCCGCATCTTCGTCACCGTGTGTGGCCCAGAAGTAATATTCTTTACAATGCCGCGCCGCTGGTTCTGCTTGATCCAGTCGAGCATATAGTGATTGCGGCTGCGCCAATCCACCTCGCCGTCGCGGTAACGCATCTCGCGCAACGCATCAGTGAATTGATCGGCCTCGCGCGATAGGGCCAGCGCCAGCGCCGTCTCGACGTAGGTCACACAGTCGAAGCCATCGAAGCGAATCACCATCGCTTCCCTTTCATCGGGACCGCCGCCGAGCGGGTTGTTGATGTAGGGCAATTCGAGCAGGCGGGCCGATAGGCGTTCCAACCGTTCGCCGAAGTCGTTGATGCCGCGACAGCTTTGCAAGAGGCGTCCGGCTTCGCCGCTTCGTCGCGCTGCTGATTTTGCAGTTGATCGCAAAAGAATTCTCTTCGTCGTTACAGCGTCACGCTATCGTCGCCGAGCTGTTCGCGCGTCAATCGCGTCATCACTTGCTTGATCGGCTCAGCCATGCCGGCAAGAACGAAATCGCCCGCCGCTTCTGACCAGTCGAACTTGTAACTCGCCACCCGCGCCGACACCCACAACTGGCGCACCGACGAGTTCGGGCTGACAATGAAGCGGCCCGGCTCGCCTTCTTCAAAGGTCACGCTCAGGACGCCGCCTTCAACTTCAACGTCGAGGTCGCGCTCTTCGCCGAGGGCGGCAAAGGCGTCTTCGAGTTGATGAATCGCCTGCTCGGCCTTCTCTTGAAAATCGTGTTCGCTCAATCGCTCGCTCATATCGTTTGCCTCTCGCTTGAAATGCGAAGTGCGATTATAAACCATCGCCGCGCCATCGCGCTCGCCGATTGATTCCGCTGCATTGATAATCGCTCGCCTGCTTGTCCGCCGCGCGCCCGGTCGGCTATAGTTATCGGTTATTAATTTCAAGCAAAAGGAGACTATATGGAACGCACTCTAGTTTTAATCAAGCCCGATGCTGTGCAGCGCGGCCTGATCGGTCGCATCCTGGCGCGCTTTGAAGATAAGGGGCTGAAGGTCGCCGGTCTGAAATTTATGGAACTGACCGATGCATTGTTGAACGAACATTACAGCCACCTGGCCGACAAGCCTTTCTTCCCCGGCACGAAGCGTTTTATGACGCTGACGCCGGTGGCCGCCATCTGCCTCGAAGGGCTTGATGCGGTCGAGACTGTGCGCCGCCTGTGCGGCATCACCAAAGCACGCGAGGCCGCGCCGGGCACGATTCGCGGCGATTGGGCGATGAGCGTGCAGGCCAATCTGGTCCACGCTTCGGACTCGCTCGAAACCGCGAAGACCGAAGTCGCGCGCTTCTTCGCGGACGCCGAACTCTTTGAATACCAGTCGGCGCAGACGCAGACGATCTACTCCGAAGACGAGCTTGCTTAACATCTATTCGATGAAACCGCAGATGAACACGGATGAACACAGATAGGGAAAAGAACCGTCCGTCTAATTGTTCCTTCATCTGTGTTCATCCGTGTTCATCTGTGGTTCCTTTCTCACTCTTCACGACCTGCTATTGACTCGCCTGCGCGCTCGGCATAGACTAACCAGCGTTTCAGTACAGACAGCTTCAACTTGACTCTGCGCGTCACTCATTTGCTTCTCTAAGGAGTGCGGTTAGAGCGAGCGTCTAGACTCGCAACTCAAAGGGAATGGCGGCTCACAACTGAATCGTTTGATGACAGGCTTACAGCTTTGGCCCTGCGCGGCAACCGTTCATTCCCGCCGACAGCAATCCGTTCTGACTCATGGCCAACGACAGCGCCGGCTCTCCCGGCGTTCACCGGCCTAGTGCTTCAGTCCTTCACGCGAACAGCGGCTGCGCCGACTGTGCGGCGGGCCGTAAGAAAAACGGAGCAAGTTATGACGAAAACTACATACAGAAAAATCCGCTCATTCAAAATGTTTAGTCGGGCCGCGATGACTGTCCTGCTCACGCTGCTGATGCTACAGTCGAGCGTGCCGGCGCAGACCGGCTCGTCGTCGATTCGCGGCACTGTCACCGATCCGCAAGGTCAGGCTGTGGCCGGCGCGAACTTGACGCTGACGCAGATCGAAACCAACTCAACTCGCAAGCAGACGACCAACGAGAAGGGCGCGTACGGCTTCGACCTGCTGCCGCCCGGAACCTATCGTCTGGATGTCGAGGCAGCGGGCTTCAAGAAGTCGGTCATCTCCGACATCCGCGCTTTCGTCGATAAGCCGACCACGACCGACGTGCAGATGGAACTCGGCGCGCTGACGGAATCGGTTTCTGTCACCGCCAGCGGCAGCGAAGTCCTGCTCAACAAACAGGACGCCACCATCGGCAATAACTTCAGCAGCCAGCAGATCACGCAATTGCCCATCGCATCGCGCAACGTCGTCGAGCTGCTCAGCCTGCAACCGGGCGTCACCCGCGATGGCTACGTCGCCGGCTCGCGCGCCGATCAGGCCAACGTTACGCTCGACGGCGTGGACGTGAACGAGCAGCAGAGCGGCCTGAACAATATCGCGCTCGAACAGGGCGTGACGGAAGCTTTCGCCAGCGTTCTGCGCGTGACGCCCGACTCGGTCGAAGAGTTTCGCGTCACGACGACCAACCCGAACGCGGCGCAGGGGCGCTCGTCGGGCGCGCAGGTGTCGCTGATCACCAAGAGCGGCACGAATCAACTGCACGGCTCGCTCTACGAATTTCACCGCAACACGGTGACGACCGCCAACGATTACTTCAACAACCTGAACGGGCTGCCGCGACCGAAGCTGCTACGCAACCTCTTCGGCGGCTCGGTCGGCGGGCCGATCAAGAAGGACCGCCTCTTCTTCTTCTACAACTACGAGGGACGCCGCGACGCCAGCGAACAGGCGGTCGATCCGCGCGTCGTGCCGCTGGCCAGCCTGGGAACGGGCACGGTCAGGTACATCAATGAGAATGGCGGCGTGTCGTCGCTGAACATCAACCAGCTTAATCAGATCTACTCGACGGTCGGCATCAACCCGGCGGCGGTGGCAGTGCTGGCCGACGCTGCGCGGCGCTATCCGGCGAACGACTTCTCGATTGGCGACGGCTTGAACACGGCGGGCTTCCGCTTCAACGCCTCGACGCCGCTGAAGTGGAACACGCACATCGCGCGGCTCGATTACAACGTGACGAGCGACGCCAGGCACGTCGTCTTCCTGCGCGGCAACTATCAGCAGGACACGATCAACTTCGCGCCGCGTTTTCCCGATACGCCGTCGCCGCGCGTGTGGAATCACCCGACCGGCATCGGCGTCGGTTATAACTGGGTAATTGGCCCGACGCTGGTTAATAACTTCCGCTATGGCCTGACCCGTGAAGCGTTCTCGCATCAGGGCGACGCGACGACGAACGCCATAGACTTCCGCGAGGTCTTCCAGCCGCTAACCTTCGACCGCACGCTCAACCGCACGACGCCGACGCATAATTTCACCGATGACCTGTCGTGGACGCGCGGCAACCACACGTGGCAGTTCGGCGGCAACGTCCGCCTGATCCGCAACAGCCGCACCAGCAACGCCAGTTCGTTTGACAGGGCGCGGCTGAACCTTTTCTTCTATGAGGACGCCGGCGGCTCTGTGCTTGACCCGTTCTTCAATGCGAATGTGCCGGGCGTGGATCAAGGCTTTGAAACGAACCTCGGCCACGCGCTGGTGGCGCTGATCGGACGCTACTCGCAATACGCCGGCAACTTCAACTTCGACATCAACGGCAATCCGCTGCCGGTTGGCCAAGGCGTCCCGCGCACCTTCGCCACGCAGGAGTACGAAGGCTACGTGCAGGACGTGTGGCGCTGGAAGCCTTCGCTGACGATCACCGCCGGCCTGCGTTACGGCGTCAGCCGCCCGGTGTATGAAGTCAACGGCTATCAGGCGCAGCCGACCGTCAGCCTCGGCGACTTCTTCGAGCAGCGCAAAGCCGGGGCCGCCGCCGGCAAGCCCTTCAATGAACTCATCACGATTAACAAGTCGGGGCCGGCCAATAATGGGCCGAACCTGTACAACTGGGATTGGAATAACTTCCAACCGCGCATCGGTGTGGCGTGGTCGCCGAGTTTCAAGGGCGGCTTCCTGCGTAAGTTCTTCGGCGGTGAAGGCGACTTCGTCGTGCGCGGCGGCTTCGCCATCATCAACGACTACTTCGGCCAGGAGTTGGCCGTGCGCTTTGACCTCAACAACACGCTCGGCTTCTCTTCAAGCGAAGAGATCTCTGCCGAGACCTTCAACATCACGGACAATCCGGGGCCGCGCTTCACCGGCTTCGGCCAGAACATTCGCTCGCTGCCGATGATCAGCACGCCATCGACGCTCGTCTTCCCGCTGACCCACCCGGCGGACGGTGACACGCGCATCGAAGCCGGCCTCGACAGCTCGCTGACCACGCCGACGCACTACAGTTGGAATTTCTCGCTCAGCCGCAAGCTGCCGGGTGGCCTGTTCGTCGAAGCGGCTTACATTGGGCGCGCGGCGCGCAACCTGCTGGTCGGGCGTGACGTGATGGCGATCAATGATCTGGTTGATCCGAAGAGCGGCGTGGACTGGTACACCGCCGCAGGCGTCCTCGCCCAACTGCGCGAGGCCAGCACGCCGATCAACCGGGTCGGGCCGATTGCCTACTTCGAGAACCTCTTCCCGAACTTCGTTCGACCGGCGGGGCTGACCGTGACACAGGGCGTCTACCGGCGCATCGCGCGGGCGGCGGTCGGCGGCATAGACAGCGATTGGACATCGCTGCAACTGCGGCTTAACAACCAGTCCATACTGGGACGGTCGGTCTTCTATCACCCGCAGTACGCAGCGCTCTCGACGTTCAGCACCATCGGCAGCAGCGATTATCACGCCGGCACGCTGTCGGTGCGCGAGCGTTTTCACAACAACCTGATGTTCGACTTCAACTACACGCTGTCGAAATCGATGGATGACGCATCGGGCTTGCAGACCGGCAGCCTGTACGGCTCGACCTTCGTACTCAACCCGCTGCGGCCCGAAGATAATCGCGCCGTGTCGGACTTCGACGTGCGCCACATCATCAACGCCAATGTTCAGTACCAACTGCCGCTCGGTCGCGGCAGGCGCTTCCTGAGCAACACGCACGGCGTCGTCGATGCCTTCCTCGGCGGCTGGGATGTGAACGCGATTTATCGCTGGAACTCTGGCCGCCCGACCTCGTTCGGGCCATACGATGTCGGCCAGTGGGCGACTAACTGGAACGTGCAGAGCAACGGCGTGCGCATCGTGCCCATCGAGTCATCAACGACGAAGACGAACACTGACGACGGCACGCCCAATCTCTTCAGCGACCCGACCGCGGCTTACCGCAGCTTCCGCAACGCGCGCGCCGGCGAGACCGGCGACCGCAACGTGCTGAGGCTGCCGAGCTACGTCTCGCTCGATATGAGCCTCAACAAGTCGTTCACAATGCCCTGGAACGAAGGCCACAAGCTGCAATTCCGGTGGGAAGTCTTCAATGTCACCAACACGCAGCGGTTCGGGACGATTGCCGATCTGGCGCTCGACATCGACCCGCAACTGCCGAACAGCACGCCGACGCCGGGCTTCGGAACCTTCACCGGCATCCAAGGCTCGCCGCGCGTGATGCAGTTCGGTTTGCGCTACACCTTCTGAGGATCACTCAATAAACAATCATCAAGCGACAACGCTGACTCACGACAGGGACGCTTCACAAAGCGTCCCTGTTTTTTTGCGCGTCGGGATGAGTTTGGAAGCCCAGTCTTGTCATACCACAAGTGATCGCCAGCGGCTTGAAAGCCGCTTTCCCGCAGGGTAGATAGGCCAGCCCTTCAGGGCTGGTATAGGAGGCGGCGAAGATGCATCATAGCCCGTTTCAACGGGCTTACCCTAGCCGGCTTTAGCCATCGAATGCGTGGCTAAAGCCAGTGCGAGAAGGACGCTAAAGCGCCCTTCAGAGATTTGATTCGGCGGCTTTAACCAGCCGTAAACGGCTGGCCTATTCGCCCTGCGGGAAAGCCCGCTGAAGCGGGCTGCGGAGTAACTCAGCGGAGTGACTCAGTTGAATAACTCAGGAGTAACTCAGCGGAGTGACTCATACCGATTTGCCGATCAGCGTGAGATGGAAAAACAGCCAGCATCTTTGCTGATCCCGTGTTTTTGAACAAATTGCGATCTCAATCCGATGGGCAAGTTGATATCAGTTGAGTAACTCAGCGGAGTGACTCAGTTGAATAACTCAGGAGTAACTCAGTTGAGTCACATCAGGCCAGGTCTTTTGCGCGGCGCTGAATCTCGTAGAGCTTCGTCAAGGCTTCGACCGGGCTTAGCTCGTTGATATCGAGCGAGGTGAGCGCGCTTAATAAATCACGGTGAGCAGGTGTGAGCTTATCCGCGCCGTGAGCCTCAAGCTTGTTCGATTCGCCTGCCGCGTCGCGCTCGCTGAGCAGCTCGTTGGCGCGGCGCAACACGGGCTTTGGCAAGCCGGCGATCTGTGCGACATAAATTCCAAAACTCTTTTCGGCGCGGCCCGGCTCGACGCGATGAAGATATTGCACGCGGCCTCCGCGCTCGCGCACGGCGACGTGAAAGTTGCGAACGCGCGGCAGGTAATCGCTCGTGTCGGTCAGCTCGTGATAGTGCGTGGCGAACAGCGTCTTGGGCTGAAGGCGCGGCTGGTTGTGCAGGTATTCGATGACCGCGCGGGCGATGCTCAGGCCATCGGCGGTTGACGTGCCGCGCCCGATCTCATCAAGCAGAACGAGACTGCGCGGCGTCGCGTGATGCAGGATGTGCGCCGTCTCGATCATCTCGATCATAAAACTCGAATGACCGCGCAGCGTGTAATCATTCAAACCGATGCGCGTGAAGATGCGGTCGAGCAGCGCAAGGCGCGCCGACTCTGCCGGCACGAAGCTGCCAATCTGGCCGAGCAGACAGATCAATGCCACTTGCCGCAGGTAGACCGACTTGCCGGCCATATTCGGCGCGGTGATCAACATAATCTGCGTCTCGCGGTTTGAAAGCCGCGTGTCGTTAGCGACGAACTCGCGGCCATCCAACATCTGCTCGATCATCGGGTGGCGGCCTTTGACAATCGTGAGGTCATCCTCTTCGGTGAGTTCGGGCCGCACATAATGACGCTCGGCGGCAAGCTCCGCAAGCGCCGCGAACAGATCAACGCGACCGAGCGCCGCGCCGACGCGGCTGATGCGCTCGTGGTGGCGGCTGACTTCATCGCAGATCTGGCGGTAAAGATTGGTTTCGAGTTCGAGGATGCGCTCGCGGGCATTGGCGATGAGCGATTCGTGCTCCTTCAATTCGAGCGTGAAGAATCGCTCGGCGTTCGTCAGCGTCTGCTTGCGCACGTAATCCGAGGGAGCCAGCCGCAGGTTCGGCTTTGTCACTTCAATGTAGTAACCGAAGACTTTGTTATAGCCGACCTTCAGCGAGCGTATGCCCGTGCGCTGGCGCTCGCGCTTCTCAAAGTCTGCAAGGAACGTGCGCCCGCCGCCAAGAATCGTTCGCAATTCGTCAAGCTCGCGCGAAAAGCCGGGGCGGATGATGCCGCCGCGTTCAAAGTCGCTCGGCGGGCGGTCAGAGATCGCGCCCTCGATGAAAGCGATTACGTCATCACAGTTCTCAAGCTGCGCGTAGTAATCCGCCGGCGCGCGTTCGCGTTCGAGCAGGGCGCGCAGGTCGGTGACGTGCTTCAGGCTGTGCGCCAATGTCAGCGTCTCGTAAGGCACGGCCAGCCGCCGGCGTATGCGACCGAGCAGGCGCTCAACGTCGAGCACGTTTTCGAGCAATGCCCGCACGCGCTCGCGCGGCGGCGTGTGTTTGACGAACCATTCGATGGCATCTTGTCGTGCGTGAAGCTCGTTGATTTCGAGCAGCGGATGGCGCAGCCAGCTTCGCAGCAAACGCCCGCCCATCGGCGTCTCGGTTAAATCTATCGTCGCAACGAGCGACCCCGTAGGCGCACCGCCAGTGAAGTCCCAGCCTTGAAAAATCTCAAGGTTACGTAGCGTCTGCGGGTCGAACTGCATAAAGCTGGTGGCGCGGTAGCTCTGAAGGTGAGTCAGATTACTGAGCGCGTCGCCCTGCGTGTCGCGCAGGTAAGCGATGATCGCGCCCGCCGCTCGCGTCGCCAGCTTCCACGGTTCCGCGCCGAACGCCTGTAGCGAGGCTACATCGAAATGATCGAGCAGCGCTCGTCGCGCCGCGTCGTACGAAGTCTGCGCTTCGTCCAACCGCGTCACCGAGCGTATTTCAAGCGTCGGCAGCTCAACGTCGCGCGGCGCGACCAACTCTGCCGGGGCGATGCGCTCAAGCTCGCCGATGGCCTGTTCGCGGGCGAGTTCCGTCATACAAAACTCGCCCGTCGAGATGTCGGCGTAAGCGATGCCGGCGGCGCGATCTTCGACGATGAAGGCGGCAAGATAGTTGTTGGCGCGACGTTCAAGCAGGCCCGGCTCGATGATGGTTCCGGGCGTGATGATGCGCGTGACTTCGCGTTCGACAAGCCCTTTGCCGGGCGGTGTCACCTGATCGCAAACGGCGACCTTGTAACCGCGCTGTATGAGCTTGGCGAGGTGGCTTTCGAGCGAGCGCACGGGGACGCCGGCGAGCGGGTGCGCGTTGCCTTTGCCGAACCACTTGCGAGTCAGCACGACGCCCAGCTCGCGCGCCAGCGTCTGCGCGTCTTCGTCGAATGTTTCGTAGAAGTCGCCGATCTGAAACAGCAGGATCATGCCCGGATAGCGGCGCTTGATCTCAAGGTATTGTCGGCGCAGCGGTGTGCTCATCTGGAATTGAATATACCCAGCCGGAATGGCATTGGCGGGCTTCTCTTAGACGCCCGCATCAAGGGTTCAGCTTTCGGAGATAATGGGGAGGATACGAATCCTGGCCCTCGCTTCGTCTATGGTGATTAAAGCCCCCGCATCCAAAACGACCTCATAAGTGCGGATCGTTGTAACGACCACGGCTTCGAGATGGCCTGGCATCACATCTTGTGTACGCACCTGAATCACGCTTGGGCCTTCAGCTCCTGAAATGGCGAGCAGCGTACCGAAATCGAGGTCATGGGTAAAAACAACGTATCCGTTCGCGCGCGCCCAACTCATGATGGTCTGGTCAGTAGCTCGCGCATCACCTATGGTGGACCAGTGAACTGCTGTCCAGCCCTGACGTTGAAAAACCTCAGTCCACGCAGGAACGAGATTCATATCAATCAGGATTCTCATTGCAACACGAGCGGCGCTTCGACCTCTTCAACGCGCCAGGCCGCGTAAGCCAGCGCCTCTGAAATATCCTCACGTTCCAAATACGGGTAAGCTTGCAGTATCTCCTCTGGAGAGTGTCCTGAGGCAACGAGGCCGACGATCATGCCGACCGTAACGCGCAACCCACGTATGCATGGCTTGCCGCCCATGACGGTCGGATCAAACGTAATGCGTGTCAGTTTTTTCATCGTTCTCCTATGCTCTCGAACGCGCTTCCTGCTCAATCTTACCGCAGCCGCAAAAGAATGCCTATTCTCTGTTTATGCGGTTGCTCTCTTATGTTGTCCCTTTCTTTGTCTCATTGCCGGGCGTTGAGTTTTTCAAGCAGCGCTTGTTGCGATTTGAGCGCTTCGTAAAGCCGCTGCAAGTCGCCGACGCCGATCACCGTGATGACATCCCAGATTTCATGAAATGAGCCGGTCAATCGTTTGCCCGCGAAGTTCGCTGAACGTTCGTCGGCGATGACGAGGAACGGGCGCGAGCGTTGCAAGTCGTAGGCGTGCTTTAATCGCGTGAGCGCGCTATCGACGCTGCCGGCAATCTGCACTTCAAAGACGTGGCTCAGGCGCGGCGATGCGCTGGAGTCACGCCAAACGACATCGTAATAATCGAACTCGGCTTCGGCGTGGCGTCCGAGCATCGCGCCGATCTCGACCAGCATCGCCTGCGCTTCTTGATGCGAGACGGCGCGCGGCGTTTCGTTGATGATTTCGACAGGCTGCGGGCGCATCGCTTCGGCCTCGACGCGGCGGCGGCCTTTGGCGGTGATCGTCCAGCGCGTGCGCTCGCGGTGCAGCTCGCCTTTCTGTTCCAGCTCGCGCCCGGCGCGCTGCACGGCACGATTCCAAGCGCTGCGGCGCGACGGCGAGCGGGCGAGCAAATCGTCTCCGCTCAGTTGCGGGAAGTAATGCACGAGCCGGTCGTAGAGGTAACGCAGATGATCGCTGCCGCCAGTGGCTTCGAGTTCCTGCAATATCGGCAGTTCTATCCTTGCGACTTCGGGAAAGGGCATCGGTGTTGTCTTGGACGGTCAAGCTTCGTTCGCGCTGTATTGTAGAGGAGACGCCGGAGTCCTGACAACCGGCGGACGGCACGACGCGACGACGCGGCGAAAAAGACGACGCGGCGAAGGGGCGACGCATCGACGCGGCGAAAGAAGCAATTAAAGAGCTATTCCGTCGCCCTTCCCTCTCCGCCTCGCCGTGTCGCCGCGTCGCCGCGTCGCCTTTTCGCTTGATTTCTGTCCTTTAGCTGTAGATACTTGTGCGTGATTTCAGCCATCCGACGCAGACCGGGAGACGGACGGAAGGATTCGCATCACACAGGCGGCGCGCTCGTCGTGGTTCGCGGGCGCGGCAGATTAACTCAATAATCCACGGAGAGCCGCCGCCGGCGGCCCAACAGGAGCCAGATGACGAAAGCAGAGCTTGTAGAAGAAGTGGCGCGCGCTGCGGAATTGAATAAGCGCGATGCCGAGGTGATCGTCGAGACGGTTTTCGATTCGATTATCGGCGCGCTGCACGGTGGCGAGAAGGTTGAACTGCGCGGCTTCGGCAGCTTCCGCACGCGCGAGCGCGGCCCGCGTCGCGGTCGCAACCCGAAGACCGGCGAACCGGTCGATGTGCCCGCCAAGCGCGTGCCCTACTTCAAACCCGGCAAAGAACTTAAAGAATTCTTCACCGACTCGCCGGAAGGCGAAGGCGATTCAGGCAACGATGCCGAAGCGGCTTCGGGCGCGGGCGAAGTCAGCGCCGCCGACGGCAGCCCCGACTCTGAAGCAAAGACGGGGTCGTCTACCGGCTCGGCAGACTAGCTGGTTAATGATGCGCGGACGCTCCCAACCGCCGGCCACATCGGTCGAGGAGGAGCGTTCGAGAGCGAACCAACGGCAGGTGCGTCTCAACCTCTGCACTGCGCACAATCGCAAAGGCCATGAACACAAACGACTGGGATAGCAAAGAGCGACGCTCAGGCGACGACCGGCGGCAGGCTGACCGGCGCAGCCCTGAGCGCCGCGACGACGGCGTACTGAGCACACGCGAGGGCGAGCGCCGCCAAACGCCGCGCCGCCAAACAGACCGCGAAGAACTTAATCCCGAAGAGACAAGCGACGATTAACGCGGCCAGCGCCGAATCGTTCACAAATGAGATTCGGCCTGCGATGAAATCTTAAGCGTTCATCTTCCCCACGGCATTCCTTCACCACTCAAAAACAAGACTCCGCCGGAGGCGCAATTGCCTCTGGCGGAGTCTTGTGTGACTTCTCATCCTTTGCCGGTCGAGCGGGCAGCCGAAAGCTAGGTTCCGGCTTCCCAGGTGTTCATATATTCGATCATCTCCGGGGTCAGTTGATCTATATAGATCTTCATCGCTTCGAGCTTGAGCGAAGCGATCTCCATATCCACTTCTTCAGGCAGCAAGCGCAATCCGGGTTCGAGCGTGCCCTTGTTGGTAACGAGGAATTCGCACGACAGCGCTTGATTGGCGAAGCTCATATCCATCACCGAAGCCGGGTGGCCTTCGGCGGCGGCGAGGTTAATCAAGCGACCTTCGCCGAGCACCATCACGCGGTTGCCGGTTGACTTCACACGGTACTGTTCGACGAAGGGGCGCAACTCTTCGCGCTCCTCGCTCATCTCGCCGAGCGCGACCAGATTCAACTCCACGTCGAAGTGGCCGGAGTTGGCGACAATCGCGCCGTCTTTCATCTGCGCGAAGTGAGGGCCGTCAATGACGTGGCGATTGCCGGTCACGGTGATGAAGATGTCGCCGAGCGGCGCGGCCTGCTCCATCGGCATAACGCGGAAGCCGTCCATCACGGCTTCGATGGCGCGGATGGGATTGATTTCGGTGACGATGATGTTCGCGCCCATACCGCGACCTCGCATCGCCACGCCTTTGCCGCACCAGCCATAGCCGGCGACGACCAGCGTGCGGCCCGCGAGCAGTATGTTTGTCGCGCGAATCACGCCGTCGAGCGTGGACTGGCCCGTGCCATAGCGGTTATCAAAAAAGTGCTTGGTCTGCGCGTCATTCACGGCGATGGCCGGCCACGTCAAGCGGCCCATCTTTTCGAGCGCCCGCAAGCGCACGAGTCCGGTCGTCGTCTCTTCAGTCGAGCCGATCAGCGAGTCGATCAGGTGCGGATACTCTCTCACTAAGGTGGCGATCACGTCCGAGCCATCATCAACGATCATGTTCGGGTTGGTGTCGAGCGCCATCCGCACGTGCGTGCGATAGGTGTCGGTCGATTCGCCTTTGATGGCGTAAACCGGAATGCCATATTCGGCGACCAGCGCAGCGGCTACGTCGTCTTGAGTCGAGAGCGGGTTGGACGCGATCAGCACGGCATCAACGCCGCCGGCCTTCAGAGCGCGGGCGAGATTTGCGGTTTCGGTCGTGATGTGGCAACAGGCGACCAGCTTCGCGCCTTCGAGTGGGCGTTCTTTCTCAAAGCGCTCGCGGATCAGGCGCAGCACAGGCATCTCGCGCTCGGCCCATTCGATGCGCTTTTTGCCAGCAGCCGCGAGGCTCAAATCTTTCACATCACAATTCGGTACTTTCGAGCTACTCGTCATTATCTTCTCCATCTGGATAGTAAGCAGAGATTAGTAGGCAGTAGGCAGGACATGAAGAGTCTTCTTCGCTCTATGTCATGTTATAAAATCAACGACTGCTTCCTGCCTCCTGCCTCCTGCCTCCTGATTAAAGATTAGCGGCTTGACGCAGCGCGTCGGCCTTGTCGGTGCGCTCCCAGGTGAACTCCGGCTCCGTGCGACCGAAGTGACCGTAGGCAGCGGTCTTCTTAAAGATCGGGCGGCGCAGGTTGAGCGTCTCGATGATGCCGGCGGGCGTCAGCTTGAAGTGGTCGCGCACGAGTTGCGAAATGCGGTCTTCGTCGATGCGGCCCGTGCCGCGCGTATCCACCAGCACGCTGACCGGCTCGGCCACGCCGATGGCGTAAGCGAGCTGCACTTCGCAGCGGTCGGCAAGACCGGCAGCGACAACATTCTTCGCCACATAGCGCGCCATATAACTGGCCGAGCGGTCAACCTTCGTCGGGTCTTTGCCCGAAAACGCGCCGCCGCCGTGCGCGCCCGCGCCGCCGTAGGTATCAACGATAATCTTGCGGCCCGTCAGCCCGGTATCGCCTTGCGGTCCACCGACGACGAAGCGGCCCGTCGGGTTGATGTAAAAGTTCGTGCGCGCGTCGAGCATCTCTTCGGGCACGACCGACTTGATGACATGCTGAATGATTTCGTCGTGGAGTTGTTCGTTGGATACCGATTCGGAGTGCTGAGAGGAAACCACCACCGTATTGACGCGCACAGGCTTGTGGTTTTCGTATTCGACCGTCACCTGCGATTTACCGTCGGGCCGCAGGTAATCCATCAAGCCTTCCTTGCGCACGTCCGACAGGCGGCGCGTGAGCTTGTGCGCCAGCATAATCGGCAGCGGCATCAGCTCCGCCGTCTCGTTGCAGGCGTAGCCGAACATCATGCCTTGATCGCCAGCGCCGCCCGTGTCCACGCCCATAGCGATGTCGGGCGACTGCGTATCAATCGCCGTGATGACGCCGCAGGTGTCACAGTCGAAGCCGTACTTGGCGCGTGTGTAACCAATATCACGCACCGTCTCGCGGACGATCTTAGGGATGTCCACCCAGGCTTCGGTGGTGATCTCGCCGGCGACGACGACCAGCCCGGTTGTAAGTAAAGTCTCGCAGGCAACACGGCCATACGGGTCTTTGCTCAAGATGGCGTCCAATACGCCGTCGGAAATCTGATCGGCAATCTTGTCGGGATGTCCTTCGGTCACAGACTCCGACGTAAACAAGCGTTTATTGGTACTCACTAATTCAAGCCTCCTATCGGTAAAATCCATGCGGCAGGTATCTATGCATGAAGCGCGCACTAACGGCTCGCTTTAACCGCGAAATCTAGCAGAGCCACGCATGCCTAGTCAAGGTGAGTGGCCGGCCCGCTTAGCCGACGCGCGGCGCACGGATTTCGATAGGCATGAAAGAGGCGGCGGGCAGACGGACCGGCTTAGCCGGGCGCACGCAAGCAAGGTATTTACGGTTGAACTGGCTTCGGCCTGAGCGATAAGATTTCTTTAGCAATCAATCGAAGGCGCGCTGGTGAGTTCAGCAAGGAGGGCCTCGTATGACAGGCTCGATTGTCTTTGCCGGTATTGCTCCACACCCGCCGCTGCTGGTTCCCGAAGTCGGCGGCGACCGCATCGAGAACGTCAAGGATTCGCAAGCCGCGATGCGTGACTTTGCGCGGCGATTGCTTGAGACTCAACCCGAAACCGTCATCGTCATCTCGCCGCATTCGCCGCTCGACCCGCGCGCTTTCACGGCCCGCGCCAGCACGGCGTTGGGCGGCGATTTCCGCGACTTTTACGCGCCGCAGGTGCGGCTTGCCTTTGCGAATGACCTTGAGTTGCTCGATGCGGTCGAACACACGGCAAGCGCAGGCGGCGTGACGTTCGCGCGGCTGTCGCGCGATTACCCGCTCGACCACGGCGCGATGGTGCCACTTTATTACCTTCACGAAGCCGGCTGGCGTGGGCCGGTGGCGGTCTTCGGCTTCACGATGCAGAACAACGACAAGCACCTGGCGTTTGGTCGCGTCATCAATGAAGCCGCCGCTTCGATCAATCGCCGCGTTGCGCTCGTAGCAAGCGGCGATTTGAGCCACCGCCTTATTGTCGGCGGGCCATACCCATTCGAGCCGACCGCGCACCTGTTCGATGAGCAGATTGTTGATGCCATCGCCAAAGGCAATGCCGATGGGGTCATCGACGTTGACGAAGACTTGCGCAATCGCGCCGGCGAATGCGGCTACCGCTCGATCCTCGTTGCGCTCGGCGTTGTCGGTCAAAACCTGCGCGATCATCAGGTGCTCAGTTACGAAGGGCCGTTCGGCGTCGGCTATATGGTCGCCGTTCTGTTGGACGCGAATCGAGGGTGATATGACTCCACCAGAGTTAGCGCGGCGGGCCGTTGAAGCTTACATACGTGACGGCGAGCGCCTTGAGCCGCCGCCGCAAATCGAAGGCGTGATGGCCGAGCGTGCCGGCGTATTCGTCACGTTGCGCACGCTCGATGGCGCGTTGCGCGGCTGCATCGGCACGATTGAGCCGATGATGGCCAACGTCGCCGCTGAGATTATTCAGAATGCGATGAGCGCGGCTACACGTGATCCGCGCTTTCCGCCGGTCACGCCAGACGAGCTTACTAACCTGGCTTATGGCGTGGACGTGCTTTCGCCTCCCGAAGCGGTCAGCGGCGTCGAAGACCTTGATCCTTCGCAGTACGGCGTCATCATCGAAACGCTTGATGGCCGACGGCGCGGACTGCTGTTGCCGCGCATCGATGGCATCCGCTCGGCTGAAGAGCAATGGCGGGCCGTGCATATGAAGGCCGGCATACGGCCCGGCCAGCCCGTACGCGTCGAGCGCTTCACGGTAACACGCTACGGAAAAGATTAGCGCCGGCATTGAGCGACGCGCCGGGCGGCGTGCGGCAAGCGATGCTTAGCAGCATAGCCGTGATCTGTTGATGACTGGCGATTCGCTGAAGCGATCCGAAGCTATCCTCTATCGGCGCTTTATTCGGCCTGATATTCTTCGTCGCTGACCTTTTCCATCCAGTTGACCACCTTGCCGTCGAGCGCCTCCTGAATGGCGATGTGCGTCATTGCCGTGGTCGGCGTCGCGCCGTGCCAGTGCCTCTCATTCGGCGGGCACCAGATCACGTCGCCCGGTCGAATCTCCACTTTTGGTCCGCCCTCGCTTTGCACCCACCCAAACCCCGACGTGACGATCAGCGTCTGGCCGAGCGGATGAGTGTGCCATGCTGACCGAGCGCCAGGCTCGAATGTGACCATCGCGCCACGCGAGCGTGACGGCTCCGGCGACTCGAACAGCGGGTCAATACGAACCGTGCCGGTGAAGTATTCGTCCGGTCCTTTGCCGGAAGGCTGTGTGCCATTTCTTTTGATCTCCATTTCTTAACTCCTTGACGTGATGCCAAAAATCGTTCGCCTCGCCTTTGTGTTATTGACTACAAAGTCCTTTTTCAGATTCGTTCCGTGATGCCACGATCTTCCTATGTCTCAGCGATGCCGTTCAGCCTCCGGCTGTTCCTCTGTCTTGGTAAAGACGTGGTACGTCACGGCGTCCCAGGCATTGTGAATGCCGACAAAGAGGAGCAGCAGCGCCGCCGCGCCAACCAGGACCAGGGCTGAGCGCGCATAGGAGTGAGCCACGTATGCGGATGCAGCCAGCGTTGCATACGCCGCAAATGGAAGCAGAACATGAAACAACCAGTCCTCGAATACGGGCCGGTAGACGGGTTGCGTTCTCAGCCGCCGAATCACGACAACGGTGTAGACGATTCCACTGAGACCGACTAATCCCCAAAAGACGGCGACGGCGCTGATCGCATGCCATGGAGCGCTCGCAACGGCTGACACCAACAGCACGACTCCGAAATGAACAACGCTCGGCGTCGAAAAGGCCGCGCCAGCCTCCGCCATACGTAGGCGCGGCCTCTGGGCAATGAGCGTCAAAACGACGAACTGCAAGCCAATCAATGCGCCCGCCGACGAGCCGACGATAACGTAAAAGCTATTCCATTCAGCAATGTCTGACATGCGGTCAACCAATCTCTCGCGGCACGAGCTTGATCGTCGCGGCTCGTGCCGCAGGACTGATGATGCTGTTGACGATGCTTGCGGCGTAGCGGCGGTACTTGGTGCGGTACGCGGCGTCGAGTTGGTCGTCAAGGCCGGTGTCAGTTTCTTCCACAAAGGTGACACCTTTTTCGACGCCGCCGGCGTTGATGCGACCTTCGTGCCGATCCTGTGTGCCGCGAAACCACGCGGAGGTGCGCCCGTTAACGGATCGGACGTAGAGATCGTCGCCGAGGCGGACGACCCAGATCGTCACCGGATGCCGCAGCGTTCCGTCGCGTCGCGCGGATGCGATTTCGAGTTCTTCGGCGGCGGCGATCTTATCAAGCTCGTCGTTTGTCCAAGCGGTCATCGTTATCCCCCTCCTGTGCTGCGATGTGGCCGGTCACGGCGGCGGCTTCCAACAGGGCGGGCAACTCAAGGCTTGACCATAACCTTGATCGCCTCGCGCTCGTTCATCGCCCGGTAGCCATCGGGCACATCATTGAGGCCAATGATTCGGTCGAAGACGCGGCCAGGCTCGATCCTGCCTTCGAGGATGTCGGGCAGAAGCTCCTCGATGTAGGCACGGACTGGAGCGGGGCCGCCGCTCACGGTGACGTTGTTGTAGAACGCCGGGAGCGACGCCGGCATCGTCTCGCCCTGAGGAACGCCGACGCGTCCAACCGCGCCACCCGGACGCGCGATGCTGACGGCGGTGCTCATCGACTGGTCGAGGCCGACGCATTCGAGGACGGAGTGGACGCCGAAGCCGCCGGTCAACTCGCGCACGCGCTCGACCGCTTCGTCGCCGCGCTCGCTGACGACATCGGTCGCGCCGAACTCTCTGGCGAGTGCGATGCGGTCGGGATGACGGCCCAGGATGATGATCTGCTCAGCGCCGAGCCGCCGTGCCGCAATGACGCCGCACAGACCAACCGCGCCGTCTCCGACAACGGCAGCGGTCTTGCCCGGGCCGACCTTAGCGGTGACGGCTGCATGATGGCCCGTCCCCATCACGTCTGAAAGCGTGAGAAGCGACGGCATCAATGCGTCGTCCTTGCCGACTGATAAGACGAAGAGCGTTCCATCGGCCTGGGGAACACGAACGGCTTCGGCCTGCGCTCCGGCGACGACATCCGAGGCGAAGAACCCGCCGTGAACGCACGACGTTTGCAGCCCTTCGTGGCAGAAGGCGCAGGAGCCGTCAGAGTAGGCGAACGGCATAACGACCAGATCGCCGACCTTCAGCGTGCGAACGTTGGCCCCAACGGCTTCGACGAGGCCGATGGCTTCGTGTCCCATGCGGCGGCCCGTGTCGCTGTGTTCCATTGCCTTATACGGCCAGAGATCGCTGCCGCAGATGCAGGCGCGGGTGATAGTGACGACCGCATCGGTCGGCTCGACGAGGCTAGCGTCAGCGACGTTTTCGATACGAACGTCGCCGGCTCCAAACATGACAGTTGCGCGCATAGTAATTTACCCCTTTCTCGATTGCGCCACTCAGCGCCCGGTCATTTGCTGAAGGTTTTCGGGATAACGTGCCCCTTGGACCGCGATCTTGGAGGCCGCGTCGTTGATGTTGTGCAGATCGTCGGGCGTAAGCTCGATTGAGACCGCCCCGATGTTTTCCTCCAGGCGATGCAGCTTCGTCGTGCCTGGGATAGGAACACTTATACCGACTTGCATATCGAAGTGAGGTGAAGAAATCAGCCAGCAGATTCAATATCCCTGCGATTTTTGACAAATGGTCATCTCATTTCAAAGCGCAAGTTGGTATTACCTCCATGCTCTCCAGCTATTCTTTAGTTTGGTTAGTAACCGCTTTTGCGTCCTACTGCTTGAGTTTGATTATAAAGACTTGGGAATATAAGGCGGTAAGACGATACTGGCAAATAATGGTACGATCCTGCAAAAACTCCGCGTGCGGCGTGATGATAGGAACAAAGCGTCTAATTAAATTTATGAACTCTGGAGAAGCGAAACGCAAGGCGCAGAGGACTCGATGCTTGACACGCGCGCCGGCGGGCAGGTATTCTTCTAGTCTTTTTTCAAGACGATTTTCTTAGCAGTGATGAGGAGAAACGAGAAGCATGGCGAATCATAAGTCAGCCGAAAAGCGCATCCGTCAGACCGAGCGCCGCAACGAAGTCAACCGCCGCAACCGCACGCGCCTGCGCACGCAGATCAAGGCATTGCGCGCGGCCATCGAGGGCGGCGACCCGCAACAGGCCAAAGCCGCGCTCACTGAGGCGGTGTCGCTGATCGATAAATCGATTCAAAAAGGTGTGCTGCATCGCAATGCGGCGGCGCGTTATAAATCGCGCCTCACGGTGCGCGTCAATCAGATGACGGCCTAGCCAATCCCTTTCAATTTACCGGCTGCGGTTATCCTTCCAAAAAAGCGAAAAGCGAACGGTCTCGGGGCCGTTCGCTTTTTCTTGCTTTCCTGAAATCACCAGCGGCAATCATCAACGCTTGCGCGCAGGCTTGGTGTCGGGCGCGCCCGGCTCAAGCGTGCAGATCGAGCCGTGCCGCTTGATGCGCAGGTAGACCGACTCGAAGACGCGGAAGGGATGATTCATATGCTCTGCGCCGAGATAAGCGACCGTTAAGTCCTGCGCCACGGCGAGGTCAAAATTTGACGAGCCGGTCGAGACGATCAGGCCGAAGCCATCGCGGATGAGCGGCGATTGATGGACGCCATCGGTCACGAGCTGGCGGATGTGCTCGATCTCAAGCGTGCCCGTGCCGGGGTGGACTTGATGCATCTGCGTATAAAGGCGCGGGCTAACGACCATCGCGTAAGGGCCATAAAAGCCGTGCTCGACCAGCGTCTGCGTCGCGTCTACTACGTCCTGAAACGGGTTGCCGGCTTCCGTCCAATCGCGCCGCGTAATGACCTGGCGGCCTTCGACAACCATCAAGCCCTCGTAACCCATCGCCGGGTTGCCGTTGAAGATTAGATCATCTTCAGTATCGGCACAGAACGCCGCCGCCGCTGCCGCCGCCGCCACGTCGAGCGGCGTGCCGGTCTGCCGCGCCGTCTCGATGTCGCGCCAGTGCAGAATAAAATCTTTGTAGATGATCGGAATGATGCCGCTCTCGCGGCGCACCGAGCGAACCGGATCAGACTCTTCTTCGCCGAGCAGGCCGATGCGTCCAATGGTCGTGCCGGCGAAGTGATCGTGAACGATAGTCTGTATGCCAGGCCCGAGCGGCCCGTGCAGATCAACGATGCGCCGACCGATCAAGCGACGGCGCGCGACATTGATGACGACGTTTTTAATATTTTCCCATTCCTGGTCGTTGAGCGGGTTTTCTTCGTGCGCAAAGATGGGCATCCTAATCCTCCGATTTTCATGGCTTAGCGCAGCGCTAAGCTATCAAAATCCGAATATACTCCAGCGGGCGCTTTCGGGCAAAGTTAATTCGGCGACGAGGTACTGCATCTGTAAGCGCGGCGTCGCCTCGGAATTCTTAATCGCGTTATCGACTTGCGCGATGCGGCGGAGGCCGTGAACGATCTCCTCGCGTGACGTGCGCAGCACGCGCTGATTGAACAACTCGGCGTTGCGGCCATAACGCCCGGTGGCGCGATTGACTTCGTCGGTCGGCGCTTTGCGAATCATCAGTTCTTTGGCGGCCAGCATCCTTCGATACAAGCCGGCTAAAGCACCAAGTACGACCAGCGGCTCGCTGCCGTCATCGAGCAGCCGCTCCATCAGCCTGAGCGCGCGGTTGCGGTTGCGCTCAATGATCGCGTCCCACAACTCCCAGCTCGTGTGCTCGCGGGCGCGCGGCACAAGCTCGGTAATCATCCGGTCGTTGATGGTGCCGCCGCCGGCGTAGCTCATCAGCTTCTCAAGCTCGTTGACCAGCCGCGTCAGGTGCGTGCCGATCAGACCGATCAAGTGGCCGAGCGCTATCGGCTCGATCAAGAAGCCGCGCCGGCGCAGGAACTCTTCGACCCAGCGTTTGGCTTTGTCTTCCGACAGGCGATCAAAGACGACCAGCGTGCAGGTCTTCATCAAGGCCGCCGTCAGCTTGCGCCGCTGATCGAGCGACGCGGCTTGAAAGACCAGCGTGGTTGTCGGCGACGGGCGCTTTAAATAATCGAGCACCAGCTCCGTCTCGTCCTCTTTGATCTTGTCGAAATCGCGCGCCACGATGATGCGGCGCGTGGCCATCATCGGCGTCATATTCGCCGTCTCGATCACCGACCAGGCCGTCGCTTTGCGGCCCGGAGTGGTTTCGCTGCCGACAGAGATGACCGCGTAGTTAAACAATCGCGCGCCTTCGTCGAGCGTGTTGGCGAGCAGGCGCGTGGCGTGGTCGTGGTAGTAACTCTCTTCACCGATGAAGGCGTAGAGCGGCTCGACGTGGCCCGACTTGACCTGCCGGCGCAGGTCGTCGAAGCTCAAGCCATCAAGTTTTTTCTTTGGCGCTCGTTTACTCACAGCCCTTCCATAATGGCCGAGACTAAGGATTGCGCGAAATCTCTGGCGATGCGCTCGACCGCCGGGTTCTCTTCGTTGAAGAAGCTCTGCGGGTCGTCCGACAATTCGTACTCGCCGTTGAAGTCGAGGCGCTGGGCGTCAAACAGAATCTTGCGCGTGTGCTGGTCGCGCAACGTGACGCCGGTGATGATGCGTACATCCCAAACGCGCGTGCGCCCGCGATCATCGAGGATCGAGCCGGCAGCGCGGAAGCCGCGAATGTCGCCTCTCAACACCACGTCGGCGTCGTCAGGATTTTGCGTGATGCGGATGCCGCGCGCGCGCTTAAGAATCTCGTCGATGACCGCTTGAGTGAAGCGCTGCTCGACGCGGTACTTGAGGCTGGAGTTTTGAAAGACCGGCACGGCGATGGTCTTGATGTTGGCCGGCAGGCTGTGGCCCTGGCCTGCACGTTTGTAGCCGCACACATCAAAGGCCAGGGTTAGCATAATGGCAAACAGAATCGGCTTGAACATGGCTAACGTGATATTAGCGGTCACGGGCAAGGCGAGACAAGATGACGGCGCGTTGTCAGTCAAGAGAACAGACGCGACCACAACTCCGTGAGCGTCGTCTGGTGAATGCTGTCAGGCGCAATGATGAGTATGTAGACGATCCGCGCCACGCCGAAGACGGCAAAGGCAATGGCGGCCCAGCGCACCAGCCTGACGCGCTCGACGAACGCGTCAAAGGCTCGCGGAAAACGTTGCCGGTTGAGCAGCACGCACACGGCGCGCACCCAGACGAGCGCGAACAATAGAAAGAGCGGCGGGCCGAGCAGATTCCAACTAAACGCCGAAAGCAGATGGCCTTTGCCGAGCGCGCAAAACGAATGCGTCAATCCGCAGCCCGGACACGGCAGGCCAGTCGCGTTCTTGAAGCCACAGATGGTGAAGTAATTCCCTTCCGACGGATGATAGATCAAGCTGATCGTGAAGACGCCCGCCAGCATCAAGAGAGCGAACCAAGCCAGCCCACGCGATGGCTCCGTATCGCGCAAGGCTTCAGCGCCGGCGGCGTTGGCCAGCGTCATTGATGGCTCGGTTGTCGGCTCGTTCATCTGCATCGGTCTTCACCTGTGCGACAGCGCGCGCGGTTGTTGGATAGAAGCGATGACCGCGAAGTCATCAATCAGTTTAGCAAACTGCTTCGGGTATTCCAGCATCGGCAGAAAGCCGCAGCCGCGCAAGGTCGCAAGCCGTCCCGCTTTCGACAGGGCGAAGAGGCGACGCGCTTCGGCGGTTCCCTTCTTATCCTTGTCGCCACAAATGAACAACGCCGGCAGGCGGCCTACACTGACTCCGCGTTCAAGCTTCGCGCTCGCCTCGAAGGACGAAGCGACGAGCGCCGTTTCGTAGGCGGCGCGCGGGCTGAGTTCGGCGAAGTCGCTGAACAGCCGATCACGCCACGGCCTCGGCGCGCGACGATAGCGGCGCGTGACGATATTGCGAATCAAGGGGAACGCCGCCAGCTCGCGCAGTACGAGTTGCGCCGGCGTGAAGAGTCCCAGGTTCTTCACGTCGTCTTCGGGCAGACCTGGGCGCGGGCTGACGACGACCAGCGCGCGGGCGTCTTGTGGATGCACAGCGGCGCTCTCGGCGGCGATGGTCGCGCCGATGTCGTGGCCGATCATCACGGCGTCGTAGATGCCTGCTGCTTCCATTATGCGGTGCAGGTCTTCGGCGTGGTCTTCGATGCCGAACCTCGCGTCGAGCGACGCCGGCTGCGAGCGGCCCACGCCGCGCCCGTCGTAAAGCAGACAGCGATACCGCTTCGATAGCAGCGCAACGACGGGCCGCCAGCATTCGCACGTCATCGCCCAGCCGCTCAGAAAGACCAGCGGCGGGCCGCTGCCGACCGTCTCAAAATATAAAGGCCCGTTTGCTGTCTTCAACATCATCGCCAGAGCACCTATTCTGTGAGCGTTGAATGATTCTGCAATGCGGCCCGGCATAATGCAACCGGCGATTCTTGACACGCACGCAGACGGCGGCTAAGATTCGCCTTTGTCTTTTGAAGCGGATTCGCGGCATGGGATCAGATGACGAAGAATTCATGCGCGAAGCGTTGGCCGAAGCAACAGCAGCCGGTGACGCGGGCGAAGTTCCTATTGGCGCGGTTGTCGTGATAGACGGCGAGATCAAGGGACGCGGTCACAATTGGGTCATTCACAGCAGTGATCCGACCTCGCACGCGGAAGTCGTCGCCTTGCGCGAAGCGGCCCGCGCCATCGGCAATTATCGGCTGACCGGCGCGACGTTGTATTCGACGATTGAGCCGTGCGCGATGTGCGCCGGCGCGTTGATTCACGCGCGCATTGGGCGGCTGGTTTACGGCGCGAAAGACGAACGCGCCGGCGCGGTCACGACCCATTTTGGGATCTGCACGACCGACTTTTTGAATCACCGCGCTAAGGTCGAAGGCGGCATTCTTGAGGCTGAGTGCCGCGAGATGATACAATCCTTTTTTCGCGGAAAGCGCAGAGCCACGAATACGGAGAGGTGCGAGAGTGGCTGAATCGGGCGGTCTCGAAAACCGTTGTACCCGCAAGGGTACCGTGGGTTCGAATCCCACCCTCTCCGCCAGTGCGATTTTGGATTTTGGATTGCCGATTTTGGATTGAGGGACAGGCTGTCGTGCAAGCTCTGCTAATCCAAAATCGCCGGCGCGAAGCGCCAAGCCATGAAAATCCAAAATTTGGAGAGGTGCAGGAGTGGCTGAACTGGCAGCACTGGAAATGCTGTGTACGGGAAACCGTACCGTGGGTTCGAATCCCACCCTCTCCGCCAGTGCGATTTTGGATTTTGGATTGCCGGTTTTGGATTGAGGAAATGAGAGCAACCGCTCTGCTGATCCAAAATCCAAAATCTAAAATCCAAAATTTTGACAGGCTCCGGGCGCCGTGCAATCTCGTAGCTGCGAACCCCGCCAGGCCGGGAACGGAGCAACGGTAGCAGCCTACAGATGTGCCGCGGCTTCCCCGGAGCCTGACCAGCTTTTTCCCGCTTCTTTCATCCGCCGCTTTTCATCGTTCGCGTTGCGTGATCCCTGCATTCTTCTTGCAAGCCCTACGGGCACGGCTTAGACTAAAACCGTTGCGCGACACGCCGCGCAAACGTCACGACGCGAATCAAAGTTCATGTCAGAATCACAGGTCATCGCCAGAAAGTTCCGCCCCCAGAGCTTCATCGAAGTGGTTGGGCAGGAAGCCATCACGCGCACGCTGAGCAACGCGATTACCAGCGGGCGGCTGCATCACGCTTATCTGTTCACCGGCGCACGCGGCGTCGGCAAGACGACAACGGCGCGCATCTTTGCCAAAGCCTTGAATTGCATTAAAGGTATCACCACAGAGCCGTGCGGCGTCTGCGCCTCTTGCACAGAGATCACCGCGTCGGCCTCGATGGACGTTCTCGAAATTGACGCGGCCTCAAATACTGGTGTTGAAAATGTCCGAGACGTGATTATCAATACAGTTTCAATTTCACCGGCGCGTGACCGCTACAAGATATTTATCATTGACGAAGTTCACATGCTGTCAACGTCAGCCTTTAACGCTTTGCTTAAGACGATTGAGGAGCCGCCGCCGCATGTTGTCTTCATTATGGCGACGACTGAGTTGCAGAAGGTTCCCGAAACCATCCTGTCGCGCTGTCAGGTCTTCGAGTTTCGCACGATCACGCTCAAGAAGATCAGCGACCAGTTGCGCCAGATTGCCGACAACCTCGGCTTGAAGATCAGCGACTCGGCGCTGGCGGCCATTGCGCGAGCCGGCGAAGGCTCGATGCGTGACGCCGAATCGGCACTCGATCAGGTCATCAGCTTTTCCGGGATGACCATCGCCGATGAAGACGTGTCGGCGGCGCTCGGCCTGGTCGATCTCGAAACGCTCAACCAGACGATTCGCGCCATCGGCGAACAGGACGCCGCGACGATCCTGCGCGTCGTTGACGAAGTGGTGACGCGCGGCTATGACCTGCGTACTTTCTGCCGCGAGATGATCGTGCAGTTTCGCGCCCTGCTGGTGACGAAAGTGGCGGGCTTTGACGCCGAGCTGGTGCAGATGCCGGCAGGCGAAGGCGAACAGCTCGTCCGCCTCGCCGATATGTTTTCTGAGCAAGACCTCGTCCGCTTTTTCTCGATTCTGACGAAGACCGAGCAAGACATACGCACCAGCACGCAGCCGCGCTTTCACCTTGAAATCGGCTTGATGAAGCTGGTGCATTCGCGCCGGCTCTACCTGCTCGAAGAGGCGCTCAGTCAACTCAACGACCTGCAATCGCGTTTAGGAATGAGCGGGGCAGCGCCGTCAAGCGCGCCGGCTCCGGCTGCGCCGCCGCGCCCGGCGGGAAGAAGCGGCGGGCCGTTGAGTTCAGGCCCATCGCGCATGCCAACTCGCGCAATGCCTGAGGCCGCGAAACCAATGCCTGCGCGCGGCGAGCCATCGTTCAGCCCGAATCAGCCGCCGCCGCTTAACGAAGCGAGCGCGCCGACGTTTGAGAAGCCGCGCGCTGTGCCTGTCACGGAACCGGCTTCGCAATCCGCTTTCAAGCCCGCACCGCCTGAACCGCCGGAACCGCCCGACGACTTTTATGATGACGAGCCGGCGCTCACGAGCGGCAACGGGCACGGCCTGGATAACGCGCAAGCCATCAGTCGCATCATCGCGGCGCTCGAAGCGCGGCGCAAGATTATGCTGGCGCTGGCGCTTGAAAAGGCGACGATAAAAATCGACGGCGATTTTCTCGTCGTCACCTTCGCGCCCGAAAATGCCAGAGACAAGACGCAGCTCGATGGCAAAGACAAGCGGCAGCTTATCGAAGAGATCAGCCGCGAAGTGACGGGCCGGCGGCTGACGCTGTCGGTGTCGGTCGGCGGCGTGCAGGAGATTCCGCCCGCACCGGCGCGACCGTCCCCCGCGCGCAAGAAGGAGCCGGCGGAGATCGATCCGCGAGTGCAGGCAATGACTGAGAAGTTTGCTGGGAAAGTCGAGATTATCAAGCCGGAGTAGCCGCGTGGCTACCCGCGACCACGGGTGACGTGTGACGCTGAGTCATTGACGCAATTATTATTGATGGAGGAACGATTACGATGAAGCTTCCCGGTGGTTTTGACATGCAAGAGATGATGAAGCAGGCGCAGCAGATGCAGGACGAGATGCAACGCGAGATGGCGAAGCTGCGCGTTGAAGCGAGCGCTGGCGGCGGCGTCATTCACGTTGCTATGAACGGCGCGAAAGAACTGGTCGATCTCAAGATCGATCCCGAAGCCGTCAAGAGCGGCGATGTTGAAATGCTACAGGACTTGATCCTCGCCGCCGTCAACGAGGCGTCGCGCAAAGCCGACGAAGCGATGAAGGGCAAGCTCGGCTCGAAGCTCGGCGGCATGGGGTTGCCCGACGGGCTGCTGTGAAGGCGATGCGGCGACGCGGAGACACGGCGACGCGGCGAAAGAAAGACTTGGAGATGAATCGATCACCTGTCGCCCCTTCCCCGCGTCGCCGCGTCGCCGCATCGCCTCCCTTTTCTGCTATAATTAACTCGAACCCCGACAGTCCATCATCACAGAAAGGCCGCTCGCGGCTTGCGCCTGGCGCAAGGCGATGGGCGCATTGTTGAATGCTCGATTACGCAGAACCCGTTACAAAATTGATTGATGAGTTGAAGCGACTGCCCGGCGTCGGTCACAAGTCGGCTCAGCGCCTCGCATTTTACATCCTGCGCGCTGACCGCGAAGAGGCCGACCGATTGATCGAAGCGATTGTTGAGGTGAAAGAAAAGATTATTCTCTGCTCGACGTGTAATAACATCACCGACACCGACCCTTGCCGCTACTGCGCAAGCCCGTCGCGCGACCGACGCATATTACTTGTCGTCGAAGAGCCTTACAATCTGGTGACAATCGAGAAGACGCGCGATTACAAGGGACTCTATCACGTCCTGCACGGCGCGCTGTCGCCGATACGCGGCATCGGCCCCGACGACTTGAAGATCAAGAACCTGCTCGAACGTCTGCGCTCAGGCGAAGTCGAAGAGATCATCCTGGCCACCAACCCCAACACCGAAGGCGAGGCGACAGCAAATTACCTGTCGAAGCTGATGCGCCCGCTCGGCCTGCGCATCACGCGCATAGCGATGGGCGTCCCTGTCGGCTCTGACCTCGAATACGCCGACGAAGTGACTATGCACAAGGCGCTCGCCAACCGACATGAAATGTAAAGGATAGGATACAGGATACAGGATTCAGGATTCAGTTAAGCATTGAATGTTCTACGCTGATTTAATTGGACTGCCTGCGAGCGGCGCAGCAACCCTGAATCCTGTATCCCGAATCCTGTATCCTAATACGTATTGTCGCCCTTCATCATCACGGGCAGGGTCTTGAGCATGATCTTCAGGTCGAGCCACGGCGACCAGTTCTCGATGTAGAAGATGTCGAGCCGCACCATCTCTTCAAAGTGCAGACGATTGCGCCCGCTCACTTGCCACAGGCCGGTGATGCCCGGCTTGACGTGAAAGCGGGCGCGGTGCCAGTCCTTATAGTGCTTCACTTCGTATGGCAGCGGCGGGCGCGGGCCGACGACGCTCATCTCGCCTTTGACGACGTTGAGAATCTGCGGCAGCTCGTCAATCGAATAACGGCGCATCCAGCCGCCGATCTTCGTCAGGCGCGGGTCGTCTTTGACCTTGCCGTAGAGCGGCGCGTCGGGCGTTCCTTGATTAGCGTCTTCGCCACTGATCATTCGCGCCATCAACTCGCGGTGCGCCTGGTCGTCTACGCCGTCGCGCATCGAACGGAATTTCATCATCAAAAACATCTTGCCATCCATCCCGACGCGCTCCTGGCGCAGGAAGATCGGCCCTTTCGATTCGAGCTTGATGAGGATGGCAAGCCCGATCCACAGCGGCAGCGTGATGAGGAGCAAGGCGAGCGCCACCATCCCGTCGAGGCCGCGTTTGACGGCGCGCAGCCAACCACGCAGCGGTTCTTCGTAGAGCTTGATCATCGGCAGCGAGCCGATAGTCTCAACCTCGGTCTTGCCCGGCAGGCAGTCGAACAGGTTGGGGATGACGCGGTACTTGATGTGATGGTCGCGCCCGCATCCCATCAACACTTCAAACATCTTGCCGGGGTTGATGCGCGGGTCGGTGATTAGCACCTCTTCGATGTTGTACCTCTTGACCAGCTCCGGCAGGTCGTCGAACTCGCCCAGCACCCGCGCGCCGTACTTGTGAATCAACGCCGTGTCTTCGTCGTTGCGCGCCGTCACCGTACCAACCAGCTTGTAACCGAGACGGGGCTTCTCGGATATTTCGGCGATGCAGACCTGCGCCATTTCGCCGCTGCCGACTACAATGGTCGGGATCAGATTGCTCTCGCTCGTGCGCACGAGAATTTGCGACACTCGCACCACCGAGCGAATCACCCAGAACGCGCCCAGCGATAGCAGCCAATCGTAGATGAAGACCATCCGCGAGTAGGTGAAGTCGAGCAGCTTGATATGGCCGCCATCGAGCGCAAAGCCCTGGCGGAAGAGAAAGGCGATCAGCACGAGAATCAGGAAAGCCAGCGTCGTTGCGTTGAAGATTTTGATAAGGTCGCCGGAAAACGAGAACTCGCCGCGCAGCTTGTAAAGCCCATAGCGACGCAGCGCATACAACTTCACGAAAGGCACAAACAGCATCAGCGTGAAGTACGGCTCGAAGGCGTCCCAGACGCCTATTGGCAGGGCCGAGCGTTTGTGCTTCCAGATGAACATCGGCGAATTGTGATGGAGCTTGTAGGCCGCCATGAAGATGACCAGCGCGACAACGATATCGATCAGCACCAGCGCGACGACGGGCAGGACTGACCACAACGCGTTGCGCCGCACGGCGCGCGACCGGATGGCTTGTTCGGCTACGGTGAACGCACGTTCTGACATGATGAATTAAGAGGTACGCGAAAGATATAAACTCAACGCATAAAGCATCCACGCCTGCGCCCAGCGGATGTGAGGAGTGCGAATTGTGTAAAACCGTTGACGTTGAAAGTAAAAAAATCCTGCGCTGTCCTGTAGATTGCGGATGGCCCATTCAACTGCACGGCTGGCCTGCTCTCTGGCGCTCGGCATCAAGTCAATCAACTCCGTAAAAGTAACGACAGCCTGTGCGGCGCTGTGAACGTCAACGGGGAAGAGATTGTCATGATAGTAGGCGGGCGTGCCGTCCGCAAGAAAGAAACGGCGCTCGTAAAACTCGTAAGCCGCACGCAAGGCCGCCGCCCATTCCGCCGTCGGCAAATAATCGCTGATGCGTTTGAGCGAGACAATGAGAAAGCCTGTGTGAAAGTTGTCTATCCACTGCTGCGCCGGCGACTCGCCATACGGCCAGGAGCCGTCTTCGCGCTGGCGGGCAATCGTGAAACGCGTCGCCTGTTCGCATGCTTCGCGGTATTCGTCTTTGCCGGTCAAATGATAGGCGCGGGCCAGCAACTCAGCCGCGAGCAGATTGACGTTGTGGACTTGCGAGCGGTCGCGCGGCGTGTAGCTGAAGCAGTGCGCGTCCGCTGCGCTGGTGCGGTTGAGGCGGTCGAGCAGAAAGCGACAACTGCTCTCGCCGATTCGTAAGGCATCGGGGCTGCCGCTCAGTTCGTGCCAGTCGAGAAACGCGTGCGCGGCAAAGACCGTGCAGACGGCGTTCGGCGTGCCGCGCGGCGCAAAGAAGGCGCGCGATTGCCAGTCGAAATTGTAGCCCCAACCCGCCTCTTTGTAATCATTGCTACGCATATCCTGGAGTTTGAGCAGAAGCGCCCGCAGATCGTTGGCGAGACTATCGCGCGAGTGGCTCAGCCTCGGCGTCGAAGGCGCGGCGTCGTCGAGCAGGTCAGCCGGCAGCGTTTCGTTTTCACGCGTAGCGAGCAGCAAGGCAGCGCGGGCAGCCAGCGCCAGCCCTTTGGGGTTGGCGGCTTTTCGTATGCCGAGCAGCGGGCGAAGATTGACCGGGCTGCGCTTGACCAGTTGCGTGAGCGCCGTGCGCGCCAGCCGATTGCGCAGCGGCCACAATCGCGCGAGCGGACTGTTTAGACCATCATACGGGTCGTAACCCATCCACGATTCGCCGCGACACCAGCGCAATAGCTTCGTGGTGGCTTGCTCGCCGAGTTGTTGGGTGGCAGTGGGCATGAAAAGTGACGTGCTCAGGTTAGACGCTTCTGTGTTCAGAATAGGTGCGACAATCGCCAGCCCGCTGAAGCGGGCTTACCCGCAGGGCTATAGGCCAGCTTTAGCGCTGGTTATCCTGCGTTGAGAATATGAAGAGGGCGCTTCAGCGTCCTTCTCTGATTGGCTTGAGCCTTTCGGATTTCAATGGCTAAAGCCATAATGGCAAGCCCGTTAAAACGGGCTAAAGATTCATCTGCCGCTGTGAACCAGCCGTAAACGGCTGGCCTAATTGCCCTGCGGGCAAGCCCGCTGAAGCGGGCTGAACTGAGTGATTGCGCGTTCGTGTTTGGAATGCTGATCAAACGGCTCCATCACTTCAATGGAAACCAGGGCCAGACGATTCACCGCCGTTGCTTCGGTCATGATCAAACGGCTCCATCACTTTAATGGAAACCACCTTTGCTACTTCACCACTTCAATCGGAATGGCTACATCAACGGTCTGCGGGCGCAGGCAGAGTTGATTATTACAAGCTTGCACGGTCAGCTTTCCTTTGAGCGTTTGCTGGCCTGCCGCAGCCGTCGCCAGCGCGCGCGCCGTCATCTTGAAGGTGGCTCTGCCTTCGTAAACCGAAAGCGGCTTCGGCGAGAACTCGAACTTCTGCGTCTTCGCTCGCGGATAAATCACCGGCGAGACGCTCAGGCCCGCCAGCTTATCGAACTTCAACGCGGTAGCGACCAGATTCTTATCCGCCGGGCGATTTGAGTTGATGTGATAGCCATCACTAATCTCGACGACGAGCACAACCGGAGTAGCCGCGCCGGCTTTCACTCGATAGCTCGATTGCTCTGGCCGCAGCTTAATCACCGAGGCCGACGTTTGCGCCGCCGCCGTCGCGCTCAGGCCGACCAGCAAGATAAATCCAAACAACGCGATTCTGCTCTTCACAATGACCTCCGAAAACAAGAGAGCCTGTCAGTAAACTCATACGGCCATCGCGCGATTCACATCGACCGCGATGCCAGTGCCGCTCTTGGCTGATTCAACAATGGCAAACGTCGCCAGCGTGGTTGCGACGAGCGATTCCAGGCTGATCGGCGCAGCGGTACGCCCGCGCGCCGCATCAAAGAAGGCCGCGATCTCTGCGGCGTGGCCTTTGTCCTGCGCGCCGCCGCCGAGCTTCGTCCGCTTTCTGCCCGCGATGAACGCGCCGCTTTTAAAATCATCAATCGTGGCGACGCTGCGCTCACAGAAAATCTCGACCTGTTCTTTCGGAACCGTCAGGTCGCCGCTTGCCGTGTAGATGATCGAAGCGATTGAGCCATCGCTCATCGTCATCGATATGACCGTGCTGTCGTCAACGTAGCCGGCGCGCTGCGACAGCGGAACAGCCGCAGCCGAAACTCTCGCCGGCAGCGCGTCAGTAAGGAAGCTTACAAAGTCTACCATGTGACACGCCTCGCCGATGATGCGCCCGCCGCCTTCATTCGGGTCGTGCGTCCAGTGCTCAGGCGGAACTTGGCCGGCGTTGACGCGATAGATGATCGTCATCGGCGCATTGCGTTTTGCAAACTTCGCCTTGATCTCTTGAGCCAACGGCGCGAAGCGGCGGTTGAAGCCGACCATCAACAATCCATCGGTTTCAAGCGCGGCGCGCACAACGTCGCGCAAGCTCTCTTCGTTGATGGCCAGCGGCTTCTCGACGAACACGGTTTTGCCGCGCCGCAAGGCTTCCGCTGCGAGGCTCGCGTGCGAATCGTGGCGCGTGGCGATGAAGACCGCCGACGAGTTGGCATCCTCAATGATCTCATTATAGTCGGTCGTCGCGTTGGCAAAGCCGAACTGCGCGCCGGTGTTCCGCGCGCTCAAGCCGGTCGCTGTCGCCACGCTCATCAGTTTGACACGGTCGGCGCGCTTGATAATCGGCAGCAACACGCCGCGCGCGAAGTTGCCCGCGCCAATGAAGCTGACGCCCAGTTCATCGCTCGACGGCTTCACTGCCGCGTTAGTTTTCGCCGCTGCAACTTGATCGGCGCTGTCCGGGTAACGCAACACGACGCCGCAGAGGCGCTCTTTGCGACTGAGAATCAATTCGTACGCGGCGTCAGCGTTAGCAATATCAAAGCGATGCGTAGTCAGCAGGTCGGTGTTGACGCGGCCTTCGGCGACCAGTCGCAGAAAGGCTTCGAGGTTGCGCTTCTCGGTCCAGCGCACGTAGCCGATGGGATAATCGTTCCCCTTCTCTTCGTACTCAGGATCGTAGCGGCCCGGCCCATACGAGCGCGACAGGCGCAGCTCAAGCTCTTTGTTGTAGTAGATGTGACGCGGCACATCCATCCCTACAAGACCGACGACGACGACGCGAGCGCGGTCGCGGGCCAATTCGCCCGCCGTCGTTACCGGCTCGCTCGACTTCGTTGACGCGGTAATCAACACGCAGTCCGCGCCGTGCCCATCGGTTAATCCGAGACAGGCGGCGCGCGCCGCTGCCGCGTTGGTTGCCACTAGGTCTGCGCCCGACTGTTTCGCTAACTCGCACGCCGCCGGGTCAAGATCAACACCGATGACCTGACAGCCGGCGGCTTTCAAAATCTGAACCGTTATCTGGCCGATGAGTCCAAGCCCGATAACGGCGACGACCTCGCCCAATCGCGGGTCGGCCTGCCGCACGCCTTGCAGCGCAATCGCGCCGACCGTCGAATAACTCGCCGCTTCGAGTGATGCGCCCGCCGGAACTTTGGCGCAGAGGTTCTTCGGCACGAAGATGACTTCGGCGTGCGACGCATACCCGCCACCGGCGCAGGCGACACGGTCGCCGACTTGAAACTCAGTCACACCGCTCCCCACGCCGACCACAACGCCCGCCGCGCTGTAGCCCAGCGGCTTCACCTGATTGAGCTTCGCTGTGACCTTTTCGTAGGTCGAGCGCAAGCCTTCGCGCTTGAACGTATCAATCACCTGACGGACGAGGTCTGGGCGATCTTTCGCTTTGCCGACCAGCGAGCTTTGCGCCGTCTCGACCGCCGTGCGCTCGGTCCCGGCGCTGATCAATGAATAGGCTGAACGCACCAGGACGCCGCCCGCACGCAAGGCCGGCGGCGGCAACTCTTCGACCTTCAATTCACCTGAGCGGTAATTCTGGACGACTTGTTTCATAGCCAGGAGGCAGGAGGCAGAAGGCAGTAAGGCAGGAGGCGAATCTCGTTTGACTGCTTCCTGCTTCCTGCCTTCTGCTTCCTGTTTCAGATCAGCGGATATTCGGCGCGGCGGCGATGCCTATAGCTTTGCAGGACTTTGTGAACCTGACGCGGGCTGACTTTGCTGATCTGCCCGGCGATGCTGTAATGCAGGCCGTGCTCGGGCGGCTCGGATGATTGCAAGTAGGCCTGGTAGGCATCGAGAATCTGCTGCTGGACTTCGGGCGCAGGTTCGGGGACGTTGCTGAAAGCGCGCTCGTCGTCGTGCAGCACGTCGAGCCACCGCAGCACCTGCCAGCGCGTCACATAGCCGAGCGCTTCAGCCATTTTCTGCGGCAACTCGGTCAGGCGGTAACGGCCCTTGTCCATCTCTTCCCAGTAGAGCTTTTCGATCTCGAACAGTTGTTGGCGCGATGGGGTGGGCGTCGGCGAGCTTTCGTATTGCTCAAGCGACCACTCGCGGATGACTTTCATCACCTGCTTGTAGGGCACGTTGAGCGCGGCGCTGATGGCGCGGCGGCGACCGCCGTCAGGACGGTGGCCGCTCTCAACAAAGCGCTGGTACATCTCAATGGCGCGATGTTTAATCTGCTCGGTCATCGTCGCCTGCGTCTGCATCTGCTCGCGTATCACATCGGCAACGAGTTGGCGCTTGATCCACAGACGACTGGCGATTTGCGAATGCATCTCGCGGGTCTGCATGGCGCGGCTGCTGAATTCGCCATGGAAGAGTTCGAGGATGCGCTGGCGCAGTTCCGGCGTGAGCGTCGTCGCTTTGGCGGCGCGGGCCGGCTTAGCCTTGTGCAGCACGGGCGGCGGCACGGGCGGCGCGACCGGGCGCGGCGCGATTCTGGGGGCGGCGGCGACGGCTCTCGCTTCGGCGGGAACGTGTTTCACCACGCGCTTCTTCATGCACTTCAGGCAGTAGGCCGCTTTGCGATCCGGCGAAAAGAATGTCGCATTGCAGACCGTGCAAGTTCGACGAAATTTCATTCCACTCATAACTGTCCTCTTAGTCTAATTAGCCCTTTGGCAAACTTCAACCCGACATTGAAGAGAATGATGAATTAAGGCAGGGGATTGTCTACAGATCATCCGGCTTCCTTTTCCTACTCCGTTCATCATTCATCATTCCTCATTCATCATTTTTTATGGCATAAGCCAATAGCACCTGCGGCATCGCAGTGAGCGGCAACATCGCGTTGGCGCAGCCGCGCTCGACGACGGCGCGCGGCATGCCGAAGACGACCGCCGATTCGTTCGACTCGGCCAGCACGTACCCTCTCGCGGCGCGGACGGCTTCGGCCCCGCGCGCGCCGTCTTCGCCCATTCCTGTCAATACCACGGCCAGTACTCGCCCGCCAAGCGCCGCCGCCGCTGATTCAAACACGGCATCCGCCGACGGCAGATGAAAATTGCCGGTTGTGGCTTCGGCGATGCGAATCACCAGCCCGCCGTCGCCGCTTTCAACCGTCGCGTGTTTGCCCGCCGGCGCGACGTAAGCCTGCCGCCGGCGCAGCGGCTCGCCATCGCGCGCTTCGCGGACGGTGTAATGCGACAGCGCATTCAGCCGCTCGGCAAACGACTGTGTGAAGCCGAGGGGCATATGCTGCACGATGATGATCGGCACGCGCAGCGCCTCAGGCAACTCGGCCATCAGTTTCTGAATGGCCGATGGCCCGCCGGTTGAAGCCGCGATACAGATCAATTCAATGTCGGCTTCGCGCGCGTCACGTTCGGCGGCCAGCACCGCCGCCTTCGCATCCTTGCTGATCTCGGAAGGCGGCGCGGCCTGCGCGCTCGCCGCTTGCTCCACACAGCGAATGATCTGCGCTTCAAGCGCCGAAGTCTGCGCCGAAGCGCGCGGCGCGGGCTTCAAGAGAAAATCGACCGCGCCGAGTTCGAGCGCCTTGAAGACGCGGTCGCGGTCACTGAACGAACTGCACACAACGATGGGCAAAGGCTGGTGCGCCATCACCCAGCGCAGCACGCCGAAGCCATCCATTCGCGGCATCATCAAATCAAGCAACACGACATCCGGCCTCATCTCGACGATCTGCCGTATCGCCACATCGCCATCGTCGGCAAGCCCCACGACCGTAAGCGACGACGAGCGCGCGAAGATTTTCGCAAAGCGCATGCGATAGTAAGGCGAATCATCAACGATAAGCAGGCGATGCATATTCTTCAGAGGCTAGAGGCTGGAGGCTAGAGGCTGGAGGTCGTTTGCTAGCCTCTAGCCTCCAGCCTCTAGCCTCTGCTATTTCCGATGTACCAGTTCGCGGCCCAACTGTACGGGGCGGAAGCCTGAGCCGAGCGGCAGTAGCGATTCGGCGTGGCCCAGCAGCAGGTAGCCGCCGTCTTTGAGCAGCGAGTAAATTAATTCAAGCGTTTGTCGCACGGCGTGCTCGTCAAAATACATCAGCACGTTGCGACAGAAGATCGCGTCGAAGCCGCCGCCGGCGCTTGCTTCGATGCGCGGCGTGTCTGCGCCAATCAGGTTCGCCTGTTCAAACTGTACGACGGAGCGCACCCCGTCGCTCGCTTGCCAGAGTCCGCCCCCGGCAGCGTGAAAGTAACGTATTTTATATTCTGTTTCTGTCGTGCGAAAGCTGGATGAGCCGTACAGGCCGCGCCGCGCCGAGTCGATGACGCGGCGGCTCAAGTCTGTCGCCAGCAGTTGCACGCGACCATCATCGAGCAGGCCGCGTTCAGCCATCAGCATAGCAATCGTGTAAGCTTCTTCGCCCGTCGAACAGCCGGCGCTCCAGATGCGGATCTGTTCATCCGAGCGCAGCAGTTCGGGGACGACCTGTTCGTCAAAGACGCGTAGCTGACGCTTCTCGCGGAAGAAGTAGGTTTCGTGAACCGCGACCGTGTCGAGCACTACGTCCAACTCGCCCGCGTCCATCATCGCTTCATAATCGGCGAACGAGATCAGGCCGCGCTGGCGCAGTCGCGGCTGCAAGCGGCGCTCAAGCAGGAAGCGCGCGTTCTCGTCGGCGAGCACGAAGATGCCGCTGGCCGATGTAATGCGCGAGCGCAGCCGTTGAAAGGTCGCGGCATCGAGCACAGGCCCGCGACTCGCGGCGGCAGTCTTCGTTTTGCTCCTTACTTGATCCACCATTGACTGATCAAATCCCCGCCATCCGCGCTACGTCGAGCAGCGACACGGCGCGGCCTTCGTGCTTGAACTGTTCAGGCGCGGCCCACCACTCCGGCGTGGCGCGCGCCGCCGCTTTGTCATTCTCTTTGCGCTTACGTATGCGGTCAGGCTCCAGCGCCAGAACGCCTTCGACGCGCTCGGCGATAAGGCCCAGTTGACCCTCACCCTTCAGGAGAATGAGACGCCGTTTGCCTTCGTCGGGGTTTGCCTTAAGGCTCAAGTCCATCACCAAAGTCATACGCCCGCGCACGCTGGCGACGCCGATCATGCCGTCGGGCGCGCTCGGCAGCGGCGTGATGCGCGGGCAATCGACGACGCCTTCGGTGTGTTCGACAGCGATGCCGAACAACTCGCCGCCGCTCTCGAACAGCAACACCGAGACGACATCGACCGGCACGTCTGCCGGTTCAAGCCCGGCCAGCGCCAGCGGCACGGCGTTGATGCCGACGTTCGTTTTGGCTTTCTCTTTCTTATCGCGCATCAGTCGCTCTGCCTGAAGATGCCGCGTAGCGGCAATTGAGTTTAGGCAGGTACTTCAGTGCCTGCATTCAATGGCGCAACCATCAGCGCGTCGCGTCAGCGACGCTTGAATCATCGGGCAATCAAGCGTCGCTGACGCGACGCGGCATCAGCTACGACGCAAATTCCAGGCGTTGAAACGCCTGGCTAAATTCATCCCGCCGCTACGCGGCGACTAATTCATCCCGCCGCTGCGCGGCGACAAAAGTCACTCTCCCGCTCCAGAGCGACTAAATTCATTCTCCCGCTCCAGAGCGGCTAAATTCATTCTCCCACTCCAGAGCGGCTAAATTCACTCGACGGCTACGCGGCGATGCTCCATTGCACGTCGTGCTTGCCTGCCTAGACATCAACCTCGCCATAGGCAATCGCAACTTACATCCTCATGCTTCTCAGCACCAGCATGCTCGGCAGGTCGAGCACCAAAGCCACGTCGCCGCCTTCGAGGTCAACCGCGCCGACGACGCCTTTGATCTTGCGCGCCAGCGGCCCAAGTGATTTGACGATGATCTCGCGTTGCGCCTCGAACTCTTCGACCGCGATGGCGACGGGCCGGTCGGCAGCTCGCGTGATGAAGACGGGCACGCGCGCCATGGCGCGGCTGGCCTGCTGCCGCGCCTCCGCCCCGTCAATGGCGCTCGCCGCCCTTGCCCCCATCGGCGGACGGAAGACGCGCGCGCCGCCTAATCCGAGCAAGTATTTCAACTCGACCAGCGGCAGCGTCTGGTTGCGCCATTGAATGCTGCGCCTGCCTTCGCGCCCGATCACTTCATCGAGCGACACATAAAGCAGCTCGACAATCTGCCCGACGTTGATGGCGTAGCGCCATTCGCTCGCCCGCACGATGAAGGCAGAGATCATTACCAGCGTCGTCGGCACGGCCAGCTCAAAGCGCGTCCAGCGGCCTTTCTCCGATGTGATGCGAAGCTCGCCGCCGAGTTCGTGCACGGTGCGCTCGACCACATCCAGGCCAACGCCGCGCCCCGACACCGCCGAAACTTGATCCACCGTCGAAAAGCCCGCTTGCAATATCAGCCGCAACGTCTCTTCTTCGCTCAACTCTTCATCGCCGGCGATCAGCCCGGCTTCAATCGCGCGCTCGCGCACGGCGGCGAGATCAATGCCGTGCCCATCATCTGTGATGGCGATTACAGCGCGTGCGCCTTCGAGGCTCGCTTCGATCTTAATCTTGCCGCGCGCATTCTTGCCCGCCAGCCGCCGCGCTTCGGGCATCTCGATACCATGATCGATGGCGTTGCGCAGCAGGTGATAGATGGCATCGGCTAACCGATCAACGATGGCCTTATCGAGTTGCGTCTCGCGCCCGGCGATCTCGACCGTCACCGACTTGCCAAGCTCGCGCGCAAGCCTTCCGGCCAGCCGCGCCGCCCGCGTGAAGGTCTGCGCCAGCGACACCATACGCAATTCGACCAGCCGCTCTTCAAGCTCAAGGAACTCGCGTTCGATGCGCCGCGCGCTGAAGCGCAGATCGAATTGATCGCGTGCGCCGAGCGCCGCCGCTTTCAGAAAGCGGTCGGCCATCGTTGCCAGCCGCTGCATCTCTATAGACAGTTCGTGCGTGATGCCTGACAGTTCATCAATCTGCGCCATCTCGACGCGCACGCTCGGCGACAGCGGCTGCAACGCCTCCTGCGCGAAGGTCGGCGGCAGCAGGCCGCCCGCTGGCGGTTTCGATTTATCGCCGGCCCGCTTCTTACTGCGCCCGACGTTGATGAGGGCTGCGCCCGCGCGCCGCCACGTCGAAGGGCCGAGCCGTGTGATGCGCCCGTTGAAGCTTTCGGCGATGGATTTAAAATCGCTCTCTTTGAACTGTGTGGCGAGGACGATCTTGAAGGCGACCAACTCAGGCTTCGTCGCCGTCTCCGGCAGCGTCGTGATCATCTCGCCTTTGCTTTCGAGCCTCGCGGTCAACGCACGGTATTGCGTATCGAGCTTGCCGATTTCAAACTGCACGACGATGGCATAGAACGAGCGGCCCGCGTCGAGGTTCTCGTTGATGCGATGCTCTTCGTATTCGGTGAGCAGGCGGCGCTCTTTCGGCGACAGGCTCAGGACCTCAAGGCCCGATTCGTCGCGCTTGCCTTTCGCCTTCGGGCGCGAGGCGATGGCCGTCAGCAGCGCACGCATTCGCTCGAAGTCTTCGTCGTCAGCCGTGCCGCGCGCCGCGCCGCCGACGAGCGCGGCGATGCCTGCGCCGGCTTCTTGCAAGGCCGGCTTGGTTTCATCGGTCAATGCCAGATGGCCGAGGCGCAGATCGTCGAGGATGTCTTCAAACTCGTGCGTCAGCGATTGCACTTCGGGCAGGCCCATCATTCCCGACAGCCCTTTGAGCGAATGGACGGTGCGAAAGATGCGATTGATGAGATTGATATCGGGCAGGTCAGCCGGGCGCGCGGCCAGCGTGTCGAGGTCGGTCAGCAAAGAATCGAGCAACTCTTCGGACTCGGACAGGTACTCGCTGAGCAGTGCCTTGTCGTCAATCATAAGTCCACGGAATCGGAGGAGCCGCGCATTCGCCTTTGGGTGAAGCCAGCTTCTCCTGAATTCGTCGGCGTGCGGTTGAACGATTAGCGATTCATCATCGGCAATCGTCTACGCCCGCCTTACTGTTGCCGGTTCGTTGCAATCGAAGCGTTCTGCTTCGATTCGAGATCGCGTTTGATGGCATCGAGGATGCCATTGATGAATTGAGTCGCTTCAAAGGTCGAGAACTTGCGGGCGATTTCGAGCGCCTCGTTGATGACGACCGTCTTCGGCGTATCGGCTTCGTAGAGGAATTCGTAGATTGCCAGCCGCAGGATGTTGCGGTCGACGATGGCCATCCGCGAGATGCGCCAGTTCTCTGCCCGCTGCCGGATGAGGCCGTCGATCTCGTCCAGGTGCGAGACCGCGCCCACCGCCAGATTGTTGGCAAACTCCTGCGGCACGTCGCCCATCTCGTCGCCGAAATTCCGCCAGTACATGCCGGTCAGTTCGTCCAGGCGAGGGCGCGTGACGTCGAATTGAAAGAGCATTTGTAAGGCACAAACACGGGCCTTACGTCTGGCACCCATAAGTCAAACCCTGCTGCGTGTTGTTTCGCTCAACCAGCGTCCACGATCAAAATTCACGATAGAGATTCGCCAGCTCGACGGCAGACATCGCCGCCTCGAAGCCCTTGTTGCCGGATTTCGCGCCGGCGCGATCTATCGCCTGTTCGAGACTGTCTGCGGTCACCACGCCGAGCGTGATGGGCAGATTGGTTTCAAACGACGCCTGCGCGATGCCTTTGAAGACTTCGGCAGCGATGTATTCGTTGTGTGAGGTTTCGCCGCGTATGACGACGCCGATACAGATGATGGCGTCATATTTATTGCTCAGTGCGGCGCGGCGTGCCGCCATCGGAATTTCAAACGAGCCGGGCACGCGGATAATCGTGATGGCGTCGCTGGTCGCTCCCAGCCGTTCGAGCGCGTCTTCGGCCCCGCTGATCAGCCGGCTGACGATAAAATCGTTCCACCGGCTGGCGATGATGCCGACGCGCAACCCTTCAGCGCTGAGTCGCCCTTGTATCGTCTTAGCCAATCGCTTCTTCTCCTCCGCGTGCGAATCGGACGTTCAATCATCAATCGCTTTCGAGTATAGGTTTTGGCCGAAAGCGATGTCAAGCAAAGGCCCTCGGCTAACCACCTCGCCGTCATCTGTGAGTGACATCCAACCAATTCCTGGTGTGTTATGAAAGGGCGCGCCGGAGGCGCAGCGAGAAGGTAGCCAGAGGTGAAACCTCTGGGATGCAGCAATGAAATGTTGTCGCGCTCTGAAGGAGCGCCAGAATGTCTGGCCGCGTCTTCAACGCGGGAAGACTAATGCCATAGGTTCCAGAGGTTTCACCTCTGGCTACCTTCTTCCAGAGGTTTCACCTCTGGCTACCTTCTCGCTGCCGCTTCGCGGCTTGAATCAACTGCTAAACATCCTCTCAAAGCAACAGAAGCTCATTGCCGTGCTGGCTTGTCGGTTCTGAACGGCGAAGCCGGAAGGCCAGCGCTATTGTAAAGATTCACCTCAGGGTTATCGGCCCAGCCATAACGTACGGCTACGGGCTGCGCCACCGAATCGCTCCAGACCAACACGTCCTTGCCTTCAATCGTCGCGCTCGCCCACACGAACTTGCCGTCCGCGCCGGCGATGGCGAATCCTTTGACCAATCCGCCGTCATTTGTGCGTAAGCCCTCGGCGTGCGTGAAGCGAACGCGAATCTTGTTGCCTTCGACAGTGAGTGAATCGAACAGCGGCCCGGAGTATTCGCCGCTCTGCCCATAGGTCTTCGCCAGCGCCCACAGCGCCAGCCGGTGGCCGACATCCTGTTTGTTCTTCGGGTGAATGTTGTCCGCTTCGCCGAGGTCGATGATGACGGCCATGCCGGTTGCCGGTTCGTTGAGCGTCATCGTTTGCGCCTCGCGCAACTCGGCCCAGCCGCTCTCGCCCGGCTCCGCCCTTCGCGCTTGAAAGTTAGCGAGCTGAACGAAGAGAAACGGGAAATCGCCTTCGCCCCACGCCTCGCGCCAGTTGCGAATCATCACGGGAAAGAGCGTTTGATATTGCCGGCCACGACCAGCGTTCGATTCGCCTTGATACCAGATCGCGCCGCGAATCGTGTAAGGCACAAGCGGCGCGAGCATCGCGTTATAGAGCACGCTCGGCGTGTTGGGATTGCCCGCTCCAGCCGGCGCGATAGGCTGCGTTGCAAAATCAACCTGGAGCGGCTTGACGCCCATCTCAACCTTGTAGAGCCAATCGCCGGCAATCGAAATTGATGTCGCGCCCATAAGCGACAGCGACATATCCGACGCGCCGCCGCCGAAGCCGCCTTGACCATAATGATCGAAGGCGCGCACCGCGATCACATTGCGACCGGCGCGGACAAGCGCGCCGGGCACGGTGTACTTTCTCGGAGTCATATAATAGTTCGGCGTTTCGCTGCCGGTCGCGCCGACCTTCACGCCGTTGAAGTAGGTCACATCAAAGTCATCAACCGGGCCGAGGCTGAGCGTCAAATCACGACCGGCCCAAGCCGCCGGAACTTCGACCGCCTTACGAAACCAGACCGCGCCGTCAATCTCTAGTCCCGCCGACTCCCAGTACTGCGGCAGCCGCATCGTCTTCCAGCCCTCTTCTGCAAAATCGGCGCGGGCATACCCAAGCTCCAGCCCACGGTTGCCGGCGTCCTGCAAAAAATGTTCTCGCTCCCACTTCGCTTGCGCCGCTTCGTACGCGCGCCGCGCCTCAGGCAGATTGAGCGACGCGCGATCTAACGCCTCGGCCATTGGCCGCAGTTCCGTTGTCGCGGCAAGCGCGGCTCGGCTCGTCCACGCTTCGGCGGGTGTGCCGCCCCACGATGAATGAATCAGGCCGACCGGGATTTTAAGTTTCTCGTTCAGCTCGCGGCCAAAGAAGTAAGCGACCGCCGAAAAGGTCGCGGCGTTTTCGGGCGTGCAGACGACCCAGCGGCCCTGCACGTTGTCGCGCGGTTCCATCGCGGTCGCTTTGGTCACGGTGAAGAGATGAATTTCAGGATGATTCGCTCGCGCCACTTCATCCGCGCCGTGAACCGCGTTTTGTAATGGCCATTCCATATTCGATTGACCAGAGCCAACCCATACTTCGCCGACCAGAATGTTCTTGAGCGTGAGGGTGTTCTTGCCGGCGATGGTCATCTCGTGCGGGCCGCCGGCTTTGAAAGGACCGAGCCGCACTTCCCATCTTCCGTTTGCGTCGGCTTTCGCTTTTGCCGATTGGCCGCTCATCGTGACGGTGACTGATTCGCCCGGCGCGGCCCATCCCCAGACGCGAGCGGGCACGCCTTGCTGCACGACCATATTGTCGCCGACGAGCGCGGGCAGCCGTACGTCGGCACGAGCCGCCGATGAGAAGGCCAGCATCAGAACGAATGTTATAAGCGCAAGAATGATTCGATTGGATTTCATAAATACACGGCGCGAAGCACCAGCTCGCGCGTTCTCCTTGTTCGTTGATGTGCAGGTGTCGAGTGACTATAGCACGACCGGCGGGAGCGAGCGAATCGGACGAAAGCCGCGCCGCGCAACGTTGCCGCAAATTGCCTGCCCGCTGACCGCGATGCTATGATTGATGGTTAGCCTTCACAGGCAAAAGCTGGCATGCAGAGAGAACAAGCAGGGAACATGGCTGAAGAGATTATTCGCGTGCGTGGCGCTCGCGTTCACAACCTCAAGAACGTCAACGTCGAGATTCCCATCAACCAGCTCACCGTCATCACCGGCGTGAGCGGGTCGGGCAAATCCTCTCTCGCCTTTGACACGATCTACGCCGAAGGTCAGCGTCGTTATGTCGAATCGCTGTCGGCTTACGCGCGGCAATTCCTCGAACGCATGGACAAGCCCGACGTGGACGAAATCGTCGGCATCTGTCCGGCCATCTCGATCCGCCAGAAAAACTCGACGCGCAACCCGCGCTCGACCGTCGCCACGCAGACAGAGATTTACGATTACCTGCGTTTGCTCTACGCCCGCACCGGCATAACCTTCTGCGCCAACTGCGGGCAACAGGTGCGCCGCGACACGCCCGAATCAGTCGCCAACGAAGTGCTCGCGCTGCCGGAAGGAACGCGCTTCTATGTGCTCTTCCCCGCCGCCGCCGGTATGGAAGAACCGGCAGAAAACACCAACGGCGATGGCAAGAAGAAGAAGAAGCGCGCCGCTCGCCCCGACGCGGTCAGCCAGCAGACACGCATCAAGGCGCACCTGATGAGCTTGATGCAGCGCGGCTTCACGCGACTTTACAAAGACGGGCGCATCATCGAGCTGGCTACGCCTGACAGTTACGCCGACACGAACTTTGACAACACCTTCGTGCTCGTAGACCGTTTAGTCGTGCGGCCTGACACGCGCACGCGGCTGGTCGATTCGCTGGAGGTTTGCTACCAGGAAGGACACGGCGAAGCGGTGATCGAGTTGGCCGACGAAGCGCACACGCGGCTCGCCTACTCCGAAGCCTTCGCCTGCAAGAATTGTAACATTCGTTACGCCGCGCCGGAGCCGCGTCTGTTCAGTTTCAACAACCCGTTCGGCGCGTGCCCGACCTGTCAGGGCTTCGGCAACACCATCGGCCTCGATCTCGACCTCGTCATCCCGAATCAGGAACTGAGCCTCGCCAAAGGCGCGGTCGAGCCGTTCACCAAGCCGCAATATGAGTGGGCGCAGAAAGACCTGCTGAAGTTCGCGCGCGCCGCAAGCATCCCAACCGATGTGCCATATCGGCTACTGACGCGCGATCAGCAGCGCGGGATCATCCGGGGCCGCAACGGCTTTGACGGCGTGCAAGGCTTCTTCGATTTTCTCGAAACCAAAAAGTACAAGCTGCACGTTCGCGTCTTCTTATCGAAGTATCGCGGCTACACGCTCTGCCCCGAATGCCAGGGGTCGCGCCTGCGGCTCGAAGCGCGCATCGTGCGCGTTGCAGGCAAGGCGCTCCCGGAAATCTGCGCGATGACGGCGGCTGAAGCCGGCGTCTTCTTCAGCGACATCAGCCTGACAGAATCCGAGATGGACATCGCGGGCCGCCTGCTGATGGAGATTCGCAACCGTCTCAAGTTTCTGATCGATGTCGGATTGGAATACCTGACGCTGAATCGCCTGGCCTCGACTTTATCGGGCGGCGAGGCGCAGCGCATTCAACTGGCGACGAATCTCGGCGCGGCGCTCGTCGGCGCGCTTTACGTGCTGGACGAGCCCTCCATCGGCCTGCACCCGCGCGACAATCAACGGCTGATTCACATCCTCGAAAACCTGCGCGACATCGGCAACACCGTGCTCGTCGTCGAGCACGAGCCGGAGATGATGATGGCCGCTGATAAAGTAATCGACATAGGACCGGGCGCGGGCGAGTTGGGCGGCGAAGTTGTCTTTTCGGGTACGCCGAAAGAGCTAATCAACAAGAGCACATCGCTGACGGGCCGCTACCTGCGCGGCGAGATGGAGATCAAACAGCCGAAGACGAGGCGGCAGCCCACCGCCAAACGCATACAGGTTCGCGGCGCGAGCGAGCACAACCTGAAAAGCATAGACCTCGACATCCCGCTCAATATGATGGTCTGCATTACGGGCGTGTCGGGATCGGGCAAGTCAACCCTCGTGCACGACATTCTCTTCGCCGGCATTAAGAAGCAGCGGCACGAGTGGACGGGTCACGTCGGCTCTTACGCGAAGCTCGACGGCGCGCAGCAGATAGATGACGTGGTGCTCGTCGATCAATCGCCCATCGGACGCACGCCGCGCTCGAACCCCGTCACTTACATCAAAGTTTATGATGCCATCCGCGACCTGTTCTCCTCGACGCGCGAGGCGCAGACGCACGGGTATGATTCATCACATTTCAGTTTTAACGTGCCGGGCGGGCGTTGCGAGCGTTGCGAAGGCAATGGCGTTGAGATTAAAGAGATGCAGTTTCTCGCCGACGTTGAGCTGACCTGCGAAGAGTGCAAAGGCATGCGCTTTAAGGCGGCGATACTCGACGTGCGCTACAAAGGCCGCTCGATTCATGATGTGCTGAATATGACGGTGCGCGAGGCGCTGCTGTTCTTCGCCAGCGTCAACCGCATCGCCTCGAAGCTGCGCGTGCTGGATGACGTGGGGCTTGGTTACTTGCGACTCGGCCAATCGGCGACGACGCTATCGGGCGGCGAAGCGCAGCGCGTTAAGCTGGCGGCTTACCTCGCGCGCAAGACCAGCGAGCGCACGCTCTACATCTTTGACGAGCCGACGACGGGGCTGCATTTCGACGACATCAACCGGCTGCTCGCGGCCTTCCGCCACTTGCTCGAAGCGGGCGGTTCTATCGTCATCATCGAACACAACCTCGACGTGATTAAGTCTGCCGACTGGATCATCGATCTCGGCCCTGAAGGCGGCAACGCCGGCGGTCAGGTCGTCGCCACCGGCCCGCCACAAGCGATTGCCGAAAGCAAGGCATCGCACACGGGCCGCTTCCTTCGCAGCGTGTTGAAGGGAGGCTAGTACGCATTTCGGTAACTATTGCTCCGTAGGAGCGTGATGTTTATAGTTACCGATGCAATAAATGATGCAAGCTCCGTCAGGAGCGTGATGTCAACATTGCGCCCTGACGGGGCGCACGTCTCTTACAGCAATCATTACTATAAACATCGCGTCCCTACGGGACTTTTATATGGCATCTCACGTCTCGATAAGCTCGTGTGCTAAACTCATCGCCTAATCTTCATCACTCAGGACGGCGCGACTATGAAAGCAAGATTTATTGCAACTCTGTTAATTGTTTGTCTCACGTTTTGCGCGACGAGCGCGTCGGCTCAGCAGATTCCCTTCCTCGGCGACCTGCTGGCGCGCAGCGAAGCCTTTTACAAACTCTATAACGAGAAGCAGCGCGCCGGCATGAAGTTCGACGCCTTCGAGCCGTTGCGCAAGCGCGGCGAAGAACAATTCCGTCGCGGCAACATCCCCGGCATTCTCGAAACGCTCGCCGAAGGCACGGCGATGTTGCAGGGCAAGGCGTGGGACGAGCGGCAGCGCTTCATCGCTTCGCTCACCATCGAAGCCGACCGGCTTGTGCTCGAACCGCATCAGGAATTGAGCCTCGCCCTCGTACGCATGTTTCCGACCGACACCGAAAAAGCGTTTGCGACGCCGCCGACCGTGACCTTTCTCATCGCGCCCGCCAGCAAGCCGAAGGGCGACGCCAAAGGCAAACAACCGATGGAGCCGATCACGCTATCAGAGCGCATCCCCATCGGCGAAGCGCAGGCCGGCGCGGCGCGCAAGCTGACGCTCGAAGACGGCGCTTACACCATCATCGCGCGCATCGAATCGGGTAATCAGTTAGTAGCCGACATCACACAACCGCTTTACGCCATCAGCGATTTCAGCGACAGCCTCAAGCAATTGACTAAACAGGTTGCCGAGATCAAATCGTCAAGCGACGCCAAAGTGAAAGCGGTCGCGCCACTCGTCACGACGCCGGAGTTTCAGATTCAACGCCTGCAACCGCTCAACAAGAGCCGCAGCGAAGTCGCCCTTAATCCGATGGACGAGCTAGACCTGATCGAAGCGCGGCTGGCGGCGCTCGCCAGAGGCGAGAACCCGTTTATCGCTGAGCGCGGCGAAGTCGAGCGCGCCTACCAGGCCGCCGATGGCAAGCTGGTCCCTTATCGCCTCTACATCCCGAAAAGCTACGACGGCAAAACGCCGCGCCCGCTCGCCGTCTTATTACACGGCGCGCTCGGCGACGAGCGTTCATTCTTCAGCGACCTCTACGACCCGGCAGTTGTGAAGGGCGAGGCCGAGCGGCGCGGCTACATCCTGGCGGCGGTGAATGGGCGCAGCCGGTTCAGCAGCTATCGAGATGCGGCGGGCGATGACCCGCTCGACGTAGCGGCGGCGGTGATGCGCGATTATCAGATCGCCGCGTCGCGCGTCTATCTCGCGGGCCATTCGATGGGCGGCTTCGGCACGTGGGTTGTGGCAGCGCGCAAGCCCGAACTCTTCGCTGCCATCGCGCCGATGTCGGCGGGGCCGCCGGCGCAGGGCGACGCTTTGACTGCGCTGCTCGAAAAAGTGAAGCCGCTTCCGGCGCTCGTCGTTCACGGCGCAAAGGACGGCATCGTGCCGCCCGATCTCTCGAAACAGATGGTCGCCGCAGCACAGAAAGCCGGCGTGCAAGTGACCTATCTCGAAGTCCCCAACGCCGATCACCTCACCGTCATCGGCGCGTCATTCAATGCCGTGCTCGATTTCTTCGACAAACATCCGAAAGGAAAATAGGGGCCGGGGCCGGCAATTTTTGTGCATTGCAATATCGCTTTGGGATTCAGGTGAGTTGAAACTATCTATGCCATATCCGGCCCCCGACCCCTGGGCCCCGGCCCCCAGCTATGTACGTTACGGCTGAAATCATCCGCGAAATCGAAGCGCGCTTCGGCGTGCCGGACGAGGTCGTGTGGCAGTTTGAAATGCTGCCGCACGAGTTCGATATGGTGCGCCGCAGCCAGAAGCACAAGCGCGCTCACGACGTGACTCTGTTCATCATCGATGACGGTCAGGTTGTTGTCATCAAGAAGCCGATGTACCCGCCCGGCGCGTACCGCGCGCCATCGGGCGGCGTCGAACCCGGCGAGTTGTTCGAGGCCGGCGCGCTGCGCGAGGCGTACGAAGAGACAGGGCTTGCGGTCGCGCTTGATCGCTACGTCGTGCGGGCGCGCGTCAAGTTCACTTGCGCGGGCGACGAGATCGATTGGGCGACGCACGTCCTGAGCGCGCACGCTGTGGGCGGTGTGCTCGCGCCGGTTGATACGCACGAGATTGTCGAAGCGCGATGGGCGACGGTGGCTGAGATACTCGGCCCGATGCGCGAGGCGATGATGCGAAGCGGCTCGACCGGCCTGCGCTATCGCGCACAGCTTCAAGATGCGGTCGTCGCCCGCTTGATCGCCATGGGCCGACTTACTCAGCCGGGAACAGAGGCTTAGGAACGAGAGCGCAAGACGGCGGCGCTTGAGGCCGTGCAAAGTTATGGGGCGCTCGCACTTCAGCCGGCGAGCGCCCCATATTGTCTGTGCCGCATTCCAAGCGAGCGGTTACTTAGACGGGTTCGGCGGCGGCTATCCGTCGTCCCTGTCCGACCAACCCATGTACCAGCCACATTGCGGCGGCCTTTGTCCGAAGCCGCTTAGTTTCTGTTTCAGCGTGATGGCCCAGACGTGTACGCAGTTGTTGTTCTGGCCGGCGACCGCCAGTTCGTAGGATTCCGGGCCGCCCATCCAGTTATCCAGCCATCCTGTCCAGTGCGGACTGCCGGGCGAGTTCTGCAGCAGAACGGTGATGCAGTACTGCTCGTCCTGCGCGAAGAGGATCGTACCGCTGTAGCTTTTAACGGCAACGATGTTGCGAAGCTTGGCGGCGTCCTTCCAGTTCGGCCCTTGCCACGCGCCCCAGCTTCCGCCTCCCTGTGATGCGATGGTCCAGAGCTGTCGCTTCGTGTCAATCGCCCACACCGCCACGCGCCCGTCGTTTTGCTGGCAGGCCGTGACCTCAACCCAGCGTGATTTCTCAGGCGTCGCCGGGAGGTCTGTCCACGGGCTCCAGTTTCCAGCCGGGAGGATCTGACCGCAGAAGCCGAGACTGCCGTTGTCGGAAAGGCCGAAGAAATACGCGCCATAGCCGCCGTCCGACCGTGCGGCGGCGATCTTCTTGAACTTGGTTTTCCCCGGCGGCTTATTCCAGTCCTGCTTCCACGCCGTCCAGGTTCCGCCCGGCGAGGTCTGCCACGTTGACCAGAGCTGTAGCTTGGCGTCGAGCGCCCAGAACTGCGTGCATTCATCCTTTATCTGCGAGGCAGCCAGCTCGTAGACCTGCTTAGGATAGCCCTGGCCTGCCCAGTCCGGTCCCCCCCAATTACTCCACTCGCCTCCCGGCGTCGTCTGGTAGGTAGTGTAGAGGGTTCCTTTGAAATCAACGCCCCACAGTTGGGTGCCGCGATTGCCGCCCTGTTGTGAGGCCGCTAGTTTATTCAGCGTAGGTGCATTGTTCCATGCCATTCAGGTTTCTCCTTGTTGAGTGATGTTGATGCTAACGGTACAGGGTAGAGGTAACGGGGCCAAATCTAATATGGGAACATAAAATCTGTCAAACTATGCACCTTCACAGGGGTTGGATTGGGCAGCTACTTTAAGGATCAGGCTACGATGAAGCCTGGATAAGCAAAAAGCCCGGTCGGAGTGAATACTCCAACCGGGCCTGATGACTTTGACGGGTTGAGTTAATTAGCGAGATGAAGCGAGGCGGGCGCGGTGGTAATCCTCGGCCTGCGACTTGGCCTTCGGAATCTCCGTGATGGCGCGCTGCCACTGCGCGTCGCCTTCGTTCAAGACCTCGCGCGCAGTCTCTTCGCCATAAGCCGCCGTCACCACTTCGTAACGAATCCGCCGCTTGAGCCAGTCGGCATCTTTGTCAACGCGCGTCGCATCGGCCTTCAGTTCCGGGTGCTCGCCCAGATACTTTTTGAAGGCCGCGAGAACTTTGTCGTTGACCTGATACTCGCTGGCCGCGAGGCGGTGGCGGTGATCGTTCGAGCGATCAATCTTGAACTCATTCAAGCCGGCGGCCTGCCCGCCGACCAACTCGCGCGTGAATTGAAAGACCGGCTCGATCCAGACGCGCAGCATCTCGTTCTCATGCGGCGATACCTTGACCTTAATATCAGGGTCGATGCCGCCGCCGCCGTAAACGGTGCGGCCCGCATCGGTCTTCATCTCTTCGGTGTGCTGCACGGCCTCTTTGTCGCCGCGCTTCAAGTAGTAATCGTAGAACGAGCGCCCGCTATAATCGCGCTGAATCAAGCGCCCGCTCGGCGTGTAGAAGTGGCCCGTCGTCAGCGTCAGCCCTGAGCCGTCGCGCAGCGGAAAGACGCTCTGCACCAGTCCCTTGCCGAAGCTGGTTTCGCCGACGATCACGGCGCGGTCGTGGTCTTGCAGCGCGCCGGCCAGAATCTCTGCCGCCGACGCCGAGCCGCGATTGACCAGCACGACCATCGGGAATTCGTACGGGTTCGGGTTGTTCGCCTTGAAGACGCGTTCGGGGAAGACCGTCGGGCGTCCGCGCATCGAGACAATTTTTTGATCTCGATAGAGGAAGAGATTGGCGATCTTCTGCGCCTGATCGACGAGGCCGCCGCGATTGCCGCGCAGGTCGAAGACCAGCGAGGTCATCCCCTGCCGCTGCAAATCGTCGAGCGCCGCCTGAATCTCTTTGTAGCTGGTCGTGTTGAAGCCGCGATCAAAGTTGATATAGCCGACGCCATTCGGCGCAAGATAGTAATTCGACACCGATGGCAGTGGCACGGCTTCGCGGATGAACTTGAACTCGACCGGCTGGGCGACGCCGGGACGACGCACCTTGACCGTGACGGGCGTGCCTTCGGGGCCGATCAGCTTGCTCGACACCTGCGTCGAATTCCAGCCCTCGGTGGACTCGCCGTTGATCTCGACGATCTGGTCGCCGTAGCGTATGCCGCCGCGTTGCGCGGGCGTGCCCTCGAACGGCGACATAATGTAGACCTTGTCGTTACGCTGCGCGATGGTCGAGCCGATGCCGAAGTAACGGCTGCTCTGATCGTTCTGGAATTGCTCCCATTCTTTGCGATCAAAGTAGCTCGAATGCGGGTCGAGCGTGCGCAGCATACCGAGAATGGAAGCCTTCGTCAGCTTCTCGAAATCGACCGCGCCGGCGTAGTTGTCTTTCGACTTGAGCACGGCTTCGGCGAAGTCTTCGGCGATCTTGCGGCGCATCGTCGCTTCGTCTTCGCTCTGCGAGGCGAAGCGCTGCTCGGCGTGAGCGCCAGCGAAGGTTAAGGGAAGGATCAGCGCGAACAACAGCAACCAGGAACGCTTGATATATTTCATGTACGGCCTGCTTCTCCACTTGATTGACCACCGAGCCGCCATCACTTGCGCGGATGCCACGCGCGCGGCCCGAATTTCGTCGTCATTAAAATTCTACCGGATGCGGTGGCGCAAAACAACAGGCGTGTTTTAGTAGCCAGGCCATTCATTCTCAGAACACGAACCGCCAGGACGCCAAGACCGCCAAGAGAACGGTATGAGTTCCGTTACTCTCCTGGCGGTTTTGGCGTCCTGGCGGTCACTCACCGTTCCGGCTATTTGGCATTGAGCACGCGGGCCGAGAGCACAACGATCAAGCCTTTGTCGCCCATCGTGGTCGTGCCGACGACGACGCGCTCGCCTTCGCGCACACTGACCGGCGTGCGGAAGCCAACGTTTTGATACTGTATCTGAGGGCCGCCGCCCCCGTTGCCGACATTCAGCGGCACTCGCATGTTGAAGCCGAAGGTCGGAATCACTACCTGATTCTGCCCGCCGGCTGCCGGCTGCACGACGATGGCTTCGAGGTTGTACTCATAGAAGATGGGATTGCCCGGCGGCAGGTCAACGTTAAACAGCTTCGCCTCGGCGACGCCGGAATTGCCGCTGCCCCTGCCGCTCTCCTTGGCGCGTTGAATGGCCGAAGCCATCAGCGAATAGCTCTTGTAAGCGAGCGTCCCCTGCAACTGCTTTATCACATCGTTCAACTCCGCCGGGTGCTCGTTCGAGGCGTTGGCGGCGTTGGAAGCAATCAATATGTGAACGTGCAATTCGATGTCGGGCCGCGCCGCTTCGGGCGTGTCCAGCCGCTTCACCGCCTCTTCGATAGTGGCGATGTTCTCAGGATAATCGCGCACGGTCAGCGTCCTGAACTCGGAGTTAGGCGTAATGTCTGCGCCGCGCACGCCGCTGCTCAAGGTCGAGACGACGCGATGCAGGCTCATCGGGTCGCGGTACTTGACCTCAATGATCTTCGTTTTGAAGCCTTTTTCCTGCACGTACTCAGGCTGAACATGCTCAGGCGTCTTCGGCGCAACGTCCGGCTGCTGCGCGAAGGCGGCGGCGGCAAGCATCAGTGTGAAGACGACGGCGGCCATCAGTCTGTTGTGGATTGAAAACATAATTCCTCCTGTAAGGTTTTGCTCATCGGTTATGGCGCATCGGTTTCAGCAGGCTTCGGCGCGAACCAGATAATGCGAATAGTCGGGTCTGCGGTCTGAATCTCAATGCGTAATTTTTCTTCCTTCGGCGTGGCGTTGCTGCTATCAATCGGCGCGGCAGGCAGCGCGGCAGGCTGAGTCTGCGCCAGCGCATTCCCCGGCGTTGTCTCGATGCGCGGTGCGATGCGTCGAGAGTGGCCGGCTAACATCGGCACAGCGCGGCGCGGCGTCCGTCGCTTCGGCTGCGGATTCTGATCCCCGCTGACGGCTGTCGGCGTGGGCGTGCCTTCGACTTTTTTCTCGACAGGTGGCGCGGGCATTAGCTTCGCGGTCACTGCAACCTGATGATTGGAGCGCGAGCGGCTCAAGTAAACGAAAGCGGCCAGCGCGATGAAGATCAGCATCAGCGCGGCAGTGACCAGCGCGAAGCGGCGCGGCGCGATCCACTCTCGCACTCGCTCAACGAAAGGGCGGCGCAGGTTGATTGCAGAAATCTCACGCATCACGCCGGCGCGAATCGTGTCAACGAACGACTCATCAAATGTTGGCGTCGCGTTGACGCGCAGCCACGCCTGGCTCTGTTCGTACTGAGCCATCAACGCGCCGCACGCTTCGCACGTCTGCGCGTGTGCCCGCAAATCATTTGCTTGCGACTCGCGCAAGTCGCCTTCGACGTAAAGCGGTATCCATTCTTCAACGCGCTTGCAATTCACCATAGTCACCTCCGTGTGCGCCGCAAGAGACGTTCGTGAAACTGTTTGATCTTGGCCCGCGCCGCGCTCACTTGCGAGCGCACGGTCGTCTCGGTTGTGCCGAGCAGGCGGGCGACTTCGTCGGTCGGCAGCCCTTCGAGGTCGCGCAGCACCAGCGCCTCGCGCTCCTTTTTCGTCAGCGTGTTCAACGCGTCGGCGACCATCGCGCGCTGCTCGGAACGAATCACCGCGGCTTCCAGATTCTCGTCGCTCGCGGCTGCGTCCAAAACGATGCCGCGCTCGTCTTCAAACGAGGTGAAACGGATCTGGCCGCGCTTGCGCCCGGCGTCGCGGCAGACGTTGACCGTTATGCGGTAGAGCCAGGCACCGAAATCCTGATCGGCCCGATAGCTGTTCAGGTACTTGAAGGCGCGCAAGAAGACTTCCTGCGCCGCGTCGCGCGCGTCGTCTTGATTACCGAGCAGACGCCACGCCGTGTTCAGCACTTTGCGCTGCGTGTGAATAACGAGCTGCTCAAAGGCGGCGGCGTTGCCTGCGCGGGCGCTCTCGACCAGCGCGGCGAGACCGGCGTCAACGCTGCGAGCCGTCTCGGCGAATTGAAAGCCGTCCGTCATCAATGTGATCTCAGCCACCTCGCTCGCCATCGCCGGTCTTCCTCTTCCCTCAATTAGCACTACCCGACATCGCGCCAAAACGTTGAAGTTTTTTTTCGCAGCAATATGAAGTTTTCTTTCGCAGCAAAATCTCGGACGGCTCCGCCACGTTAGCGGCGCTTTGACTTTAGCACGCACTCATACCTCACCAGCCTAGCCTGGCTTGATCGCAGACCCTTCGCCAATATCGAGACCGGACAGCTTACATACCTCACCAGCCTGGCCTGGCTTGATCCGCCGCGTTAGCGGCGCTTTGACTTTAGCCGTGCACTTCAGTGCACGGGCACCGGAGCGTTTCCAAGCCCCGTCGCGTCAGCGACGCCTGAATGCCCGCTGATTCAACCGTCGCTACGCGACGCGGACGCATGCCTGACGCGATGTCCGGGCGTTGAAACGCCCGGCTAAACTCAGATGCCGCTACGCGGCAGAGCGAGCAAGAACGCTATCGAGCTTCTCGATCACTTGCAGGTCGTGAAGATTGGCTACGCGGCAGAGCTATTAAGAACGCTGTTGATCTGGCCTCGTCCCTTCTTGCGTTCCGAGTGCCGCTACGCGGCAGAGCTATTAAGAACCCAAGTAGCCGTTAGCCGAAGGGATGGCCTAGAGCGGTTTGCAGTTGCATCTATCTATTCGCATCCTGTTTCGGCCCGAAATCCAGCCGTTTTCAAAGCGGCATAGGTAAATCCGAACGAAAACCGCTCTAAAACGAACGCCTGACCTTTTCAAAAGCAAAAAGCCCCCGCGTCATCAAACGCGGAGGCCGACAGGTCGTTCTTTAATTCGCGGCTGGCGGCGCGGTCTTTTACTTCACGTATTCGCGTTCAATGGCGTCGATCATAGCGACGCGGCGGCGGTGGCGGTCTTCCGTGAGGTCCGTAGCCAGCCAGGCGCTGACGATTTCACGCATATGCTCGTTGCTGATCATCTTGCCGCCGAGCGTCAACACGTTCGCGCCGTTATGCTCGCGGCTGTTGCGCGCCGTCGCCGCGTCATAGCACATCGCCGCGCGCACGCCCGGCACTTTGTTGGCCGCCATACACGAGCCTATCCCTGCCCCATCGACGACGATGCCGAGGTCGCAAGTGCCGCGCGCCACCGCTCGCGCTACCGCGTGCGCGTAGTCGGGATAGTCCACGGCGTCGGTCGAATGGGTGCCGAAATCCTGAACGTCGTGGCCGAGGTCGGCGAGCAATCGCTTCAGTTCTTCCTTCATCTCGAAGCCGCCGTGATCGGCTCCGACGGCGATGCGCTTGCGGTTGGCTGAGCGGCGGCGCACGCGCTCAAGCTGGATGCCGCGTTCTTTAATCGCATCGGCGACCAGTGGCGTCAGTATCGCGTTCTCGTCTACGCGCAGCGTGTCGCCGTAGGTTGCGCCGTGCAATTCGCGCTCGGTGATGACCGGCTTGCCTCTTTCGTCGATTGTAGCCATCGGCTAGGCATTCTAAGTATTGCGGCGCGGCTTGTCTACTGCCGCCGGGCCGCCGTTTTCATTAACTGCGAACAGATTAAATTTTCGCTACGTTAGTGTTATGGTAAACTGATTGCGAGACTAAAGAACCTCGCCCCGCGCGCCTCGGTTGAACGAAGAGTTTTGGCGGTAAGCCGCCCGGCAGGGACGCCGCGTCAAGTGGGTCGGCGAGATTGGAGGGCAAATGTGGAATCGAATTAAGCGGCTGTTCCGATCCGTGTTCGGCGGCATCATCGAGAGCGCCGAAGACCCTGAGCTGATTCTCAAACAGGTCATCCGCGATATGAACGACAAGGTCCCGCAGATGCGCGAGAACGTCGTCCAGGTGATGGCCACCGAGAAGAAGCTCCAGAGAGAAGTCGAGATACTGACGCGCGAGATTCAGGAAGGCGAGTATAAGATAAAGGCCGCCATCCAGCAGGGGCGCGACGACGTGGCGCGGCTTTACATCACCCAGATACAGGAGAAGCAGACCTCGCTCGACCGCTCGAAGTCGCAACTCGAATCGGCCCACGCCGCCGCCGGGCAAGCCAAAAAATTCCTCGACAACTACATCATCCAGGTGAAGAAGCGCGCCGCCGAAGCGCAGCAGCTTGTCAATGAGGCGCGCGCCGCCAAGATGCAGGAGCAGTTGTCGCAAGCGATGGCCAGCTTCCAGGTCGGTGACGATTCGAGCACCTTCGACGAAATGCGCGAGCGCATACAGCGGCGCTCGGCGTCTGCCGAAGCGCGTATGGACCTGGCCACCGGCGGCATCGAAAACCAGATTCAGGACATCGAACGCGAGTCGCTGAACCTGCAAGTCGAAGACACGCTGGCAGCCTACAAACAGCAGATGGGCCTGGGCCAACCGGCAGCGCCCGCGCCGCCGCGCGTCGAACACGAATCGGCAGAAAAATCGCTCGGCCCATCCGACCGCGCCAAAGCGTTGGAGTAACTCAGTGGCCAGTGGCCAGTGACCAGTGGTCAGTTGGAAACAGCACACTTCAACCGATCAACTGGCCACTGGCCACTGACTACTGACCACTGAAAAGTTATGTCTGAAAAACCCAGCTATGTGAAAGAAGCCGCCAAGGAGCCGATGAACATTTGGGGCATCGTGCTCATCCTGGCGATGGCCGTGTTCATTGCGACGACCGCCCCGGCCATGCTGGGTGGCTTATTGACCTATTGGATATTGGCTGCCGGCGGCGTCGCCGAGGCCCTTTACCTGATGACTGTGCCGAGCATGTCGTCGTACAAGCGCGCTGTTGATCGCCGCTATCGCCAGAAAGAATTGGCCGACCGCCAGCGCCGCCGCGAAGAACTGATTCGCCAGTTCGACCCGCGCGAACGCGAGGCCGTCGAATACCTGCGCTGGATGAAGAATCAGATTTATCAGAACTTTCAAAAATTCACCAAGCTGACGGACCTGCCCGAACAGATTCGCACGCTCGATCTCTTCTGGGAGCGTTACGTTGATTTCCTCGACACTTATCGCCGGCGCAAACAGCATATGCGCTCGATCAATCGGCAGACGATTCAGAACCAGATCAATCAGGCGCAGCGCGCCATCGAAACCGCGCCCGACGAAGACACGGCGCGGCTCTACCATCAACATCTCGAATTCCTGCAAAAGCGAATGAAGACCTATGACGACGTTGAACGCTCGATGAAACGCGTCGAGGCGCAACTGCAATCCATCGAGAGTTACTTCGGACTGGTCAACGATCAAGTCATCACGATGCCGACGCCGGATAACATCTCGACGCTCGACTTCGATTCACTGCTCTCGTCCATCGAGCTGACGCGCGAGATACTGGACGAAACCGCGCCTGTTCTCAGTCAATGGGACGCGCAGGATCGCGCCTCGTCATCATCATCGCCTGTGCGTCCGCCAATCGCTCAACGGCAATAGAGGCTAGAGACTAGAGGCTAGGGACTGGCCCCGACGCTGGTTCTAGCCTCCAGCCTCCAGCCTCCAGCCTCTAGCCTCTATGTCCACACGCACCAAACTACTACTCGACGAAATTGAGCAATTGCCCGGTTGGGCGCAGAAGATGGCGCGCAAGTATTACGCCGGCGAAGCCAGTCACTTTCTGCTCTACAACAACATCTACGACCTCGTGCGTTCGGGCAACGACTACATCAGCCTGCTCAACTACCTGCAACGCGAGCTGGTCGGAACCAAGCACCTGCTCACCTACAATCGCAGCGAAGGGATTAAGTTCGGCTCGACGGAAGCCGAGCGCGCCTTTGCCGCGCTGCTGCGCGTCAGCGATCCGCTGGCGGGCCGCGACGCGATGCGCAATCTGCCGAAAGACCCGGCGCGCGCGCTGCCGTTGATCGAGCACTTTCTGCTCTACGGCGATCAGGTGGCAGTGATGATTAATTTTCTCGACACCATCATCCCGGCGGGCGATGTCAGTTATATGTCAGGCGACGACCGCACGAACCTCGTCGCGTTTCAACGTTGGATCACCAGTTCGCGGCTGTTGAAGAAAGACAACATCGTCATCCTGATCGGCGAGAGCGTCGCCGAAGTCCACCCGCGCATTCGCAATAACTCGCGGCTGGCGGCGATTGATATCGCTTATCCAGATGACAACGAGCGGCTGGAGTTCATTCGCTATATGCGCGGCCAGTTGCCGCAACTGAAAGTCGAAGTCACCGATGAGCAGTTGTCGCTGATGACATCGGGACTCAACCGCGTACACTTGAACTCGCTGTTGCGCAGCGCCGCTAACGACAGCGAAGGGCTGACGCCGGACAAGATTCGCTCGAAGAAGAAAGAGCTGATCGAAGCCGAATGCGTCGGGCTGGTCGAATTCGTGCAGCCGGCTTACGGGCTGGAATCGGTCGGCGGTATGGCGAAGGCGAAAGACTTTATGCGCTTGATTGCCGAGACGATTCGCGCCGGCAACACCGAAGAAGCGCCGATGGGCATATTGATTTCGGGGCCGGTCGGCACGGGCAAGACCTTTCTGGCGATGTGCTTCGCGCACGACTGCGGGATGAACGTCGTCGCGTTCAAGAATTTCCGTGAACGCTGGGTCGGCTCAAGCGAAGCGAACCTGGAAAAGATTTTGAACCTGCTGCAAACGCTCGCGCCGATTGTGGTGCTGGTGGACGAAGCCGACGCGACGTTAGGCTCGCGCGAAACCGGCGGCGATTCGGGCGTTGATGCGCGCATCTTCTCGAAGCTGGCGGCGGCGATGGGCGACACGCGCAATCGCGGGCGCATCCTCTGGATACTGATGACCAGCCGGCCCGACCTGCTGCCGATTGATTTGAAGCGGCAGGGCCGCGCCGAAGAGCACATCTCGCTCTTTTATCCCGACAGCGAAGCAGACCGCCAGCAGGTGATCGAAGCGATGCTCGGCAAAAACAGGATCAAGCACGAAGTCACAGACTGGTCGCCGATCACCGGCAACAAGCTGGCGCTATCGGGCGCAGACATCGAGTCGATGTTGATCCGCGCCCGCCGCGTCGCGCGTATGGCCGGGCGCGCAGCGGTCACGCAGGCCGACCTTGAGCAAGTCGCTAACGAGTTCAGCCCGGCCCGCGACGAGATGGCGGTCGAGTATCAAGTGCTCGTCGCTGCCCGCGAAGCCACCTCGCGCGAGATGATCCCCGAACAGTATCGTCATCTGTCGCCGCAGGAACTGAGCCAGCGCATCGAAGCGCTGCGCTCGTTCGTAAGGTAGGGTTAAGGAGAAAAGCCATGAGCGAGGATCACGACAAGACCGTCATCGAAGAGTTGGCCAATAGCATCACGCACGGCGTCGGCGTCGCCTTGAGTGTCGCCGGTTTCGTCGTCCTGCTCGTGCTTTCAATTATGAAAGGCAGCGCCTGGCACATCATCGGCTGTAGCGTCTTTGGCGTTACGCTCATCCTCTCCTATCTCGCCTCGACGCTTTATCACAGCCTGTACCGTTCGCGCTTAAAAGGCGTGCTGCAAATCCTCGATCACTCGGCCATCTACCTGCTGATCGCGGGGACTTACACGCCATTCACGCTCGTCAGCCTGCGCGGCTTCTGGGGCTGGACACTGTTCGGGCTAGTGTGGACGCTGGCGCTTTC
>JBJMGV010000071.1:0-13284 GCA_045807725.1 Blastocatellia bacterium | reverse complement strand
GGATGCGAGCGAGATGATCGACGGCATTGGCGGAGTGGAAGCGCTCGTGATAGAGGAAAGCCGAGACCAAGGCGGCAAAGCAAGTGCGGCCTCCGACGCGCCAATCAGTTGTCATGAGGCGGATGAGGAAGTATAAATCGAACCAAGACATGAAGAATGTCCTCCTGAGAGACGAGATCTGACAGTCAAGCTCTCAGGAGTTTTTATTTGATCGGCTCTCGGTTGGCAATCTCGTTTGCAGGGGGGGCGGTGAGCGCGTGAATTATTCTTGACACTCCACGGTCGCTACCCTACCATAAAAACGTTGACGCGACCGCAAGCTCCCAAGCGAGTCTTGCGGTCGTTGCTTTATACGCGCGAGATGGTAACGCTTCTGGACGCTTCCTAAACTCCCCCCTTTCCCAAACCCCAGCCCCAATTTCCGAACCGCTGAGTGGACGCTGCTATAGCTTATGCGAGTCGAAAGGCAGAGGGGCATGCACCCGAAACTGGCGATCTTATTTTCGGCGCTTTTGGTCTTATCGATGCTGCCGGCGCAGGGCAAGCCGGCAGATATCAGCTTTCCTTTTACTTTGCAGGTGGCTTCATTCCCCGACGCGATGCTGGCCGCGCAATATGCCGAACGCCTGTCGCAGGCCGGCGAGCCGGTCGGCGTCGGCACGTTTGAATTGACCGGGCGTGGTTACTGGACACGTGTTTACGTCGGCTCGTTCAAGACCGCCGGCGAAGCGCGCGATTATGGCAACGCCCTCATTCGCCGCAAGCTGATCGCGGAATACATTATCAAGGCGGCCACTGAGCTTCAGTCGCTCGGTCGCCCGCTCACCGTCAAGCCGACTCGCCAGACCGGCGACGCGTCGGCGCGACAGGGCAAAGACGAAGCCGCGCCGCGCGCCTTTTCAACGAGTGGCGCGCAGCGTCAGACAGACAGCCGCGTTATCAAGGCGGCGGCTACGCCAACCGTCAATTCGCCGAGACCTCAACTGGTTTATGCGGTCGCGCCGTCGCATACGACGCAGGCCAGAGGCAACCACGCGCCGAAGGCTTCCGCAAGAATGAGCCGACAACTTGCCGGCCTCGTCTTCCCGCTTTACGAGACGGAAGTGAGCTTGCCCATCGCTGAAGACATCCCTTTGCACATCGCGCCGGTGACAGAAGTGGCGACGATACCTCACGCCGACCCTGTGTATCTGGCTTTCAATCTGATCAGCGAAAGTCGCGGCGGGCGCGGCGGCCTCTGGGTAGCCGGCGACCGCGAAGATGCGTTTGCGCGTTTGCGCTACATCATTGGCGATAAGCCGGAACTGATTACGCTTAACGACAATGGCGCGGTGCGCATCAATCGCCGGCTGCTGCTCGACGTTGCGGGCGCGAATGCGGCTCCCGCCGAAGAAGCGCCGCTGCGAGTCGCCGAGTACATCACCGCCAACGAAGGGCTGCTGTTGATCGTGCAGTTGACGCAAAGCCCGCATCGTTACTTGCTGCACATCGCCAGCCGCGCGCCGGTGTTGGGCGGCTTCGTTGATGTGGTCGGCGGCATCAACCTCGATAACAACTACGACAGTCGCATCAACCCGTATCGGCGCAATGGCCGCAAGCTCGATATTGAGCGCCCGCCGAAAGGCTTCGATGCGTTGGTGGCGATCAACCCGGCGGCCCGCTGGCTCAATCTGCGCGCCAACGAGTTTGTCTCCGCCGGCCAGATTACCTTCCATGAACTGGCCGAGGCGCACGCGAAGGTGGAGATGAGCCTTGACTACCTCGATCAAGGCCGCCACCCCGGCGCGCACGGTGTGGCGCTAGAGCGCGAAGAGCGTTTGCAGTCGCAGCGCCCTTCGGCCAATCTGGTGCTCACGCTCGGCTCGAACCGACTGTTCAGGTCGGAAGAAGAGGTGCGCCACTTCACCGCGCAGACCGCTCAAGGAGCCGTCCGCCAGCGTTGATGCCCGCCTCGCCAGTCTGTGCCAGTCTGAATCCTCTTATCCAGGCCACGCCCTGCCGCGCCGTTATTGGTTTGCCTGCCATCGCTTTCAGAGTATAATCCAGGCAGACGGGGTGTTAATTGCTGCGATGCTCTTCGATGCGGCTATGGCCGAATAAGCGAAAGTCAGAAGAGGAAGCTATCCAGCCTCACAAAGGAGTTTGTCATGAAAGCCACACAAGTCACTCTGATTGCGCTCACGCTCCTGCTCGTCAGCGGTCTGGCGCTGGCTCAGGATCGCAAGAAGCTGCCCGCTGAAGAAGCGGATATGTACACCGTGTCAGCCAAGGTCGGTGTAATGAACATCATCGAAGGCGACGTAAGCTACAAGCGCGATCAGGCCGAGTGGACGCCGTTGAAGTCGGGCGACGAATTGCGCGAGGGCGATGCGGTGAAGACCGGCGCGACCGGGCGCGCGGAGATACTGCTGATACCGGGCTGCTATCTGCGGCTCGCCGAAAACAGCGCCTTCGTGCTGACCAACCCGCACGTCTATCAGTTCCGCATTGATTTGACCTACGGTTCAGCCATCATTGAAGCGTCGGCCCTTGATGGCCCGATGACTGTGGCTTCGTCGAAGGATCAGTTCTCGATCATCAAAGAAGGGCTATATCGCTTCAACGTCGCCGCCGATGGCCGCACCGCGCTCATCGTCCGCAAAGGCCGCGTGACGGTTGGCGACACCCTCGTCAAAGATAAAAAGCAGGTGACGGTTGAAAACGGTCAGCCGGTCATCGCTTCCTTAGACAAGAATCAGCTTGATGGATTCGACCTGTGGAGCGAGACCCGCGCCCGTGACCTGATTGCGTTGAACAAGCAGCTATCGCAGCGCGCGCTGACCGGCAACAATGCGATGCTCGGCTTTAACTCGAACGCATGGATTTACTCGCGCCAATGCGGGTGCTACACCTTCCTGCCGTTCGGCTCAGGGTTCTCGTCGCCTTATGGCTGGGGCTACGCCGTCTGCAATCCTTTCTGGAACAGCTACCTGAATTATTCGAGCTTATACTGGGGCACAGGTTATTATTCGGGCTACCGTCCGGGCACGGGCGGTAACACCGGCAGCGGCGGCAGCACGGGCGGTAACACTGGCGGCGGCAGCAGCGGTGGCGGCGGCGGTGTGAGCGGCGGCGGCCATCACAAGCCCGGCAGAGGCGACCGTGTTGATCCCGGCATTCCGCGCCCGCCGGTCAGGATCGATGGCGGCGCGCGCCCGCAGCAGCCGGCTTATAGCGATAGTAGCCCACGCTACAATCCGCCAGCCGGTGGCGGCGGTCATCAGCGCAGCTTCCCGTCAGGCGATAGTAGTCCGCGTTACAGCCCGCCGGCCAGCGCGCCGAGCACGTCTTCGCCATCGATGGGCGGCGGCGGCGGCCATCATCACAAGGGCAACTAACGGCGCGACTTGATAACGTCAACGCGAACGGGCGCTTCGGCTGAGGCTGAAGCGCCCGTTCTTTTATGGTCAGGGCCACGCTTTCCATTGATGGCGAATAGGGCTAGAATTGGCGCGTCGAGCGAGGGGCTACAGGCCATGCCGTACATCGTTGATGGCAACAATGTGATGGGACAGACGCCGGGCTGGCACCGCGACAAGGCGAGTGCGCGGCGCAGACTGGTCGAGCAACTTGCTGAATACGTCCGGCTGAAGAAAGCGCGGCTCACGGTCGTCTTCGATGGCGCGCCCGATCCGCTGTTGCCTGATTCGTCGGCCCATCGCGGCGTCAAGGTGCTCTATGCCAAGCGCGGCTCGGACGCCGACGCCCGCATCATCCGCCTGGTCGAATCCTCGCCCGATGCTCGCGGCATCACGGTCGTTACTTCAGACAACGCTCTCGCTTTCACTGTGCGGGCACGCGGGGCGCGCGTCTTGCGGTCGGGCGAGTTCCGCAAGCAGATGTCCGAAACGTTTGCCGCGCTGCCGCCTGTCGCCGATGACAAACAGGTCGAAGCCGGCAACGTCAACGAGTGGCTGCGCTACTTCGGCGCGCTACCAGAAGATGAGTAGTGGCCACTGCCCCGGAGGGACTATGCCAACAGGCGAAGCGTTAGAGAGGCCGCGCGCTTATCTCGACGTGCGGGTAGGCGAGTTGCTGGCGCGGCTGGCGAAAGATTATCCGCAGCAGGAAGCGCTCGTTTATCCCGACCGCCAGTTGCGGTATGACTTCAGCCAGCTTGAATGGAGGGCGCGGCAGACCGCGCGCGGCTTGCTCAGCCTCGGCGTCGAACGCGGCGAGCGCGTTGCGCTGTGGGCGACCAACATTCCCGAATGGGTCGTGCTGCAATTCGCCGTCGCCAAGATTGGCGCGGTGCTCGTCACCGTCAACACTTCACTGCGCGCCGCCGAACTGGAATACCTGCTCAAGCAGTCCGAAGCCGCTACGTTAATTACCATCGGCGGCTTCCGTGATCTGGATTACGTAGCGACGATCTATGACATCATCCCCGAACTGCGCGGCTCGCAGGAGAACGCCCTGCATTCGATGAAGCTGCCCCACCTGCGCCGCGTCATCTACATCGGCGACGAACACCCCGGCGGTATGATCCGTTACGATTCGCTGCTGGCGCGGTCGGAGAGCGTCGGCGACGATTGTCTCGACGCGCATCTCGCGGCGCAAGACCTCGATGATGTCATCAACATGCAGTACACCTCCGGCACGACCGGCTTTCCCAAAGGCGTAATGCTGACGCATCGCAACATCGTCAACAACGGTTACTGGCTGGGCGAGGCGCTGGGGTTTACGCCGCGCGATAAGCTCTGCGTGCCGGTTCCATTCTTTCATTGTTTCGGTTGTGTCATCGGCGTGCTCGGCGCGTATACGCACGCCGTGCCGATTGTGCCGCTCGAATCGTTCGAGCCGCTGCGCGTGTTGCAACTGGTCGAGGGCGAACGCTGCACGGCGCTCTACGGCGTGCCGACGATGTTCATTGCCGAGCTTGAGCAGTTGAATCATCACAGCTACGACATGTCGAGTCTGCGTACAGGCGTGATGGCCGGCTCGCTCTGCCCTGAGCCGCTGATGCGCAAAGTGATGGAGCGCATGAATCTCACAGAGATGACGATTGCTTATGGATTGACCGAAGCATCGCCCGGCATCACCATCACACCGCGCACCGATAGCGTCGAGCTGCGCACGCAGACCGTAGGGCGTGTGCTGCCGGAAGTCGAAGTGAAGATCGTTGACCCGGCCACAGGCAATGCGTGCGCGCCGAACATTGCCGGCGAGCTTTGTTGTCGCGGTTACAATGTGATGAAGGGTTACTACAACAACCGCAAAGCGACCATAGAAGCGATTGACACGGAAGGCTGGCTGCACACCGGCGATCAGGCGACGATGGACGAGCGCGCTTACGTTCGTATCACCGGACGCATTAAAGAGATCATCATTCGCGGCGGCGAGAACGTCGCGCCTAAAGAGATTGAAGACTTGCTGCGGCGTCACCCGCAGATTGTTGACGTGTACGTCTATGGCTTGCCGGACGAGCGGCGCGGCGAAGAGATCGCGGCAGCCATTCGTTTGAACAACAACGAGACGTTGACGGCAGATGAGGTGCGTGCGTTCTGCGAAGATAAAATTGCGCGCTTCAAGATTCCGCGCTACATCCGCTTCGTTGAATCGTTCCCGATGACCGCTTCGGGCAAAGTGCAGAAGTTCAAGCTGCGCGAGATGCACGTTAAGGAACGCGACCTCAATGCTTGATCTTTGCCCACGCGGATTGAAAGTCGAAGCCCGGACTCACTGCCGGCGTGTGGCACGTGGCGCACAAGGCTTGCGCGTTATTGATGCGGCCATATCCTTTGCCCGGCTTCTTGACGTGCTCGCCGCCCGGCCCGTGACACTGCTCGCAATGCACGCTTTGCAGACTCGCAAGCACGAGCTGTCCCGCCGCGTCGGTTCGCTGCCCGGTCGCGTGGCAGCTTAAACAGTTGCTCTCAAACTCGACCCATCGCGGCGGCAGCTTGTCGGTCGCGTGAGCATGGCCGGTGTTGGACCATTGAATGTATTGCGCCTGATGACACTGGGCGCAGGTCCCTGACGAAACATACCCCGTGGCCGCTTCACCCGCAGGTTTCATTGCGCGTGAAGCCGCGAGCCAGTTCTCCATTGCCTGCTTCGACTGGTTGCGCGCGCCGTCTTCGGCTTCGCGCGCCGCGTCTACCAGTTGCGTCGCGGCGGCGTCATTCGGGAAGGTTTCGTCGAGCGTGATGAAGCGCGTGCGGAATGAAACTTTGTTCGACGCTTCACGGTAGCCGCGTAGCTCGCCGAGCATACGCGTCTCGACCGGCGTGAAAAGGATGAGCGTCTGGCCGACGGTTTGCGGCGGCGTAAAGTAAGTTGCATCGCTCTGGCTATTGCCGGCGATGATGGCGTCAATGCCCGCGACCTCTGCGGCAAGGCGGGCTGCCTCTTCGGCTTTGAGATAGCCGAGAACGATGACCACGTCGGCTTGCTTGCGCGCTTCCGGGACGACGCGGCGCGCAGCTTCGAGGGGATCGATGATCTTCGAGCCGGGCAGTGGCGCGCTGCCCTTTTCGGTCAGACCAACGAAAGCAACGCGCAGAGGCTTGAGTCCTGCGCTGCGCGGCGGCACGTCGCGGACGAGAAACGGCTGAAGCCTGCTGGCTGCGCCCGCCTCGCTCGCAATGTTTGCCGAAACCAATCGTTGAAGCGCCGGTGGCGCGCCGGCTTGATCGCTTAACGGTTTAGCGAGCCGCGTTGAAATGTAGCGCAGGTCGGGCGCGGCTACATTAATCACATCCACTTTGAACTGATCGAACGATTTCAGAATCCAGTCGTCTTTGACGCGCACATCGGGCCGGACGACGCCGTGCGCGTTGGTTTCGCTGGCCATCGAGTTGCCGCTGTCAACGACGAGCACGGGGATGCCGCCGGCTTTCTCCTGGAACAGTTTTGCGTAGCTGACGCGCCGCGCCAGTCCCCCCATCCGGGGGGGCTTTCAGCCACACGGTTCGAGGCTGCCGTGCGTGCTGCCGATGAACTGTATGGCGAAAGCCGCGCCATCGTCAGAGCCGGCACGGCCTTCGAGCGGCGCGCTCACCGGCACAAATTCGAGCGGGCGACGCGGCTGGTCCTGCTCGCTCGTGGCGGTCTGCCCCGAACGAATGCCGACCAGCGACACGATAGTAAGAAAGGCTACAACGGCCAGCTTGATTCGCGTAATGATGTTGAGTTTCTGCATCCGTTTTTGAGATTACTTGAAAAGATTAGATACCTGCCGACGATCAATGGTCATGCGTCAGGCGCTTGTTCGTTGCTGTACTGCGCGATGAACCGGGCGACGGTATCGCCTAACTCATCGAGATGGCCGGCGAAGAAATGATCCGCGCCGGCGATGATTGCTAATTGTTTCGGCTCGTCGAGCCGGTCAACGAAGCCTGTCAGCGTTGCCGGTGGGCCGAACTCGTCGAGCGCGCCCTGCACGAATAGCTTGGGCCGGTCGCAGTGGACGAGCTGGCTGAAATCATACTTTGCCACCGGCGCGCCCGCCGCCACCATCGCGCGTATGCGAGCCTCGTCACAGGCGGCTCGCAGCATCACCATCGACCCGAACGAGAAACCAGCGAGCCAGAGTTCTGCGCTCGCGTACTTCTGCTCGATGAAACGAATGGCGGCACGCAGGTCGTCTTGTTCGCCGCGTCCTTCGTCGTGCGTCCCTTCGCTGTGGCCGGTGCCGCGAAAGTTGAAGCGCAGCACGGCGAAGCCGGCGCTCTGAAACGCGCGGGCGATGCGAAAGACGACCTTGTTATGCATCGTGCCGCCAAAGAGCGGGTGCGGGTGACAGACAATCGCGGCGCGACGAACGGGCGGCGCGGGTTCGCGCAAGATCGCTTCAATGCGCCCCGCCGGCCCCTCGAAAAACGTATTGCCCGTGAGTCCAGTCATCCTTCAACCTGAACATTCATCCTATCACGTCAATCTTTAATGAGGCGAGTTGGCATTGCTGAAAAATCATCGCGCGCCGCGACAATCTCGGCGGCTGATTCGTGTGACGGTTGAGCGGCGGCAATCGTAAAGGGCAGAGATAGCCCGCTCGCCCGCCGAAAAAGAGTCGCGCGACGGTGATGACTTGGGTAGCATGAAAACAGGAGGCGGAAGAATCCCATTATGAACGTCAAGACGCTGTTATTAATGCGGCACGCGAAATCGAACTGGGACGATGCGACCTTGCGCGACTTTGACCGTCCGCTGGCCGACCGTGGCCGGCGCGACGCGCCACGTATGGCAAAGGCGCTGGTGGCGCTCGATTCCGCGCCCGATCACGTTGTCAGCTCGCCGGCGGCGCGCGCCCGCGAGACCGTTGAAGCCATCATCAATGAAGGCCACTTCGCTGCGCCGGTTGAATTCAACGAGAGCATCTACGACGCATCTGTGGCGGCGTTGATGCAGGTAGTGCGGCGGCTCCCGTTTGATCGTCAGCGCGTATTGATGGTCGGCCACAATCCTGGCTTTGAAGACTTGCTGACGCGGCTGACGGGTGAGCGCGGGCGTATGCCGACGGCGGCGCTGGCCTGCATAGAATTTCACGTTGATCGCTGGGCAGACGTTGAAGACGGCCAGGGCAAGCTCGTCTGGCTGCTGACGCCGAAGCAACTGCGTAAAGACGACGGGGAGGTTGAGTGATCCGCGCCGCTCCTTTGCCGAAGGAGAAAAGATGAACGATCAAGTGCTCAGAAAGAGTGTGGCCGAATTACTGCGCGGCGGCTCAGCGCACGCTTCGCCGAAAGATGCGCTCTCGAACGTTGACCCGAAGCTGCGCCACGCGCGCCCGGCTGAAGGAGTGCATTCGGTCTGGGAAGAGATGGAGCACATACGCATCGCGCAGGAAGACATCCTGCGTTACACGCTCGACGCCGGCTGGCAATCGCCGGACTGGCCTTCGGGGTACTGGCCGGCCAGTGTAGCCGAAGTCACAGATGAGATGTGGGAGAAGTCTGTGCGGCGCTTCAACGTCGATCTCGATGAGCTGTTACGCCTGGCGGCGGATGAGAAGATTGATTTGACGGCGGAGATTCCGCACGGCGAAGGGCGCACCTACTTGCGCCAGTTGTTGCTGGCCGCAGACCACAACGTGTATCACTTCGGCCAGATCGTGCAGACGCGCAAACTGCTCGGCGACTGGCCGGCGTAGATGGTGATCCGTGTTCCAGGTTATGAAATAGACGCACACCGATCTGACGATAAACTGATCTGACGATAAGATGAGGCGGGCTGCTGCCGCGTAGCGGCAGGCTGAGTTTAGTCCGGCGTTTTAACGCCGGGAAAGCATCACCAACACGTCTCGCGTCGCGTCAGCGACGGCTGATTCACCCGTCGCTGACGCGACGCGAGATGCCGACCGCCTCAATTCCGGGCGTTGAAACGTCCGGCTAAATTCAGGGGCCGCTACGCGGCCTGGCCGAAAGAGCGAGTGGACATGGCGCAGGTTGACCCCGCCGCCGCTGTAGCCGCTATGCGGCCTGGCCGAAAGAGCGAAGCGGCATGGCCAGAAAGGCGAGCTTGGCCTGGTCCCTGCCTCATCCCACACCTTTTCATTCTGATGGACTGGACGCTACAAAGCTCTATTCCCACTGGCACCCGCCTCATCCCACACCTTTTCATTCTGACCCTTCATTCAATCCGCTGACTTCATAAAGCAGGTACTCGCCGCTCTTGCCGGCCAGGCGGATGCGATGCGCGGGGCCGGGGATGATTGCGCCTTGCAACTCGGCGAAGGCGGCTTCGGAAATCAGCAGCCGCGCGCCGACTCGCTTGGTGGCTGACTCAATGCGCGAGGCCAGGTTGACGGCGTCGCCGATCACTGTGACGCGCTTCATTCCGGGTGCGCCAATCGCGCCGACGATCACTTCGCCATAATGTATGCCGATGCCGATCTCGAAGCTCTTGCCATAGATCATCTCGACGTATGGCTTGAGGCGCTCGACCGCCGCGATCATCCCAAGCGCCGCGCCGACGGCTTGCCGCGCCGCGTCTCGCGTGTTGTCTACGCCGAACAATGCCAGCAATCCATCGCCCATGTAATTATCAATATGCCCATCGTGAGCAGTGATGGCGCGGCCCACTTCGTAGTAATAACGGTTCAGCACGTGCACCACGTCATAAGGCAATAACCGCTCGGCAAAGGGCGTGAAGCCGCGTATGTCTGCGAACAGGATGGCCAGTCGTTTCTCTTCGCCGATGGGTGCGGGCGCGTCCGTGGATTGCGCTGTCAGCTTGATGTCTTCGGCGTCGAGCACCAGGCGGCGCAGCTTCACGTCACCTCTGATGGTTGTCTGGCAAGCCAGGCGAATCTCCGAAGAAAAATGCAGCCGCGCGGCAAGCTCCAACTCGCGCTCAGTGCGCGGCGCGCAGCAATCAAGCCCTTCGATCACCTGCACGCGGCAAGTCGAGCATCGCGCATTGCCGCCGCAGGCATGCGCGTGCGGAATGGCGGCCCGCAAAGCCGCTTGCAGGATCGTCTCGCCTGCCTCGACTTCGGCGGCGCGGTCTTCGATAACAAAAAAGATGTGCGACATTGGATTACTTAAAGCGCGCTGACCGGCGGGCGACGACCGGCCCACGGGCGCGCTTCTTCAAGCTGCGCGGCGAGCCGGAACAGTGTCGCTTCGTCACCGAAGCGGCCCATAAAGTGACTGCCGATGGGCAAGTTTTCATCATTCCAGTAAAGCGGCACGGACATCGCCGGCTGGCCCGTCGTGTTGCAGATCGGCGTGAACGGCACGTACGCCGTCGCTTGCCTCATTCCCGCCAGCGGATCACCGGGCTGCGCGTCGAATGAGCCGAGCGGCAACGGCGGCGCGCCGAGTGTCGGCGTCAGCCACACGTCATAATCCATCATAAACTGCGCCACCTGGCGCGACAGACCTTGCAGCCATTGCAGAGCCGCCAGATAATCCGCCGCCTTCGTCTGCTTGCCCATTTGATAGAGCACCCACGTGCCCGGCTCGAATCCATCTTCCTGCGGTTCGCGGCCCATCAGGCGCGCGAAGTCATCAATCTCCCACGCTGTGCCCGCTGACCAGATAGCCATAAATGATTGCAGGTACACCTCGCCATTGATGACCGGCGCGGCTTCGCTGACTTCGTGGCCGAGTTCGGCACAGAGCGCCGCCGCGTCGTGCGCGGCCTTCAGGCAGTCGGGATGGATCGCCGTGCCGGTCATAGACTGCGTCGTCAAGGCGATGCGAAGCTTGCCCAGAGGCGCTCCGACTTCTTCGACAAATGCGCGAGCCTGCGGCGGCGCGTAATACGGATCACCGGGCATTGGGCCGGCGCTGGCGTCCAGCAGCGCGGCGCTGTCGCGCACAGAGCGCGTCACCGCGTGCTCGGCGATCAGGCCGCTGAACATATCGCCGAAGTCCGGGCCGAGCGGGTTGCGCGCTCGCGTCGGCTTCAAGCCGAAGACCCCGCAGCACGAGGCCGGGATGCGTATCGAGCCGCCGCCGTCATTCGCGTGCGCCATCGGCACAAGGCCCGCCGCGACCGCCGCCGCCGAGCCGCCACTCGACCCGCCCGTGTGGCGCGTCGTGTCCCACGGGTTGCGCGTCGCGCCGAACAGCGCCGGCTCGGTCGTCGGCAGGATGCCGTATTCGGGCGTGTTGGTCTTGCCTGTGATGACCAGCCCGGCTCGTTTGTAGCGAGCCGTCAACTCGGAATCTATCGGCGGTGTGAACTCCTTCAGGAATTGTGATCCAGATGACATACGCACGCCGGCGTAGGCGGCGAGCAGGTCTTTCAACAAGAACGGCACGCCAGTGAAAGGCCCGTCGGGCAACTCGCCGTTGGCAGCTTCACGGGCCTGGTCATACATCGGCGTGATGACGGCGTTGAGCGCCGGGTTGATGCGCTCGATGCGTTTGATGGCGGCCTCGACCAGCTCAATCGGCTTGACCTCTTTGCGGCGCACCAACTCGGCCTGAGCCGTCGCGTCGAGGGCGGCGAATTCATCGGCTTGCGCTTGCGACATAGCAGTAATCCTTTCTAAAGATGAAGGCCAATCGACAATGCGCCCCGCAGGCGGGCGGATTGGCCGAGCCATCATAGCGAGTCGTCATTCCTCGGTAAAGCAGCCTCAGTGCGATGCCTTCAACAATCCCTGCAAGTCCAGCCATTCGCCGAAGCGATCAATCCAATGATCGGACGGCAGGTTCTGCTTGCGCATACCGAAGCCGTGGCCGCCCTTCGCGTACATATGCAGCTCAACGGGCTTGGCTGCCGCCATCCACTTGTTGTAGAGCGTGATGCTCTCGGGCGCAAGCTTGAGTTGATCGTCGGTTGCGGCGGTGATAAACATCGGCGGCGCATCCTTCGGCACAGACGCGTCCCTGAGCGCGCCGAGGTAGGCATAGATCGGCGCGACGAAATCAGGCCGGCTCTCTGCCGTGTATTGCGTGGCCACGGCTGAAGTCACTGTGCCGCCCGCCGAGAAGCCTATGAAGCCGATGCGCGTCGGCGAGATATTGAACTCAGCGGCGTGCTTGCGAACATAGGTGACGGCGGCCAGCCCGTCGGCGATGGCTAGAGGGATAAGCGACGCCGTAGCCTCTCCCATTTTGGCGTCATTGCCCATCTTCGACATCACTTCTTTAACGCCGTCCTCGCCCGTCGGCACCAGCCGATACTTGAGCACGAAGGCGGTGACGCCTCTTGCGTTGAGCCACTTCGCCACGTCGATGCCTTCGCTGTTGATCGAGAGCGCGTGAAAGCCGCCGCCCGGCGCGACGATGATCGCCGTGCCGTTGGCTGTCCCCGGCGCAGGCGCGTAAACCGTAAGCGTCGGCTGCGAGACGTTGGTGACGACTTGCGTGTTCCAAATCGGCGAGAAGTATTCACGTTCTGGCGTCGTCCATTTCAACGAAGCCGCGTCGCCCGTAGCTGAAAGGCGGATGACCTGTTGAGCATTCGCGGCAGCCGCGCAGCCAGCGAGCAGCACAATCAAACCAAAGCGCACGACGAATGAACCAAACCTTGCTTGCATCACTCTCTCCTTAGCTTGTGAATTAATGACCCGCAACATCATAGCCCGACCGCGCGCTAGACTAAAGCCCCAGAGATGAAACCACAGATGAACACAGATGAACACGGATGAAAAAAAAGGGAATGAGTCTCTCTTTAACTATCGGCGTTCATCTGTGTTCATCTGTGGTTTCTTTTCTTCTCTTAACGGTGGTTTGACGCGGGCTGAGCGCGCATGTTACTTTGCTGCTTCTGAATTGTTGCTCTTTTGACAACGTGATTGACTTCGGGTGCCTCGAACGCGGGTTCGAGGAGAATAGGGAAGCG
>JBJMGV010000070.1:0-4509 GCA_045807725.1 Blastocatellia bacterium | reverse complement strand
TACAGAGATCGAGCTGTAATAGAAACTCTCGGCCAGATCATTGCCGGTCAAGCCCTGCGCCAGCGGCGAGCGGTACTGCGCGACCCAGCGGCCAAGCTTCGGCGGCGAGGCGGACGCATTCTTATTGCTGCTCGACTGAAACCATTTGCAACTGCCGGTGATGAGGGTGAGGCAGAGGAGGACAATGAGCCGGCCAACCCGCTTGTGTCTGTGCATCAATCTTACCTCAAAAGCGCCTGATGAAATGAATGCGAAAGTGTAGCAGAGCGAGCGGAATGTTGGGAAGCGTGACGAGTGACAAGACGAGGTGATGCAGCAAGCTGACAAGCGTTCGGCAAACACAGCTTCTCGTCACTGGTCACGGTTTACTTGTCGCGCTCGTGATGGTGATTGCCAGTTCCGTCGCGCGGCCCGACGCGCGGTTGCCGGCATAATCTTCGGCGAGAATGCGAATCAGGTAATTGCCGGGCGCGAGTTGCGAGGTGCGCAGCAACCCGGCCCGCGCCTCGCCGTCGCGCACGCGATTGGTGACGATGTATTTGAACTTCGTCGGCGTGCCGTAGGCGCTGACGCCGCTGCCCACGGCGTAGGCTATCGTCACGTCTTCATCATTCGGCGGCAGGCGGTTGAACTCCATGTTGACGAGCGGCTGCTCGAATCCCGCGACCGGCGAACCGCCTTCGCGTAAGAGCTGATAGCCGACGCGGTAAAGCCCAAGTTTGCGGCTTTCGACGTTGCCATCTACGCGGTCGTAAGCCGTGACCAGTATCTTCACATCGCCAGTCACCACTAAGCGGCCATCGCGCTTTTCGGTGAAGGCTTCATCGGGTTGCCCAAATGCCGCGCCGGCCTTAACGACTTCGATGCCGTTCGGTTCTATGATCGGCGGGACGGTGTCTTTGAAATCAACGAACGGCAACTGCAAAGGATTGGCGATGGCGTTCCAGGGTCCGAGGTTGAGATGAACGTGATAGAGCCGGTTGAGCGTGCCGAGGAAATCGCCGACGTGAAACCGCGCGCCGCGCCGCACGCGCACGCCCGCGAGTTTGCCTGTTGCGTCGAGCCGCGCTTTGAACTTTTCGGGCGCTTGCAATTGCCCGTTTGAATTACGGCCCACGCGAATGTGTATGTAAGAGAACGCGCCGACGTGGACGCCTTCGCCGGTCTGCTCGAAGCCCCAGCTTGGCAAAGGGTCGCTGACTTTCTCGTCATAGATCGACAGGCACGGCTCGCCCATCACGCCGCGCACATCCAGCCCCGCATGTATATGATCGAGCGCCGTGCCGTTGAAGTTGCCGCGCGCTTCGCCGACCACGCCGGCCACTTCGTGCCACTGGTTCTGCGGAGCGACCGGCCACGCGAACGGCTGTGTAATGTTCAGCACAGAAGCGTTGAGCTTTGGAATAATCTCATCAGGGTCGCGCTGCGTAGTCTCAGATACCGGCTGAATGAATGGCTCTACCTGATTGGCCGATTGTGCTGCTGCTGCTGCCGGCGCGGCGGGTTCGATCTTACGGATCAAGTAATTTTGAGAATCGGCGACAAACACATTGCCTTCGCGGTCAAGGGCAATGCCGGTCGGATGATTGAACTGCGCCCGCTCGCCTGCGCCATCTTTATAGCCAGCCCGGTTGCCGGCTACAGAAGTCAATGAATCATCCGGGTTGATCCGACCAACATAGGCGCTATCGGATGCCGAGAAAATTACGAAGTTGTCCCAGGTCACGGTCAAGCCAATGGGCCGCGCGCGACGATGAATCCCTTCTCCGCCTGTCTCTGCTTTATGAAATAAATCGACCACTTCGCCGCCGGGCGTGATCTTGTGAATCTCGTCATTGCCGGGGTCTGCGATAAAGACATTTCCGAGTGCATCAATGGCAACACCACAGGGCGTATCGAGTTTGACGGCGACTGAGCCTTCGCTTTCTGAACCGGGCGACGCAGCAAACGTAACCACGTTTCCATCAAGTGTGATCTTGCGTATGCGGTCGTTGTAGGTGTCGGCGACGTAGATCGTTCCCTGCCCGTCAACCGCAACGCCGATTGGCCCGTCGAATTGCGTGTCGCCTGCCGCGCCGTCTTTGAAACCGGCAACGCCGCTGCCGGCAACGGTGCTGACGGTTTGATAGTCCGCCGATAGCCTTCGTATGCGATTGTTCGAGGTGTCGGCGATGAGAAGATTGCCGTCGCGGTCAAAGGCGATTCCTGAGGGCGTGTTGAACTGCGCTTGCAGCGCCGGGCCGTCCGCATAGCCTTCGCCTGAACCGGCGATGGTCTTCACTTCGCCCTGCGGCGTTATCAAGCGTATGCGGTTGGTCGCGCCATCGGATACGAGAAGATTACCGCGCCGGTCAACCGCAACACCGAACGGGTCGGTGAAGCTCGCGGCATCGTGTGCGCCATCATTGCTGCCCGGTGCGCCGGTTCCGGCAAGCGTCGTGACATTGCCAACGGCCTTGGGGTCGGTCGGCTTCGGCTTTGTGACGTAGCGGTAAACGAAGAAAGCGGCGATGCCAAGCAGCACAAGGACAGGGATGGCAATGAATATCTTTCGCATCAAGGATGGTGAATCAATCGGCGCGGGCGAATTGAAATGGCCACAGAGACTCAAAGGCGCGGTCGGCCTGAGCCTCTGTGGCTCTGTAGCCAAACAAATGTAATTTACAACCGGCTGATGGCGTCGAAATAACGCACGAACATCTTCATACCACCCGATGCCATGCCCCAGTCGAAGTTCTCGTTCTTGGCGTGGTAGCCGTGCTCAGGCAGCGACAGGCCGAGGAAGATAATCGGCGCTTTCAAGTACTGCTCCATCGTCACGACCGCACCGATTGAGCCGCCTTCGCGCGTGAAGGCAGGCTTCTGACCGAAGGCATATTGCATAGCTTCGATGGCGGCATCGGCATACTGCCCTTCAAACTCGCCAAGGTATGGCCCCAGCGCGCCGTGCGCGACGAGCTTCACATCGGGATTCTTCTCGCGCACGAAATCGCGGATGAGCTTGAAGACCTTCTTCGGCTGCTGGTCGGGAACCAGGCGCGTACTGATTTTGGCTTCGGCGCGATAAGGCACAATGGTCTTCACGCCAGGCCCCTGGTAGCCGCCCGCGATGCCGTGCACTTCAAAGGTCGGCTCGGCCATCACGGCTTTCAAGACGCGCTCAGGGTCGTCAAAGCGCAGGTCTTTCAACTCGTGCGCGGCCTTGAACTTCTTCGTCGTGAAGCCCGAATCGAGAAAGCTCTGCACTTCTTTCTTGGTGGCGCGACGCACGTCGTCATAAAAGCCCTTGATCTTCACGCGCCCGGTGTCGGCGTCATAGCATTCCGAGATCAGCTTGCACAGCTCGCCTATGGGATTGCGCGCCGGGCCGCCGGTCAGGCCCGAATGCACATCTTTTGCGCCGGTCTGCAAAGTCATCGTCATCGCCATCATTCCGCGCAAGCCATAAGGAATCGCCGGTCGCTTGCGCGATATCCAGATCGTGTCGCTGACCAGTATCGAATCGGTCTTCAACCGGGCCACGTTGTTCTTGATGAAGTGCTCGAAGTTGGGTGAGCCAATCTCTTCTTCAAGCTCCCAGATGAAGTTGAGGTTGAGCGGCACGCCGTTCTCAACCGCATAGCGCGCCCCGGTCATGGCCGACAGCGCCGGCCCCTTGTCGTCGGTCGTGCCGCGCCCTTCGTAACGGTCGCCGTCTTTGAAGAATGTGAACGGCGCTTTGTTCCATTCTTCAGGATCGGCGGGCTGCACATCGATGTGGTTATAGATTGTCACGGTCGGGTTGTTCGCGCCGGTTTCGACGCGCCCGAAGACGACCGGGTTGCCGGGCGTTTCAATGATCTCGGCCTTTGCGCCGATGCTCTCAAGGTACTGACGGGCGAGTTCAGCGCCGCGCCGGATGTCGGGCTTTCGCTCAGGGTCCATGCTGATGGTGGGTATCTCGACCAACTCGGCCAGCCGGTTCTCGAAATCTGTGCGAGTCTCCTTTATGAATGCATCGAGGCGGGTATCAGTCGTCGCTTTAGCGCTCATAGGTCTGCGAGTCTCCTTTAAGGGAATGAACTGCGGGGTCATTATGATGAGCGCGTTTGAGCAGTGTCAAGGAAGCGACCATTCACGTCACGAGTGACAAGTGACAAGTGACAAGAGGGAGCGCCTGCTAAAGCCTCAAGAGAGGTGGAGTGCTCCCATCTTGTCACTTGTCACGGTTGGCTTGTCACTTGTTATGGCGTGGGCTTGGCGGATTTCTTCAACTCGTCGAGTTCCTTCTGCGTGGTGTCGAGCGCCGCTTGTAATGCCTGTTTGCGCTCAGGATTGGTTTCGCGCTCGATAATCTTGTTGAGCGCGGCGACGTGCGCCACTTTCAATGCCTGGTCGGCGGGCACACTCACATCAGGAGCAACGCCCGTGCCTTCCCAGTTGGTCTTGCTGACTGGATTGATCGCCCGCCCGCTTGGCACGAACATCTGGAAGTGTGCATCGAGACGGCGACCGCCGCCGGGATGCGCG
>JBJMGV010000069.1:0-40334 GCA_045807725.1 Blastocatellia bacterium | reverse complement strand
TGAAAAGCAGGCCGGTGGGTCTTGCGAGCGCGGCGCGGATTTCGTCGGCGATGGCGTCGGCTTCGTCGCGCACGACAGCGACGCGCCGCACGCGCCCGCCCATCCCGCGCAGCACGCGGCACAGATAATGTGAGTTGGTGTCTTGCACCAGACCGAGCAACAGCTCGTTGCCAATGACAATGATCTCGACGTTGACCACGCGGCGATTATACATCAGGGGCCGAAAGAACGACGCGGCGACGCGGCGAGGGAAAGAGATAAAGACGAATCGCTCCTCTTTCTCCCTGTCGCCGCGTCGCCGTGTCTCAATTCACAGGCATCTTTTCCGCCGCTTCGAGAGTCAAACCGACGGTAGGGCCGGACGTTCGGCTGTTATGGTTCGTGCGGCTCGCGTCCACTTCGCCCTACCAAACCCATTTCGCTTTGGCTTGAAGGAGATCGCAAATGAGAAAGACAAGCATGCTACTGGGCGTGTCAATCGCGCTGCTGTCTCTGGCGCTGACGGGTTGCCCCGAACGCATACGCATCGGCGCTATTCAAAATGATCCCGGTCGCTACACCAACAAAGAAGTGACGGTCGTCGGGCGCGTCGTGCGCTCGTACGGCGCGGCTGGCGCAGGCGTTTACGAGATAGACGATGGCACAGGCACGCTCTGGGTAGCGACGGAGCGCTACGGCGTGCCGAGTAAAGACACCGTCATCGGCGTCACTGGCCGCGTCGTTCCGGGCGTCACCTGGAACGGGCGCAACTATGGCAACGGCATGCAGGAAACCCGTCGCCGTACGCGCGAGACTCGGTGATCGAGCGCCATTTGCACTGAAAACACGAAGCGCACGGAGGCGTACTGGTGGCCGCCTCCGTGCGCTTGTCTGTTTGTAATGAAGCTTACGATTGCGGATTCGCCGCTCACGCCTCCGAGACGAGCGCGCGCTGGCCGGTGACGGCTTCAAGCTCGCGCTCTTCGGCTTTCCATTCCTGATTGCGGAACGCGCCTTCCCACCGCGAAACGACGACGGTCGCCAAACAGTTGCCGATGACGTTGACCGCCGTGCGCGCCATATCCATCAACTCGTCAACGCCGAGAATGATAATCACGCCTTCGGCGGGAAGATTAAATGAATTCAACGTGCCGAGCAGGATGACCAGCGACGCGCGCGGCACGCCGGCCACGCCCTTCGACGTGAGCATCAGCGTCAACAGCATAGTGATTTGCTGCCACCAGCTCAGATGCACGCCCGCCGCCTGCGCGACGAAGATTGCCGCGAGCGACAGGTACAGCGTCGTGCCGTCGAGATTGAAGCTGTAGCCCGTAGGCAACACGAAACCGACGATGCGGCGCGGCACGCCAAGCCGCTGCATGTTTTCCATCGCGCGCGGCAAGGCCGATTCCGATGAGGTCGTCGCAAAAGCAATGGTCGCCGGCTCGCGTACGGCGCGGAAGAAATCCCGCAGCGGGACTTTGAAGATCAACGCGACGGGCAGCAGCACCAGCAGCAGGAAAACGATCAGCGCGCCATAGAGCGTGCCGACCAGCATGCCGAGATTCTTTAATACATCAAGACCGCTGTGGCTGATTGTGTTGGCCATTGCCGCGCCGACGCCGATGGGCGCAAACTTCATCACGAATTCGGTGAAGCGGAACATAATGTCGGCGAGCGATTCGCACCACTTGATAACCGGCTGCGCTTTCTCGCCGATGCTGGTCACGGCGAGCGCAAACAAGACGGAGAAGATGACGATCTGTAACACGTCGCCCTCGGCCATGGCTTTGATAATCGAAGCGGGCGACAGGTGGGCGATGATGTCGCCGAAAGTCTGCGGCTTGGCGGGCGGGTCGGGCGCGGTCAATCCGTTGGCTGCTGCCTGTGCCGCCTCACTTGCTTTTTGCGCGGCGGTCGCGGCTTCGGTCGCTGCTTGCGTGGCCGCTTGCGGATTGCTCTGTACTTGAGATGCGGCGGTGTTGGCGCGTTGCGCCGCGTCGTTCGCTTCTTGCGCTAGACTGCGAGCGCGGTCAGCGAGCACAGCTTTGTTCTCTTCTTTGTGAACGCCGGCCAGCGAGACGCCTTCGCCGGGCCGCGTAAAATTGACGGCGGCCAGGCCGATGAAGAGCGCGAAGGTCGTGACGATTTCAAAGTAGACGAGCGACTTGATGCCGATGCGTCCGACCTGTTTGATGTCGCCTGTGCCGGCGATGCCGATCACCAGCGTCGAGAAGATCAACGGCGCGATGATCGATTTGATGAGGTTCAAAAACAGCAGCGACAGCGGGCGCACCGCTGCGCCCCACTCTTTGCTGAAGTACCCAAGCGCGATTCCGAGAATCAGGCCGATGAGAATCTTCCAGGTCAGCGATATTTTCGGCAGTTTCATGCAGTCATAGCTCCGCCAGTTGTCCGCACCCTTTGCGGTTGGTCGTGATTAATCGATTGATGTGACTCCCCCAACGTTCAAGGCTTATATCACAACGCTGATGGCGGCGAAAGAGCGACGCGGCGAAGGGGCGACACGGCGAGAGAAAGGGTAGAAGCGAATCGCCTTTCTTTCCCCGCGTCGCCCATCGCCCCATCGCCTTGTCGGCTCTTTTCCTCGCCGCGTCGCCGTGTCGTCTATGATTCCGGGCCGATCTCGCCGGCAGAGACGGCGCGGCCTTTATCCGCGCTGCCTGATTCTGTCGAGGATTCGTTCAGAGAGGATACATCCGTTGATGGCGGCTGAGTGTTGCCATCGGGCTGCGGCTGTGGCGCGGGCGGGTTGATGGTTCGCGCCATCGCATCTTCGTGCTGCGCCATAAACGCGGGCTGCTGGCGGCTGCCGTGCCCTGACGTGGACCTGCTGAGTCCAAGCATCGTGCGAGCATCCGCTCCATCTTCGCCGCGCGCAATGTCGAGCAGATGTGCCCACTCAACGCGCGCCGTCTTGCGTTTGCCTTTTAGTCGGAGTTCAATGCCGGAGTCGTCGAAGGAGACGATGAAGTCTTGGCCGTCAATCTCAACCTCGCGGTTGATGGGCTTGCTGAATTTCATGAAAACCTCCCGTTGATCTGTTCGGATGATGCGCTTGAACCCACAGCCCGTCCATTACCGCGATACAGATGAGAATTTTATGTGCGCGCCGCCGCTTTGCGCAACCGTGAGCTTAACCGCATCGGCTCACGCGTCGCCGAATGCCGCAAGCAACGCCGGGTTGATTGGGTACTCGGCATCGCGGCGGCTCGCCTCTTGCGGCGCGAGCCAGCCGTCTTTGCGGATGATGGCGGTGAAGTCCTCAAGCGGTTTCGGCTCGAAGTAGCGGTTGACGATTTCGACCTGTGGCGGCGCGGCGCACCGCGAATCGTTGATTGCGCCTTTTCGGTCGGATATAATCGCTTATCGCCGAGAGGCTTCGTCTCGCTGGACTCGGCGATGACGTGCAATTCATCTGCACCCCTAGTTAAGACGTCACGCCCGGAGGATGTCAATGCCAAATGCATTTGTTGATGATGCCAAAGAAATCAAAGAAGAGAATCCTTTTGAATCCATGATGGAGCGCTTCGACGAAGCGGCCCATCGCCTCGACCTCGACCCCAACATCTACAAGATCCTGCGCTGGCCGAGCCGTGAAATCACGCTACACATTCCTGTGCTGATGGACGATGGGAACTATCAGGTCTTCACCGGCTATCGCGTGCAGCACAACTTCGCGCGCGGCCCGGCCAAAGGCGGCATACGCTACTCGCCCGATGTGTCGCTCGATGAAGTCCGCGCGCTGGCGGCGTGGATGACCTGGAAGTGCGCCGTCGTCAATATCCCATTCGGCGGCGCGAAAGGCGGGATCATCTGCGAGCCGCGCGAGATGAGCCCCGGCGAGCTTGAACGGATGACGCGGCGCTACGCATCGGAGCTGATGGACTTCATTGGGCCGGAGCGCGACGTGCCCGCGCCCGATATGAACACCAACGAGCAGACGATGGCATGGATCATGGATACCTACTCCATGCATATGCGGCACACGGTGACGGCGGTGGTCACTGGCAAGCCGGTCGAGATCGGCGGCTCGAAAGGTCGCCGCGAAGCAACAGGCCGTGGCCTGCTGTTCGTTTGTAATGAAGCTTGCAAAAAGTTCAACCTTGCCTGCGGTGACGCGCGCGTCATCATACAGGGCGCGGGCAACGTCGGCGGCACGGCGGCGCTGTTGATGCAGCAAGAAGGCTACAAGGTCATCGGCATCGGCGACATCACCGGCGCGCTCTACAACCCGGCGGGCCTTGATGTGGCGGGCGTCCTCAAGTACCTCAAAGAGAACAAGACGGTCGAGGGCTACCACGAAGCCGAGCACATGAGCAACAACGATCTGCTGGAGATGGAGTGCGAGATTCTGATGCCGGCGGCGACCGAAAACGTCATCACCAGTCACAACGCCGACCGCATCAAATGCCGCATCCTCGCCGAAGGCGCTAACGGCCCAACGACTGCCGACGCCGACGAGATCATCGCCGAGAAAGAGGTCTTTGTCATCCCAGACATTCTGGCCAACGCCGGCGGCGTTACGGTCAGCTACTTCGAGTGGGTGCAGGACCGCATGGGCTATTTCTGGAACGAGCAGACGGTCAATGACCGCTTGCTAGAGATCATGGTCGCCAGCTTCAACGATGTCGTGCGCATCGCCGAAAAGTATCAGGTGAACTCGCGCCTGGCGGCTTATATGCTGGCGATTGACCGCGTCGCTTATGACACGCGGCTGCGCGGCATTTACGCCTGAGGCGGGCCGGGCAAAGAGGGAAAAGGTCAAAGGGGAAAGGGGAAGGGCCGCGCCAAGCCCTTCCCCTTTTGCCCTTAACCTTCGGGCCGCTCCGCCCCCGAACTTCGTCCGCCTGTAACTCGCTAGGCTGGCAGGGAAAAACACTTTTTTGTGTTGACCGACTGTCAGTTTGCGAGTATAGATATAAATGCAATAGATAAGTACCCAAGCTGGTATTTGAGGATCAAACGCTCACTTGTTTTCGGCCTTGCAGGAAGGCCAGAGCTGGACGCTCACTTTAGCATCTTCATTCCATCCCCTGAGCTTCATTACAGGGGAGGCAAATCACCTCTCGTAGTTTGGAGGCGATCCAAATTCGAACCGCATTCCGTGGATGAATACTTCAGGAGGCAAACAATGAAAGCGGCTAGACAGATTGGCACGCTTGTCATGACGGTGATCCTGTTCCTGGCGCTCGGTGCGGCCATTTTCGCACAGGAACATCATGACGGCAATCTGGCCGAGCGGCAGAAAGCGCCTACGGTGCTCGGCGGCACGGGGTTGTTCAACACCTTTTCGACACGCACACTGTGCAAAGGCGAGTTCAACTTCGCTCTTTTCTGGAATAACTTTGATCGCGACCCCGGCGATATTGACGTCAATCAGGTGCCTTTTAACTTCACGATTGGATTGACGAACCGATGGGAATTGTGGATCAACTGGGTGACCTGGCAGAACACCACTTCGCGGCAGCCTTTCCTGCTCAGCGGCTACCAGTATAATGCCGTGCGCTTCTACGGCGATCCGTTTAGGATTCTCGGCCCGCCCGTCGGCGGCAGGGAGGGCGGCGCAGGCTTCTTCCCTGGCACCGGCGCGCTCGGCGGCGGCATACTGCCGGCGCTTGGTCGCTTCGGTCAGCCGATTGATTTCCCGTCGAGCGCCTTCTCGCCCGGCGGCGCAGGCGCGGCGCAGGCGCGTGGTCTTGGACCGCTGTTTCAGACCATCTACCCGAATTATAGCCCTGAGTTCCCCTTCTTTGGCGAAGTGGACTTTCAGGGCTTCGACGCGTTGGGCCGCCCGGTCTTTGGGCCGCGCGAATCGTCCAACGGCAGCGGCGACGTGACAGTCGGCACCAAGATCAGCTTGATCGATGCTAACAAGCACTGGTTCAGCATGGCGCTGGGCGGCTATCTGAAGATTCCCATTTCGAGCAGCGATAGCGCCCGCGCGCGTGGTCGCACGAGCGGCGAATATGAATTCGGGCCGTTCTTGGCCTTCGGTCAGGAGTCGGGCGGCAAACGCTTCCGGCTCTATGAAAACATCGGCTACATTCACACGACCGATCCGCGCGACAACGATGTCAAGTACCTCGACCTGCCCGACAAGCTGCTGCTCAACGTCGGCACGGGCATCGGGCTAGGCTCGCACGTCGAGTTGGTCGGCGAGCTGCTGCACACCCGGTTTGTCGGCAGCCGTACGCCGAGCCTGATCGAGAACAATCCGTTGGAGATGAACATCGGCCTGCGCTTCTTCTTTAAAGATGGGCGCATCTCGTTCGGCGGTGGCTATCGCGCTTTCCTGAACAACGAAGACGACATCACGATCCCTGTCTTCCGCGCCAGGACGATCTTCGTGCAGCCGCCGTTCTTCATCATCAATCCGACATTTGACACGGTCAACACGGGCTTCGGCTCTGAGGGCCACAACGGCTTTGTCGCTTACTTCAACATTGGCAGCCGCCGCGCCTGCCCGCCGCCGCCTGCGCCGACCTGTGTGCTGGCTCCGTCGGCGACGACAGTGAATCGCGGCGAACGGCTGACGCTTTCGACGACACCGACGACGCCGGGCTACACCAACGACAAGGTGACGTACGAGTATCGTTGGCAGGTGACGGATGCGACGGGCCGCCCCGTTACAGTGAGCGGCACGGGCGCATCGGTTGACGTAGCGACGACGGGCATTCCGTGCGGTCGTTACACGGCGACCGCGACCGTCACCGCAACGGTTCCGGCAGTTGACTGCCCGAGCAATTGCGTGACGACGGGACAGACCACCTGCACCGCGAGCTTCGAGATCACCGAGCCGCCGTGCCCGACGGTCACTTGCGACATCTCGGCTACCCCGACAAGCGTTACTGAAGGCGACCGCATCACGCTGCACGCCAACGCGACGGGCGCTGAGGGCGCGAACTTCACTTGGTCTGTGAGCGGCGGCGGCACGCTGTCGGCCACGACCGGGGCGGATGTCACGCTCGACACGACCGGCCTCAACCTGACACCAGGCGGTCAGTCGGCGACGATCACGGTGACGGTCAACGTCGGCACCACGCGCACGCGCTGCGACCAGCCGTGTCCGGGTGGTAGCTGCACGACGACGGTGACGGTGAATGCAGTGACCCGTCGTGAAATACCGCCGCCGATCTCGCCGTGCGGACCGATCTTCTTCCCGTTCAACTCGGCTCGCATCAACAACGAGCACAAGGCGTGTCTCGACGAGATCGCCCTGCGCTTGCAGCAAGACCCACGCGCCGCGCTGTTGATTGACGGTCACCGCGACTCGTCAGAGCGTGTCGGCATCTCGCTGACCCGCGCCAACAATGCGCGCGATTATCTGGTCAACGAAAAGGGCGTTGATGCAGCACGCATCACGGTTCGCAACTTCGGCGACACCTGCCCGCACGAATCGGGCGATCCGAACCTCAACCGCAGGGTTGAATTCTGGATCATCCCGGCGGGCGGCGAAGCGTCTGGGGTTGACACCTTGAAACGTTGCGGCGCTGGCGCGACTCCACGCGTCATCACCGACGAGACGCCGGCAGCTTCAGACGACCGGAAGCGACCGGCACGGCGCACGCCGCGCCGTCGTGGCCGCGCCCGTCGGCCCGGCGAGCCTATCGATATGATGACGATGGCTCAACCGGAAGCGCCGACCTCGACAACCAACTAACCTGAGTCTGCGGCTAACGCAGCTCAGCCCGACAGCGGGGCGGTCTACGGGCCGCCCCGCTTTTTTTTGTACCCACCGCCGAGTCGCCTGACACGGTAAAGGGAAAGGGAACCGCGCTGGCGGGAAGAGTCGCGTCACCAACGGAAACGGTGGCGACGGCAACGGAAGGGGTGGTGCTGCCTACGGCGGCTTTAACACCGTAAGCAGATGATTTTTAACACTTTTTTGGTTGATTTTGCCTGGCTTCTCACATATGATACGCAAGCTAGGCAAGCCACTTTTGCCACCGCTTAAAAGATGATTCCTTGATCCTGAGAAAAAGGAGGTGGCAAGGCTTGTAGTAATCTCCTCAGATGAATCCCTAGAGTTGTGGCGGTTATGTTGCCACAATGCCACATGTATGTCAGTCAAAATGAATACTTGACTGGCTAGGGAATCCTTGGAGCACAAGCGCAGTACAACAGCAATGATCGCGGTCGGTCAGTTATCCGGTCGTCGCGATACGTACAAATGGCGGGAAATATTGCTGTTTGTATTGTTTTTGAGTATGATAACTTTGGTTGGTTTTGTCTTGTAAGAAGAAGATTGCGCAGTAGACCGGCGATTTACGCCTTCCTCGGTTATAGCGCGTGCTTTCGGCATCGGACTTGCTGAGAAAAGTTGTTTGAACAGTAGTGTCCGATTAGGCGCATTTGATGCGTCTAATAACAACCGTGCAGGAGACGTGAAATTCCCGGAACGAAAACGCCTCCAAAAGGAGTGAATAAATATGACAGCGAATGCAAAAATAGCAAAAGATCAGGAGCTGAGAGACTTGATCGTCCGTAAGGTAGTGGATTTTGGGAGTATCTGTGCGCCTAATCTAGTGGCTCATCTTGAGCGGGAAATTAGCACGGAGAACCTCATCGTTGAATTAGAGTCAATGGTGGCGGATGGCGTACTCCGACACAAGGAAGATGATAAGGATGATCGTAAATACAAGGAACCTTATCAGGTCGCTTATGTATTAGCTGAATAGATTGGTCCAGCGCCTATCATACATTAGGAGCCACCGTAGCAAGCCTGGGATAGAGGTCTGAAGAAGTCTCTTATCTCAGGCTCTGTCTTGTTCTCAAGAAATAAAATCCCAGGCATCTTTTTATCAATAGACATTCGGTGACATCTGAAGTATCACTTCCGACCTTTCGGCCTGAGGCAAAGAGTCCGTAGCATTCACCTTACTCAGGCCAGTTCCGCAAGGTACCCGACAGTCTTATGCTTGACTATTTCTACATATTGGCGGGATTTTTTGTAGCTCAAGCATTGGTGATCAATATTAAATATGGCAACCGCTCCAGGGGGTACATATGGCGAGCCATGCTGTGGATATGGTCGTTCCTACTGCTCGTCACGGTGGTGGAGCTAATTATTGCCGGAGCGCTTTTTGGTGTTTCTGCCAATAGCCTTTCCTCGTATGCGTCTATACCGCGTGTACAGTGGGCCTTGCTCTTAGGCGTGCTGGTCGTGATCCTGCCCAATACGGTCGAGTACTTCATCCTTTATAAGAATGCTTCTGAAGAAAAAATCACTAAGGATTTTGTAAAAACATTCAGGAAACTCAACCTTGACATCCTTCACAAGTTTGGTGACGCTATTCAGACCCGGCGGCGTCATGACGTATTTGATTGTCAGCTCGGGGGGGGCTTCAATCTCGGGTTGTCCCGCGAAGAGATTGGTCGGAGGGTGCGATTATTGTATTCCTACCACAAGCGCGAAATCGCTTTACAGAACAAGAACCTGAAACATCTCGACGACAGTGGTTCATTATTGTGGGAGATGAAACTGTACCTTCTCCTGGAGTACTTGGGAAGAAGACGCTTGATAAAGGCCATTCGAAACCCCATACCTTTCCCTGATCCGCTCCGAGAATGGAATGGAAGAGAGCGACGCAGGCAAAAGGGCACCAAGGCCAGTAGGAATGATCAAAGCCCTGATAATCCAACTTATGAATACCTCCGATGCGGCGACGATGAGGATCTGCGGTCAATGGTTTTGAGAGGAAGGTCCTGATTATCAGCACGGCGCGCTCGACCCGCCTTTATTCATCACGGTCTGAACATTTCCCCATCGCTAAAACTGAACCTCTGGGAGCTGGAAAACGGCGGCGTTTGCGCATTTCACCATCGTGGGAAAGACCGACGCGGAGCCTCTCGCGCCGTCGCAAGCCGAGCGGTCTGGCTCGCGGCCTTCCCCGCGCAGGTAATTGACGCGCCGTTTTTTTGCGCTATATTCAGCGTGGCAATGTGTGTGGCGCGTTGCCCTTGCCGCAACTATCGGTTGTGGCGCTCACCGATAAAGGCGACCTGTAGCCGTTCGCGCTCAGGGTGCAAAGCCGCTCTCTGATGCGGCTGCCGAAGTGAGCGAGTCCGTTTCAGGCTCAGGCTTTCGCTCGCACGACTCGAAGCTCAATCAGGCAGTAACCCTTCGACGTGAAGATCACTTTTGTAGTGATCATCACGTAATGATAGCGGTCTGCCGACGGCGCGCGGCGCGGCCTCACCCGCGTCTTTGCTGAACCTGACGGCGAACGCTTGCAGGAGAACTTTATGAAAACCGCATTGAGGATCAGCGCCCTTGCCCTCGCGCTGCTCTTGACGACCAGCCTTGCCGGGGCGCAAAGCACGTCCCAGTTCGGCAACATCGCCGAACGCCAGCGCACCTCGACCGTTCTCGGCGGCACAGGTCTCTTCAACACCTTCTCGACGCGCACGCTTTACAAAGGCGAATTCAACTTCGCGCTCTTCTGGAATAATTATGATCGTGATCCCGGCGCGCTCGACATTAATCAGGTTCCGTTCAACATCACGGTCGGCCTCACAGATCGCTGGGAACTGTGGGTGGACTGGGTGGCGTGGCAGCAGACCACCTCGCGACAGCCTTTTCTCTTGAGCGGCTATCAATACAACGCCGTCCGCCAGTTCGGCAGCCCCTACGATATTCTCGGCCCGCCGGTCGGTGGACGTAACGGCGCGGCGGCCTTCTTCCCCGGCACCGGCGCGCTCGGCGGCGGCATACTGCCGGCGCTCGGTCGCTACGGGATTCCGCCGGGCGGTGACCGCCTCAACAACCTGCCGTCGCCTGCGGGGCCGAATGGGTCGGCGGTCGCGGGGCTAGGCCCGGCCTTCGTCGCCAGCCAGCCGAATTACTTTAATGACCTGCCGATGTTCGGCGTTGTTGATTTTCTCGGCTTCGATAGCCTGGGCCGCCCGCTGCTTGGGCCGCGCCAGTCGGCCAATGGCACGGGCGACATTTACGCTGGCACTAAGTTTAACTTGATCGATCCGAATCGCGGCTGGTTCAGCCTGGCGCTCGGCGGCTATGTGAAATTCCCTATCTCGCGCAGCGACGACGCCCGCGCCCGTGGTCGCACGAGCGGCGAATTCGAGTTCGCCCCTGTGCTCATTGTCGGCCAGGAATTCTTAGATCATCGGCTACGCTTTTATGAAAACGTCGGCTACGTCCACACGACGGATATTCATCAGCGCGGCGTCAAAGTCCTCGACCTGCGCGATAAGCTGCAACTCAACGTCGGCGGCGCGATGGCCATCAATAAATATATCGAACTAGTCGGCGAGCTGGCCGGCACGGTCTATGTCGGCGGCGGCACACCGAGCTTGCAGCAGAGCAACCCGCTCGACTTGAATCTCGGCGCGCGCTTCTATTTCCGCGACGGCTCAATCGCCTTTGGCGGCGCGTACCGGCGGCAGTTGAACGGGTTGGGCAGCCGTGCCCTTGACGCGCTTGAATGTATGGAAGTGCCGCAGGAACCACCGCCTCCCGACGACTGTCACGGCGGTTGGAGCACACACGGCGATCATCACCCTTGCCCGCCGCCACCGCCACCACCAACGGTCGAATGCAAGACGCGACAGGTGAGCCTGAAGGGCGGCGACAAGAATGGCTTTGTCGGCTTCTTCTCGGTCGGTACGCGCAAAGGCTGCCCGCCACCGCCCGTTCCTGTCTGCGTCATCGAATCGTCATCGCGCACGCCGACGCGCGGCGATAGGTTGACACTGACCGTCAAGCCATCTATTCCTGGCTACTCTGATTCGCAGATTGCTTACGACTACCGCTGGGAGATACGCGACGCGCGCGGCAACTCGATCTCTGTCAGCGGCAACGGCCCCATCGTCGAAGTGCCGACCGATAGACTAGACTGTGGCAACTACACGGCGCTGGCGACAGTGATTGCGACGGCCAAAGGCGTCGAGCACCCGGACTGCCCCGACCGCACGGCGCAGTCGAATTGCTCTCTCGCCTTTGAAGTCACCGAAGCGCCTTGCCCGAACATCACCTGCAACATCATCGCGTCAGAGACCGCGGTGGTCGAAGGCGCTCGCGTCACGCTGCGGGCGACCGGAACAGGCGATAGTAATTTCCGCTACGCCTGGACGACGACCGGCGGCAGGCTCTCTTCTACGACGGGCCGCGAAGTAACGCTCGACACCACGGGCATCATCGGTCCAATCACCGCCACCGTTAGATTGATGCCCGACCGCACGCGCTGCGGCGAGCCGTGTCCGGGCGGCAGTTGTTCGCTCACGATCACGACGCGCGAAGTGCCGGTTCCGCCGCCGCCACACATCCTCGTGCCGTGCGGGCCGATCTTCTTCCCGTTCAACTCGGCTCGCATCAACAACGAGCACAAGGCGTGTCTCGATGAAGTCGCTATCGAGATGCAGCAAGACCCGCGCAGCACCGTGGTTATCGATGGCCATCGTGATTCGTCAGAGCGCGTCGGCATCTCGCTCACGCGGGCCAACAACGCGCGCGATTATTTGGTCAACGAGAAAGGCATTGATGCGTCGCGCATACGTGTGCGCAACTTCGGCGACACCTGCCCGTTCACGAACGGCGACCGCCGGCTTAATGGCCGTGTTGAATTCTGGATACTGCCTGAAGGGGCGATGATCGAAGACATCAATGCGCTGAAGAAGTGCGCGCCGGGCGCATTGCCTCGCGTCATCACTAACGAGCAGCCCGCGCCGGCCACGCCGCCGCGCCGCACGCCGCGTCGCCGTAGCGGCAGACCTGAGCCGCTGGCTGACGCCCAGGAAGGTGATGAGGGCGAGGGCGAAGCCGACGATGCGCCGCCTGCCGATGCCTTCGTGCAGAAGACGGCGCAATCATCGCTCAAGCCGCAGACCAGCTTGCCATCGCACAGCGACGCGATGCTGAACAAAGCGACTGTCGTTCAGGCCGTCAGCGCGCAGGCTGTGAACGGCGGCGTGCGCGTTACGATCAAGACGGATGGCGCAGCCGCCTATCACGACTTTACGTTGACCAATCCGTCGCGCATTGTAATCGATATAACAGGCGTGCGCTGGGCCGGCGTCAGCCAGTCGCTCGGCCAATCGATTGGGCCGGTCGAGCACGTTCGCATAGGCGAACCGCAAGCCGGAACGGTGCGCATCGTCCTCGATATGAAATCGCTGGCCGGCTACCGCATCAGCCGCAACGGCTCATTGATCATCCTCACCATCGGCGAGCAGGCCATAGCCGTGACCACAGCCAGCGATTAAACGGCACGCTTCACCCTAATCTCCTGGACGGGGCGGTCTGCGGGCCGCTCCGATTTGTTTTTGGGTAAGATCATTGTGTGACTCGGCGATTGCAAATTCTGTGCATTGGGTTACAATAGCGCAGGCAAATATTTTAGCTGCCATCAGCACAGCAGAGTCAGTTGCGAGTTTTTCAGTTCCGGCGAATTTCAAGTGGTCACTGAAAAGTTTTTTCTTTAGGCTTTCAGCCTAAGCCACAGCAGCAGCGCGAGCATGAGCAGACAAATCGCCACCAGTCATTTTATAGTTTCTGCGTCTAAGGCAAACTCGGCTGAATGGTATCAGTCCTTGTTAGGTGGCATTGCGACTTATCAGCAGTTGGGCGAGCGGCTGATTCAACAGGCAGAGCAAGCTCATGCCTTCCGTCGATTCGATCAACTCAGAGAGCGCGCTTTGATGCTGTCGAATCTCCCGATTCGGAGCTTCCAGGCCATCGGTCGTTACTTCTTAGCGATTGCCACGCATCGCCAGGCAAATGGCGACTCGAAAGAGGCGAGAAGATTATTAGAGCTTGTCGTTGACACGGCCCCTGACGCTTACAAAGTGAAGGCCACGCTTTCATTAGGCGCGCTGGCGTTACACAGGAAAGATTACGATTCCGCTTTATATTTCTATCAAGAGACGATCAAAGCCGGAAAGCTGAACGACGCCAGCCTCCAGGCCCTCAAAGCTATTGGCGTTATCAAAGCCATCGACGGCGATCATCGACAAGCCGTAAAAAACCTGGAAGGCATCTTGCCTGTAACGAAATATGCGCCTGCGCATATCTATTTTGATATCCTCAACAGCTACGCCGTTGAGTTGGGCGAAGTCGGGCGCAAGGATGAAGCGAGACATATTATGCGCTACGTTCTGGCCTCGCCCTTTGCCTTCGCCTATCCTGAGTGGCGCGAAACGGCAGAGGACTTGAAGTCCGCGCGGCGGTCGTCGGTGATGTTCGCGGCGACGCCCTATAACGTGTCGGCCTTGCCGAAGCGTGAGCCGGACAACCCGGCGGCAACGCCGCCGAGCCGGGCGCGGGTCTTAAATTTTGCAAAGTTGAAACAGAAGATGGCGAAGAAAGCTGAAGAAAAACAGGCCGCTCTTGTCCTTGAGAATATGAGCTTGCAAGATATGTGGTTCAAGCTGATTGAACTCGTCACCGACGACCAACTTGACGCAGCTCAGATGCGCGCGCTCCTCAAGTTTGTTGTCAATCTCTTCTCCACTCAGGTTCAACCGCCCAACCATCCCTCGGCCTAGCCCCCTGCGATAGCGACCATCATATACTACGCGCGGCGGCCAGGCGCAAAAGAATCAAGGCTGCTTCGGCGGTTGTGTTGCCGCGCCGTGCACGATGCCGAAGGCGGGCGATTTCAGATAAGCCGCCGCCGCGCGCTTCGCGTCGTCGCTGGTGAGCTTTTCGATCTGCGCCGCGAACGCTTCCACGTCGCCGATCTGGTGGCGATAGATTGCAGCGCGGGCGTAGGCAAGGGTGCGCGCTGCCGGTCGCTGCAACCGCGCGAGGTCAATCGTCATCGCGACAAGCCGTGCGCGCACGGCTTCATCCGTGTCGAGGCCGCCGCGCGCTAGCTTATTCATCTCGGCGAGCAATGCCGCGCGCGCCTTCGCTTCGTTTGCCGCTTCGGTCAAGACGTGCGCGTTGATGCTGCCGGCGACGAAATCCTCTTCCGTGTCGCACCACGCCGCGAGCGCCAGTGCTTGCTTGTCGCGCAGCTCGTCGAGCAATCGCCCGCCTTCGCCATTCAACGCCGCCAGCAATAGCTCGACGGCCAGTCGGTCAGGGTCTTCCGCCTTCGGGCCGTTGAAGCCGGCGACGATGTGAGCTTGCTCGCGGCGGCGCGATTCAGTGCGCTCGCCCGTCTGCGGCTGCGGAATCTTGACCTGCAATGATTTCTCAAGCTCGCGGCGGCGGAAGCCTTCGGCCAGTTGCGACGAGACGAGCGCCGAGCCGCTGGTGTCGCCGACGATGAAGGCTTGCGGCAGTTGCCGCTTGACGGTGCGCTCGTGCCAGGCGCGCAGTTGCTCTTCTGTAATCTTCGCTACGACTTCTTCGCGCCCGTGCAGCGGCAGCGCGTAAGGATGGCCGGGCCACATCGCCTGGCGCATCAGCTCGCGGGCACGCCCGTCGCCGGTGTCGAGGCTGCTGCGCATCGCGCCGACCTGAATGATCCGCGCCCGCTGCGTGTCTGTGTCTCTGAACGCCGGCTCCTCGATCACGTCACGCAACAATCGCAGCGCGCGGTCGGCGTTGCGCGACGGCACGCTCAGCACGTAGCCGAAAAAGTCCGGCTCGGTAACAAGACTGACCTCCGCGCCGAGCTGATCCCACTCGTTAGCGAGTTGCGGCGCGAGGCGGCGCGGCGTGCCCATCAACATCGCGCGCAGCATAAGCTCGGTCAGTCCGCTTGTCGTTTCATCTTCCAGCACGCGCCCGCCTTGAAACAACAAAGCGATAGTGATGACCGGCAACGAATGGTCTTCGCGCACAAAGGCGACGGGGCCATTGAGCGTCGAGTAATCTTTGATCGGCAGCGCGATTAATGATTCCGACATTGCCTGCTGGTCGGCGCTCGCTTCCGCGCCCTGCGCCACGACCGCAAGCGCCGTTGCGGCGTCCTGGGCGCGCGGCTTGATCGCTTCGGCGGTTTGCGCCAGGCCCGAAGCCCACGTCGTCACCGTCGCCGCAAAGCTGCCGACATCGAAAGTGCGCGGCGCGGCACTGCCCGGCTCGTACTCGTGCACGGCGAGATTCGTCATCGTCAGATAACGCGCCGCCAACCGCTGCACGTCTTCGGCGCGCACAGCGCGGAGCCGCACGCGGTAATCGAGCGCGTCGCGGAAAGCAGTCTGCGACGATTCAAACGCGCCGAGCAGCGCGGCGCGTGATGCAAAGCTTTCGCTGCGATTCAGCAATTGCTTTTCGGCGACAGCGCGGGCGCGGGCCATCTCGCTTTCACCCGGCATCTCGCGCCGCGCCGCATCGAGTTCTTCAAGCAGCAGCGCTTCAGCGCGGTCGATCAGCACATTGCCTTTCGCGTCGCTCGCCACCTGCATTTGAATCACCAGCAAGCCATCATCGCTGATAGGAACGTAGCTGGCCGCGACGCGCGTTGCCACCAACTGGCTGTCGAGCAGCGAACGTTGCAGACGCGAAGCGCGGCCCTGTCCTAACATTGCCGCCAGTAATTCGAGCGCGGCTCGTTCCGGCGAACTCGCGCCCGGCACGCGAAAGCCGACCGTGACGACGGTTTGATTGATGTCGCCACGCTCATTCTTATAACGCAACGTCGCCTGCTGGCCTTCGGCTGGGGGCCGGGTGTCGGGGGTTGCGGATTGAGACGCTGAGCTGCTTGGGTTAGGTGTCGGGTTCTTTGTCGGCGTCGGACTTTTGGCGTGGGGCGGCAGGTTGGCAACTTTGCTTTCTTGCCCGGCCCCCGGCCCCTGTCCCCCGGCCCCTGCCGCGAATGCGGCGTAGAGCTTTTGCAATTCGACCAGCGCGTTAAATGGAATAACGTCGCCGACCACCGTGATCGTTAGTTGATTTGGGCGATAGTGCGCTCGATAAAACGCAAGCAGTTGATCGCGCGTGAGCGCGCGCAAGGCTTCGACACTCACCGCACGGTCAGTACCGGCGGGTGTGCCGGCGTACGCGAGATTAATCAAACGCGCCAGCCCGTAAGCCGACGCTTCGTCGCTAGTCAAAGTGTAAGGTTCGCTACTCAGCGTCAGATGTTTATCCGGCAGCGCGCCATCAATCAACAAGCCTGCGCGCCGTTTTTCTTCGGCGACCACCAGCGGTATCTCGCGCGACATTGCTTCGCCGTCGAGCTTGGGGTTGAGCAACAGGTCGCTTTGAATGGCCATCGCGTCGTTGACTTTATTGGCCGGCGCAATGACCGAGTAAGCCGCGCTCTGATACGTGAGACGTGTCTGCAAGATGCCGCCGACGGCGCGCAGGTCTTCGAGCGCGTTGGGCCGCAGCACGGTTCCTTTTAACAGCATTCGCTCGGTCAGGCGAGCGATGCCGGCCTGTGATTCAGGCTCTTGACTTGCGCCCGCCGCGAAACTGGCTTCGACGGCCACAAGCGGCGTCGCGTGCAGCTCTTTGATGATGATCGTCACGCCGTTTTGCAGGACGAAACGCGAGGCGCTGCCGACCTGTTCCTGTTTAACGACGACCGCCGCGGCAGGAATCTTCACCGGCTCAGCGGGCGTAGCGCTGGTCCCCGGCGTCGGCACGCGTGGCCGCGTTCGCCCGCTTTGCGCGGCGGCATCGCCGACGAGCGGGGTTGCGATCAATGTAATGATAGATACGAATGCGAGAAGCGGTTTCAGACAGCGCACTGGTTCACTCCTTTTTGAAGCCTATTGAAAATGATAGGCGGGCGGTTCAATCAGCGTCAACGCAGATGCGCGGCAAGTGCGGATGAAGGTTGTTTTCGGCCTGCCGCATTGCGCCGGCCATTGGCGTGTGTTTGAATCTGAAAAGGACGCTTCATCTGCTGAGTGTGAGGCTGGATGAAGAAAAAGATACGCATCACCCAACTGCTGCGCCCGCACTGGCCCGCGCTATCGCTCGCCTTTCTTGCCATTCTTGGAGAAACGATCACTGACCTGTTGGAACCCTGGCCGCTCAAGGTGGTGCTCGACAACGTCATCGGCAACAAAAAACTGCCGCATTGGATGGAAGGCTTCGTCGTCTCGTGGCTTGGCGAGGATAAGATGGCGATGCTGCATTTTGCCATCGCTGCCGTCATCACTATCGCGGTGGTCGGCGCGGTCAGTTCTTATGCCGAGAAGTACCTGACCACGAGCGTCGGCCAGTGGGTGATGCACGACTTAAGGACGACGCTCTATCATCACATCCAGCGATTGTCGCTGGCCTATCACGATCAGAAGAAGACGGGCGATTTAATCAGCCGCGTCACCAGCGACATCGGCGCGGTGCAGGATTTCATCTCGTCGGCGCTGCTCGGCATGATCGTCAACGTGCTGACGCTGGTCGGTATGCTGGCGGTGATGTTCTATATCAACTGGCACTTCACGTTGATCGCGCTGTCGGTCGCGCCGGCGCTCTTCATAGTCGTCTACAGCTTCACGCGCCGCATCAAGCAAGCCTCGCGCGAGGTGCGCAAGAAAGAAGGCGAAGTCGTTTCGGTCGTGCAGGAATCGCTCGCATCGATTCACGTCATTCAAGCCTTCGCGCGCGAAGATTATGAGGAGAAGCGGTTCGAGCAGGAGAGCCTTGAAAGCGTCGAGACCGCTCTGCGCGCGCGCAGTATGAAGGCGCGGCTGACGCCGATTGTCGAAGTCATCACCGCTGCCGGTACTTGCCTGGTACTGTGGTACGGCGCGCGGCTGGTCCTCACGGGCGAGATGACTGCCGGCTCGCTGCTCGTCTTCTTCTTGTACCTCGGCAAGATGTACAAGCCGATGCGCGACCTGTCAAAAATGACCGACACCCTATCGAAGACCGCCGTCGGCTTTGAGCGCATCAAAGAGGTCTTGGAGACCGAGCGCACGGTGCGCAACCTGCCGGGCGCGCGCAAAGCTCCAATGCTGCGCGGGCGCATAGAGTTCAACCACGTCTTCTTCGGTTACTCGGAAGATCAGCTCATCCTGCGCGATATGAGCTTCGATATTGAAGCCGGCCAGGTGGCGGCGCTGGTCGGGCCTACGGGGGCGGGCAAGAGCACCATCGTCAGTCTGGTGGCGCGCTTCTATGACCCGCTCGCCGGGCAGGTACGCATTGATGGCCGCGACGTGCGCGGTTACAAGCTGAAATCGCTGCGCCAGCAGATCAGTTTCGTTTTGCAAGAGAACTTACTTTTTCGCGCGCCCATCTGGCAGAACATCGCGTATGGTAAACCCGAAGCGCGGCGCGACGAGATCATCCGCGCCGCGCACCTCGCCAACGCGCACGAGTTCATCGAGCAATTGCCCGAAGGTTATAACACGATGGTCGGTGAGCGCGGCGTGACGCTGTCGGGCGGCCAGCGCCAGCGATTAGCCATCGCGCGAGCCATCATTCGCAACACGCCGGTTCTCGTACTGGACGAGCCGACTTCAGGACTCGACGCGGCGTCGGAAGAATTAGTGTTTGACGCGCTGAACCGTTTGATGGAGAACAAGACCTGCATCGTCATCGCGCACCGGCTGGCGACCATCAGGCGGGCCGACGTGATCCTAGTCATCGATCAGGGCCGCGTCATCGAGCAAGGCCGGCACGACGACTTGATTGCGCGCGGCGGCTTGTACGCGCAACTGCACGAGATTCAGTTCAGAGACGACGCGCCGGTTGAAACACTGAGCGGGAAATGATAAACGATGAAGGCAGAATGAATGATGAACTGAAGAAGACAAAGCTGACCTTGATGCTCAATCACGCAATCATCACCCGCTCGCTGGCGCGATGGCTGATCCTCTGGCTCGCGCTCATCCCCTCGCTTGCGATAACGACGCCGGCACAGAGCGCCGCGCCGCAATCGTCTCAAACCGCCACTCAGCCTACGCAAGCCGACACGGTGGCGGCGCTGGCCGCGAGACTCGGCGCGCACCTTTCGCAGCCGCGCTTCGCGCCCGCCGCGTGGGGCGTCAAGGTCGTCTCGCTCGACAGCGGCAAGACGTTGTTCGAGCACAACCCGCAGAAGTATTTCAACCCGGCTTCAAATGCCAAGCTCTACACGGCGGCGCTGGCGCTCGACCGCCTCGGCGCGGATTATCGCATTCGCACGTCGCTCTATTCGACGGCTCGGCCCGACGTCGCGGGGACGATTCGCGGCGACGTGACCGTGTACGGGCGCGGCGACCCGACAATGGCGGCGGGCCTCAACGGCGGCGATTATTTCAAGCCGCTTGAGCCGCTCATCAATCAACTGGCGAGCGCCGGCGTGCGCCGCATCGAAGGCGATCTGATTGGCGATGAAAGTTACTTTTCCACACCCGCAATCGGCGCAGGCTGGGAGTGGGACGACTTGCAGGAATACTATGGCGCGGAAGTCTCGGCGCTGACCTTGAACGACAACGCGCTCGATCTTTTCGTCAAGCCCGCCGACCGCGTCGGCCTCCCCTGTCGCATCACGACCGGCCCGGCGACCAACTGGGTGACGATCATCAACCGCACGGAGACCGCGCCGAAGGAAGCCAACCCGCGCATTGTCGTGTACCGGCCCGTCGGCGAAAACATCGTCTATGTTTCGGGCCGCTTACCTGTTGGTGGTCGAGATTACAGAGGCTCGGTGGCCGTGCATAATCCCGCCGGCCTGTTCGTCGCGCTGCTGAAAGAAGCGCTGGCGCGGCGCGGCATCACCGTAACGGGACGGACGCGAACCGTTGATTGGAAGTACCGCGAGGTCACGCCTTTTGATCCGACGAAACTCACTGAGCTTGGCTCTGTCGAATCGCTGCCGCTCAAAGATATTCTGCGCGAAACGCTGAAGCCGTCGCAGAACCTTTACGCGCAGTTGTTGCTCTTGCAGGTGGGAGCGAATTGGGGGCCGGGGGCCGGGGGCCGGGGGCCGGACGCGGCGGCAGGTGCGGGCGGCTCGGCAACTGCAAATAGCGACTCCTCGAATGTGATGGATACTACCGTACAAAACTCTGGCCTCCGACCCCTGGCCCCCGGCCCCCAATTGACCACTGAAGAGAAGGGCGTCGAGGCGTTGAATGACTTTCTGGCAGCGGTGGGAGTGAAGAAGGGCGACGTGCTGCTCGAAGAAGGCTCCGGGCTGTCGCGGCGCGACATCATCACGCCGAACGCGACGGTTGCGCTGCTCGCCTTTATGAGCCGTCACCGCTTCAGCAATGTCTACCGCGACGCGCTGCCGGTCGCCGGTGTGGATGGTACATTACAGAATCGAATGAAGGGGACGGCGGCAGCGGGCAATGCTAGAGCTAAGACCGGCTCGTTGCGTTATGTGTACGCGCTGTCGGGGTATGTGACTTCGGCTGCCGGCGAGCCGCTGGCCTTTTCGATTATGCTTAACAACTACTACAACGCCGAGCGCGCCAGCGCAACCAACTCAGGCCCGCGCATCCCGTTACCACGTGAAGACGTGGACGCCATCGTTATTATGCTCGCCGGATTCACAGGCAGGAGCCAGTAGGCAGTGAGCAGTGGCCAGTGGCCAGTAACCAGTAGTCAGTGGCCAGTGGTCAGTTGATAGTGGATAGTTCCTCAAGCTCCGTAGGAGCGCGATGTTTATAGTAACGCGGGCGGTTTAATCTTCAAGCTCCGTCAGGAGCGCGATGTTTATAGAAATGGCAGAAGGATGTGACGAAGCCCCGTAGGGGCAATGGCATTAAGTTAAGGATTCAGCGACCTGGAATCGCCAAGTTGAGGCAATGCAAATGGTTGAACCCATTCAAGCTCTCCGAAACGGGTTTTTCTTAACTTAATGCCATTGCCCCGTAGGGGCGCGATGTTTATAGTTCACGATGCAATAGATGAAGCAAGCTCCGTCAGGAGCGTGATGTTGATATTGCGCCCCTACGGGGCTTCGTCTCTTTCAACAACAATAACTATAAACAGGTCGTCCCTACGGGACTCACTGGTCACTGGCAACTCACAACTATCAGCTCACAACTATCAACTGACCACTGACCACTGACCACTGACCACTGACTACTGGCCACTGATTTCAAGGCGAGACGATGATGCGCAATTGCGTCGAGGTGGCGGTGACGTTCGAGGCGTCACGCACCTGTACGACGAACGGGAACGTGCCGGCTGCGGTCGGTTTGCCGGTGATTGCGCCTGTCGCTGCGTCCAGCGTCAGCCCGCCCGGCAATGCGCCGCTCAGCACACTCCAGGTGTAAGGCTGCTTGCCGCCGCTCGCCAGCAACGTGAAGATGTAATCCACGTTGACCCGCGCCGCCGTCAGATCACCCGTCGTGAGCACGACCAGCGGCCCCGCCGTCACCGTGATACGCAACGAATCCGACAACGCGAAGGCCGAAGTCGAATCAGTAATCTTGACTACGAAATCATACTGGCCCGGTATGGTCGATATGCCGGTGATCGCGCCGGTCGTCGCATTGAGCGATAGCCCCGACGGCAGCGCGCCGCTATTGACCGACCACGTGTAGGGCATCGTCCCGCCCGTACCGCGCAGCAGGTACGAATAGCTCGCGCCGGTCACGCCCGACGGCAGCGCCCCCGTATCAATAACGCCGAGCGGCCCTACGTCGATTTGCAGCGTCAAGGCCGACGACACCGCCGTCGTGTTGTCCGAGTCGGTAACGCGCACCGTGAAGGTGTAGTTGCCGGCAATAGTCGGGCGGCCCGATAGAATGCCGCTCGAACTGACCGACAGCCCCGGCGGCAGCGTGCCGCTATTGAATCCCCACGTCACCGGCGGATGGCCTCCGGTGAAGAACAACTGCGTTGAATAGTTTACGCCGGTCAGCCCCGACGACAGCGCACCGCTGGTGACGACGCGCAGCGGGACGACATCAGGATTGATGTCGAGAACGAAGCTCGCCACTGCCGATGCGCTATTGGCGTCTGTGGCACGCACGCCGAAGGTGAAGCCGTTGCCAAAAACCGTCGGCGTGCCGGAGATCAAACCCGATGCGCTGAGCGACAGTCCTGCCGGCAGCGCGCCGCTCACCAGTGTGAACGTGTATGGCGGGCGACCGTTGGCGGTCAGCAATTGCTGGCTGTAGGCTTCGCCCTTCTTGCCGCGCGGCAGGCCGCTCGTGGTAATCATAAACACGCTGTTTTGTAAGGTGATCGGGCGCGTGCCGACGACCGTGACATTGCCCGCCGCGTCGATCAGGCGTACAGAGAGCGTGTGCTCGCCATTACTGAACTTCGTCGAGTCGAAGGTGAAGCTGTAACCGGCATGGGCCGCGTTCGGGAAGCTGCCCCAGATCGCGCCAATGTCGGGACGGCTCAAGCCGTAGATCGCTTCCGTCACCTTCGCGCCGTCAAGCATTACCTCGATTGTATCGATGCCGACATTGTCGAGTGCCCAGCCCGATCCGACCGCCGTGTTGTTGAGCGTGGCGCGGAAGTCGGGCGCTTCGAGGTTGCCGAATGGCGCGACGTGATCCGCCGGCTTAATCGTGATCGCCAGCGTGCGCGAGACCGTCTGTTGAGCCGAGTCGGTGACGCGGACGACGAAGACGACCGTGCCCGGTGAAGTCGGCGTCCCCGATATGACGCCGCTGGCCGACAGGCTCAGCCCCTGGCCGAGGCTGCCGCTGACCAGGCTCCAAGTGTAAGGCGGCACGCCGCCGGTCGCTTGCAGCGTCTGCGTGTAGCTGCGCTCGGCGGTCGTTTCAGGCAACTGCACGGTTTGAATGACGAGCGGCGGCGGCGGCTGTGTGACGACGATGAATAACGACTTCGTGCTGGACGTGCCGACTGAATCTTTGACGCGCACCACGAAAGCCACCGTGCCCACGGTCGTTGCGCGCCCGCTGATCGTGCCGTCGCTTTGCATCGTCAGCCCATCCGGCAGCACGCCCGAATCGAGCGACCATGTGTAGGGCGAAAGCCCGCCCGATGCTTCGAGGTGAGCGGTGTAGATCAATCCTTGTGTGGCATTCGGCAGCGACTCTGTGCGGATCGCCAGCGGCGGCGGCGGCGGTCCAACCGTGATGGTGAAGGGCTTCTTCGCTTGCCGGTCCACCATATCTGTGACGATAACGGTGAAGTCGCTCGACCCTTGCGCGGTCGGCGTGCCCGACAGCATGCCGGTATCAGAGAGCGTGATGCCATCGGGCAACTGGCCGAACTTGGCCTTCTTCTTCTTGACCCAGAAGTAAGGCGCACTGCCCGACGCCGCCTGAAGCTGCACGGTGTAAGGCACGCCGATGGCGGCAGCCGGCAGCGGGTTCTGGCTCAGTATGGTGAGCTGCGGGGCCGGGTCTACGTCAATTGAGAGCGCTTTCGTGGCGGTCTGGCCGCTCTGCTCGGCGGCCTGAACGGTGAACGCGACTTCGCCGGCGGTGGTCGGGCGGCCCGTGATGCTGCCGTCATCGCCGAGCTGCAAGCCATCAGGCAAGCGCCCGCTGCTGATCGTCCAACGATAAGGCGAGCTGCCGCCTGAGGCCTGTAGCGCCCGCGAGTAATCCTGGCCGACGACGCCATCCGGCAACGACTGCGTGTCGATCTGTAGCGCGCTGATGGTCGGGTTGATCGTGATTGAAAGCGTCCGCGTGACGCTGGCCGGCGTCACATCTGTGAGTTTGATTACAAAACTCCAACTGCCGGCGCGCTCCGGCACGCCTGAGACGACGCCGGTCGACTGATTCAACGAAAGGCCATCGGGCAGGCTGCCCGATTCTCTGGTCCAGTTGTAAGGCGTCTGACCGCCGGTCGCGCCGAGGTTCTGGCTATAGGCCGTGCCGACCGAGCCGCCCGGCAGCCGCGAGGTCGTAATCGTCAGCGGCGCGGCGGGGCGAACGATGATCGAGAGCGCTTTAGTCGCCGAGGCATTGTTGCTGTCGGTGACTTTGACGACGAAGGTGCTAGTGCCCGCCGTCGTCGGCGTGCCTGAGATCGTGCCGGACTGCGACAGCGTCATCCCTGCCGGCAGCGCGCCGCTGTCGATCAGCCAGACATAATCGGGCCTGCCGCCGCTGGCGACAAGAGCGCGGTTGTAAGTCACGCTGACGGTCGCTTCGGGCATGCTGGTGGTCCCGACCGTCAGCGTCGGTGTTGTCGTCGGCGTGACGATGGCCGCTTCGTTCGAGTAGCCCGACTGGCCGCTGATGTTGAAGGCGCGCACGCGGTAAGCATAAGCCGTGTTTGGCAGCGCCGAGCCGTCCGTATAACTGGGCGAGCTGTTCGCCGTCGTCGCCAGCAGACTGTAGCTGGCGCTCGTGCCGCCGCGCCGTTCGATCTGAAAGCCTTGCGCCGCGCCGTCGCTGCCGGCAGAGGTGTCTTGCCAGACCAGGGTGACTTCCGTAGACGAAGAAGGAGTGGCGACGAGGTTGGCCGGCGCGGCAGGCACGGCGGGCGGCAGGCCGTTGATCCAGCCGATCTGCGCGGCGGTGTGCGGACAGAGCGCCAACTCGTTCAGCCGCATCATACAGGCGGTCGAGTTCGGGTTACAGCTCGCATCCTGGCAGTTGCCGTTGAGGGCTTCGTGGCGCACTTCGGGCGCGCAGGTACAACTGCACGTTTGATAGCCGGGCTGAAAGTATTCGTCGCAGGCGTAGAAGATGTGGCCGGTTTCGTGGCTGACGATGCGCGATAGCGACCAGCCAAAGCTGTGGTAGAGGCTCTGCACGTAAGGGCCGCCGATGTAGGCCCACGAGGCGCGCTGATCTCTGAATGAAGTCGGCGTGCCCACAGGGTTGTAGCCGACGAAGATCGAATAGGCCCAGTTGGTCTGATGTTGTTGGCGCAGCGTTTCGTCAAACGCGCCGACGCGCGCCAGCGTGTCGCCGGAGGTGGCTCCGAGATTGGCCATCACCTGATCAATCCAGAAGACCGCATCGTTTGCCGGGTGCAGTATCGGTTCGTAGGAAATCTGGCAGGCCGCGTCGGTCGGCGCAAATGTCAGCAGGGTGAATTGCAGAGGCCGGCTCAACCGGAAGGCGCGCGATTGCTCGACCCACCAGTTCAACCCGTCGAGGGTCTGCGCGACGGCGTCGCTGGTGTCAGCGGCTGACCACGAATAGACGTTCGGGTCGCGCGCGCCATTGCTTTCGAGCAGAAACAGCGCCACCGCTATCGAGCCGTCCATGGTGTCCGAGTTGCCGAAGAACTGTGTGTGCACATCGCCCGAAGGCTCGGCTCCGAGCAGGCGCAGGTTGCGGACCATCTGGTCGCGGTTGATGTGTGGGTGCGGCTCGGCGTCGATGAAGCCGGGGCGGTCGGTCTGCGGCCCCGCCGGTCGCGCCGCGTCGCGTTGCAGGCGGCGGGCGCGGCGGCCTGAGGCGATGTCGTTAAAGAGGTTGATCGCCATCTCGGTTTCGCGGTCGCGGAAGCCGGCGGGCGGCGTGTTGACGACCGACCGATAGACGGCGCGTATACCATGCTTGCCGACGATCTGCGCTTCGACGGCGGGCGTGATCCAGCCGAAGATGGCGCGTGGCGGCATTACGACGGCGACCGTGCCACCCGACTGCGCGATGAAGTCGCGCGCCTCGGCCAGTTCGCTTTTGGTTTCAGCGGCGACCAGAACGATTGTGTAACCTTTTATCCATTCAGCCGGCGGGCGCGGCGGATTGGACTGGGCAAGGGCAGGTGCGCCCGTTGCGGTGAGAAGCACGAGCAGAACACAGCACAGCAAAACCACACGAGACATCAGTAACAACCTCAAATGGAGCTTGAATCTCGCCGCCTGTACTGCCTGCGCAGGCCGCGAGCGGGATGGCGCATTGGGCGAAATGAACGCTCAGGAGAAAGACGGCAGCGAGGCTCTGCGACCGTCCGCCTGAGTGGTTAATGGAAACGCGGGCGCGGGAGTGTCGCCCGTCCTCTGTTTTCGTAAGCTTCCTGTTCTCATTTTTTTAGATTCCGACCCGGTCCCTGATCTGAACGTCATTGCTGTCGCGATCAATCAACTCGAATTCAACAACGATGACGGCCTTGATTTAAGGTGGCGAGTATATCTGAAGAACTCATCGGGCCGCAAGCCGAAAGCGCTTGCGATTTTCTTCTATCTAAAGCCGGTTTGAGGCGGTTTGAGGGCGGGGAAAATCGGCCCGTGAGCATTCACCCGGCGGTCTGATCGATGATGATTTTGCCGGCGCAGGTCAGCAAGCGGTCGAGCGTGTCGTGGCGGACATCGTCATCGAAGATGACCGTGAGCAGCGCCTTCTGCTTTTCGTGGATGCTCATCTGGCGGAGTTCGCCGGGGGTGACGCTCTCCGGCGAGACTTCGGCGGATTCACTGGCCGTCTGATGCCAGCCGTGATAGGCGATGACACGCGCCGGCGGTGATGTCGAGCCATCACGCGATGGGGCGGCGGCGACCCGCGCGGCAAGCGGCAAGGTAATAATGTTTGAAGCCGCGACCGGCGCTGCGTTCTGCGGTTCGTCCTCGACCGGCTCCTGCGGCCAGCGAACGCCGCCGACTACGGATGGCGAGGCGCAACGCATCTTTTCGAGGATTTCGGCCTGCGTCTCGCGGTACTCCTGGTATATTTGACCATAAGGCGAGCGCACAACCAGATTGGCTAAATGTAACGCTTCATCATAGCGACCAAGCTCACACAACTCGACAGCGCGGCCATTGAGATAGCCGGGATAAACCGCCGGGCGCTCGACGGCCAGAATGCGAAAGAGCGGCTGTAACTCGTCCAATTCAGCAAGGGTGCCGGCATGATCGCCATTCCGACTTTTATAATGAACGGCCATCATCCAGCGCGCGTTGACTTGCGTGAATAGATCGCCAGCGGCTTTCGCCGCGCGAACGGCTTGTAAGAAACCATACAAAGCGTCGTCCCACCGCCCCTGCTCCGTGCGCGAAAGGGCAATCGCCTGTATCGCCCGCGCGCGAAAGGCGAGCGGCAGCGTTGAGGTTTCAGCCAGCCGCTCGAATCCTGCGCATGCTTCGGCCAGCGCGCCGCGTCGGCGCAGAGCGAATAGGCGATAGTACTCGGCGAGGCTTTGGTAGCGGCGCGGCAGCGGCACGTGAAGCAAAGCCTGGCTGACCTGTTCGACGGCAGCGGTATGGCGCAGGTCGAGGGCCGATTCCGCCACCTGTACAAAGCGGTCGGCGAGGCCGACAAGCTGTTCGGTGCGCTTTACGGACTTGATGAGATCGGCGATGACTTGAGCGGACAAGACGCGGCGCGAGGAAGCGCGATTCGCCTCGCCAGCCAGCGTATAAAGAAAGGATTCGTTGTTTAACAGATTATTGGTTGTCGCCTTCTCCATACGGTGTTGCCGACACTGGCCTGTGTTAGTCCTCACTCAGCGATGCAAACGATCAGCCTGATAATAAGACGTTGCGCCGCAAAACGCTACTCTCTTCTGACAACGACGATTCAAAGCGAGCTGGCTGGCCGCATGCGTGGTCGGCTCGTGTTGAAGTATGATGAAAACAGCGGGCGCTGTGAGGCGCAGCATCAACCGAACCCACTGGAGGCTCCATGCCACAGATGCCCCGCGACCGCGCATTCGATAGCACACTGGCGCTAATGTCGGACGGCTACTGCTTCATCTCGAAACGATGCCGGCGCTACCAGTCCGACCTCTTTCAAACCCGCCTGATGTTACAGCCGACCATCTGCATGCTTGGCGAAGAAGCGGCGAGACTCTTCTACGACGCGAGCCGTTTCCAGCGTCACGGCGCGGCCCCTGTGCGGATGAAGAAGACGCTGCTCGGCGAAAGCGGCGTGCAGACGCTGGACGGCGAAGCGCACCGCCGGCGCAAGCAGATGTTTATGTCGCTGATGACACCTGAAAGCGTTAAGCGGCTTGCCGACCTGACGTTTGACCAGTGGCGATCCTACAGCGAGAAGTGGGAGAGGATGAGCCGCGTCGTGCTCTTCGATGAAGTGAACGAGATGCTCTGCCGCGCTGTGTGCCGGTGGGCGGAAGTGCCGCTCAAGGAGGAGGAGGTCGGGAAGAGAACTCGTGACCTCGTCGCGCTGATCGAAGGGCCGGGGACGGCAGGGCCGCGCCACTGGCGCGGGCGTTGGGGACGCCGAACGACCGAGCGATGGCTGGGCGATCTCATCGACGCGGTGCGCCGCCGCGAGCTTGTGCCATCGGAAGCAAGCGCGCTTTATACAATCGCGTGGCATCGAGAACTCGATGGCAAACTGCTCGACAAGAAGGTCGCTGCCGTCGAGCTGATCAACCTCTTGCGCCCAACGGTGGCCATTAGCCGTTTTGTAATCTTCGCCGCATTGGCGCTACACGAGCATCCTGAGTGCCGGCAAAACCTTTTGCCCGGCGAAGACGGCTACGACGAGGTGTTCGTGCAGGAGGTGCGGCGGTTTTATCCTTTCTTTCCAACCGCCGTGGCGCGTGTGCGCGAAACCTTCGAGTGGAGTGGCTATCGCTTTCCGAAAGGGACGCGGGCGCTGTTAGACCTGTATGGCACGAACCACGACGCGCGGCTGTGGGAGGAGCCGGAAGCGTTCCGACCTGAGCGGTTCCGCCAGTGGAATGGCGGCGCGTTCAACTTCATCGCGCAAGGCGGCAGCGATCATTACAGCGATCACCGTTGCGCCGGCGAATGGATCACCATTGAATTGATGAAAGTATCGCTGCGAGCCTTGACGACGTTGATCGCTTATGACGTGCCGGCGCAGAACCTGCGAGTGAGCCTGTCGCGGATGCCGGCCCTACCGAAAAGCCGCTTTGTAATTGCCAATGTGAGGCGGATTGAAGCGCGGCTTTGATCGCAGATTTGACCCGTGATGGCTTACCGTCAGGGCTGACCAGATCGCGGCGCGGGTTGCTTGACACGGTTGACGCGACGGTGTAGAGTTGAGCCTTGCCTCATAGGCTTATGAAGCGACAAAGAGACAGGCGCATGCACTCAGAGTCCTGCCACGCTCTCTACAATCAAAGAGAGTTCCGCAGCATCTGCGACACTCGAAGCTAAAGCTATCGTGCTCGCTGTTGCGATTTGCGCGAGCCCGGCGCCGCCCGAACGAATCGGCTCTGGAGAGGCTGTCGCCCCATCGTCCTTCATCAGAAGAGGCCGGCCTGACCCGATGCAGGCCGCGCGACCTGTGAGCCAGTTCCCAATTCATTGAATACGGCAGTCCAGGAGGAGCAGCAATTAATGGCGACAGAGAACGTAAACCAGTCCGGTGCGAGCGCGGTGGCCGACAGCGCCAAAGAAGAAGCCACTTCGCCCGATCAGAGCGCCGGCCCAGACAGCGCAGCCGCCGAGCCGCGCGCTGCGTCTGACGCAAACCCGACGGCTCAGGACCCGGCCACGCCCGCAACCGGCGCGGCCACCGATCAAGCGACCGAGCCGACCGCTGACCAGTCCGGCGACGGGGAAGCCGGCGGCGGCGACTTCAGCGCCTTGCTCGAAAACTACGAGCGCGAGCAGGCCGCCTCCAAACAGGAAGGCGAGATCGTGCGCGGCACGGTCGTCGGCGTCTCCGACAAGTATGTGATGGTTGACATCGGCTACAAATCCGAGGGCGTCGTGGCGCGCGAGGAATTTGTTGACCGCACAGGCAACCTGACCGTCAAAGCCGGCGATGAAGTTGACGTGCTGATCAAGAGCCTTGAAAACCAGGACGGCTATGCCATCCTCTCGCGCGCCGCCGCTGTGCAGGTGCAATCGTGGGAGAAGCTGCGCCGCGCGCACCAGAACCACGAGACGATCACCGGGCGCGTAACGGAACGCATCAAGGGCGGCCTTAAAGTTGACCTCGAAGGCATCGACGCTTTTCTGCCCGGCTCGCAGGTGGACGTTCGGCCCGTACGCAACCTCGAAACTTTCATGAACCAGGACATCGAGGTGCGCGTCATCAAGCTGAACCGCAAGCGCGGCAACGTCGTCGTCTCGCGCAAGGCGGTGCTTGAAGAAGAAGCCACGCACAAGAAGGCCGACACGCTCGGCCAGATCGAAGAGGGCGTCATTATGGAAGGTGTTGTTAAGAACATCACCGACTATGGCGCGTTCATTGATCTCGGCGGCATCGACGGCCTCCTGCACATCATCGATATGAGCTGGGGCCGCATTCAATCGCCCGGCGACATTATCAAGGTCGGCGACACCATTCAGGTCAAGGTGTTGAAGTTTGACCGCGAGAAAGAGCGCATCAGCCTAGGCTACAAGCAACTGATGCCCGACCCGTGGCAGTCGGTCGCCGAGCGCTATCCGAAAGGCTCGCGCGTACACGGCAAGGTGGTTAGCCTTACAGACTACGGCGCGTTCATCGAGATCGAACCCGGCGTCGAAGGTCTTGTGCACGTGACCGAGATGACGTGGTCGAAGCGGTTGAAGCATCCGTCGAAGCTGCTCTCGATTGGCCAGGAAGTTGAGGCCGTCGTTCTCGAAGTGGACTCGCACAACCGCCGCATCAGCCTCGGCATCAAGCAGATCGCGCCCGATCCGTGGGAGACGCTGATTGAGCGTTATCACACCGGCTCGCGCGTCACCGGCAAGGTGCGCTCGCTTACAGACTTTGGCGCGTTCGTCGAGATCGAAGACGGCATTGATGGACTGGTGCACGTCTCTGACATCTCGTGGACCAAGCGCATCAAGCACCCGTCCGACGTGTTGAAGAAGAACCAGACGGTTGACGCGGTCATCACTAACATCGACCTCGAAGGCCGCCGCCTGTCGCTTTCGATCAAAGACCTTGAGCCGAATGCGTGGGATCGCTTCTTCGAGACTCACAAGGTCGGCGATACGGTGACGGGCAAGGTCGTGCGCTTTGCCAACTTCGGCGCGTTTGTCGAGATCGAGGAAGGCATCGAGGGCCTCTGTCACGTATCCGAACTGAGCGACAGCCGCGTCGAGAAGCCCGAAGACGCGGTGAAGATCGGCCAGACGATGCCGTTCAAGATTCTCAAGCTCGACCCGGCGCAGAAGAAGATCGGCTTGTCGGCGCGCGCCGTCGGCAAGGAGAACGACCCCGGAGACGTGCGCAGCTATCAGGAGACTGGCGGGATGGCGACGCTCGGCGAGATGTTCAAGAATCTTCAGAGCAACCGGGACAACGAAGAGTAAGCGACATCACTCTTCGCCAAACCATCTCAGCGACGCGACCCGAACTGGCTTTGGGTCGCGTCTTTCTTTTTGCCTTATGGAATACCTGTGGAGTCCTTGGCGCTACCGCTACATTGCGACGGCTGACAAGGTGGAAGGCTGCGTCTTCTGCCGCGTGCGCGATGCGGCGGAAGATGATGAGAATTACATTGTCTATCGCGGGCAATTGAATTTCGTCATCCTCAACCTGTTTCCTTACACGAGCGGCCATTTGATGATCGTGCCTTACGAGCACACCGCTTCGTTCGCCGACACCAGCGCAGAGGTGACGGCGGAGATGATCCATCTGGCTAAGCAGTCGCAGCGCGCGCTTGAAGCCGAGTATCACCCCAACGGCTTCAACATCGGGATGAACCTGGGCCGCGCGGCGGGCGCGGGCGTCGCCGATCATCTGCACCTGCACGTCGTGCCGCGCTGGTCGGGCGATGCCAACTTCGTTTCGATCATCGGCGAGACGCGCGTGCTGCCCGAAGACTTGGCGACGACCTGCGTGAAGCTGAAGCGCCATTTTGAGTCAGCATCGTCGCCCGCCATAAGCGCGCCCAGTGAAGGAGAGCCGGCATGAAGATCACTCATCGTTCAGATTCAACCCGTCGTCGCTTGGCCACCAGTATCGTTGCGTGGTTGCCAGTGCTGCTTATCGCTTGTCTGCTCGCGCCACAGGCGGCGGCGCAGACGGCTTCGACTCGCAAGCCGCTCATCATCGCGCATCGCGGCGGCTCGCTCGAATCAACCGAGAACACGATTGGCGCATTTCAGCGCGCCTTCCGCATCGGCGCGGACGGCATCGAGACTGACATCCGCCTGACCCGCGACGGCACGGTCGTCGTTTATCACGATGACACGTTCGGGCGCGTCGAAGGCTTGCCGAAAGCGCAGCGCACGCGGCCCATATCCGATATGACTTACGCAGAGCTGACGGCGCAGACCTTGATTCCCGTCGGCGAAGACACCGGCGGGCGGCGCGTGCCGACGCTCAGTGACCTGCTCGCGCAGGTTCACGGCGGCCTGTTGAACATCGAGTTGAAACGCTGCGCAAAGTTCGATGATCTGGTCAAAAAGACGATTGCGATTCTGAAAGACTATAAGGAACTGGATCGCGTCGTGCTCGAAGCGCCCGATCTCGACACGGCAAAGAAGCTGCGTAAGGCGCTCGGCGCGCGGCTCAAGCTGCACATTAATCCTGAATACGACACGACCGTGCCCGTGCGCGATTCGCTCAAGAAACTGCTGAAGTTCAAGCCGCATTCAGTGTCGATTTCTTACAAACTGCTGTCACGCGATATGGTTGAGAGCGCGCACCACGAGGGCGTCGAGGTCTGGGTGTGGACCGTCAACGACAACGCCGTGGCCGAGCGTATGCGCGAGCTTGGCGTGGACGCCATCAAGACCGACAGGCCAACATCATTGATGGAATTGTTCAGAGGCGAGAGAGGGCGGGACAAGTGAACAGTGACAAGACGGCTGTGCCTGTTAAATGCTTGTCGGGATTTCGGGCGACATCGTTTTGTCAATGGTCACTTGTCACTCGTCACGCTTTTCATCGTCGGCTCGTGTTCGGCGTTGATGGTCGTCATCTCGGCCATTAGCATTCGCTCGCAGTCGGCAGCCGTTGGCGTCTCTTCGCGTGGCGGAGCCGGTTGTGCGGCATTCGCTTTCGGCAGACGGAAGCCCACAATCAACGCCAGCGCCGCGAAGATCACGCCGACCAAAAAGACATTGCGCAATGCGCCGCCGAGCGCCGCCGCTACGGCTGTGAACAACTCGACAGGCAGTTGCGAGCGGGCTAGTGGGTCAATCAAGGCGCTGGGGTTATGAACGACCTGCGCCACTTCTTCGGCAGAATGTCCGCTGGTTCGTTGAATGTCGGCCAGATGAGCCATCAAGCTGATCGTCATCACCATACCCATCGCCGCGACGCCGAGCGTCTGACCTATCGAGCGCGAGAATTGATTGAGCGACGTGGCGATTCCCAGGCGGCTGCGGTCTACGGCGTTCTGCATCGTGACGATGAGCGCGAACATCACCAATCCCATCCCGCAACCCATCGCCGCAATGTCCACCATCAGCGCCGCCCGCGACGTGCCTTGCCCGAACGAGACGAGCGCGGCGGAGCTGACGACCAGCAGCATCAATCCCGCCAGAATCGTTGAGCGATAGCCGACGCGAAACAGCAAGCGCCCACCGACGACGGACATCGTCACCCAGCCCAGCAGAAAAGGCGTCAGCAGCACACCCGCCTGCGTCGCCGTGCCGCCGAGCGTGCCCTGCACGAAGAGTGGGATGAAGGTGATGGCTCCGAACATCGACGCGCCGACCAGAAACGAAATCAGCGAGCCGACTGCGATGACGCGATTGCGGAAGAGCGAGAACGGCACGATGGGTTCTTTAGCGCGCTGCTCGGTTCGCGCGAACAGGTAGCCGAAGACCGCCGTTCCGGCTACGAGCAGCCACATCAGCGGGTGCGCCCAGACGCGCGGCTCGCCGCTTTCGACCAGCGCCACCAGCAACAAGGTGACGGCGATGGTGAGCCACGTCGCGCCGGCATAATCAATCACCGGGCGCTCTGTGCGCTTCGGCTCGATCAACGTGATGCCGACGACGGCAGCGGCGGCCAGTCCGAAAGGGATGTTGATATAGAAGACCCAGCGCCAGGACCAGTGGTCGGTGATGAAGCCGCCGGCCAGCGGGCCGAGTATCGAAGCCAGTCCCCAGACGCCGCTGAACAAGCCCTGCATATTGGCGCGCTCGCGCAGCGTGTAGATGTCGCCGGTGATCGTCATCGTCAGCGGGATCAACCCGCCGGCTCCTAATCCTTGCACGGCGCGAAAGAGAATCAACTGCGTGATGTTGTGCGACGCGCCCGACAGCACCGAGCCGATCAGAAAGAAGACGACGGCGACCAGATAAAGCGGCCTGCGCCCGAACAGGTCAGAGAGCCGCCCCCACACCGGCACGGTGACGGTCGAGGTGAGCAGGTAAGCCGAAAAGACCCAGCTATAGTGATCGAGTCCGCCGAGCTTAGCGATAATCGTCGGCATCGCCGTGCCAACGACCGTAGCTTCGAGCGCGGCCAGGAACATACCGAGCATCACGCCGGCGGTGACGGCGCGGCGGCGGCTCGGCGAAAGCGAGACGTGCGGCTTCTCCTGTGCGAAGGCTTCGGCGTTGATGGCATCGACTGGCTTGCGGGTGGTCGGTCTGCGCATGAATTCTTAATCGTCGCTTTCTCTTCGAGTCCGAAACACTCAATTGAAGATTATAACCAGCGGCAGTGAGTTTGCCACCGAATCGCGGCAAGCGCCGGTCGTGTTGAGAGTGGCGGGGAAAAGCGGGGATGGGCTGCGCCGGAAGTCGCGGAGGTCATCGACTGCGCGTTGAGGTCTGGAACCTGATCGTTGAGATTCGGAGTGTCTCCGTTGAGTCTCCGAGATTCAACGTTGAGGGTTGAAGACTCAGCGATGAGGTTCCGAAGCTCATCGTTCAGGCTTCGAGGCTTACGGTTGAGGAATAAAGACTCTCGCTTGAGTGATAAAGACTGAACGTTGAGTCTTTATCACTCATCGTTCAGTTCTGAAGTCTCAACGTTGAGTGTTGGAGTCTGACCGTTCAGTTCCAAAGACTCACGCTTGAGTGATAAAGACTCAACGACGAGACTTCAAGGCTGATCGTTGAGTGTTGGAATCTCAATGCTGAAGATTTAAGAGTCACCGCCGAGGCTCAGAGCCTGTCACGACCCGCCCCGCGCCGCAGTCACAATCCGCTATCAATCGCGTCTTCGATTCCAAGTTGGCGCAGCCCTGGTTGCGCTAATCATCCGGCTAACCCTGTTTCAATCCGCTATCAATCGCGTCTTCGATAAGCTTGACGCTTCTCGTCTTCATTCCGCCAGGAGCAAAATCACGAGTCCTTCTTGAGCAAAGTGCTTATCACTGGTCAATACTTCGCTAATTCCGTCTGCGCGCATCAACTGCATAGAAATGCAGTCCGTCAGGCTATAAGCCTTATCGAGCCGCTTTTCATAAAGGGCCAGACCTGAAAGAAATGACTCCCGGCTTTGTTCGACTACTTCAACGTAGCTCTTGTTAGTCAGGATGCCGAAGACGATCTGTGTGACACGTTCGCGCAGATAGGGACCGTATCCTGAGAAGAAGGTAAGCACCTCGCTCAAGACCTCGTCGGTTGTAATCAGCAGGACTCCGGTAAAAGATTGACTCAACTTCAAGGCTTTAGAGTGCCATTTATCTTTGGGATCAATTAAGGCCACCCAGTAGCTGGTGTCGGCGAATACCTTCTTCATGAATTCTTTTTAGGTGTGCCGTAAATGTAATGATCGTGTTCTTCTGCGCCATCGGGCGGCAGCCTATCAATCTCCTCTTCAGGTACGTTCCTCATGATCTGAAGCACCATTTGCCATACTGGCTCATCCGCTTGTCTGCGGCGGACAAGCTCCTCCGGGCTGATCGAGACATCGGCATATTTATTCTCTTTAGCAATGTGGTCTGTTGAACGAGCCATACGTCCATCTCTTTCTCAGTTTCAGTCTGCCTTCGATTCCATGATACCTCATATCGCAAAACCGGCAATTGATTTCGCCTGACAAGTATCGAACAAGGAAAGCAAAGAGGAACCTTAGCCCAATCCGCTATCAATCGCGTCTTCGATTCCAAGACCAGGGAATAATCCTCGGAGGTCTACATATTGTAATGTTTCAATCCGCTATCAATCGCGTCTTCGATTCCAAGAGCCTCCATTTTGCGGCTTTTGTTTTCAGCCGGTTAAATGCCCATTTGGGCTAACCCCTGCTTGTCACCGCTAAATCGGCCTGCTCGATCATCGTTTAATCAAGTCCTAATCTATTCGATTATCAAATAGCTCAACACTTAACTCTCTTGGGCTAACCTCCCCCTGTTTTTAGCTTTCAGAGGGTTAGCCCACACTCTGTTTCGGACGCGCCTACTCTATGACGATTGCTACGGGCTGTCAACTATTATTGCTCGCCGCTCTCGGTTGGGTAGCCGAGTTCGCGCCAGCGCTTCCAGCCGCCGTCCATCGAGATCACATTGCCGTAGCCCATCTGCTGGAGCGCGTCAGCCGCCAGCGCCGAGCGATAGCCGCCGCCGCAATACAGAATAATCTCGGCGTCTTTATCGGGAATGGCTTTCTCAATGTCACGTTCGATGATGCCTTTGCCCAGATGCACAGCGCCCGCCGCGCGGCCCGCCTGCCACTCGTTGTCTTCGCGCACGTCAACGAAGTGGAACGACTCGCCGGCTTGCTGGCGGCGGCGCACCTCTTCGGGCGTCGTCTCGCGCACGCGCGATCTGGCATCATTGACGATCTTCAGGAATCCTTCGGAATGAATCATCACGTTGCTCCTTACCTTGAACTCAGCGCGAATAAGCATACTCAGCCGCGTCGCGGCTCGCAATGGCGGCGCGCTTGACCGCGCCGTTCGCGCAGTCATAGAATCCTTCACCGCAACTCTCTCGTCATCAATGCGCAACGCCAGTGGATTGAATCATCAACTCATCAGCAGGAGCTTGACCTATGCAAAGACGCCGCCTCATCACATCATCCGCGCTCGCCATCGCGCTCGCCATTCTGCTCGCCGCCGCTACGCCGGCGCAAAGCCGCGATAAGCTGACGCTCGATCTTTACCTCGACTGGGAGTCGGTCGCCGCGCCGCAGTTGTCGCCCGACGGCGCGCAGGTCGTCTTCACGCGCCGCTGGACCGACAAGGTCAACGACAAGTACGAAAGCGACGTGTGGATTATGAACGCGGACGGCTCACGGCAGCGCTTTCTGGTCAAAGGCTCATCGCCGCAGTGGTCGCCCGATGGCCGCCGCATCGCTTACATCGCGCAGGGCCAGCCGGCGGGCGCGCAGGTCTTCGTCAAGTGGCTCGACAGCGGCGAAGAGACGCAGTTGACTCATCTCGAACGCGCGCCGTCGAACATCGAATGGTCGCCCGATGGCCGCCGCATCGCCTTCAACATGAATGTGCCGTCAAAGCGCGAATTCAACATACACATGCCGCAGCGACCGGCGGGCGCAAAGTGGGTAGACCCGCCGCGCGTCATTGATCGCCTCGACTATCGCGCCGACACCGTAGGCTATCGCGCCGAAGGCTTCACGCACATCTTCGTCATCCCCGACACCGGCGGCACGCCGCGCCAGTTGACCGACGGCGATTACAATCACGGCGCGCCCGAATGGACGCCCGACTCCGGGCGGATTATTTTCAGCGGCCTGCGTCAGCCAAACGCTGAATACGAATGGCGCGAGTCGGAAATCTATTCCGTTACGCTCGCCGATGGCCGCATCGCTCAACTGACCGACCGGCGCGGCCCGGATTCAAACCCGGCGGTTTCGCCCGATGGCCGCTTGATCGCTTACACGGGCTTTGACAACACGGATGACACCTACATCATCTCGAAGCTCTATGTGATGGACGTTGATGGCCGCAACCGCCGCGCGTTGACCGATGGCTTCGACCGTTCGCCCGCCGGGCTGCTCTGGGCGAGCGACGCGAGCGGCGTCTACTTCACCAGCGAAGATCGCGGCTCGGATAATCTCTACTTCGTCGCGCTCAAAGGCGGCGCGCCGCAAGCCGTGACGCAAGGCGTCCAGCAACTACAAGTGACATCCATTACAAAAAGTGGCGTAGCGGCGGGCGTGCTTTCCAATCCGACCGAGCCGGGCGATGTCGTCGTCTTCAACCTCAAGAATCCGACGCCGAAGAAGCTCACGGACGTGAACGGCGACTTGCTCGAAGGGCGCAAGCTCGGCGCGGTCGAAGAAGTCTGGTACGACTCGGTCGGTGGAAAGAAAGTGCAGGGCTGGATCGTTAAGCCGCCCGACTTCGATCCGGCGAAGAAGTATCCGTTGATGCTTTACATTCACGGCGGCCCGCATTCGATGTATGGCGTCGGCTTCAACTTCGAGTTTCAGAACCACGCCGCCGAAGGTTACGTCGTCTTGTACACCAACCCGCGCGGCTCGACCGGCTATGGTCAGGAGTTCGGCAACGCCATCAAGTTCAACTATCCCGGCGAAGACTACGACGACTTGATGAACGGCGTGGATGCGGTGATTAAGAAAGGCTACATAGACGAGCGCAACCTGTTCGTGTGCGGCGGCTCAGGCGGCGGCGTGCTGACATCGTGGATCGTCGGTCACACCAATCGTTTTGCGGCGGCGGTCGTGATGAAGCCGGTGATTAACTGGTACAGCTTCGTCGGCACGACTGACGGATCGAGCTGGTATTACAACTTCAAGAAGCTGCCGTGGGAAGACCCTTCGGAGCACTTGCGGCGGTCGCCGATCACTTACGTCGGCAACGTCAAGACGCCGACGATGTTGATGACCGGCGAGCTGGATTTGCGCACGCCAATGGAACAGACCGAACAGTATTATCGCGCTCTCAAGCTGCGCAAGGTGGACACGCTGATGGTGCGTATACAGGACGAGTACCACCCGTTCAACGCGACGCCGCGCCACCCGTCGAATCGCCTGTCGCAGATTCTCTACCTGCGCGGCTGGTTCGAGAAATATCGAAAGAAGGAATAAGCAGGCGTTGACTGGTTAATGGCGGAGGATGCCTACTTCCGCCGCTGAATTGAAGTGAGGCGATGGACGACGCGAACGCCGGCTCTTTGCGCCGAATCGATTTGCCGCCTGATCGAGTGGCCTTTGAAGGCGACTTGACGGCGGCGAATGCCGACGAGTTCGCCCGCCGCTTGCAGGCGCTCGATGCGGACGCGAGCGGCGTCATTCAACTCGACCTGAGCGGACTCGACATAGACGATGGCGTGGCCATTGCTATAGCCGTCAACGCCCTGCGACAACTTTCATCTCGCGCCGCGAAGCTCATCCTCGTCGCCGCGCCGCAGATGCTCTGCCACAATCTCTATCGCATCGGCCTGCTCAACGGCGACCGCATCGAGTTGGTCGAGATGCGCGAAGACGAACCGGCTGGCAGCTAGGAGGCTGGAGACAATCATCAGGAGGCAGGAAGCAGGAAGCAGGAAGCAGGAGGCAGTGGTCAGTGGTCAGTGGCCAGTTAATAGTTGATAGTTCCCCAAGCTCCGTCAGGAGCGCGATGTTTATGGAGCGAGTCTGAAAAGCCCTGAAGGGGCGAGATTCGACAGCCCAGGGCATCGCCCTGGGTGAGCGGCAGGGCAAACCGCCAAGCCCTGAAAGGGCGTAATAAGGTTGGGGATTACCCCCTTTCAGGGCTTGCGGAATGGTCACTGAGTGTACCCAGCCCGTTGGGCTGGGCTATTGAATCTCGCCCCTTCAGGGCTTTTCAGACTCGCTCCATAAACATCGCGCTCCTGACGGAGCTTGGGGAACTATCAACTATTAACTGGCCACTGACCACTGACCACTGCCTCCTGCTTCCTGCTT